>NZ_JBFGFI010000030.1:0-32145 GCF_041579695.1 Halopseudomonas sp.
AATCGCGCGCGCGTCCTGTTCAAGTACAAGGCGCTGGTCGAGGCCCATGCCGACGAACTGGCCGAGCTGATAACCCGCGAACACGGCAAGGTGTTCGACGATGCCAAGGGCGAACTCACCCGTGGCCTGGAAGTGGTCGAGTTCGCCTGCGGTATTCCGCACCTGCTCAAGGGCGAACATACCGAGCAGGTCGGCGGGGGCGTTGATGCCTGGTCAGTCAATCAGCCGCTCGGGGTGTGCGCCGGCATCGCGCCGTTCAACTTCCCGGCAATGGTACCCATGTGGATGTTCCCGATCGCGATCGCCTGCGGCAACACCTTCATCATGAAGCCGTCGGAAAAGGATCCGAGCGTACCCATGCGCCTGGCCGAACTGCTCACCGAAGCCGGACTGCCTGATGGCGTGATGAACGTGGTCAACGGCGACAAGGAAGCGGTCGATGTGCTGCTTACCCATCCCGACGTGCAGGCTGTCAGCTTCGTCGGCTCGACCCCTATCGCCGAATACATCTATGCCACTGGCTGTGAGCACGGCAAGCGCGTGCAGGCTCTCGGCGGCGCGAAGAACCACATGCTGGTGATGCCCGATGCCGATCTGGACCAGACCGTCAACGCGCTGATGGGCGCGGCCTATGGCAGTGCCGGCGAGCGCTGCATGGCGATTTCGGTCGCGGTAGCAGTCGGTGACGAAGTCGCTGACCAGCTGGTTGCGGCCCTGGCGCCCAAGGTCAGGGCGCTAAAAATCGGTAACGGTCTGGATAAGGGCATGGAGATGGGTCCGCTGGTTTCCGCGCAGCACCGTGACAAGGTCCGCGGCTATATCGACCAGGGTGTAAAGGAAGGGGCCGAACTGGTAGTCGACGGCCGCGAGGTCAGCGTGCCGGGGCTGGAAGGTGGCTTCTTCATGGCCGGCTGTCTGTTCGACAAGGTGACCGCCGATATGACGATACACCGCGAAGAGATCTTTGGTCCGGTACTGTGCATCGTGCGCGTACCGGATTACGCCAGCGGTGTGAAACTGATCAACGAGCACGAGTATGGTAACGGCACGGCGATCTTCACCCGGGACGGCGATGCCGCCCGGCAGTTCTGCAACGAGATTCAGGTCGGCATGGTCGGCGTCAACGTGCCGATTCCGGTACCCATGGCCTTCCACAGCTTTGGCGGCTGGAAGCGCTCGCTGTTCGGCCCGCTGCATATGCATGGTCCTGATGGCGTACGCTTCTATACCAAGCGCAAGGCGATCACCTCCCGCTGGCCAACCGGTATCCGTGCCGATGCCGAATTCAGCATTCCGACCATGAAATAGCCGGAGCTCCCATGTCCATTGAACAGATAGTCGATTTTGCTACCGCACCCACCGAGGCCGAGCACTACCGACCGGATCCGGCAAAGGTCCGCGCCGGGGATCCGGCGCAATCGGTATGCAATCACTACAGCAGCCCCTGTGGTCAGTTTTCCAGCGGAACCTGGGAATGCGTTCCCGGTCAATGGGACGTGAGCTACAGTGAACATGAGTACTGCGAGATACTCGAGGGCGTGTCGATACTGCACGACGACCAGGGTGGCAGCCGTAAGCTGAGCGCTGGCGACCGCTTCGTGATTCCCGCCGGCTTTGTCGGCAGCTGGGAAGTGATTGAGCGCACCCGCAAGGTCTACGTGATCTTCGAGCCGCCCGCCGACTGAGCAGCACTATCGGCAGCGGCAGGTTCGCACCGGCGGTAAATCGCCATGGTCTAAACGTGACCCAGCGGTTACAGTTCTCGTCAGCATATGCATTCGAAGAACAATCCAGCGCCCTGGTCGGCAAGATGCCGCCGGATATGCCCGCCATTAGCGGGCAAGGGCGCCTGGTACCTGTCAGGAGTCATGCCAGATGTCGCGTTTGCCGGTCATAGTCGGGTTTGGTGGTTACAACGCCGCCGGCCGCAGTTCCTTCCATCACGGATTCCGCCGCACGGTGATCGAGTCCCTGCCCGCCGCCGAGCGTCAGGAAACCCTGGCCGGTCTTGCTGTACTGATGAAACTGGTACGGGTCGAGCAAGGCGAATATCTGGACGCCGAGGGCCAGAAGCTCACGCCAGCCGATATCGAAGTCCGCTTCGGCGAACAGATTCTGCAGGGCACGCTGGTCAGGCGCATCGAGAAGCGTCACCTGGATGTGGATGCCGCTCACTGGCAAAAAAACCTGACGATAACCGGCGAGGCCGGCAAGCCATTCTCGTTCATCACGCTGGCCAAGCAGCTGCCCGAGCCATTGCCCACCGACTGGGTGATCGAGCCGCTGAACGACACCGAGGTGATGGTCACGGTCTACGATGGATGCGACATCAAGGTAGACAGTTTTCGCTCGTTGCCAGTGAAGTCTGCCGGCCAGCTGCCCAGTGGATTCGAACCCTCGGAACACTATGCTTCACGCTTCCATCCCCGCGGCCTGCAGATGACCATCGTCGCAGCGACCGACGCCCTGCGCTCCAGTGGCATGCCGTGGCAGAGCATCGTCGACAGCGTGCAGCCGGACGAGATCGCGGTATTTGCCAGCAGCGCGATGAGCCAACTGGATGAAAACAGCTTCGGCGGCCTGATGCAGTCACGCCTGAAGGGCAACCGGGTCAGCGCCAAACAGCTGGCCCTGGGACTCAACAGCATGCCGGCGGACTTTATCAACGCCTACATTCTCGGCAGTGTGGGCACCACCGGTGCGATTACCGGTGCCTGCGCCAGCTTTCTTTACAACCTGCAGAAGGGCACCGAGATGATCACCAGCGGCCGCGCCCGCGTGGTGCTGGTGGGCAACGGCGAGGCTCCAGTGACGCAGGAGTGCATCGAGGGCTACGGCGCAATGGGCGCGCTGGCGACCGAAGACGGATTGCGCAGTATCGAAGGCCAGCCGGACGTCGATTTCCGCCGCGCCAGCCGCCCGTTCAGTCACAACTGCGGTTTTACGCTGGCCGAGTCGGCGCAGTTCTTTCTGCTGATGGACGACGAGCTGGCCATGCAGCTCGGCGCGGATATCCACGGCGCCGTGCCGGATGTATTCATCAATGCCGACGGCTTCAAGAAGTCCATTTCAGCGCCGGGTCCGGGCAATTATCTGACCATGTCCAAGGCGATCTTCAGTGCGATGCAGATTGTCGGCGAGGACGCCGTACGCCAGCGCAGTTTTGTCCACGCCCACGGCTCCAGCACCCCGGCCAACCGGGTGACCGAATCCGAGCTACTTGACCGCGTGGCCAGGGCCTTCGAGATCCGCGATTTGCCGCTCACTGCGGTCAAGGCCTATGTCGGGCACTCGCTGGCCAGCGCCAGTGCTGACCAACTGGCCTCGGCACTGGGCAGCTTCAGGTACCAGATCATTCCCGGCATCAAGACCATCGATGCGGTGGCCGATGACGTGCATCGAGAACACCTGCGCATCAGCACCACTGACGTCAGCCGCACGACGCAGCCACTCGAGGTGTGCTTCATCAACTCCAAGGGGTTTGGTGGTAACAACGCGAGCTGCGTGGTACTGGCGCCCAGCGTGGTGGATCGAATGCTGGAAAAACGCTACGGCCAGGCCGCATTTGCTGATTACTGCAAGCGCCGGGAAGAGACCCGGACTGCCGCAGCCGCCTATGATCAGCAGGCGCTCAAGGGCCAACTGGCAGTGATCTACAACTTTGGCGAGAACATGATCGACGACAGTCAGATTCAGATCACCGGCACCCAGATGCGCATTCCGGGCTTCAGTCAGCCGCTGGTATTTCGCAAGGACGAGCGCTTCAAGGACATGCTCTGAGAAAAGCGGAAATCATCCCCGGACGGTGCCGGGGATGAGCAGTGCACTCAGCGCTTGGCGCGGGCAGCGGCAATAAACGCCGCCATCTCGGCTTTCTTGTCCGCCTCGACCTTCTGTACATTGGGATTCTCGGCCATCTTGGCCTGTAATGCGCGGGCCTCCGGCAGATCCGCCAGCAGATCCAGGTCAAACAGCTTCTTTGCTACCGCGCTGGCCAGATCAATGCTGTAGATGAACATCAGGTCAGCAATGGTCATTTCGCTGCCTGCCACGTAAGGCGCGAACTTGGCGTGACGCTTGAGCGCCGCGATGCCAGCGAGCAGATCGGTCTTGGCCTTGTCCTTCACCTGCTGGTCCACCTTGCCGCCAAAAAACACCTCCGCGTAGCAGCTCCGTGCCGGCAATTCCAGATACAACTCGATTTCCTTGGTCAGAGCCCGCACGGTGGCGCGCTCAAACGCATCCTTGGGCAACAATGGCTTGCCACCCTGGGTTTCTTCGATGTATTCCAGAATCACGTTGGTTTCGCTGACCAGGCCGTGTTCAGTCTCCAGCGCGGGCACCTTGCCGCGCGGACTGATAGCCAGAAAAGCCTCGTCCTGACTGGGGTGAACCACGTTCACTTCGAAATCGACGCCTTTCTCAAGCAGTGCCAGCTTGACCATGTTGAAGTAGTTGCTGACGGCAAAACCATGAAGTTTGAGCATGCGATATTCTCCTGCAAAATGAATGTTGTTTTTCTGTGCCCCTGTTGTAGCGCCGACGAAACAAAATATCCAGCGACATAAGCTGTCTGAATGCAGACGCAACGACCAGAACCGGACAATATTCCCTGTGCTGTCGGAGGCCTTTTACGGCTAGACTGCAGACTGAACTCCAAGAAAGCGAATCCATAAAAGAGGTAGCGCCGCTCATGCTGAAACCCGAAGAGATTGCCGAAATCAACCTGCTCAACCAATTCAACCTGGCCAACTCCCTGGAAGGCCTGAAGATCCATCGACACGAGGCCGCGCAGGACGTGGTAGCCGCGGCGGAGCGCCTGCATGCCCGCGGACTCACTACCAAGCCAGACGGCGGTTACCTGACCAGCCTGGGGCTTGACGCGGCAGAACATAGCCAGGCACTGCTGACGATCCTGCGCGCTGACTGAGACCGGACAAGCGATCATGGTTCTGAGTGGGGAAATCCAGCCGCAGATAGCCGAGGGTATTGACCGCAAGGCACTGACTGCCCTGCGCAACCGTTTCATGGGCATCAACCGCAGCCGTCTGCAGCGTGTGCTGCAGGCTCTGCCGGCGCGTCAGTACAATGTTCTGCAGCTGATCCCGCTGCTGTTTGACGTCAACCACCCGCTGCTGCCGGGTTATGTTTCGCGCGCAACGCCCCATGGGCTGGCCGCTTATACACCGGATCCCAATGTACTGCTGGGCGCGCAAGCGCTTACCCGCAGCTTCAGTTACCGCCGGCACCCGGCCGGCTTCTCCGGCGAGATCCAGGCGCTGTATCTGATGGGCAGCGGCGGCACTATTGCCCAGTCGGACCAGAGCGACCTGGACATCTGGGTCTGCCATGCCCCGCACCTGTCACCCGGGGCCATCGCCGAGCTTGCCGCGAAGTGCCAACTGATAACCGACTGGGCAGCCACGCAAAGCTGCGAAGCCCATTTTCATCTGGTCAACCCGGCCACCTTCAGCCTCGGCGATCGCGACAATGCGCTGAGTATCGAGGATTGCGGCAGCACCCAGCATTACCTGTTATTGGATGAGTTCTACCGCACGGCCATCCTCCTGGGCGGCCGCTATCCGCTGTGGTGGCTGGTGCCGGACTATGAGGAAAAGCACTACGCGGACTTTACCCGGCAACTGCTCGACAAACGCTTTATACGTGGACTGGAAAGTCTCGATCTGGGACATATGGCGCGCATTCCGGCCGGGGAGTATGTGGGCGCCGGGCTCTGGCAACTGTTCAAGGGTATCGAATCGCCCTACAAATCGGTGTTGAAACTGCTGCTGACCGAGGTCTATGCCAGCGAGCATGCCGACGTGCGCTGCCTCAGCCTGGATTTCAAGCATGCGGTATACGCCAACCGGCTGGACCTCGATGAGCTTGATCCCTATGTCATGCTCTACCGACGGATCGAGCGCTACCTGCTCAAGCGTGGAGAGAGCGAACGCCTCGAACTGGTACGCCGCTGTCTGTATATCAAGGCAGACGTGCGTCTGAGCAGACGCACCGGCAGTCTAGGCTGGAAGCGCAGCCTGATGGAAAAGCTGGTGCGCGAGTGGCATTGGGATACCCGACAGCTGCAGCAGATGGACAATCGCCATCTCTGGCGCGTGGGTGAGGTGACCCACGAACGCCAGCAGCTGGTCAGCGAACTGACCCACAGCTACCGGTTCCTGTCGCAGTTCGGGCGTAGCAATGGCGTGATCAATCAGGTCAACAGCCGCGATCTTTCGCTGCTCGGCCGCCGGCTGTATGCCGCTTTTGAGCGCAAGGCGGGAAAGATCGAAGTGATCAATCCGGGTATCGCGCCCGACCTCAGCGAACCACTGCTGACCCTTGCGCAGCGTCCCGGCGCAGACCATGACCAGACCAGCTGGAGTCTCTACCGTGGCACCCTGAGCCAGACCGAGCTGTCCGATCATGTACCGCTCAAGTACACCCGTCATCTGATCGAACTTGTTGCCTGGGCCCACCGCAACGGCCTGGTAGATGCCGCGACGCGCATTGCCGTGCATCCGGGCGACAGCGCGCTGAGCGAGTTCGAACTGAACAATCTGCTGGCCGCCCTGCGCCTGCATTTCCCGCTGCCGTTGCCGGCGCTGACCGAAACTGCTCTGTCGCGCCCCAGCCAGCCCTGCCAGTCGCTGCTGCTGGTCAATGTGGGGCTGGACCCGCTACCAGTCACGAGCCAGAAGAACCTGCATCTGATTAGCAGCCACACTGACGCCCTGGGATATTCGGGGCTGCGCGACAATCTGATTCTGAGCATCGACCAGATTACCCTCAACAGCTGGAACGAGTTGCAGGTCAGCCGTTTCGAGGGCGCGCAGGCATGCATCCATGCGCTGTGCGACTACCTCAACAAGGCCCATGAGCACCAGCACCGGCCTGATCTACAGGTCGCCTGCTTCTGCCGTAACCGCTCCGGCGCAATCGCCGAGCGGGTCGAGCAGCTGTTTCAGGACGCCATCCGCCAGTTGCTCGCCGAGCCGCCGTCGCGCTTTCTGCTGCAGGTGGGGAACAGTTTCCAGATCCTCGAGCGCAAGGATGGCCTGATCGATATCACCCACCTGTCCGATCGCGAGCGCCTGATGCGCTATCTGGGCAGCGGTCGGCAGCATTACAGCCCGCTGGCGCTGGATCGTTTCGCCCTACAGGGGCACGATACCGCGCTGATGCTGCGCCATGCCCACGCCGGGGAGATACAGGTCTTCTACCGGCTGCTGCCCGACCGCCAGGCAGAGATAAGTGTGCTGGACGAACTTGGCGCGCTCTGGCGCTCGCGCCAGATGTGCCGTGATGAACAGACCCTGCTGCTGCCGCTATTGCGCTTTCTGCACAGCATCCGCCTGCGGCGCCAGGTCAACCAGAGCCTCGAGACCAGCCTGCGCGAGGAGCCGCTGTCGATTCATGCGATACGGCCGGCCGCGGACGGCATGCCGTTGCGTCTGGAGCCGCAGCGGATCCCGAACCGGGGTGTCGAAACCGACTACTACGCGGTGCAGGCGATTGCCGAGACAGGGGATGACCAGAGCCTGAAGGTGAGCATCTTCTGCGGCCAGCGCGAATTTTCCGAACTGGACCACGGCGCCGACCTGTTTGCCGCAGCAGCCAGACATATACTGCAGCAGCGCGCCGGAGCGGATGAGTACCCGTGCTACATCACCGATCTGGACCTGTCCGCGATTGATCCCACCGGCAGCATGCAGACGGTCCACTATCTGCGCTACCGGCAGCGCCTTGAAGATGCACTGAATGCGGCAATGGGCATTGCGCGCAACTGATTACCCTTTAGCGGCGCTGAATGCAGCGCGTTCAGCATGGCGTTGCCTGGCATCTGCGCTGATCTGCTGCTGACGCTCGTCGGTCGCCGTCGCCCATTCGAGGATTTCCGGCATCAGCCGTCCGCAGCCCAGGCACAGATCGCCATCGAGACAACATTGGCGCACGCAGGGGGATGGCTGACGGCTGGCGACTGACATCTATTCCTCCTCCAGGTCCAGCTCCAGCTCTTCACCGGTCAGCTCATTCAGAACCTGACTCAGCACCAGCTCCAAGGGCTCGTCGTCACTGTCATGCAGCCAGCCCTCATCCGGAAAGTAGCCAAAATGCCGGGTGGCGTCCGGCGCAGTCAGCCAGATTTCACGGGAAGCGGGTTGGCGTCCGACCACCAGCCGGGGGCCTTCGGCGAGAATCAACACCAGGGAGCCGTCGATCACCTCCATATCCAGATCCAGATCACTAGCATCCAGCGCGTGCTCGATACGGTCCTGTAACAGGTCGACCTGCCTGTTGAAATCTTCTTCGCTCAGTTCATGCATGGGTGTTCTTTTCTCCGTCCTTCCGGCGCCGGTGCGGGTGCGTCTGACCGGGTGGCTGGGTATACTGCCGTATATTGCCTGTATTTCAACAAGGATTTCACCATGAAGCATTCCATTGCTGTGTTGTTCGCCCTCTTCTTTATCGCTGGCTGCGGCCAGAAAGGGCCGCTGTATCTGCCCGCCGAAAAAATCGAAGAGCCGCGCAACGAAGCCGAGGAAGCCATGATCCAGCAGCCCACCGAGCGCTGAACGATCAGGCCGCTTCCCCCGTATACCAGCACACGAAGCCTAAAACATGACAGCTTTTGAATACCGCAATGGCGAACTGCACGCCGAAGATCTGCCATTGTCCGATATCGCCGCGCGCCATGGCACGCCCTGTTTTGTCTATTCGCGCCAGGCGATAGAACAGGCATGGCTGGCCTGGGATCAGGCTCTGAGCGGCACGCCGCACCTGGTCTGCTTTGCCATCAAGGCCAACTCCAACCTGGCCGTGCTGAATATTCTCGCGCGCCTGGGCGCCGGCTTCGACATCGTCTCCGGCGGCGAACTGGAGCGCGTACTGGCCGCCGGCGGCGAACCGTCACGTATTGTCTTCTCGGGTCTGGGCAAGACCGCCGAGGAAATGCGTCGCGCGCTCGAAGTCGGCATCCACTGCTTCAACGTGGAATCCACCGCCGAGCTCGAACGCCTGCAGACGGTCGCTGCCGAACTGGGCGTTCAGGCACCGGTGTCCCTGCGCGTCAATCCCGATGTGGATGCGATGACCCATCCGTATATTTCAACCGGGTTGAAGGAAAACAAGTTCGGTATCGACATCGCTCGGGCCCCGGAAGTCTATCGGCGCGCGGCCGAACTGCCGAACATCGACGTGCGCGGCGTGGATTGCCACATCGGCTCCCAGTTGACCGACGACACGCCCCTGGTCGATGCCCTGGATCGCCTGCTGGCACTGGTTGACCAGTTGGCCGAGGAAGGCATCCGCATCCATCACCTGGATCTGGGCGGCGGACTCGGCGTGACCTACCGCGACGAAACACCCCCTTCGCCTGCCGAATACCTGGCCAAGGTGAAGGCACACCTGGGCGATCGTGACCTGACCCTGCTGTTCGAGCCCGGCCGCTCGATCGTCGCCAACGCCGGCGTGCTGCTAACCCGGGTGAATCTGCTCAAGCCTACCGAGCACAAGAATTTCGCGATCATCGATGCAGCAATGAACGATCTGATCCGCCCGGCGCTGTATAGCGCCTGGATGGGCATTGAAGCAGTCCGCCCGCGTGATGACGTCCCCGCGCAGCAGTGGGATATCGTCGGCCCGGTATGCGAAACCGGTGACTTCCTGGGCAAGGACCGCGAACTTGCGCTGGCCGAGGGTGACCTGCTGGCTGTGCGCTCGGCCGGCGCCTATGGCTTCGTGATGAGCTCGAACTACAACACCCGACCCCGAGCCGCCGAGGTGATGGTCGATGGTAGCCAGAGCCACCAGATCCGCCGCCGTGAAACCCTTAGCGAACTCTTCGCTGGGGAATCCCTGTTACCCGAGGCCTGAGATGCTGCTGCGATTTACCAAGATGCATGGTCTGGGCAACGACTTCATGGTCATCGACCTGGTCACCCAGCATGCCCAGCTCAATCCGCGGCTTATCCGCCAGTGGAGCGACCGCCATACCGGCATCGGCTTCGACCAATTGCTGGTCGTGGAGCCGCCGGGCGATCCGGACATGGATTTTCGCTACCGTATCTACAACGCCGACGGCACCGAGGTGGAGCAGTGTGGCAATGGTGCGCGCTGCTTTGCCCGCTTCGTTCTCGACAAGCGGCTGACGGCCAAGACCGACATTCAGGTGGAAACCGCCGGCGGCCCGATCGCGCTGAGCGTGCAGGCCGACGGTCAGGTCACGGTGAATATGGGCGCGCCGCGGTTCGTGCCGGCGCAGATCCCCTTTCAGGCCGATGCCGAGTCGGTTTCCTGCGAGTTGGCAGTGGACGAGCAGATTCTGCAGGTCGCCGCTATATCCATGGGCAATCCGCATTGCGTCACCCTGGTCGACGATCTGGATGCCTACCCGGTCGCCCGCCTGGGCCCACTGATCGAGCGCCATGCGCGCTTCCCCAAGGGCGTCAATGCCGGCTTTATGCAACTGCTCGACCGCCATAGCGCCCGCCTGCGCGTGTTCGAGCGGGGTGTCGGTGAAACCCGCGCCTGCGGCACCGGCGCCTGCGCTGCAGCCGTCGCCGGGATCCGCATGGGCCACCTGGTTTCCCCAGTACGTATCGAACTGCCTGGCGGCAATTTGCAGATCGAGTGGGCCGGACCCGGCGAACCGGTAATGATGACCGGCCCCGCTACCCGCGTTTTTGAAGGACAGATACGTCTATGACCGACAAGCCGTCGCACCCCACCCATCCGGCACACCAGCTCGACGCGCATACCGTTGCCGAGTACCTGCGATTGCATCCGGCATTTTTCGCCGAATACGACGACCTGCTTCCCGACCTGATCATTCCGCATCAGTCCGGTCAGGCGGTCTCGCTGGTCGAGCGCCAGGTCAAGCTGCTGCGCGAACGCAACATCGACGTGCGCCATCGCCTCGGCCAGCTGATGGATGTGGCGCGGGAGAACGATCGCCTTTTCGAGAAGAGCCGCCGCCTGATTCTCGACCTGCTCGAGGCGCAGAGCCTGGAACAGGTGATTGCCAGTATCGAGGACAGCCTGCGGGATGACTTCAAGGTGCCCCACGTCAGCCTGATCCTGTTCAGCGAAGCCCAGCGCTTCCCCAACGCGCGTACCGTCACCCACGCCGAGGCACGCGATGCCATAGGGCACCTGGTCGACAGCGGCAAGACCCTCAGTGGTGTGCTGCGCGCCGATGAGCTGGCATTCCTGTTCGGCGACGACGCGGACCGGGTTGCCTCCACCGCGATCGCACCTATCCAGCATCAGGGACTGCATGGCGTGCTGGCACTGGGTAGCCATGACGCCAACCACTACCGCAATGCTACCGGCACCCTGTTTCTGGGTTACATAGCCGATGCGCTGGCCCGTGTGCTGCTGCGCCAGCGCCCGATCGCCGACGACGTCAGGTTGTAACTCATGCATTCCACCGCCCTGCAGAGTGACCTGGAGGCCTTTCTCGGCCACCTGCAGCGCGAGCGCCAGCTATCGCCCCGCACCCTGCAGGCGTACCGACACGACCTGGAAGGCCTGCGCGATTTTCTCGATACCCAGCAGTGCCGGCGCTGGCCGGACATGGATGCCGCGCGCCTGCGCCTTTTCGTCGCCCAGCGGCACCAGGCCGGCCTTTCTGGCCGTAGTCTGCAACGCATGCTCAGTGCCGTGCGCAGCTTCTACCAGTTTCTGATCCGCGAACGTCTGTGCAAGCATAATCCGGCGCTGGACCTTCGTGCACCGCGCTCCCCACGCAAACTGCCGCGAGCGCTGGACGCCGATCTGGCTTCACAGCTGCTCGACGACAACAGCGACGATGACTGGCTAGCCGTACGAGACCACGCCATGCTGGAGCTGTTCTACTCATCCGGTTTGCGCCTCTCGGAGCTGGCCGGGTTGGATATTCACGAGCTTGACCTGCCTCAGGGCGAGGTAAGGGTACTGGGCAAGGGCAGCAAGACCCGCCTGGTACCTGTCGGCCGCATGGCGCGCGAAGCGCTGCAGCGATGGCTCAAGGTGCGCATGCTGAGCGGCACGGCCGAGCAGGCAATGTTTATCGGAAAACAGGGAAGGCGCCTGACGCCACGCGCCATCCAGCTTCGTGTGCGCCGTTGGGGCGTGACGCATATCGGACAGAATCTGCATCCACACATGCTGCGCCACTCCTTCGCCAGCCATGTGCTGGAATCTTCCGGCGATCTGCGCGCAGTGCAAGAGCTGCTGGGACATGCTGACATCAGCACCACGCAGATCTATACGCACCTGGACTTCCAGCACCTCGCACAGGTGTATGACAAGGCCCACCCACGCGCCAAGCGCAAGACGAGTGACTCATGATCCAACTGCTGACCTTCGATCTCGATAACACGCTGTGGGAAACCGAGCCGGTGGTGCTAGCCGCCGAACAGACCCTGCTGCGCTGGTTCGACGAGCATGCGCCGCGCTTCACCCAGCAACTCGATGCCAACGCACGCAAGGCGCTGCGCCATGATGTGCTGGCGGCCGACCCCGATCTGCGCCACCGGGTTACCGCGTTCCGTCTGGCGGTGATGGAGCTGGGATTGCGCCGCGCGGGTTACGGTGAGGAGCAGGCAAGGGAACTGACGCAGAAGGGCTTCGAGGTGTTTCTGGAGGCACGTCACGCGCTGACGCTCTTTCCACATGCCGAAGCGCTATTGGCGGAATTGAGCAGGAACTACCAGTTGGCGACCATCTCCAATGGCAATGCCGACGTGCGCAGGCTGGGGCTGGAGCGGTACTTCAGCGTGATCGTCTCGGCCGACGAAGTGGGGCTAAGCAAACCCGATCCCGCGCCATTCCTGCATGCACTGGAGCGCGCCGGAACCGAGCCGGCAAATACCCTGCACGTCGGCGACCATCCGGTGGACGATATCCAGGGCGCCCAGGGCGTCGGCCTGCATACGCTCTGGTTCAACCGCCTGATGCTGGACTGGCCGGACCAGCCACGCCCCAGCGGCGAGGTTAAATGCCTGAGCGAAATACCTGCCTGGCTGACTCGCTACAAGCCCTGAGCGCGAATACCTGACCCCTCAGATAGGCCGGCTGCCGTACTTACCCTGGGGCTTCTTCGGCGGATCGGCCACCACATTGGCGCCCACTTCCTGAACCTTGCCGCCGCGGGCCATGAATTCCTCCATCTGGCGCGCAAGCATCTCCCGCTCGCGCTCCTTGGCTTCGAGTGACAGGCCCTCAAGTACATCTGGCTGTACCGCTGCCTTCTTGCGCGATTTGACTACCGGCGCATCACTGTCGTCGTCGCTGTCATCCTCATGGTCGGCGACAGGCAGGTCATCATTATCGTCCGAATCGTCGGCGTCGCTGTCATCATCGCGCTCGAGTTCGTCATTTTCTAGATCGTCGTCACTCATTCCAGCCACTCCAACGGAAAAACACGCTATTTATAGCCTAACGGGAGAATTTGGCTAGGGGTGGTGGAATGTTTTTTTGTATCAGGACGCGCCAGCTGCCCGCGACTCAGGCCTCAGCCCCCCTGGTCAGGCGCTGCAACTGCTCAAGATCGGTCTGCACACCGGAGGTTTCGCGAATCCGGGCGAGAATTTCGCGCTTGAGCTGGATGAATTCCGGCTCGAGCTTCATATCCTGATGGCGCTCGGTCGGCAGAGGAACCTCGTAGATACTGTCGATGCGTCCCGGCCGCGGCGCCATCAATACAATCCGGCTGCCCAGATAGATAGCTTCCTCGACATCGTGGGTGACGAACAGGATGGTACTCTTTTCCAGCCGGTGTACATGACGGATCAGGTCGTGCATGACCTCACGGGTCTGCGCATCCAGGGCGCCAAAGGGCTCGTCCATCAACATGATATCCGGCCGCGGCATCAGCGCCCGGGCGATGGCGACCCGTTGCTGCATACCGCCCGAGAGCTGGCTGGGGTAGGCATCGACAAAGGGCTGCAGACCCATCAGGCTGAGCAGTGCATCGGCCCGGCCGCTGGCCGTCTCGACATCCGACTGGCTGTAGACGGTATCGGCTATCACCTTTAGCTGCCGGCAGAAGCGGA
Organism: Halopseudomonas sp.; assembly: GCF_041579695.1. Taxonomy (GTDB): domain Bacteria; phylum Pseudomonadota; class Gammaproteobacteria; order Pseudomonadales; family Pseudomonadaceae; genus Halopseudomonas. Next base: position 14,040 of record NZ_JBFGFI010000030.1, read on the forward strand.
TGTTCTGCATTACCGTCAGCCATGGGTACAGGCTGTAATGCTGGAACACCATGGCCCGGTCCACGCCGGGGCCGTCGATGGGCTGGTCATGCAGCAGAATCTCGCCACTGGTGTGGGTCTCCAGGCCGGCGAGGATACGCAGTAGCGTCGACTTGCCGCAGCCGGATGCGCCGACAAAGGTAATGAACTCGTTGGGCCGCACCTCGAGGTCGACCTCCGACAGGGCCTGGATACTTTGTTCACGGGTCTCGAAGGTCTTGCCGACGCCGCGGATACGGATACATGGCTGGTCCATGGGGTTACCTCTTCTGCCAGTGAAATGCGCGGCGGCCGATCCAGCGGAACGCCTGGTCGGTGAGCAGGCCGATCAGACCGATCAGCAAGATGCCGGCGAATATCTTGTCGGTGTGCATGTACCGTTGTGCTCGCAGGATGGCGTAGCCAAGGCCGGAATTGGATGCCACCAGCTCGGCGACCACCAGATAGGTCCAGGCCCAGCCGCAGGTAATGCGCAGAGTATCGAGCAGAGCCGGACGCGCAGAGGGCAGCACCACCAGACGAATGATCTCGCTGCGGCTGGCACCCATCGTTTGTGCCGCCTCGATCTGCGCCATGGGCACGCGACGCACATCCTCGGCGGCCATCAGTGCCATCTGGAAAAAGGTACCGATAAATATGATCAGGATCTTCGAGCTTTCCCCGATACCTACCCAGAGCATGACCAGTGGAATGAACGCCACTGCCGGCATATAGCGGATAAAATCGATCAACGGCTCCAGTGTCGCCTGCACCGGGCGATAGGTACCCAGGTACAGACCCAGCGGCAATGCGATCAGTGCCGAGATCAGAAATCCGACCATCACGCGGTAGACACTGATTGCGGTATCGGCGACCAGCCCCTCGTCAGTCCACCAGTGCCAGAACCGCTCCGCCACCGCGCCGGGGCCCGGCATGAACAGCGGATCGGCAAAGCCCAGCAGGGTATACAGCCACCATGCAAGAAAGGGTGCGGCCAGCCCTGTCGCCGCCAGTATCGCTGTGGTGCGGCCGCTCATCTCGCCGCGAATCACCCACCAGCGCCGGCGACTGACGCGCGAGGCAGCGAGGACTTTCTTTTCCGGAATCGGGGCCTGTGCGTTCATGGGGTGACCTCCTCTGCAGACATAGTCGGTAAGGGAATGGATACCCGCTGCCAGCCGCCGCGCGGCGGATAGCCACCCAGGCTCGCCAGACTTTCAACCGTCCATTGATCAGGACTCGCCTGCGGCGGCTCCAGCAACAGGCAGCGCCCGCTGCGGCCAGGGAGCGAGGAGAGCGTGATTTCCCAGGGCCGGTTTCCGCCGCTGATGCGCCCGAAAGAAAATTCACAACCCATCATGAACTCGGCCTGATCCGCACCCAGCCCGGTGATCTGCTTTCGCAGCGGTAGGCCCTCGCGCGCCCGAACAGGACGGTCGGCGACAAACATGAAACAGTCCCCAGCCTGCAGCAGACATCCCTGGCGCTGTGGGTCATCCGCCGCCGCAAGCCACACCGCGTGCGTCGTCCCGACCGACTCGGGCAATCGCTGCCAGATCTCCAGATAGCTGCCGTCGGGCGCGGTCTCGTGCACTTCGTCCGGACTGACGAACTCCATCAGACCCACATCCGTGCCGCTGTCGGGATGAAAATCCACCAGCCGGTGCCACTGGCAGCGCTCACCACACACCTCGGTAATGCCGGCAAAGCCCGCCTGGCCAATACGTTGCGCAATGGTCATGGGGGTCGGCTCGGGCAGGCGCAAATCGCCATGCAGCGATTGCGTCTGCAACCAGAAAACCCGGGTGGTGCGGTCCTCGCGACCGTCGGCGGTGCGTAACAGAGTGCGGCGCCAGACGCCCAGATAAGAGGCAGGTACGTTATTCATGTGTGGTACTCCGGAAAGCGTTTGAGCCCGCGCCAGAAGGCCATATCGTGATTCGGCCAGAGATGCGCATCGGACTCGGCAGCCAGTGTTTTCAGCTTGCGGATACTCTCCACGGCCATGTCCTCGCGGTCACGCCAGCACAGGCCGGGGGCAATTTCATCGTCTATATTTTCCTGCAGGTCGGCGGCGTCGCCGGCCAGAATGACTGGCGCTCCCTGAGGCATCTGGATCATCAGTGACATGTGGCCGGCCGTGTGGCCCGGGGTATTGAGTGCCCGGAGACCCGGCAGCAGATCGTATTCGTCCTGCTGCAGGCGCCAGCGCACATTGCCGGCAAAGTCGTCGGCGAAATAGGCGTCGTCCGCCGGCTCGCGGGCGGCATGCAACTCGTCCTCGTGCACATGCACTTCGGCGCCACACACCTCGCAGAGCCCGCCGGCGTGATCAAAATGCAGGTGGCTGAGAAACACCAGGTCGATATCCCCAGTCTGCAGTCCCATCCGCGCCAGGTGGGCTCCAAGCCGCTGATCCTCGTCCATCTGCGGCGCGCCCATCGGAAAGTCCTGCGGGTCGTACCATTTCCGGCGTGCCTGCGGGTCGCTGAGCTTGTGATAATCACAGCCCACGTCGAACAGCACTCGACCCTGCCGGGTTTCGATCAGATAGGCGAGGATCGGCGCTTCGATCGTGGTTCCTGCGCCGCGGCCGCGGGTCGAGAAGGATTTGTCGTATCGATGCGTCGCGGTCAGCATCGGCCAGAGTTTCAAAACGTCCGTCATGACAGGGCCTCCAGTCGCTTGATCAGCTCGGCACTGGTACACACCTCACCGAAGATGCCGCCCTCGACGCCGATCATCTGCAGCGCGGCGGCATGCAGTTCCGGATAGGGTGAAGCGCAGGCGTCGCTGACCGTCAGGCAACAAAAGCCCAGGTCGATGCCCGCACGCAAGGTCGAGCTGACGCACACTTCGGTAGTAACGCCGGCAAGCATCAGGCAACTGATACCCCGGTTCCGTAGCAAGAATTCGAGGTCGGTATGGGCAAATGCGCTATAGCCCGGCTTGTCGATCACCGGCTCGCCGGCCCGGGGCTGCAGCTCATCGATCAGGTCATGGCCGTGCTCCCCGCGAATCAGTAACCGGCCCATTGGCCCCGGCTGGCCGATGGGAGCGCCGCTACGCTCGGCCCGGATGCGCTTCCAGTGCGGCAGGTCGGTAAGATCGGGACGGTGACCCTCACGGGTATGCAACACCAGCATCCCGGCGCGGCGCACTGCCGCCAACAATGCCTGTTGCGCCGGGATGGGTGCGCGCAGACGCTGGATATCCAGGCCAGCCTGATCGGCGTAGCCACCAGGCGCGCAAAAGTCGCGCTGCATATCGATCATCAGCAAGGCACAGTTGGCAGGATGCAAGCCGGGTTGCATGCTCATGACTCCAGCGCGAATTCGTGGCGCACTGCCGCTAGGATCCCGCCGGCGATGTCGCCAGCCATCCGCGCGCCTTTTTCCGCAGTGGATCCCCTGGCCGAAGACAACACGCCTGAGGGCGGCACCCATTCGGTGCGGGTGGGATACATATCGTAGGGCGGGAAGTCGGCAGGCAGGTCGTCGGGAATCTTGTCCAGTGCGACCATCTGCGGGTGGTAGTGCAGCATCAGCGAGGTTTCGATCACCGCCGCATGCTCCAGGGCAAAGCCGGGGAAACCGTCGGGGAAGATATCCGCCAATGTCTGTTCACGGCAAAAATCCCAGTGCTCGAGCCGCATGACCTCCATGTCACAATCCTTACCCAGTTCACGCAGGGCTAACTGGATGCCTTCGGCCACAAACCATTGGTTTTCATAGTGCCCCAGCACCAGCACCAGCCTTTTCACGCCATGACGGGCAAATTCGCGCACTGCGTCCTGCACCAGCGCCGACAGCGTAGCGCCATCCAGACTGGTGGTACCGCAAAAATGCTGTCCACCGCCGCACTTGGGCTGGGATTTGTAACCATAGGCCAGCGCCGGGGCAACAATGCCGGAAACCTGAGCGGCAACGTCGGCACTGATCGCGGTGGACAGCAGGGCATCGGTACCCAGGGGCAGGTGTGGCCCGTGCTGCTCGGTGGCGCCGCAGGGCAGAAAGACCACGGCGCCGGCCTCAACGCGCCGCTGGTATTCCACCCAGCTGATCTGATCCATGTAGAGGGGGTTCATCAGGGCAAGCTCCTTGTCAGTTCAGGTTCGGGTCCGTCGGGCCAAGCGGCCATCACGGCGGCGACGCATACCAGCGTCGCGCCAATCCATTCGCGTATACCTATGGCCTGGTCGCCGAGCCAGGCGGCGGACAACACGGCAGCGATCAGTTCGAAGACAATCAGCACCGCTGCGCGACCAGCCTCCAGGTGGGTGACGCCATACTGCGCCGCCAATGTGGCGACCAGCAGCCAGCCGACCGCAAACAGCGCAACCAGCAACCAGCTGCCGGCGCCGAGGGAGGGCAACCACTGGCCCAGCAGGAAACACGCTCCGCCGGCAAAGATCGCGCTGCCAATGAAAGCGGCGAAGGTCTTGCTCATCAGCGGTACGCGATCTGCGGCGCGGGTCGCCAGGTTGTTCATCGCGAAGGCGAAGCCGGCACTGAGTGCCAGCCAGTCGATGCCGGTAAGCGGTTTGAGTGTTGCCTTGCCGACGCCCAGGGTCAGCGCTATACCCACCAGTGCCAGCGCCAGGGCGCCAAGGCGTAGCAGGGTCAGCCGCTCCTTGAGCAACAACCAGCCGCCGATCACCGCCCATACCGGGGCGAGATAGAACAGCAGCATGATGCGCACCAGGTCCTCGCCAAGCGAGAGGGACGAAATCAGCGCGGCGTTGGCCCAGCCGCCGAAGCAGATAATCGCGACAACGCCCCATACCTGGCTGCGCCAATGGCGGCGCTGCTGCAGCACCAGCGGCACGGCGACAACTGCAATCAGCCCATAACCGGCGAGCACCATCGGCATACCACTGAGACCCATGTCGGCAAAGGCATGCAACGGCACCCAGCTGGTACCCCAGAGGATGGTGGCGATGATCAGGACCAGCTCGGGGCGCAGCATCAGCCACCCATCCAGGAGCCACCATTGGGGCCCAGTACCTGTCCGGTAAAAAAGCTTGCGGCAGGTGACAGAAGAAAAGCGACGGCGGCGGCCACCTCTTCCGGTTTGCCGAAGCGCTCCGCCGGAATCGCCAGCTCCCTGGTCAGCCATTCATCGCTCATGTTCTCGGCTGTCAGCATGGGCGTTTCGATCGGTCCTGGGGCCACCGCGTTTATCCGTACGCGCGGAGCGAACTCGCGGGCCAGGGAGCGCGTCAGGCCTATGACGCCGGCCTTGGCCGTGCAGTAGGCGACATAATGCTCGCGACCGAGGAAACCCAGATCGGAACTGACATTGACGATGCTTCCCGCGCCCGCCGCTTGCATGCCTTCAAGCGCGTGGCGGCAACAGCGATATACCGCATCCAGGTCAACGGCCATGACCCGCTGCCAATCCTGCTCGTCGGTGGCTAAAAAAGGCTTTTCCAGAATGATGCCGGCATTGTTCACCAGGCCATCGAGGGGACCATCAGTGCAGGCCAGCGCAAACATCGCCTTCACGGCCGCCGGATCGGTGACATCGGCTTCGGCTGCCCGGACCTGACCGCCGCGGGTGCGAATAAGGTCGATCAGCTCACCCGCCTGCTCCGCCTGCCGATGGTGATTGATCCACACCTCGGCACCGTTGGCGGCCAACAGCAGCGCGCAGGCGCGGCCGATGCCAGTGGTTGCACCGGTGACAAGAATGCGCTGGTCCCGCAGGTCATAAGTGGCCATCAGTGCATGACCTCGCCGTGGCTGACTACCAGCGCCTGACCGGTAATTGCCTGTGACAGCGGGCTGCCGAGAAACAGAAAGGTTCCAGCCAGCTGCTCAGGCGTCAGCAGCTCCGCAATCACCTGGCCGGCGAGAATCTGTGCGAGCTCCTGCTCTTCGCTGCGCCCGCTGGCCTGCGCCATTGCCCCCAGGGATGCCATCGCAGCCTCCGTACCGACCCAGCCCGGGCATACGGCGTTCACACGGATGCGCCGGCTACCCAGTTCCCACGCGAGGGACCGGGTCAGCCCGATGACCGCATGCTTGCTGGCGCAGTAGGCGGAAAACCCTGCCACCGCGCTGAGCCCCCAGATCGACGACTGGTTGATGATGCTACCGCCATCGCGCAGCAGCGGCAGCAGCGCCCGCGTCAGCCGCAGCATGCTGACGACGTTGTTATCGAGCTGGGCCTGCCAGCGTTGATTGGCGTCGGGGGCATCGTCGGCCAGCGGGGTAGGCAACTCCATACCGGCGTTGTTGACCAAGACATCGACGGGCACACCATCTTCGCCTAGCCAGGCCGCGCAACGCAGCACTTCGGCATCATCGGCAAGATCCACACACAACGACCGGACCCGCTCGGGTTCCAGCCCCGACTCCGCGGCAAGCTGGTCAGCGACCGCAGCCAATGCCGAAGCATTGCGGTCGAGCAGCACCAGCTGCGCACCCTGACCGGCGAAAGCACGAGCCAGACCCTTGCCGATGCCACTCGCAGCGCCACTGATCACTACGCACCGGTTGCTGTAGTCGAGGTTCTGCATGGTCAGACCGCCGTCAGAAAGGAGACACCGACTGCGCCGTAGAAACCCTCTGCGCGCCCGGGTCCCTCACCGAAATGACCGTAGTCGTCGTCGGTAACACGGCGTAGGCGATAACGGTGGAAGCTGCCGACCAGCTCTTTCATTGGCACTACCTGGCGGTAACCGTCGGTATATAACTCCGAATGCAACTTCGGCAGGCGATACCAGGGTGCGACAGGTTTCTCGTGGTGTGCATTGTGATAGGTGAAGTTGAGTACAAGCAGGTTCAACATCGGCCAGCGCAGGGACACCAGGTTGCTGAAGGTATTCTGCTGCTCGTAGGCCCGGTCGCGCAGCTTGTCGGCGGGAATGTCACCGTCCTCGAGCACCGCGAAGGCATCATAGGTGTGCTGGTAGGCATCGGTGAAGCGAAGCACCGTGATCATCAGCAACCAGGCGACCGCATATAGCCCCAGCGCGACCGGCGACAACCAGCCGAGCAGCGCGAATGCCGCCACGCGCAACGCCAGGGTGGCCGCCACGGCAGGGCGCCGAGCGCGTTGCTTGTCGCTGCTCTCAAGGAAGGGCAGGAGTATGACGTAGCCATGCAGGAGCAGTTCCACGGCCGGTATATAGGCCCACTCCAGCGCCAGAATGATCTTGCGCGCCCAGGCTGGAAGGCTGTTGATAAATTGCTTGCTATCAAAGGTGAGCACATCGGCGCGGTCAACGTGGTGGCGCATGTGCTTGTGACGCAAATCCTGGAAGCCGGCATAGCAGCCGCCGGTCATCCAGCTGAATACCGCGCCGGCTCGGGCATTGTGCGCCGGCTTGCTGAAAATCGTGCCGTGGGCAAATTCATGCATGAGGTAGGCGCCGATGATCATCGCGTGGGCCAGCAGCAGCGTGCCGGCGGCCTTGAGCAACCATGACTCGGCAAACAGCAGGCCGATACCCAACACATAGCCGAACAGGCTGTAGGTCATCGCCAGGCTGTTAGGCACGGGGCCATCGGCGTAGCGGAAAAGCGGCTTGGGCCGGGAAGCAGCCTTTGGCTTGTTTGCTGGTGCAGATGAGGGTGCAGACATAACTCCTCCGATTCGCAGCGCCAACCGGAATGCCGCCGTGACACGGCAGCACCGGGTACGCATGCGTCTGGGTTATTCGTTCAGCGTTTCAACAAAGCTGGCGTCAAAGGTGTCGCCAAAGTCGGGCGCTGCTGGGATTTGCTGATTCTTCACCAGGATGTCGGCGATCACCGCACCGCTGCCATAGAACGACATCGTGGAGTCCGACTCCTTGAAGATATCGGCCATTTCGTCGAGCGGGATGTTGTACACACCTTCCATCTGTTCGGTCGCTTCGGCTCCACTTACTCCCAGCACCTTGCCGATGATGGTTGCAGACTCCTCGGGATTGGCCTGCATGTAATCCAGGCCCGCCTGGTAACCCTTGATCATTGCGCTGATGGCCTCTTCACGCTCATCGATTACCTTTTCATCGAATACCAGTACGTCGGTGATCAAACCGGGAGCCTCGGCGGAGGAATACACCACGTGGAAACGCTCACCATCCCCCATGCCGACTATCTGCGATACGTTGGGCTCATAGGTCACACCCACCGGCAGGTTGCCTGAGGCCATGGCACTGGGGATGGCCTCAGGTGTCATATTTACCGCACGGATATCCTTCTCGGTCATGTCGTTGATCTGCAGCGCGTAGGCAAGCAGGAAATCCGAGGGGGACAAGGGGTTGTAACCCACCTGCTTGCCCTTGAAATCGGCAACCGAAGTGATCGACTTGTCCGCAACGATCGCGTCACCACCGTCAGAAAAATCGATCGGCATGACAACCTTGTGGTTCAGGCCCTTGGCAACCGAACCGACCACCTGGTCGTAGGTCAGCATGCCGCCGTCCACCGCACTGCTGGCCATGGCTGACGGAATCAGCGCCGGATCATTGAAGAACTGCAACTCGACATCGAGGCCGAACTGTTCATAGAGATCCAGTTCATCGGCCACATAGAACGGACCGTAGCCGGCCCATACGACGGTACCGATGGTCAGTGGTTCGTCTGCCTGCACGGCAAAGGGAACAATCAGGGTGGCGGCGGCCAGACTGGCGCCAGCCAGGGACTTGCGGATCGAACGGATCAGAGGGGCGGTCATGGTCAGACTCCTGCACGGTTGGAAAAAATATCGGGGACGCGTCGTCATGACGATCTCCCGGGCTTTTATCCCGCCGTGTAGCTCTCATCCTGAGAGCCGGAAAACTCTCGGACCAGACATCTGTAAACAGACCGGAACCCTAGTTCGCCTTGGTGCTACTCCTGTGTGTGACGCGTCATAAGCCTTGCGGACTCATCCCGATTCACTGCAAACCAATGCATGCTTGATGCCAGCTTGCCGCCATGCTCATTAATTCGCTTTTAATTCATGAAGTTAAGATGGCCTGCAGAACACAGGCCAGGGAAGGAAGGCTGTCAGAACGGTTATAAAATGCACAGTTGGAGTGCGAACACTCAGCAACCAGGGCCAGACGCTCCTAAAGTGAGCGTCCGCTGTTGACCTGGTCCGCCAGGCGCAGGGTTTCGTGTTTATGCAGATCGTAGAGCTCCTGCATTACATCCTTTGCCTCGGGTATCGCGGCGCGTTCGACCATGGAGAAGTAAAGATCGATTATCTGGTTATGGACGTCGAAGACCTCTTCGCTGATTCGTTCGTAATCCCAGTCATCAAAGTTCAGTTTGCGATCGTCCCGGGGCGGCAAATCCTCGCTCACATGCTCGTAGAGCCAGGTATTGAGCGCCTTTTCGTCGGCACGGCCACCGAACTTGCGTACCGTATCGGCGAGCATCCGCTCATGGTCAGCCACATAGGTGAGCAAGCCCTTGGCACGCTCGTCACCATTGAGCTCGGCGGCTTTCTGCATTCGATCGGCCAGCATGTCATGCACGCCGCTGTTCCATTTGATCAGGTCTGCAAAGGTCTCTGCCTTCATTAGTCGCTCCCTTTTGTCAGGACGTTCCGTGGATATCTGAAATGCATCAGACTCCATGCGGATCAGTAAGATTAGCTACCAGTGTAGACAAGAGCTTACCAGCGATCAGCATCCGGCAACGAAACAGGGCGCCCGAAGGCGCCCTGTTGATTACCACTATTGAGTCTTGCCAGCTTCAGTTCTTGCTGCTGGTGAACTCGGGATAGGCTTCCATCCCGCACTCGGACAGATCCACACCGCCGTACTCTTCTTCTTCGGTGACACGGATACCCATGATTGCCTTGAGGATGATCCAGAGGATCAGGCTGGTGATGAACACCCAGAGGAAGATGGTGACGATACCCAGCAGCTGGCCGCCGATAGTGGCGTCGGCATTGGTCAACAGCACCGCCAGCACACCCCAGATACCGACTACACCGTGCACGGAGATCGCGCCGACCGGATCGTCGATCTTGATCTTGTCCAGAGCCAGGATGGAGAACACTACCAGCACACCACCAACCGCACCGATCAGTGTGGCCTGGAAACCACCAGGCGACAGCGGATCTGCAGTGATCGCCACCAGACCGGCCAGAGCACCGTTGAGCGCCATGGTCAGATCAGCCTTGCCAAACAGGATGCGAGCCACGATCAGCGCCGCGATCAGACCACCGGCCGCAGAAGCGTTGGTGTTGACGAATACCTGGGCGACTGCGTTGGCATCTTCGATGGTAGACACGATCAGCTGCGAACCGCCGTTGAAGCCGAACCAGCCCAGCCACAGAATGAAAGTACCCAGTGTCGCCAGCGGCAGGTTGGCACCGGGAATCGCGTTGATCTGGCCGGAGGAGCCGTACTTGCCCTTACGCGGACCCAGAACCAGTACACCAGCCAGTGCAGCAGAGGCACCTGCCAGGTGAACGATGCCGGAACCGGCGAAGTCGCTGAAGCCTGCTTCGGAGAGGAAACCACCACCCCAGCTCCAATAGCCCTGGATCGGGTAGATGAAGCCGGTCATGACCACCGCGAAGGTCAGGAACGCGAACAGCTTCATGCGCTCGGCGACGGCACCAGAGACAATGGACATCGCAGTAGCGACGAACACGACCTGGAAGAAGAAGTCGGCGCGAGCCGAGTAGTAGACGTCACCGCCACTGGCGAGCACATCTTCCGCTGCGTTCTCCGCACCGATCAGCACGCCCAGGTTCGGCATGATGCCGCCCTCGTCACCCGAGTACATGATGTAATAACCGACCACCAGATACATCACACTGGCGATTGCATACAAGGTGATGTTCTTGGTGAGAATCTCGGTGGTGTTCTTGGCGCGGACCAGACCAGCCTCGAGCATGGCGAAACCTGCCGCCATCCACATGACCAGCGCACCGCAGATCAAAAAATAGAACGTATCAAGTGCGTACTTGATTTGTACGATATCTTCCATAGTTAAGCCCCCCAACAGGCTTTATTACTGCATTCAGTGGACGAACTGACAAGTCAGACTGCGTCTGTGCCTGTCTCGCCGGTGCGGATACGGACAGCCTGTTCAAGGTTGACCACGAAGATCTTGCCGTCGCCGATCTTGCCGGTGTTGGCTGCCTTGGTGATGGCCTCGATAACGCGGTCGAGCATGTCGTCGCCAATCGCTACGTCGATTTTCACCTTAGGCAGAAAATCCACCACGTATTCAGCGCCGCGGTACAGCTCGGTATGACCTTTCTGCCGGCCAAAACCTTTGACCTCGGTTACCGTAATACCTTGCACGCCGATCTCCGATAGCGCTTCGCGCACGTCGTCCAGTTTGAAAGGCTTGATAACAGCCGTTACTAATTTCATTTTATTTCTCCCGATTGATGGACTGCCCTGGGGGACAGGACCAGTCTATGCCGAGTTAGAGGCTTTTAGAAACGGACAATGCACAGATCCGATGCAGCAACCCGACGCGCCGGCAAGAGCGTGCTTAGCGACAGCCACGTTAACCACAGTCAACTGCTTCATGTTCCAGTGCTCCTTGGTGGCTTTTCGCAAAGTCATTTTGCGGAAGTCACGCTGGCTTGAGGTGGGATGCCCGATACGGTTACTCGCCTGTCTCACCTGTCAGGAGTATTGCAGAAATCCTGCCAGTTTTTATTTATTGCAATATTTCAATAGCTTAGGTCAATAAAGCGTTATCACGGCAATTGGCCAGCCGCCTCATACGCACCAAAACGGTGCACATGTCATTTGAGCGAGCCGATATCGCGCACTAATTGATCACTGCGCTCAGAAGGGGGACGAAATGCCGTCCGGGTGATAAACTCCCTATCTCTCACCCGCCCCCCCCGGTGCGGGCCCGCTCAACCGATCACCAGACAGGATTCCAGCCATGTTGCATAAAGTCTTGATCGACGCCGTCAGCAATCAGGCTACTCGCCTGCTGATGAGTGAAAAGAGCCTGCCTGCTCCAGAGGTCGAGAAGCACCTGAAGTCGCTACTGCAGGGCGCGCTGGCCAAACTGGACGTGGTCAGTCGGGACGAGTTTGAAACCCAGCAAGTCGTGTTGCTGCGCACCCGCGAAAGGCTCGAAGCCCTGGAGCGGCGTGTCACCGAGATAGAGCAGCGCGAGCAGCAACCACCCACTACCTGACTGCCCGGCACGCCCGGACACGGGGCCCAGCAGGTGGACCGATCAAGGAGTGATCATGTCCCTGGCTATTGTTCACAGCCGTGCGAAACTCGGTATCGCCGCACCAGCCGTTACGGTGGAGGTGCATCTGGCCAACGGAATGCCCAGCCTGACGCTGGTCGGCCTGCCAGAAACCGCGGTGCGCGAGAGCAAGGATCGGGTGCGCAGCGCCCTGCAGAATGCCCATCTGGATTTCCCCAGCCTGAAACGCATTACCATCAATCTTGCACCTGCCGACCTGCCCAAGGAAGGCGGACGCTTCGATCTGGCCATCGCCCTGGGACTGCTGGCAGCAAGTGGGCAGGTACCCGCTGATTGTCTGGCACATTGCGAATGCCTGGGTGAACTGGCGTTATCCGGCGAGCTTCGTCCGGTTCAGGGTGTACTTCCCGCTGCGCTGGCCTGCCGGGCCGCAGGACGCACCCTGCTGTTGCCGCGCGCCAATGCTACGGAAGCGGCGCTGGTGCGAGGCGCGCATATCATTGCGGCCGAGCATCTGCTCGAACTCTGCGAGCATCTGCGCGGTGAACGGGAAATTGAACCGGTTCCCTCCGGCAACATGCCTGCGCAGGAACACGGCCTGGCCGACCTGGCAGACGTGCAGGGCCAGGCACAGGCCAAGCGCGCGCTGATCGTGTCGGCCAGCGGTGGCCACAACCTGTTGCTGTTCGGCCCCCCGGGCACCGGCAAGACGCTCCTTGCCAGCCGCATGCCGGGCATTTTACCGCCTCTCAGCGAGGACGAAGCCCTGGAAGTGGCGGCGATCCAGTCCGTCTGCAATCAGGGCCCGCTGCAGAGCTGGCCGCTGCGTCCTTTTCGCGCGCCCCATCATGGGGCATCGGCTGCAGCCCTGGTTGGCGGCGGCAGTCAACCGCGTCCAGGCGAAATCAGCCAGGCGCACAATGGCGTACTGTTTCTCGATGAATTTCCGGAGTTTGATCGCAAGGTACTGGAGATGCTGCGCGAACCGATGGAGTCCGGCGTCATTCACATTGCCCGCGCACGCGAGACGCTGAGCTTTCCAGCCCGATTTCAGTTGATAGCCGCGATGAACCCGTGTCCGTGTGGCTACCAGGGCGATCCGTCCGGCCGCTGCCGCTGCACGCCGGAGCAGATTCAACGTTATCGCAGCAAGCTCTCGGGGCCGTTGCTAGACCGCATCGACCTGCATCTGGCCATGCACAACGAGCCCTTCAGCATGGCCGGACAACCCCGCGGCATTCCAGACAGCCAGACAGCCGGCGCGCAAGTGATGGCAGCCAGGACGCGCCAGCACGCACGCCAGGGACGCCTCAACGCGCACGTCGACCTGGCCGGCCTGCGGGATCATTGCCAATTGGAGGAGGTAGATGCGCGTTGGCTGGAGCAAGCCATCGAGCGGCTGGGCCTTTCACACCGTGCCAGCCACAGGGCGCTGAAGGTGGCGCGGACATTGGCCGACCTGGAAGCTGCCGATGGTATTGCCCGGCGACATCTGGCCGAGGCCCTGCAATACCGGCAGCTCGACCGAAGGACAGACATCTAGGAGCAGCTGATCTTCGGCTCCTCGCGGCCCATGCTGTAGGCATCCATGAAATAACAGAGCTCATCAAACGGCAGCGCCGGACTGATGAAGAATCCCTGCACCTGATCACAGCCCAGCGAGCGCAGTTCCGCCAGTTGCTGGCGATGTTCGACGCCCTCGGCGACCACCTCCAGATCGAGGCTGTGGCCCAGCTCGACCATCGCCGCCACCAGCTGGCGATCCGAGCGGGTTTCGGTGATGCCCTTGACGAAGCTGCGGTCAATCTTCAGCAAATCTATCGGCAGCCGCTGCAGGTGCATGAAAGAAGAGAAACCGGTACCAAAATCATCCAGCGAGAATCTTACGCCCAGGCCAGTCATGCCCTGCATGGTCGCCAGTACCTGATCGGGATTCTGCATCACCGCGGTCTCGGTCAGTTCGAACTCGAGCCAGCGGGGGTCGATGCTGGTCTTCTCCAGCAGCCGTTTGACGGTGGGCAACAACTGGCTGTCCTGGAACTGACGGAAGGAAACATTGACGGCGACGTGGATAGGCGGGTGGTTGCGACGATGGAGCTTGGCCAGATCGTGGCAGGCGCGGGCGATAACCCAGTAGCCCATCGGTACGATCAGGCCCGTCTCCTCAGCCAGGGGTATGAACTCGTTTGGTCCCAGCAGCCCGCGCTCCGGATGCCGCCAGCGAATAAGACCTTCAAGTCCGACAATTCGTCCGGTGGCCAGATTCACCCTGGGCTGATAGTGCAGCTCAAGCTGATTGCCGCGCAAGGCATGGCGCAGTGACGTCTCGAATTCGATCAGGCTGTTGGCCTGCAGATTGATCCGGTCATCGTAGAAATGATAATTGCAGCCGCGTTGGCTCTTGGCCTGCAGCATCGCCATGTTGGCGTGCAGCGTCAGGCTGTCGACTGTCTGACCGCCCTCCGGGTAGGTGGCGATGCCGACACTACAGCCTAGCAGCAGGCTTTCCTGCTCGACAAGAAAAGGCTCGGCCAGTTCGCTGACCAGCTTCTGCGCAATCTGCAGCAGATTGCTGGCGCGGGCGTAGTCCTCGATGATGACGGCGAACTCGTCACTGCCCATCCGACCGACGGTGTCGGTGTTGCGCAGAATACCGCGCAGCCGCGCCACAACCTCCTTGATGATGCTGTCGCCCGCACCGTGGCCCAGCGTCTCGTTAACGTGACGGAAGTTATCCAGATCAACAAACATCAGTGCCAACGGCTGGTTGGTGCGCAAGGCACGACGCATACCGAGCTTGAGCCGATCCTGCACCATGTAGCGATTACATACGCCGGTAAGAGGGTCATAGCTTGAGGCACGGTCCAACGCAGATTTGAGGGCCTGGCGCTCGATCGCATAATGGCAGCAGCGGATGAGCTCGCTCGCGCTGGACTGGTCCCACAAGCTGTCGCAGGTCGCCTCCCCGGAGCGCTGGAACTCGGGCTCGGCAACCAGATGGATCACTGGAATACCGGATTCGCAGGCATCGGCAAGAAATTCAGTGCGCGTCAGAATCGCCTCGATATCGCCTTGTGCAATCAGCGATCTTGCCGCCGCCCAACTATCGGCACGTACCAGCTGGAAAGGACACTCTGTGACGGACATGAGCCGACGACAAAGCTGTACCGAAGCACCTGCATCCCTGTCGAGCAGCAGTACACGCTGCATTTGGCGCTCGGCAATCACATCCTTCCCCCCGGTTGCCTTTATAAATTAGATATATAGAGCCTCTTAGTTAAAGTAGGTTATATAGAAAAAATGATCAACAACCAAGACTAGCTTTTCGCCATCACTCTGATGAAAGGCCGATTTCGGGTAAACTCCACGGCCGTCAGATCAGGAGTTTATCACCGGTGGCAAAGCTCAACCCCCGTCAACAGGAGGCCGTTAACTACATCAGCGGCCCCTTGCTGGTGCTCGCTGGCGCCGGTAGCGGCAAGACCAGCGTGATCACCCGAAAGATTGCCTACCTGGTGCGCGAGTGCGGGATAAAGGCGCAGAACATCGTCGCGCTGACCTTTACCAACAAGGCCGCGCGGGAGATGAAGGAGCGCGTGAGCCTGCTGATCAAGGGTAACGAGGCACGCGGCCTGACAGTCTCGACTTTCCACAACCTGGGCCTGAACATCATCCGCAAGGAACACAAACGCCTGGGCTACAAACCCGGCTTCTCGATCTTCGACCAACAGGATGCCCGGGCGCTGATTACCGACCTGATGCACCGAGATTACGGGGCTGACGAAGGCACTGAAGGCATACAGGCGCAGATCTCCAGCTGGAAGAACGATCTGATCAGTCCCGAGCAGGCATTGGCCCAGGCCAAGACGCCCCAGGAACAGACTGCAGCCAGCGTCTACACACACTATAACCGCACACTCAAGGCCTACAACGCGGTCGATTTCGACGATCTTATCCTGGTGCCTGTGGCACTTTTTCGCGAGCACCCGGACGTTCTGGAAAAATGGCAGTTCCGCATCCGTTACATGCTGGTTGACGAATATCAGGACACCAACGCCAGTCAGTACCTGCTGGTCAAGATGCTGGTGGGCCAACAGGCGCGCTTTACCGTGGTGGGTGACGACGACCAGTCGATCTATGCCTGGCGCGGCGCGCGGCCGGAAAATCTCGCCCAGCTCAAGGATGATTTCCCCGCGCTGAAGGTGGTCATGCTCGAGCAGAACTACCGCTCGACCAGTCGCATCCTCAAGTCAGCCAATACCCTGATCGCCAACAACCCGCATGTGTTCGAAAAGCAGCTCTGGAGCGAACTTGGATTTGGCGATCCGATCAGGGTGATCCGCTGCCGCAATGAGGAAATGGAGTGCGAGCGGGTTGCCACCGACATCCAGACCCAGCACCTCAAGCACAAGCGGGCCTGGAAGGATTTTGCCATTCTCTACCGCGGCAACCATCAATCACGCCTGCTCGAACTCAAACTGCAGCATCATCAGATTCCCTACCACCTGTCCGGCGGCACCAGCTTCTTCAGTCGTCAGGAGGTCAAGGACCTGATGGCCTACTTCCGGCTGCTGGTAAACCCCGACGACGACAACGCCCTGCTCCGGGTAATCAACGTGCCGCGTCGGGAAATCGGCCCTGCGACATTGGAGAAACTCGGCACCTATGCCACCGCTCGCGATGTCAGCCTGTTCAGCGCCTGCAGCGAAATGGGCCTGGCGGAGCATCTGGAGCCGCGCTATTGCGAGCGGCTGCAGCGCTTCGGTAACTGGCTCGATGGCGTGCGCAAAAAATGCAGCGAGGGCGACCCGATCGAAGCACTGCGCACCATGGTCAACGACCTGGACTACGAGAACTGGCTACGCCAGAACTGCTCCAGTGATGATGTCGCGGCCAAGCGCATGGGCAACGTCTGGTTCCTGGTCGAGGCGCTGAAGAACACGATCGAAAAGGATGAAACAGGCAAGACCGACATCGAAGATGCGATTGCCAAGCTGGTGCTGCGCGACATGCTTGAGCGCCATGAGGAAGAAGAAGATACCGACCGGGTGCAGCTGATGACCCTCCACGCCTCCAAGGGCCTGGAATATCCCCATGTGTTTATCATCGGCATGGAGGAAGAAATAATTCCCCACCGCTCCAGTATCGAAGCCGATAGTGTCGAGGAAGAGCGGCGCCTGGCGTATGTCGGCATCACCCGCGCCCAGCGCACCCTGACCTTCACCTTCGCTGCACGGCGACGTCAGTTCGGCGAGATAATCGACTGCCTGCCCAGCCGGTTCCTCGACGAGCTGCCAGCCGAGGATCTGGAATGGGAAGGCACCGACGATGCGCCACCGGAAAAGAAGCAGGCCCGTGGTAACTCAGCCCTCTCCGACATCCGCAGCATGCTCGGGCCCCGGGCCTGAGCAACAAACCGCAGACACAAAAAAGCCACCCTGAGGTGGCTTTTCAATAACAGATGATGCTTATTGCAGGCCAGACATATGCTCCACAGCAGCGTGGATCTCTTCACGCGAGCAGTCACCGCAAGTGCCGTTGGCCGGCATAGCGCCCACTCCATTGATTGCTGAAGTCACCAGATCGTCGAAGCTGCCAGCTGCGGCCAGGCGTGCTTCCCAGGCGCCACTGTCACCGGTCTTGGGCGCGCCCAGCACACCCACGCTGTGGCAGGCCGTGCAGAACTGGCCATAGACCGCTTCACCGGTGCGCGCAGCCCCGGCAGTGGTAGCAGCAACGGGCATGGTGCCTACATCAGCACAGGGATCACCGGCGACACAAACAACGCCGACAGGCTTGATGCGCTCGGCGATGCTGTCATTGATCGACTGGGCAAACGCGCCGCCCGCCACCAGAACCAGCAGAGCCGCCGAGGCAGCCAGAAGTTTTTTCACAGTCATCACCTAACACCCTCATCATGGCTTGTATTTTGAGCCCAAGTTCAATGCCCGGACAATGTG
>NZ_JBFGFI010000031.1:0-31815 GCF_041579695.1 Halopseudomonas sp.
GAACAGGGCCATCGCGCCTTTACCTTTAGCGGTCTCGATGTCGGTTACCTCTATAGCCACCGGCGTGTTCAGGCGGATCTGCTGGTTGACCATATCCTCCAGCTCGCGCAGTTGCTCGACGCTGATCGACTCGAAATGACTGAAGTCAAAGCGCAGACGCTGACTGTCGACCAGCGAGCCCTTTTGCTGGACATGCTCTCCGAGCACCTGGCGCAGAGCCGCGTGCAACAGATGGGTGGCCGAGTGATTGAGCTTGGTCGCCTGACGGATGTGATCGTCGACCACAGCACGCACCTTGTCACCCTTGCGCAGTTCGCCCCGGACAACCACACCGTGATGCAAATGTGCCGAACCGCTCTTGGTCGTGTCGCGAACATCGAAGCGCAAGCCGCTCTCCACCACCTCGAAATAACCGGTGTCACCCACCTGGCCACCCGATTCGGCATAGAAAGGGGTCTTGTCGATTACGACAACACCGTTCTCCCCATCGCGCAGCCAGTCCACTTCCTGACCTTCGCGGAACAACGCTACCACCTGACCTTCACCGACAGTGCCGTCGTAGCCCTGGAATTCGGTCTCCAGATCGATCTTGACCAGATTGTTGTAGTCCATGCCGAACTGGCTGGCGGAGCGCGCGCGCTCGCGCTGGGCCTGCATGGCGCGCTCGAAACCAGCTTCATCCAGCGTCAGGCCGCGCTCGCGGGCGATATCGCCGGTCAGGTCCATCGGGAACCCGTAGGTGTCGTATAGCTTGAACACCACCTCTCCGGGAATCTCGTTACCCTGCAGGGCCAGCAGATCCTGTTCGAGGATCTTCAGACCCTGCTCCAGGGTCTTGGCAAACTGCTCTTCCTCGGTCTTCAGGATCCGTTCGATATGCGCCTGGCGCGTCCTGAGCTCCGCAAAGGCATCGCCCATCTCGGCGACCAGCGCAGCGACGATCCGATGGAAGAACACGCCCTGGGCGCCCAGTTTGTTGCCGTGTCGGCAGGCCCGGCGAATGATACGGCGCAGCACGTAGCCGCGGCCTTCGTTGGAGGGCACGACGCCATCGGCAATCAGGAAACTGCAGGAGCGGATATGGTCGGCAACCACTTTCAGCGAGGCGTCGTCATCCCGTTCGCAACCAATCGCCTTGGCCGAGGCCTGTAGCAGATTCTGGAACAGGTCTATTTCATAATTGGAATGCACATGCTGCATGACTGCACTGATGCGCTCCAGGCCCATCCCGGTATCGACGCTGGGTGCCGGCAGCGGCTGCATCTCGCCATCGGCAGTGCGATTGAATTGCATGAATACGTTGTTCCAGATCTCGATGTAGCGGTCGCCGTCCTCTTCCGGACTGCCCGGCGGGCCGCCCCAGATCTCGGGGCCGTGATCGAAGAATATCTCGCTGCACGGCCCGCACGGACCGGTGTCGCCCATGGCCCAGAAGTTGTCGGAGGCATAGGGCGCGCCCTTGTTGTCACCGATGCGTACCATGTGTGCTGCGGGCACGCCGACTTCCTTTGTCCAGATGTCATAGGCTTCGTCATCGGTGGCATACACGGTGACCCAGAGCTTGTCCTTGGGCAGGTTCAGCCATTGTTCCGAGGTCAGGAACTCCCAGGCGAACAGGATTGCTTCGCGCTTGAAGTAGTCGCCGAAGCTGAAGTTGCCCAGCATCTCGAAAAAGGTATGGTGCCGCGCGGTGTAACCGACATTCTCGAGGTCATTGTGCTTGCCGCCGGCACGTACGCATTTCTGACTGCTCGTGGCGCGGGTGTAGGCACGCTTCTCCAGACCGAGGAAGCAGTCCTTGAACTGGTTCATCCCGGCATTGGTAAATAGCAGGGTCGGATCATTCTCCGGAATCAGCGAACTGGAGGCCACACGGGTGTGTCCCTTGTGTTCGAAAAATTGGAGGAAGGCTTCTCGAATCTCTGCGCTTTTCATAAATCCCCTACCAGAATCGGGTCAGCCTGCACTGGACGCGCGGGCGTGGTCAGGGCCGCATTATATAAGCATAGAGCGCCCACATGCATCATGCCCCGAGCCGATTATGACAAAGAGGGTACGCTTCAGAGCGCCAATTCAATGGCCTTCACGAGTGCAGGGTCATCGGGCGCCACCTGACTGGCGAAACTGCCGGTCACCCGGCCCTCGCGATCGATCAGATACTTGTGAAAATTCCAGGCAGGGGCCTCTCCGGCAGCCTCGGCCAACTGACGGTACACCGGGTGAGCGCCGGGGCCAGTCACCGTTTGCGGATCTGTCATGGCGAAAGTGACACCGTAATTGACGTAACAGACATCCGCCACTTTCTCCACCTCGGCAGCCTCCTGCCGGAAATCATTGGACGGCACCCCGAGCACAGCCAGCCCCTGGCCGCGGTATAGCTGGTAAATCGCCTCCAGCCCCTTGAACTGCGGCGTGAAGCCGCAAAAGCTCGCGGTATTGACTATCAGCAGCGGCTTGCCCGCATAGCGCTCGCACAGATCGATGGTGTCTTTGGATCGCAGTGCCGGCATTTCGTGCTGCAGGATAGCCGCGCAGTCAGCCAGAACGGACTGGCTTGCAACAATGCCGGAGAAAAGCAGACAAACAGCGGCGAGGTGACGCATGGGCACAGCTCCCTGGAGGAGGCGAGATTGTCTGCTGAGTATAGGAATCCCTCTACAGCAGGCCAAGCGCACTCATGTAAGCCCGTGTGTCATCTGGCATAGGGTTGCGCGCCGGCAACGTGCCCGTTGCGCAACGCGACCGCCCGGACCGGCGTACCGGAACGCAGCCCCAGGCGTTCGGCACTCGCGCGCGAGACGACCAGTGTGCCAGCTGCCATGCGTGCCGGCGCGCTGACCATCCGGCAGTCGAATCGCCCGCGGTTGTGTATCAGGAAGGGCTCGGCGTCATCCCCGGGTGTGCCGATGGCCAGCAACAACACCCGGCTCTCGCTGACCGAACGGATTTGCGCCAGTGGCGCCTCAAGAGTTGCGCCGCCATCGAAGATGTCGATATAGCCCTGATAGGTCATGCTCTCCTCTTGCGCAATCGCCAGTCCCGCTTCGGAATCAGGGTGCACCTTGCCTATAGCGTCTCGCGCTGCCTCGCTGAGAAAACAGGCATAAAGGGGGAACTTGGGCATCATTTCGGCAATAAAGGCCTTGTTACCCATGCCCGTCAGATAGTCGGCGCGGGCGAAGTCCATGCGAAAAAAATGCTGACCAAGGCTGTCCCAGAACGGCGAGCGTCCACTGCTGTCCGAGCGCCCGCGCATTTCCACGATCACCCTGGAAGAAAAAGATGCGACGAACTCGGCCATGAACAGAAAGCGCGCCTTGGAAATCAGGCGCGCCGTATCGCTTTGCCGGTATTGCTCGGGCAGGTACAGGGAACACAGCGCGGTGGAACCCGTCAGATCGTTGACCAGAAAAAGCGTCGGCTGCTGCCGGTAGACATTCAGCTCGCGGCTGGCTGCTACCGTCAGCCCCATCCGGTAGCTGTACCAGGGCTCGCGCATACCCGCCGACCCCAGCATGCCGCTGGTACCGACGACCTGCCCTGTCTCGTTTTCCAGCACGAAAAGATAGTCGCTGTCAGCCAGATCGACCTGCCCCAGAAAGCTCTGTTCCACATTCTGCAGGCGCCGCAGCAGACGCTCCTCGCTCGCCGGAAGGGTTGTCAGCCCCGCACCTGCGTTAACGGCAAGTTCCAGCAGGCTCTGGATGTCCGCGACCCGTGCAGCACGCACCAACATATCAGGCCTCCCTCGCCAGTCGCACAGTGTCACCGCTGGTAATGCCCAACAGATCGGCCGCAGCCTGATCCAGTATCAGCGGCTCATCCGCTGTTACTGACAGATTCATCACGCAGGCCCGAAAGTTTGCGATCTGCTGATTGGCCACCAGCCAGCTGGAATCACCTGCGGGCATCTGACCGATGTCAACAGTGGTAACTTGACTGCTGCGTACGGTATGCAGATCTGCGGTGCGGGCATGCACGACGGGGCCACCGTCGAAGATATCCACGTAATTATCCGTCTCGAACCCCTCGCGCATCAGCAGATCAAACACATCCTGTGCCGACGGGTGCACCTGGCCAATGACTTCCTGCGCCTCGTCGGAGAGCATCGGCACATAGATCGGATAGCCGGGCATCAGCTCCGCCAGGCAGCTGCGGCCGCGACTGCTGCCGATGCGCTCTGCTTCGCTGTAGCTGACCGCAAAGAAGTGCCTGCCCACCGCGTCCCAGAAAGGGGCGTTTCCCTGCTGATCACTCACGCCGACCACCTCAACCGATGTCGAATCGGCGAAACGCTGGGGGTGGCTTGCCATGAATAGCAGGCGGCCGCGGGCATTCAGCGCCATGGCATTCGAATGCTGATGGGCCTCCTCGATATGAAAACCCGAAAGCAGACTGTGTCCGGTCAGATCGTGACACAGGGAGAGAACGTGCATGCGGTTATGCAAGCCCAGTTGTCTGGAGACGTGCACAAACATCTCGTTGCGAAAGGTATAGAAAGGTTCACTGAAACCGGCTGAGGCGATCACACTGCTGCAACCGGCAAGCCTGCCGCTGGTCGTGTCCTCGATCACGAAGAAATAGCGTTCTTCACCACTGAAGCTGATCTCCTCGGTCATCGATGCCTCGGAAAGTTCGAGAATCTCACCCAGCCGGACGGCATCATCGGGCAAAGCGGTCACGCCAGCCGGGCTGGATGCAGCCAGCCGCTGGATTTCGGGTAGATCCGAGACTCTACTCAGGCGTTGAACCAGCATGGCGCTCTCCGCGGTTATCCGGTCAGCGAGGCCAACGCGGTGCGCAGGCGCTGCATGGCTTCGGCGATGTCAGCTTCGCTGATCACCAGGCTGGGTGCTATACGCATCACGTCGGGACCCGCCTGCAACACCAGAAGCCCCTCGCGCTGTGCCGCTTCCTGGATCTGCCGGGCCTGGCCACGCCAGGCATCGGCCAGTACCGCACCCAGTAGCAGACCCTTGCCGCGCACCTGGGAAAACACCGGAAACTCCTGCGCTATTGTAATGATGCCGTCGACCAGCAACTGGTTCCGGGCCTCGACCCCTTCGAGCACTTCCCGGGTATTGACGATATCCAGCACCCGCTCGGCGACCGCGCAGCCAAGGGGATTACCGCCGTAGGTACTACCATGGGTGCCGACGGCAAAATGCGCCGCGATCGCAGCGGTGGTCAGCATCGCGGCGATCGGAAAGCCGCCGCCCAGGCTCTTGGCGCTGGTAAGAATGTCCGGCACCACATCGCCGTGCATGTAGGCATACAGCTTGCCGCTGCGCCCCATGCCACTTTGCACCTCATCGAAAATAAGCAGTGCGTTGTGTTTGTCGCACAACTCGCGGGCGGCCTGCAGATAACCGGGCGAGGCCGGAATCACCCCGCCCTCCCCCTGGATCGGCTCGATGACCACCGCACAGGTACGTGCAGAGATCTTCTGCTCCAGCGCTTCCAGATCGTTATAGGGCACGTGACTGATGCCTTCCAGAGCCGGACCAAAACCCTGGGAATATTTCGGCTGACCGCCGACGCTGACGGTAAAAAGGGTACGACCATGGAAGCTGTTGGTACAGGCGATGATCTCGTGCTTGTCCGGGCCGACAGTTTCATGCGCCCAGCGGCGTGCCAGCTTGAATGCCGCCTCGTTGGCTTCAGCGCCGGAATTGGCGAAGAACACCTTGTCTGCAAAAGTCGCGTCCACCAGCTTGCTGGCCAGCCGCAGAGCCGGCTCATTGGTCAGTACATTCGACACGTGCCAGAGCTTGCCAGCCTGCTCAGTAAGCGCATCGATCAATGCCGGATGCGCATGACCCAGTACATTGACTGCAATACCACCGGCCAGGTCGACATATTCGCGGCCCTGCTGATCCCACAGGCGCGAGCCTTCCCCGCGCACAGGGATCATGTCAATCGGTGCGTAGTTGGGCACCATGACACGGTCGAAGTCCGCCCGGCCTACCTGCATTGCATCTGACATCCCCGTGTTCTCCTTTGCCCTGCGGGCCGTTGTACTGGATTCTTTACCATCCTGCTTTCAATCTGCTCTACCGCTTACAGCGGTTTGTCACACGCTCAGGCCTTGGCCGCCACATCCATCGCCTGTTGCGCACGGCGCTGATTACGATCCTCGCGCGGCGTGATGCCGAAACAATTGCGATAGGCGCTGGAAAAATGCGGTCCCGACGAAAAGCCGCAGGAGAGACCGATCTGGATAATCGACTTACTGGTCTGCAGCAGCATTTGCCGGGCGCGGTTGAGGCGCAATTCCAGATAGTACTGTGACGGTACGCTGTTGAGGTACTGCTTGAATATACGTTCGAGCTGGCGACGGGAAACACAGACATGGCGTGCAATCTCATCGGTGGTCAGCGGCTCCTCGATATTCGACTCCATCAGGATCACTGCCTGGGTCAACTTTGGATGCGTGCTGCCAAGACGATTGCGCAGCGGCACACGCTGCCGCTCGCTGCCGTCGCGCAAGCGCTCTACCACGAGATCCTCGGCAACCATTGCGGCCAGGTCGGGATCGCGCTCCTCGGCGAGCAGAGCGAGAAAAAGATCCAGCGTGGCCTGGCCGCCGCTACTGCTAAGCCGTCCCCGATCCTGTGCAAACAGCTCGCTGCCCGCTTTCACCGCCGGAAAGCGCTCGCGGAAGTCATCAATCATCCGCCAATGCACCGCACACAGATGGCCGTCGAGCAAACCGCTCATCGCCAGTGGATAAACGCCGCCCTCAAGCGCGCCAATCGTGTACCCGTCACGTGCCCGATTCCGACAATGGTGGGCCAGGCCGACAGGGATTGTGCTCGGTAACGCCATGCCATCGGCTACCAGCCAGATATGGGCGTGACCGGACTGCTCGCCGTTCCATTGCGCCGCTGGCAGTCGCCAGCCCTCGGGGCTGAGCAGCGGCTGATCGTCCAGGGTGTAACATTCGGCCCGGTACAGTTCTGCTTCTGCCATTCTGTTGGCCGACCGCAACACTGCCAGGGCCGGCATCACCGTTGCCGGATGAGTGCCCGGCCACAGCACAAAGGCTACTCGACGCAGCTCATCCGCCATGCATTGACCCGCGCTCGCCATGCGACCTGCACATGTCCCGTTTCAGCCCTGTTATGCAAAAACCTATTGTGCCACAAGCACCTGGCGCCTGGCATCGGTCAGGGAAATCCAGGCATAAAAAAGGGATGCAGCGCCTGAACGCTGCATCCCTTCTACCGGCTGCGAGAAGCCGGGGCCGCGAAACTTACTTGTAGACTTCGAACAGGCCGGTGGCGCCCATGCCGCCACCCACGCACATGGTAACGATGCCGTAGCGCAGATTGCGGCGCTGCAGCTCGCGGATCAGATGACCCACCTGACGCGAACCGGTCATGCCAAAGGGATGACCAATGGAGATCGAGCCGCCGTTAACATTGTACTTCTCGTTATCGATACCCAGGTGATCGCGGGCATACAGGCACTGTGAGGCGAACGCTTCGTTCAGTTCCCACAGGTCAATATCCTCAACCTTCAGGCCACGCGCTTCGAGCATTTTAGGCACCGAATATATCGGGCCGATGCCCATCTCGTCCGGCTGGCAACCGGCAACGGTGAACCCGCGGAAATACGCCTTGGGCTTGAGACCCAGCTCCAGCGCTTTTTCCAGGCTCATCACTAGGGTCATCGAGGCGCCGTCAGACAGCTGCGAAGCGTTACCTGCCGTGACAGAACCGTCTTCGGCAAACACCGGCTTCAAGCTGTTCAGCCCTTCCAGGGTAGTCTCGGGACGGTTGCACTCGTCACGATCGACCACGCCATCGACGATGCTGATCTCGCCTGTGGTCTTGTCCTGGACCTGATACTTGACCGGCATCGGCACGATCTCGTCATTGAACAGCCCTTCGGACTGCGCCCGCGCAGTGCGCTGCTGGCTCTGCAGCGCGTAGGCATCCTGGCTTTCACGGCTGACGTTGTAACGACGCGCGACGACCTCGGCGGTCTGGCCCATCGGGTAATAGATGCCGGGCAACTCTTCTTCCAGACGCGGGTTATAGAGGTGATCGGTGTTGCGGCTCTTGGCCGTCAGGGTGATCGACTCGACACCACCGGCGACAATCGCATCGGAGCAGCCGGAGGCGATCTGGTTTGCTGCGATCGCGATGGACTGCAGACCTGAAGAGCAGAAACGATTCAGGGTCATGCCCGCGGCGTTGATACCCAGACCGGACAATACCGCCACGTTACGGCCAATGTTGTAGCCCTGTGCGCCTTCGTTGGATCCAGCGCCGACGATGCAGTCATCCACCAGCAGCGGATCGATACCGGTGCGCTCGAGCAGCGCATTGACGCAATGGGCAGCCATGTCATCGGGACGGGTGATGTTGAACTTGCCACGGAAGGACTTGGCCAGGCCGGTGCGGACGCTGTCTACGATAACCACTTCACGCATCTTGATACCTCGATTGAGTTTGACAGTTCGGAGTAACTGATTCAGGACAATAATTGGGGAACAGCAATGGCAATCCCTTCGAACGGGGACTTTAGCAGGGCACGGAGATTAAAACCCGCACGGCAGTGCGGGTAGCATTATCATTATGCGTGATATGCGAACATGCAGCAGAGTGTTTGACACTCAGCTTGCCTCAGGCTCCATCTTCTTGACTGCAAGGCGAATCATTTCATCATAGATCACCTGCGGATTAGCCTGTTTGGCGGCCCACGCGGCCCGTCCTGCCTCATGGGGCAGAATCATGAAAGTATCCGCCTTGCTCTCGGTGAATACAAAGTCCGCAATGTCTGCCGCGCTGATCGGCGAGCTCTCCAGCAACCTGGCCACCTGTTCCTTTGCGGCCTGATCCGGTCCGCGGAACGAATCGAGCAGGTTGGTCTGGAAAAATGACGGGCAGACTACATTGACCTTGAGCCCCAGAGGTTGCAGCTCGGCCATCAGGCTTTCGGAAAGCGCCACAACCCCGGCCTTGGCTACGTTGTAGTTGCTCATGCCGGGTGCCTGCATCAGCGCTGCCATGGAACCAATGTTGATAATCCGGCCCTGGCGCTGCTTCATCAGCATCGGCATGAACGCCTTGCAGCCCTTGACGACACCCATCAGGTTGATACTGATCTGCCAGTCCCAGTCTTCCAGCGTGAGATCCCAGAAGAAACCACCGGAAGCGACGCCGGCATTGTTGATCAGCACATCAATGCCACCCATGCGCTCCTCACAGCTTTGCGCCAGCGCAGCCAACTGGCTGAAGTCGCGTACGTCGCAGCGCTGCCAGAAGCCCTTACCGCCAGCCGCTTCGACCATCTCCAGCGTCTGTTTCAAGCCAGCTTCCTGGATGTCCGCCAATACCAGGCGGGCCCCTTCACGCGCATAGCGCAGCGCGAGCTCGCGGCCCAGGCCGCTGCCGGCTCCCGTCACAACCACGCGCTGCCCGCCGGTCTGCATGTTTGACTGCATGTTCACTACCTCTGCTCGCACGCCGATCAGAAAACCCGGAATGCATTTTTATTTTTGTCTCGACCCGGACTACATCACCAAGTCTAAACACAAGCGCCGCAGTCGATAGCAAAAACCGAGCATTATAAACCTTGCGAATAGCCGTCCGGCCTCCGCACTTTGTCGGGTAATGCACCCCTCAGGCATCAGCATCAGATGGCGCCGAGCGCCACAGATCAGCGCCTTGCGTGGAATGATTGCGCGCATAGCATTCCGGCCCCATGGCCTGGATCTGGCGCTCGATCAGCGCCTCGAAGGGCCGCAGAATCGCCGCATAATCCGCGCCAGGCTCAAGCAGATGCAGTGCCTGTACGCCTGCCTCGATGGTAGACAGCGCGTTTGGCACGCCGGTCTTGCGCAGGCGGTAGCGACTGACCAGCCCGCCTGGCAAGCACACACGTGGCAATCGTTGCAGTACAGGATTGATGGCCATAATCTTGCGCGCCTTGCGCCACGTACCGTCGATCAGTACAAGACAGCGCGGGCGCTGGTCCCGCGCGCCTGCCGGCGCCAGCACAGGAGCATTCTCGCCTGGAAAAAGCAGCTCGGTGCGCCAGGCTGGATCAGTAATCTGCGCGTAGGCACAGGAGTCGAGAGGCAGGTGTTCTGCTACCACGATCTGCGCTCCGGCAAGCCCCGCGACGAGGAGCCGGCCGGTATTCAGGGCGTGCCCCTGTTCCTGCGGATGCTGGATTACCAGAATACGGGTGGTCGACTGCAGGGTCGGGATCAGGGCGCACAGGCAATGCCCCGGCGGGCGCAGGCATAGGACACAACGTGGTCTTCTGGAATCGGTCACATCAGCGAAATCACAGCGGAGTTGGCTGGATCCTACCTAGTACGAGCAGCGGACGAAAGAGCCGTTCGGCACAAAAAAGGCGGATCTCCGTGGAAGAATCCGCCAAAGGCCTTGCGAGCCATGCACCGTGTCGGAGCCGACCATGGGCCGGCCCCGGAAATATTCAGGGGACTTTGTGACCGCGCTTTTTCTTGTGACTATCACGCCAGATGAATACACCCACACCACCCAGGAATGCCACCATCAGGCCTACTGTCACTATCCCGGCAAGCACCACCTCGTCGATAAACATGAGTTCTCTCCTCTGATTGCCCATGATCGAAGAATACCCCTGCAATTAGTCAGGGTTATTGACACGGATCAATTTCGGAAAGGGTATTGCGCAAAGATGCAAAGAACTAACGGAGGGTGCTCAGGACTTGCGGGGCTTCTTTTTCTTTTTTGCCGGGCGAGCCACTTTGCCGGCTGGCTTGCCGGGCAGCGGAAAGACCTTTTCGAATTCGCTTCGCATTTTTTCCAGGCGGGCGTCATGGACCCGATGCAGGTGCTCTCGGCGTCTGGATTCGAAATCCACTACAGCGGGGTTGTCAGGGTCGTCAGTCACAGCCAGATTCCAGCGATTTTCGACCAGATTAGCATCGCTTCAGACCTGTATGTCAACCAACAGCCCCTTGGCGGGCAGGTCGGCCAGTTCCCGACGCTCGTTGACCGGCCTGCGACGTGCGCGATTTCGCCGACGATCCGGAAAATGCCCCTCGTCCCGCTGACGACGCTCGCCTGCGCGCTCCAGATGCTCGTGCACCGGCTCGGTCTGGCTGGTGGGCTGGACATTGCGCTTGGACTTTACCGGGTCCTGCTGCGCTCCGAGCACAGGAAGATTGGGTATGAGCATGGCTGCCTCGCTTGGCCTGTCTGCAACAAGCCGGTGCACTGATAAGCAGCGTTGGCGACAACCCGGTCGCCCCGATGCCAGTTATGGATTCGTCCCTGCTTCAGGCGGATTATTCGACCAAAGAGCAGCGACCCTATTGTATCGACCATAAAGACGCGTTCTTTATCCCCCGGATGTGTGATAGCGCGCACAATTGCGGATACCCGGCAAACCGGAGTTCCGGCGGCACAGCGGGTATCAGCGGTTTCTGCGCCGGACATGTTCAGTTAATATACTGGACTTTTCCGGATGGGCAGGAGAGCGGCATGACGGTATTTACCCCGGGGCAACGCTGGGTCAGTGACAGCGAATCAGAACTGGGACTCGGCACGCTGCTGTCACAGGACGAACGCTTGCTGGTGATTCTCTTTCCGGCGAGCGGAGAAACCCGACACTACGCGCTGCGCAACGCACCACTCACACGTGTGCGTTTCAGTCCCGGCGACACCATTACCCACCATGAAGGATGGGCACTGACGGTTTCCAGCGTGCGCGAGGAAGACGGCCTGCTGGTTTACAGCGGTCTGAAGGAAAACAACGAGGCTGCCGAATTTGCCGAGACCATGCTCGACAATTTCATCCAGTTTCGTCTGGCCAGTGACCGGCTGTTTGCCAGCCAGATAGATCCGCTGCCCTGGTTCAGCCTGCGTTACGAAAGCCTGCGCCACCACTGCCGCATTCAACGCTCACCCTTGCTCGGCCTCGCCGGCGTGCGCACGCAGCCGATCGAACACCAGTTGCATATCGCCCGCGACGTTGCCGACCGGATTGCGCCAAGGGTCCTGCTCGCCGACGAGGTCGGCCTGGGCAAGACCATCGAAGCGGGCCTGGTCATCCATCGCCAACTGCAGACCGGACGGGTCAAGCGCGTGTTGATTGTTGTGCCGGAGAACCTGCAGCATCAATGGCTGGTCGAAATGCAGCGACGGTTTAATCTGCGCTTCGCCCTGTTCAACATCGAACGCTGCCAGGGCGCCGAGGACAATCCGTTCGAAGAGGAGCAGCTGGCTCTGGTTGCGCTGGAGTTCCTGCTCGACAATCCCTTTGCACGGCAATGCCTGCAAGCCAGCGACTGGGACATGCTGGTGGTCGACGAGGCACACCACCTGGTATGGGACGAGGATGAACCGAGCCCAGAATACGAACTGGTCGAACAACTTGCAGGAAGAATTCCCAGCGTATTGCTGCTGACCGCCACCCCCGAGCAGCTCGGCCAGGCCAGCCACTTCGCCCGCCTGCGCCTGCTCGATCCGGATCGCTTCCACGATCTTGAAGCATTCCGGGAAGAGTCCTCCAGCTACCAGCCGGTGGCCGAGGCAGTGCAGACCCTGCTCAGCGAAAAGCCGCTGGCAAACCAGGAGCGCGAGGCTATCAGCCACTGGCTTGGCGGCAGCGCTGACGATTTGCTCGACCAGCTCAACGCGACCGACGATCAGGCCAGCGAAGCGCGCGAAAGCCTGGTGCGTCAATTACTCGACCGGCATGGCACAGGTCGGGTGCTCTACCGCAATACCCGGGCGGCTATCAGCGGCTTTCCCGAGCGCCAGCTGCATGCTCACGCGCTACCCTGCCCCGAACTCTATCTCGACCTGCAGGGCCGCAACGCGCTCTACCCGGAAACGGATTTCCAGACCGGTGTCGAAGCTACTCCTGCCCCCTGGTGGCAGGAGGATCCCCGCGTGGACTGGCTGATAGACACACTGAAAACCCTCAAGCGCAGCAAGGTGCTGGTAATTTGTGCCAACGCCGGCACCGCAATGGACCTGGACGATGCCCTGCGAGTTCGCAGTGGCATACCTGCTGCAGTATTTCATCAGGGCATGACCATCATCGAGCGCGACCGCGCGGCAGCTTTCTTTGCCGACGAGGAATTCGGCGCCCAGGTGTTGATTTGTTCTGAAATCGGCAGTGAGGGTCGTAATTTCCAGTTTGCCCATCACATGATCATGTTCGACCTACCGGCCCATCCCGATCTGCTCGAACAGCGTATTGGCCGCCTGGACCGGATCGGGCAACAGCAAACCATCCAGCTCCACGTACCCTATCTGCAGGATACCGCACAGGAGAGGCTGTTCGTCTGGTATCACCAGGCGCTCAATGCCTTTGAAGAAACCTGTCCGACCGGTAACGCCCTGCAGAATGAATTCGGCGCACGACTGCAACAGCAACTGGACAACCCCGCACCCGCCGACTGGACAGCCCTACTGGCGGAGGCGCGCAGTCGCCGCCTGGATCTGGAAGAAGAGCTGCATGCCGGACGCGATCGACTGCTGGAGATTCATTCGCGCGGCCACGGTGACGCGCGGAAGATGATCGAGGCGATCGAAACCCAGGACAACGACTTCCAGCTGGCCATATATATGGAGCGGCTGTTCGACGTTTTCGGCATCGACAGCGAAGACCATTCCGACAATGCGCTTATCCTGCGGCCGGGCGAGCGCATGCTGGATGCCGGATTCCCGCTGGGCGACGAAGAAGGCGTCACCATCACCTACGATCGCGAAACAGCCCTGACCCGTGAGGACATGCAGTTCATCACCTGGGAGCACCCCATGCTACAGGGAGGCATGGACCTGGTGCTGGCCGGCAGCATGGGCAACAGTGCCGTCGCGGTACTCAAAAACAAGGCGTTGAAACCCGGCACCCTGCTGCTGGAATGCCTGTTCGTAAGCGAGGCGATCGCACCGCGCGCATTGCAGCTGCAGCGCTATCTACCGCCCACCCCGGTGCGCTGTCTGCTCGACATCAGCGGTAACGACCTGGCCAGCAAGGTGGCGTTCGACACGCTGGATGCCCAGCTGGACAGCGTGCCCAGGCACCTGGCGACCAAGATTGCGAAAAGCCAGCGTGATGTCATTCAGGAGATGCTTAATAAGGCAGAAACGTTGGCCGAGGTTCACCACAACAAGCTGGTGGAAGAAGCCAGCCGCCGTTTCGGATTGGACCTGGATGAAGAAGTGCAACGTCTCGACGCTCTGGGCCAGGTAAACCCGCTGGTCCGACCGGATGAGATCGCCACACTCGAAAAGCACAAATCCGAGGGCTTGGCCCAACTACGCCAGGCGAAGATCCGCCTCGATGCCATACGCGTGCTGGTCGTCGGCTAAGCGACTATATGGGGCAGAGCAGACCAAGGAACCGCTGCAGCTCCTCGCGCTTGGCCGTCGCATCCTGATAGCCGAGCGCGATCAGCTCCTGGCAGTACTCCGCCTCGAACAGCAGATAGCTCAGCACACTGCCGCCAGATGCCCTGGTTGCCCCGCTCCCACGAAGGAACGTGCGCAGCGACCGGGGCAGCGCCCTCCGGTGACGGGCGGCTATAAGGTCCAGGGGCTCGCTCGGTGCAATGATCATCACATCCACCGGCAACAGTCCTTTGCCGTGCTGCCGCGCCTCCTCAGGCATGAGTTCAGCCAAGAGGTTCATCCGCTCGAGTAGTTCCAGATCGCTTTCCAGGTTATCGACAAAAGTACTGTTGAGCAGATGACCGCCCACTTGCGCCAGCGTAGGCGGTAAAGCGCCACCCACTCGCCTTGCAGGGCGGCTGGTTTCGACAGATTCGGCCAGGTTGTCCGACAGGCCGATCACCAAAACGCGATTGGCACCCAGGTGCAATGCCGGACTGATCGGCGCGCGCTGGCGCACTGCACCATCGCCGAACCACTCCCGTCCGAGCTTGACCGGAGTGAACAGTAACGGAATAGCCGCCGACGCCATCATGTGATCGATACCCAGCTGGGTCTGGATACCCACCCGTCGATGGCGGTTCCAGGGCTTGATCCGCTCGTGGCCCTGATAGAAGCAGACTGATTCAGCTGATTGGTAGCCGAAAGCACTTACCGAGACGGCGCGTAAATGCCCCCTATTCAAGGCACCTTCGATTCGACCAAAGTGCAGATGCTTTTCCAAGAGATGACGCAAGGGCCGATTATCCAGCAGCGATGTCGGGGAACGACGGCCGACCCCTAAGAGATTGGCCCCGGTCCACCGGACTGCCTGGGCAACCACACCGGGCCAGTCGGAGCGGTATACCTGGTTGCAACTAAAGTTCGCCCACACTGTATTCAAACGAGCGACACCGTTACTGAAATCGCTGGCGTTAGACGCCAGCGCCAGCGCATTGATCGCCCCGGCTGATGTACCACATATGACCGGAAACGGGTTGATCTGTGGGTCCGGCAGCAACTCAGCGATCGCCTTGAGCACCCCGACCTGATAGGCCGCGCGAGCGCCGCCACCTGCGAGCACCAGGGCCGTTGTCCCCGGCATGCATTCAAGCGGCTGCAAATCCTCACTCACGCCCGGCTCCGGCGCTTGCGCCTGCGTCGTTTAGCGTAGGGTCTCTCCTCGCCCTCAGGCCGCGTCTTGAAGCGCCTGTGCACCCACATATATTGCTCCGGCTGTTCGAGGATCGCCTGTTCGGCCCATTGATTGATCCGCAGTGCATCGGCCTCCTCGTCCCCGCTGGGAAAATTCACAAGGGGGGGATGCACCGTCAGTTGATAACCCTGAGCGTCAGGCAGACGCGTCTGAGTAAAGGGTATGACCTGCGCCTTGCCCAGCCGCGCAAAGGCACTGGTTGCCGTTACGGTAGCCGCAGGCACGCCAAAGAAGGGCACGAATACGCTCGCTTTGCGTCCGTAGTCCTGGTCGGGGGCATACCAGATCGCCCGCCCGTTGCGCAGGGATTTGAACATCGCACGCACATCCTCGCGTTCAATGGCCCTGGCATCGGCGTTATGCCGCTCCCGACCCCGGCGCTGCACCAGATCGAACACCGGATTGCGATGCTCGCGGTACATACCATCGATCGTTACCTGTTGACCCAGCAGGGCCGCACCAAGTTCCAGCGTAGTGAAATGCAGTGAGGTGAGGACCACGCCCTGACCTGCCGCCGCCGCGCGCTGCAGGTGTTCCAGCCCGTCAATCCGGGCCAGCCGGGCTAGCCGCTCTGGCGGCCACCACCAGGCCATGGCCATCTCAAACAGCGCTATGCCATTGGACTCGAAGTTGTCATGCAACACCTGAGCGCGGCGCTCTTCGGGCCACTGGGGAAAGCACAACTGCAGGTTGGTCTCGGCGATCCGTCGACGCTCAGGCATGGACACCAGCATACCCCTACCTAGCAGGCGGCCGAGCCAGAGCAGAGCGCGATAAGGCAAACGCACCACCAGCCAGAGCAGGCCCAGACCGAGCCAGATTGGCCAGTATCGCGGGTGCAGCAGGGCAGGACGGAAAACCGGAGTACTCATAACGGACGCCATCAAGGGGAAAGCTGCATTCTACCCAAGCGGCGCGCCGCTTGCGATCAGTGCAGCCAATCTATATAAGTGTGCCCACAACCGTGCTGTGTGGATCTGAAATGACTGTTGATACCAATCTCGACCTGCTAGATAACGACCCCGTGTTCAACCTCAAGGGCGGCATGCTGACCGTTACCGTGATCGAAGTGGTGCGCCTGGATACCGGACGCTTTGCCCGTCAGCTGGGTGACAAGGCGGCCCAGGCCCCCAACCTGTTCCGCGACACGCCGGTCGTGCTAAGCCTGGAAAAGCTCGATGCTCACATGAATGTCAGCACCCTGGCGGGACTGTTGCAGATCTGCCGCAATCACGGTCTGGTGCCGGTGGCCCTGCGCGGCAGCGAGAACTTCCGCCCGCTGGCCCAGCAAAGTGGCCTGGTGCTGATGCCGCCGGGCCGTGGGCGGGATCGTGCGGTCGAAATGCCGGTCAGCGATGACGCGGCGGCTGCTACCCCCGCGGCAACCGAGCCGGCAGCGGAGACCGCAGCGGCGGCGCCCGGGCAGAACAAGATCGTTACCCAGCCGATTCGCTCCGGCCAGCAGGTATATGCGCCAGGCGGAGATCTGATCGTGATGGCCCCGGTCAGCGCCGGTTCCGAACTGCTCGCCGACGGCAATATCCATGTTTACGGCCCGCTGCGCGGCAGGGCTCTGGCCGGCGTACGCGGCGATACCCAGGCGCGCATCTTCTGTCAGTCACTGGAAGCAGAGCTGGTGTCTGTCGCCGGGCATTACAAGGTCGCCGAAGACCTGCGCAAGGAGTCCCTTTGGAAGAGCGCAGTACACGTCTGTCTCGAAGGTGACAGCTTGAAGATAGCAGCCCTATGACTGATACTGTGCAACCATCGGCGAATGCCCGCAAACCGTAGCCTTGAGCCATCACAGGGCACCTCACGGAATGCCGTAGCGGCGCATTCAAATCACACAAACTATCGGACAGGAAGGTCACTTTGGCTAAGATTATTGTCGTCACCTCAGGCAAGGGCGGAGTAGGCAAGACAACTACCAGCGCAGCCATCGGTACCGGGCTCGCCCTGCGCGGATTCAAGACCGTTATCGTCGACTTCGACGTCGGCCTGCGTAACCTCGACCTGATCATGGGTTGCGAACGCCGGGTGGTCTATGACTTCGTCAACGTTATCAATGGCGACTCCAATCTCAACCAGACCCTGATCAAGGACAAGCGCTGCGACAAACTGTTCATCCTCCCCGCCTCGCAGACCCGCGACAAGGACGCCCTGACCGAAGACGGCGTCGAGCGCGTACTCAACGAACTGAAAGAAACATTCGACTACATCGTCTGCGATTCGCCGGCCGGTATCGAGAAAGGCGCTCACCTGGCCATGTACTTTGCCGATGAAGCCGTGGTGGTCACCAATCCGGAAGTCTCCTCCGTGCGTGACTCCGACCGCATGCTGGGCCTGCTTGCGAGCAAGTCCCGGCACGCCGAGAAAGGCGAGAAGATTCGCGAGCATCTGCTGCTGACCCGCTACAATCCGACCCGCGTTGCCAATGGCGAGATGCTTTCGGTGACTGACGTCGAGGACATCCTTTCAATTCCCCTGCTGGGCGTCATCCCGGAATCCCAGGCGGTACTGAAAGCGTCCAACCAGGGTGTGCCGGTGATCATGGACGACACCAGCGATGCCGGCCAGGCTTACAGCGATGCGGTTTCCCGCCTGCTTGGCGAAGACGTCCCACACCGTTTCCTGGAAGCGGAAAAGAAAGGCCTTCTGCAGCGCCTGTTCGGAGGTCGCTGATGAGCATTTTTGATTATTTCCGTGACCGCAAGAAGCCGACCACCACGGCTTCGATGGCCAAAGAACGATTGCAGATCATTGTCGCCCACGAGCGCGGGCAGCGAACCCAGCCCGACTACCTGCCGCAGCTGCAGCAGGAAATCATCGACGTGATCAGCAAATACGTGAAGATCGACCGCGAACAGGTACATGTCGCGCTCGAGAACCAGGATGACTGCTCGATTCTGGAACTGAATATCACCCTGCCCGAGCGCCTTTGATCCTGCCACATCGCGCCTCCGCGGAGGCGCCCTGGCACAGACTGGTAATTCGATGCCCCTGACCGACATCAGGATCCTGCATGAGGATCCGGCCTTTCTGATTGTCTGCAAACCCTCGATGCTGCTGTCGGTGCCCGGGCGGGCCGAAGACAACAAGGACTGCCTGATCACCCGGCTGCAGGTCAACGGTTACCCGGAAGCGCGCATCGTGCACCGCCTGGACTGGGAGACTTCCGGCCTATTGGTGCTGGGTCGCAATGCCGACAGTCATCGCGAACTGTCCCGCCAGTTTCACGACCGCGAAACCGAGAAGATGTACGTCGCGCTATGCTGGGGCCAACCCGAAGCTGACGCTGGCCACATCGATTTGCCGCTGCGCTATGATCCACCTACCAAACCACGGCATGTGGTCGATCATGAATTGGGCAAGCACGCGCAGACCTTCTGGCAAGTGGTCAGCCGCCACGACGACTTTTGCCGCGTTGAGCTGACGCCGATAACCGGTCGCTCACATCAATTACGAGTACACATGCTGTCGATCGGTCATCCGTTGCTCGGCGACCAGCTGTACGCCCATCCATCCGCTCTGGCCGCGTGTCCGCGGCTGGCGCTACACGCCGCCCGGTTGGCCATCAGCCATCCGGTGAGTGGTGAAAGAATGACTTTCGACAGTCCGGCACCGTTCTGATCCGATCGTTGCCAAGGAGCATACGCATGACCCATAGCGCCACTAATCAGCAGCTTGCCGATTTCATTCAGGCCTCACCAACCCCCTTTCATGCCACCCGAAATATGGTGGCCAGACTGCTTGCGGCGGGCTTCGAGCAACTGGATGAGCGCTGCGAATGGCAATTGCGCCCCGATGGCCGCTATTTGGTAACCCGCAACGACTCGTCCCTGATTGCGTTCACCCTGGGCAATCTGGAAAAAGGATTAAGACTGGTCGGCGCGCATACCGACAGCCCCTGCCTGAGGGTCAAGCCCCAGCCCGAACTGAACCAGCAGGGTCTATGGCAACTGGGCGTAGAGGTTTACGGCGGTGTGTTGCTGGCGCCCTGGTTCGACCGCGACCTGTCTCTGGCCGGACGCGTCACATTCCGCTCCACCAGTGGCGAGCTGCAGAGCCGGCTAGTGAACTTCCGCAGGCCGATAGCTACCATTCCGAGCCTGGCGATTCACCTCAACCGCGGCGTCAATGACAATTTCTCGATCAATGCGCAGACCGACATCCCCCCGGTTCTGGCCCATAGCCTGGAACCGGCCCATGACCTGCGACAGCTGTTGCGTATCCAGCTGGAAGAGGAGCATGAAGAAGGCGGCGTGGAGCAGGTGCTGGATTACGAACTGAGCTTTTACGATACCCAGCCACCCAGCACGCTGGGTCTGAAGGGCGATTTCTTCAGCTCGGCGCGCCTGGACAACCTGCTCTCATGCCATGCCGGGATGGCCGCACTACTGGCCAGCGACGCAACACAACCATGCATACTGGTCTGTACCGACCACGAAGAAGTCGGATCGAGCTCGACCTGTGGTGCAGACGGTCCATTTCTGGAAGACGTGCTCAAGCGCATCATGCCCGATGAAAGCCAGCGCATTCGTTGCATCCAGCATTCTCTGCTGATCTCGGCAGACAACGCCCATGCAGTGCACCCCAATTTTGCCGACCGGCATGATGGCAATCACGGCCCGCGGCTGAATGGCGGACCGGTGATCAAGATAAACAGTAGTCAGCGCTATGCCAGCAACAGCGAAACGTCGTCATTCTTCCGTGAACTCTGCGCCCGGGCGGCAGTCCCGGTGCAGAGCTTCGTGGTGCGCAGCGATATGGGTTGTGGCAGTACCATCGGACCAATCACTGCCAGCCGTCTGGGCGTGCGGACCGTGGATATCGGCGTGCCGACATTCGCGATGCATTCAATCCGGGAAATGGCCGGTAGCCGTGATGCCGAGTATCTGATCCAGGTACTGACGCAGTTCTACAACACGGCAAAACTGATCTGACACTGCCCCAACGCCCGACCCGGGCTGTCCAGCAGCGCGGGTCGGGCGTCAGCCTTCTATTCCCTGACCAGTATCACCTTGCCGACGATCCGGTCGGCTGCCAATTCCGCGAAGGCATCTTCTGCCTGGGCAAAGTCATAGGTCTTCGCCACCATCGGCTTCAGCGTGCCGGCAGCAAACAGAGGCCAGAGCTTCTCTTCCATGCGGCTGATGAGACCCGCCTTGAAATCCGTGTCGCGCGTGCGCAATGTCGAGCCGACCAGGGTGATGCGCTTGATCAGCATCTTCGCCAGATCGAGCTTGGCCTCGCGGCCACCCATCAACCCAATCAGCACCCAGCGTGCATCGACTCCGAGCAGATCCAGGTGATCGCTGGCGTAGCTAGCTCCTACCGGGTCCAGCGCCACCTGAAAGGGGCCTTCGGACTGCAGGGAAGCAATACCATTCTGCCGCAACGCGCCACCGGACGCCCCCAGCTTGATGCAGGCCTGCAGCTTTTCCTCACTGCCCAGCGTCACCCAGCAGGGATTACCGAATGCCTTGCACAACTGCACGGCGGCCGTGCCAACGCCACTGGCGCCAGCATGGATCAATACCTTTTCACCAGGCTGGGCAGCGCCCAGCTCGAATACGTTGAGCCAAGCAGTACTGAATACCTCCGGAATCGCTGCAGCCTCAGCCCAGCTCATACCCTCCGGCACGGGAAGCAGATGGCGCCCGTCGACGATGACTTCCTCGGCCATACCACCCCCGGAAAGCAGCGCGCACACACGATCGCCTTTCTGCCACCGGCTGGAGCCGCTGACCTCTATCACTTCGCCTGCACATTCCAGCCCCAGTACCGGTGTCACGCCAGGAGGTGGCGGGTACATACCCGCTTTTTGTAACAAATCCGCTCGGTTCAGACCGGCGGCCTTGATCGCTACCCTGACCTGCCCTATCGTAAGTTCCGTAGCAGGCTGGTCACACCATTTCAAGGTGCCGCCCTCGGCTTGAAATCCACTCATAGTGTCTCCATATTGAAGTATCAGCTTAATAAAGATGGGAACCAAGGTTCACCCATCGGGCCTAAACTTGCAATTGCTCAATCTCCTCCCCAGGATGCGATCACTCTTGATGAAACGACTAAACTTCCTGCGAAACACCTGTTTCGTTGCGCTGCTAGCCACAGGCTTCGCTGCCCTGGCAGCAGAGCACCCCGCCTCCCTTGATCTGGACAGCCTGCAGCCAACCCGCGAGCAGATGATTGCCAGCCTGCAGACCGTAGAGCTGCTCAGACTCCAGCATTACAACAAGCTCAGCCTCGACGACGAGCTTTCCAGCGAAATATTCGACAACTATGTGAAGTTGCTCGACCCTCAGCGCAGCTTGTTCACTGCCGCCGACGTGGCCGTTTTCGAAAAGTATCGGCACAGCCTGGATGACTTCCTGCCGGCCGGCGATCTGAGTGTCGGTTTTGCCATGTACAAACGCCAGATGGATCGTCTGGATCAGCGCCTGACCTATGCGCAGGGCTTGATCGACGAGCTTGCGAGCCTGGATTTCGCTTCCGAGCAAAGCATTCTCATCGATCGCGAGGAAGCCGAGTGGCCCACTGACGATGCAGCCCTGGTCGCACTCTGGCGCAAGCAGATCAAGGATGAGGTGCTGCGGATGAAACTGGCCGGGCGCGACCTGGAGACTATCCAGGAGATGCTCGGCAAACGTTACAAGGGCCAGCAACTGAGACTCACGCAGACCTCCAGCGAGGATATATTCCAGGGCTATCTGAACGCGTTTACCCAGGTTTATGACCCGCACACGCAATATATGTCACCAGAGGTAGCGGAAAACTTCGACATCAATATGAGTCTCTCGCTACAGGGTATCGGTGCCGTACTGCAAAGCGACGAGGAATATACCAAGATCACCCGTCTGGTGCCGGCGGGGCCGGCCGCCAAGAGCCAGCAGCTGGCCCCGGCCGACCGTATCATCGGTGTCGCACAGGGCGATGGCGAGATGATTGACGTCGTTGGCTGGCGCCTGGGCGAAGTGGTGAAACTCATCCGCGGACCCAAGGGATCAGACGTGCGCCTGGAAGTGATTCCCGCCAGCAACCCGCCGACCGATCTCTCGACCCGCACGGTCGCGCTGGTGCGCGAAGAAATCAAGCTTGAGGATCAGGCTGCAAAATCCAAGGTCCTCGAGTTCGGCGACGGTCAGGATGCGCAACGCATCGGCGTTATCGAGGTGCCCAACTTCTATATCGACTTCAAGGCCTACCGCCGTGGAGACGAGGATTACAAAAGCACCACGCGCGACGTCCGCCGTCTGCTGTCCGAGCTACAGGAAAAGCAGGTCGACGGTATAGTGCTGGATCTGCGCAATAATGGCGGGGGCTCACTCCAGGAAGCGACCGAGCTGACCGGACTGTTCATTGACCAGGGCCCTACGGTCCTGGTTCGCGATACCCGCGGTGAGGTCCAGGTGCTGGACGATCCCGAGACCGGCGTAACCTACACCGGCCCGATGGCAGTATTGGTCAATCGCCTGTCGGCATCGGCTTCGGAGATATTTGCCGGCGCAATGCAGGATTATGGTCGCGCCCTGGTGATCGGTGAGCCCACTTTCGGCAAGGGTACCGTGCAGACAATTCAGCCGCTCAACCACGGCGAGTTGAAGCTGACCCTGGCCAAGTTTTATCGCGTATCAGGACAGAGCACCCAGCACCGCGGCGTAGTGCCTGATATCAACTATCCGTCGCTGCTGGAATCCACAGATATCGGCGAGAGCAATCTGCCAGGCGCCCTGCCCTGGGACACGATTCCACCGGCCAGATATGACGCCAACGGGAGCCTGGCTCCCTTCATCGAACAGCTCGCCACGCGCCATAAACTCAGAGCCGCAATTGATCCGGAGTTCGCCTATACCCTGGCCAGACTGGATCTGAACCGCACGATCGAGGAACGCAAATATCTGCCGCTCAACGAGGCCAAGCGCCGGGAGCAGCAGGAAGCATTCGACGAGAGCTTGCTGTTACTCGAGAACAAGCGGCGCACAGCACGCGGCGAGAAGCCTCTGGCCGAGCTCGAAAGCGATGATCCGCTGGCCGAGATTACCCCCGCGATGGGTGGGGTCGACGAGGACGAGATGGAAGATGATCCTTTCCTGACCGAGACTGGCAAGATCCTCATCGACCTGCTGGAACTCGAGCAGCAACTGGCCCGGGCCAGCTAGCCCCGACGCCTACCGGTGCTCTGCCATCAAGCGGGCAGAGCACCGGCGTACCGCAACAAATACCCTCTGCTGTAACCTTTCTGTAATAGCCCCGGCACACAATCATGCTCTCCATGGCGCCGCGCTCAGGCGCACATGCCCAGATCATGTTGGCCGGAGATGGTAATGAGTACGCTGGAAAAGTTACTGGATGTCATTGATGGCGGACACGTCACGGTGCTGTTCCAGCC
Source organism: Halopseudomonas sp. (assembly GCF_041579695.1). Classification (GTDB taxonomy): domain Bacteria; phylum Pseudomonadota; class Gammaproteobacteria; order Pseudomonadales; family Pseudomonadaceae; genus Halopseudomonas. The sequence continues at coordinate 23,993 of NZ_JBFGFI010000031.1, forward strand.
CATCGTTTCCACGGTGGAACGGCGCATCGTAGGCTATGAGGCGCTCAGTCGAGGGCCGTCAAACAGTCCCCTGCATTCCCCCCTGGTCCTGTTCGCGGCCGCCCGGCAACACGGCCGACTAACCGAACTGGAAATGCTCTGCCGACAGAAAGCGGTCGAGGGCTTCAGCCAGCAGCAACTACCGGGCAAGCTGTTTCTCAATGTCTCGCCGGAAAGCCTGCTGGAACACCAGCATTATCCGGGACGCACGCTGGCGATGCTCGAAGCCGTAGCGATGTCGCCAGAGCGGGTGGTCATCGAGCTGACCGAGCAAGCGCCGATCGACAATTTCGGCCTGCTCTACAGTGCCCTTCACCACTATCGGGACATGGGCTTCTCGATTGCCCTGGACGACCTCGGCGCCGGCTATTCCAGTCTGCGAATGTGGTCAGAGCTGCACCCGGAGTTCGTCAAGATCGACCGGCACTTCATCGATGGCATTCATCTTGACCGCGTCAAGCGTGAGTTTGTCGGATCGATACTGGACATGGCCAAGGCCTCCCGAGCCCATGTGATCGCCGAGGGGATCGAGCTGCCAGAAGAACTCGAAGTACTGCAGGACATGGGCATCGACTGGGTCCAGGGCTATCTGCTCGGGCGCCCCGAGTCCCACCCTCCGGCCTGCCACAAGGCCATTCTGGAGAAGCTTGACGCTGGCGATCAGCGTCTGGCCGATGAGCCCGGCTTGCATAGCTTGCTGATCACCGTCGATAGCGTGAGTCACAGCGATACAGTAAAAAGTGTTCTGGCGCGCTTCCAGCAACAGGCGAGCCTGAACAGCCTGGCGGTCGTCGATGACCAGAACCGGCCGATCGGCACTGTGCATGGCCATCAACTGGCTCAGGCGATGCTGCGCCCCTTCGCGCAGGAGGTACAGAGCCGCAGGTCGATAGTCCATCTGATGGAAACCGAATACCTGGTGGTCGATATCCAGCAGAGCCTGCAACGCATCAGCCGCATGCTCACCAGCCGCGCACGCCAACGCCTGGACGAGGATTTCATCATTGTCAGCGACGGACGCTATCTGGGCCTGGGACGGGTCATAGATGTACTCCGGCAGATTACCGAACTGAAGATTCGTCAGGCCAGACATGCCAATCCGCTCACCCTTCTCCCGGGCAATGTGCCGATTCACGAATGTCTTGGCCGCGTGCTCGCCAACCGGCAGGAAGCACATCTGTGCTATGTCGATCTGGATGGCTTCAAGCCGTTCAACGACATATATGGTTACGGCAAGGGCGATGAGGTCCTGCTCGGCCTGGCACAGGTGCTGCGGGACGTTTGCGATCCGCGGAGTGATTTTGTCGGGCATATCGGCGGCGACGACTTCATGCTGGTACTGCGCAGCGCTGACTGGCAGGACAGACTCTCCCTGCTGAATCAGCGGTTCCTCAATCTGTCGCGCCACTTCTACCGCCCAGAACACCTGACCGAAGGCGGTTTCGGCGCGCCGGATCGCGATGGCAAATGGCGCAAACACGATTTGCTGAGCCTCTCGATTGGCGTCTTGCACCTGCCATCTGAGGGCCATGGCATCACCGACCCGGCGGAACTCGCCGAAAAAGCCTCCCACGCCAAGCACGAAGCAAAGAAATCCCGTGGGTTCAGCCTGGTCTGCCATCAACTTGGTCAGCCGGAAACGCGTCCGGCGGCTTGCATCACCGGCTGAAGCCCGGCACGAACAGGTCGTCGGGGCAGCCTGCTTTCACGAATACACAATGACCTTTCTGCTTAACGGGTTGTCATTAGCCTAGCCACACCTGGCAGGCAACAGGAAGATAGATTTGTGCAATCTCGTTTTTTCGTCCTCGCATTCTGTTTCCTTGCGATAACCCGCGTCAGCGCCGAAACCCTGCGTTGGGGGTTCTCGCCCACCGATCCCGCACCCTATGTGATGATGCAGGGGGGTGAATTGGGACCCAGTATCACTCGATCCATGGGTGAGCTGGTGGCCAGCAGGCTGGGCTGGCAGCTAGAGTTCGTCGAGGTGCCCAACAACCGCCTGGACCAGTCACTGCGCGGGGGGCGTATTGATCTTGTCTGCAACACAAACCCGGCCTGGCACCGTGCTCCCGAGAAGCACCGCTGGAGCCGACCGCTCTACCATGACGCCGATGTTGTGGTTATCCGTGCCGGCCGGACGATACCTGACCGACTGGAAGATATGGAAGGGATGCGGATAGGCGCCGGGCACGACCAGCATTACCCACCCGAGCTGGCCAATGCCTTTAGTGACGGTACCTTTCAGCGGTTGGACGTCCGCGACACCGAGACGCGCCTGCGCATGGTCGAGCACAACCGCCTGGATGCAACCGTGGAGCGACGACGCGCGGTGCAATACCACATCACCCGGCATCCGGATCACCTTCTTGCCATCGCCCCCTGGACGCTGGCAGAGATTCCCCTGCAGTGCGTTGCGGAACAAAAACACCGTGATCGCGGGACACGTGCGATCGAAACACTTGAGCGGCTTTACGGCGATCAGGACATCAGGGCCGTGCTAACCGGTTTCGGACTTGTTGCCGAACAATAAACTTACCCACAACTTCTGTGGATAACTCTGTGAACAACAACTGGGAAACACGCGGCATGCCCGTAACACTGGGGCTGGACGAGAACTGAATGTTTTTTGATCAAAGATTAAATGTCTTAAAAATCAATGATTTATATATAAAGGAAAAGAGAGCAGGCAAACGAGACTCAAGGGGTTGAGTGTTACCGCAGAATGTGCATAAGAGTAACACTGCAGCCCCCGGACGCGGCCAGACGGCTGTATCCGGGAGCTGCAAAAGTGTTACTGAGAACTATAGAGCGCTTATTCCTCGTCGGACTGGATGTCCAACAATTCCATCTCGAACACCAGAATGGAATTTGGGGGTATGACCGGGCTCGGGCTGGCTTCGCCATACGCGAGCTCGCTTGGAATGGTCACCTTGAGCTTGTCGCCCACGTTCATCAGCTGGAGGATTTCGACCCAGCCGGGAATGACGCCACTGACAGGCAGGTCGACCGGTTCACCGCGGCTAACCGAACTGTCGAACACGGTACCGTCCAGCAAACGGCCCTCGTAGTGCACGGTAACAACATCATCGGGACCGGGGCTGACTTCACCCTCGCCTTCTTCCAGAACCTGGTACTGCAAACCGGATTCGGTGGTGATGACGCCTTCAACCTGAGAGTTTTCCTCGAGAAAATCCACATTGGCCTGAGCCGCTTCCTCACCGAGACTGGCTGCACGCTCCTGCGCGCGCGTCTGCAGTACTTCGAAAGCTGCGGTTAGCTCCTCGTCGCCAACCCGCGAGGTCTCACCGGCCAGCGCATCTTTCATGCCCAGTGCAAGCGCCTCGGGATCGATATCATCCAGGCCATCGTTCATCAAACTCTCGCCCATGTTCAAACCGATGCCGTAGGAGGCCTGTTGAATCGGATCGGACAATTCCGGCTCCTTCTCACAACCGGCCAGGGCAAAGATACTCAATGCAATACTGGCTGCCAGCAGATTTCGCTTCATGCTCACCTCAATCGATGCGCCCTGTCGGGCTGAATTAAAATCCGAGCTTAACAGGGCTATGGGTGCCAAGCTACCCGCACGGAACTGAACTGGAGCAGCTTTATCCGACCGGTAACATTGACGAGCGGCGGTTTTTTTCCCAGTGTCCAGATAAACACAAGAGGAAGCAGACGATGAGCAAGCACGATGAAAATCCGGCGACCAAAGATCAGCCCACAGCGATGAGACTGGACCTCAAGCTCAGCGAGAAGGCCAGACCACTCTTTGAAGAAGCAGCTCAATACGCGCATTCCAAGGGTCTGTGGGTCTCGATGAGCTCGAGTATCAGCGAGAACTCAACGGCAGAACTGGTCCTCAGCGCCCGGTATCCTGACGATGCAAGCCCAAGCGTATACCGACTGATCGGCGACGAAGAAAAACAGACTGTTATGCACGAAATGGAGTTTGGTCGGGACAGTTCCACCGACCGTCAGGAAACCAAGCCCGCCGCACTGAATGACATGGTTATCGATACCCAGCTGGAATCGTTCTTCAGCAAAGCCTTCGACCTTCATCTGGATTATCTTACCGACAAGCGTCACCCACCTGGATTCTGGTGAGAAGGCGCCTCCCCCTTCAATCAGTCCCCGCCAGCAAGCGTTGATAGTAGTGGGGCAAATTCAGCAATCCATGCATTGCCCCTGCGTCCCTGACCTCGTTGCGCGATCCGTCAAAACGGACACTCTCACCTACTGCGTGTGGCTGTCCGTTCACCCGCATAGCGCAGGTAAAGCAGATGAGGCCATCAAGCTCGCCATCCGACTCTGCCATGCCCGTATTCGCCAGGACAATATCGGCACGACTGCGCCGAAGGGCGCCCAGAGCCATCTCCCGCGCAACCTCCATGCTGGCAAGCCCATACGCATCAATGGTTGCGGCCTTTACCCCCAGGCAGTCCATCTTGGCTTGGGGCGAGTAAACCACAAACCCGATTTCCAGCGCAGCGCCGCTGCCTGATACATCGGCAAAACGACCCGCCATCAGACCTGCGGTGCACGACTCGGCGGTAGCAAGCAACAATTGCTTGCCCCGTAAAAAGTCAAGAACTTCCTTGATATTCTGCGCCGCTGGCGCGGTCTTTTGCTGCATCAATATCGTACCTCACCGTGCCTTCGCGCCTCTGTTGACGGCATCTTCCGGCAATAGGTTCAACCTGTTTTTATCACCCGAATCGCGCCTCAGATAGTCGAAACTTTTCCGTTTCACCCCGGTCATGAAAAGTGTAAGGGACGTGATTTTCAACGACGGTTCCGACCTCACGAACAGCAATCCATGCGCTCGACGACGGGCGGGGACCGTTTTTTGTGGGTAATTTTCAACTGGGGGCTACAGGGTCATCCTGTATTGGAGGGCGGCATGGGTAAAGCTTTGGCGAGTGCGGTAGACAATGAGCTGGCACAGCCCGCGTCTGCGTTAGGCAGCGCTCGAGTTGAGAGTCTGCAGAAAAACCGCAAGAAGATTCTGTTTGTTACTTCCGAACTGGCCGATCTGGTCAAGGCGGGCGGGCTTGGCGACGTATCGGCCGCCTTGCCCCGTGCGTTAGGGCGGTTTCATTCGGTACGGGTGTTGATTCCGGGATATCCGCAGGTAACCAATAGCGGCTATCCGATGGAAGTAATCTGTAATCTGGATGGTTATGCCGGCTTGCCCGCATGCCAGATAGGTCGGATGCAGTTACCTGATGGGCTTACCGTTTATGTGGTGCTCTGTCCCGAGCTCTATGATCGCGACGGAACACCATATGGAGATGATCACGGCCGGGACTGGCCGGACAATCATATCCGTTTTGCCCGCTTCGGACTGGCGGCAGCGGCCCTGGCTTCAGGTGAAGTATGCGCCGAATGGCAGCCGGACCTGGTACACGCACACGACTGGCCCGCGGGCCTGGCACCCGCGTACATGGCGTGGCAGGGGCAGCAAACACCATCTATATTCACAATCCACAATCTGGCCTATCAGGGCATCTGTGACCTGAAATCCATGGCCGAGCTGGGCCTGCCGGAAGAGGCGGCCAGCGCAGAAGGCATGGAATTCTATGGCAAACTGTCCTTTCTCAAGGCGGGCATGAACTATGCCGACCATATTACGACTGTAAGCCAAACATACGCCGAGGAAATCACGACGGCCGAGTTCGGTTGCGGCATGGATGGCTTACTCAAGTTAAAGGCAAGCCGTGGGCAGCTTACCGGCATCGCCAACGGCATCGACGAATGCTGGCATCCGGAAAGCGACAGCCTACTGATCCAGGGCTTCACCCAGCATGAGTGGGACGGTAAAAGGGCCAATGCCCGCTATGTCGAAGACGCATTCGGCCTGGAGTCCATGGGTGGACCGCTGTTCGTGATTATTTCCCGACTGGTCTATCAAAAAGGCCTGGACCTGATTCCACAGATAGCCGAAGACATTGTACAAGCGGGCGGCCGACTGGCAATTCTCGGGCAAGGCGAGGAACAGATAGAGGAAATGCTTGCCGAACTTGCCCGCCATTATCCGGGGCAAATCGGTTTTCACCGCGGCTTCAACGAGACCGACGCGCGGCGCATGTTCGCTGGTAGCGACTTTCTGCTGATGCCTTCCCGGTACGAGCCCTGCGGTCTCAGCCAGAGCTACGCCCAATGCTTTGGCTCGCTGCCAATAGCACGACGTACAGGCGGCCTGGCGGACACCATCGAAGATGGCGTGACCGGTTTTTTGTTCGATCATGGTACCGGTGTCAGCTTCGCCGGCGCTATCCAGCGTGCGCTACATGTGTACCGTCATCCGGAGCTGCTGGATGCCATGCGTTGCCAGGCGATGCTAGCGCCGCGGTACTGGCATAACGCGGCCAAACCCTATGACAAGCTCTATCGCAGGCTGATCAAAGAATCCCTTGCCACGCCGGTTCCGGCAGCTCGGGGATCGGAGCATGGATGGCAGCTTTGAATTACCGGCATGGCGCCATTGCGCGCGCAGATGGCTCAATCCGTTTTTCGCTGTGGGCACCCAGCGCCCGCAGCGTAAAGCTTGTGTGGGAAGACAGTACTACCGAGCCTTTGAGGGCCGAAGCGGAAGGCTGGTTTCGCCTTGATGTCCAAGGGTCCACGGGGAGCGGATACCGCTATCTGATCGACGAACAGACCGAAGTACCCGATCCTGCCTCCCGCCACCAGCCAGCCGGCATCAACGGCTACAGCCAGGTAGTCGACCATCTCGACTATCCGTGGCTGATGTCGGGCTGGAAAGGCCGACCATGGCATGAGACGGTTTTTTACGAATTGCACGTGGGCTTGCTTGGCGGCTACAGGGGCGTTGAGCAACACCTGCCGGCGCTCGCAGAGCTTGGCATTACTGCCATCGAGCTGATGCCGCTGGGCGAATTCCCCGGTGAGCGCAACTGGGGCTACGACGGCGTATTACCCTTTGCCCCCCAATCCAGCTATGGATCGCCGGATGACCTGAAGCATCTGATCGACCGTGCCCATGAACTGGAATTGATGGTATTCGTCGACGTGGTGTACAACCACTTCGGTCCCGACGGCAACTACCTCAGAGAATACGCCGAGGAGTTCTTCCGCGAGGACATAACCACCCCCTGGGGCGCATCGATCGATTTTCGCCGGCACGAGGTTCGCGATTTCTTCTGCGAAAACGCCCTGATGTGGCTGCTCGACTACCGGGTTGACGGCCTGCGCCTGGACGCAGTGCATGCCATCAGTGAAAAGGACTTTCTTGTCGAGCTGGCCGAACGGGTCGATAAGGCCGTTCCCGCTGACCGCCACACCCATCTGGTTCTGGAAAACGAAGACAACGACGTGAGCTTGTTGAAAGATCACTTCGTGGCCCAGTGGAACGACGACGGTCACAACGTCTTGCACGTGCTGCTGACCGGCGAAACGGAAAGCTATTACAGCGACTATGCCGATGACCCGACTGGCAAACTGGCCCGCTGCCTGGGCGAAGGATTCATCTTCCAGGGCGAGCCCAATCGTTACGGCAAGGCGCGCGGCAAGCCCAGTGCGCATTTGCCCACCAGCGCCTTCGTGCTGTTTCTACAGAACCATGACCAGACCGGTAACCGTGCACTGGGCGAACGATTGACTGAACTCGCCGATGATCGGGCTCTGAAGGCAGCAACTGCACTGCTTCTACTATCCCCTATGGTGCCACTCTTGTTCATGGGCGAAGAGTGGGGCTGCCTGCAACCGTTCCTTTTCTTTACCGATCACAACCCCAAGCTCGGCGAGGCCGTTCGCCA
>NZ_JBFGFI010000032.1:0-31080 GCF_041579695.1 Halopseudomonas sp.
GACAGCGCCTGGGCGGCGAAGGCTTCGTTCGCCTCGATCAGGTCAAGGTCAGCAATCTGCCAGTCAGCTTTCTGCAGGCAACGCTGCGTAGCTGATACCGGAGCAATACCCATGATGGCCGGATCGACGCCAGCGTTGGCGTAGGCTGCAATGCGTGCCAGAACCGGCAAACCCAGCTCCTGCGCCTTGGCTGCGCTCATCAGCATCACCGCAGCGGCACCGTCGTTCAGGCCGGAGGCGTTTCCGGCGGTGACACTGCCATCTTTCTGGAAAGCCGGACGCAGCTTGCCCAGGGCTTCGGCAGTGGTGCCAGCGCGAGGGTTCTCGTCGCGGGCTACCTGCAGAGGATCCCCTTTGCGCTGGGGGACGCTGACCGGTGTGATCTCGGCGTCGAAGTGGCCGGCTTCCTGCGCAGCCACCGCCTTTTGCTGCGAGGCAGCGGCGAACGCGTCCTGTTCTTCGCGACTGATCTGATATTTGTTGACCAGATTTTCCGCGGTGATGCCCATGTGGTAATCATTGAAGGCATCCCACAGGCCGTCGTGGATCATGCTGTCGATCAGCTTGCCATGGCCCATGCGCAAGCCAGTGCGTGAGCTCGGCATCAGGTGTGGCGACAAACTCATGGATTCCTGGCCGCCGGCGATGATCACGTCGGCGTCGCCGCAGCGGATCGCCTGGGCACCCAGATGCAGCGCCTTGAGGCCGGAGCCACAGACCTTGTTCAGATTGAGAGCGGGAACGCTGAAGGGCAGGCCGCCGTGAATAGCCGCCTGGCGCGCTGGATTCTGGCCGCAACCGGCGGTAAGCACCTGACCGAGGATGACTTCATCGACAATGGCGGGGTCGATGGCGGTTTTTTCCAGCAAGGCGCGGATGACCGTCGCGCCCAGTTCATGGGCAGGAATGTTGGCAAACTGGCCACCAAAGCTGCCGATGGCAGTGCGGGTAGCGGCGACAATCACGACATCTTGCATGGACGATTCCTCTATGCGAATGCTTTAAAGGGCACAAGCATAGAGGGCTCGCCAGATCAGGACAAGATGTGTCTCACGCGCGATTCAATCGGTGCTCGATCAGTTCTTCGACGACCGCTGGATCGTTCAGGGTGGAAATGTCGCCCATGGTGTCGAGCTCATTGCAGGCGATCTTGCGCAGAATGCGGCGCATGATCTTGCCTGAACGGGTCTTCGGCAGCCCGGGCGTCCACTGGATGAAATCGGGCTTGGCGAAGGAGCCTACCTGCTCGGCAACGAATGCCTTGAGTTCCTTGATCAGCTCGTCGCTCGGCGTAATGCCGCGCATTGGCATCACATAGGCGTAGATGCACTGGCCCTTGATGTCATGCGGGCAACCAACCACGGCCGCTTCGGCCACCGAGTCGTGCAGTACCAGAGCGCTTTCCACTTCCGCGGTACCGATACGGTGACCGGAGACGTTGAGCACGTCATCCACCCGCCCGGTGATCCAGTAGTAACCGTCTTCGTCGCGGCGGGCGCCGTCACCGGTGAAATACACACCCTTGTATGTGCTGAAATAGGTATCGACCAGACGCTGGTGGTCGCCGTATACGGTCCGGATCTGACTCGGCCATGAGCGCTTGATAACCAGGTTGCCGCTGGCGGCGCCTTCCAGTTCGTTACCCTCGGGGTCGTATAGCGCCGGCTCGACACCGAAGAACGGGCGAGTGGCCGAGCCGGGCTTGAGGTCTGTTGCCCCGGGCAGGGGCGTGATCATGATCGCGCCAGTCTCGGTCTGCCACCAGGTGTCCACGATCGGACAGCGCATCTCACCGACCACGTGGTAGTACCACTCCCAGGCTTCGGGGTTGATCGGCTCGCCGACGCTGCCGAGCAGGCGCAGGCTTTCGCGGGATGTGCCGGTAACCAGTTCGTTACCCTGGGCCATCAGCGCGCGGATCGCGGTCGGAGCGGTGTAGAAGATATTGACCTTGTGCTTGTCGACGATCTGCCAGCAACGCGAGGCATCGGGGTAGGTCGGCACGCCCTCGAACATCAAGGTGGTCGCGCCATTACACAAGGGGCCGTAGACGATGTAGGAGTGGCCGGTGATCCAGCCCACATCCGCCGTACACCAGTACACCTCACCCTCGTGGTAGTCGAAAACGTAATGGTGGGTCATGGCCGAACCGAGCAGATAGCCGCCGGTGGTGTGCAGTACGCCCTTGGGTTTGCCGGTGGAGCCGGAGGTATAGAGAATGAACAGCGGATCTTCGCTGTCCATCGATTCGGCCTTGCATTCGGTGCTGACTGCGGCGCATGCCTCGTGGTACCAGATGTCGCGGTTCTCATGCCAGCCGATATCACCACCGGTGCGCTTGACGGTAACCACGGTATGTACGCCGGGGCATTCCTGCAGCGCCTTGTCCACGTTCTGTTTCAGCGGGACATTCTTGCCGCCGCGTACGCCCTGGTCCGCCGTGATCACGGCCTGGCAGTCGGAATCGTTGATACGGTCACGCAGGGCATCCGGTGAAAAGCCGCCGAATACCACCGAATGCACCGCGCCGATGCGCGCACAGGCGAGCATGGCATAGGCTGCTTCGGGGATCATCGGCATATACAGGCAGACGCGCTCGCCCTTTTTTACGCCGCGGGCGCGCAGGACGTTGGCCAGCCGGCAGACATGCTCATGGAGTTCGCGATAGGTGATATTCAGTGAATTGGAAGGGTCGTCGCCTTCCCAGATAATCGCCGTCTGATCACCGCGGGTAGCCAGATGGCGATCGATGCAGTTGGTGCTGACATTCAGCTTGCCGTCAATGAACCAGGCGGCCTCGCCTTTATTCATGTCACTCTCGTGTACCCGGCTCCAGGGTTTGTCCCAGGTCAGAAAGCGCTCGGCCTGTTCGGCCCAGAACTGGTCCGGCTGCTCGATTGACTGCTTGTACAGCCGGTTGTAGCCGGCTTCGTCGATGTGTGTATCCGCGCGGGCAGCGTCGGATACCTTGTGGTTTTCGATCTTGTACATGACTCGGGTCCTCTTGTTATTTTCTGCGGCACAGCCGGAAGCATTCTTGCTTTAAGCGTCGACCATTACCGCAGGCAATTCAACCCTTCTTTGGTCTGATAGCACGCCGCCGCAGGGGAGGCAGCGGCAAGCTGGCAGCGTGCCAAAAAAAGGGTTTGGAGAGGAGTGAGATATCAGTTCAGATGAAACAGCAGGTTGTCGATGAGCCGGGTCTTGCCCAGGTAGGCCGCGGCGAGGATCACCATGTCGCGGTTTTCGGCATCGACCGGTTCGAGGGTGATGGCGTCGCGCAGATCCAGGTAGTCGGCGCGCAGACCGGAATCGGCCAGGCGCTGGCGGGCGGCTTCAATCAGCGCCGGGTAATCCCGCGCGCCGGCCTGGATTGCCTTGGCAACCTGTTGCAGCGTCTCGAACAGGACCGGCGCAATTTTCCGCTCCTCGGGACTGAGATAGCCATTGCGTGATGACAGGGCCAGGCCGTCGTCGGCACGCACCGTCGGCTCCCCCATGACCTGTACCGGCAGGCAAAGGTCATGGGCCATTTTGCGGATAACGGCCAACTGCTGGTAATCCTTCTGGCCAAACACGGCAAGATCGGGCTGCACTATATTGAGCAGCTTGCACACCACGGTGGCCACCCCTTCAAAATGCCCGGGTCGACTGGCGCCGCACAGGCCTTCGGAAACGACCGGCACACTGATGCGAGTGTGACCCGCCATGCCCTCGGGATACATTTCTTTCACATTGGGCGCGAAGACCAGGTCGGCTCCGGCATCCAGCAGTTTGCGCTGGTCTTCTTCCAGGGTCCGGGGGTAGCTTTCCAGATCTTCGCCGGCGCCGAACTGCAGCGGATTGACGAAAATACTGACGACGACAAAATCGGTTCGCTGGCGTGCCTTGGCAACCAGTGTGACATGGCCGGCGTGCAGGTTGCCCATCGTCGGCACCAGACCGATCCGCTTGCCGTCCTGCCGGGCACGATTAAGTGCTGCGCGCAGCTGGGCGATGGTGTGCAGGGTGTTCATCGTTATTAAAACTCGTGTTCGGCGGCAGGGAATTCGACGTTCTTCACCGCGTCGACATAGGCGCGCAGGGCGGACGGCACATCCTGCTGGTCAAGCATGAAGTTTTTCACGAAACGTGGCTGACGGTGACCGCGTGTCAGTCCGAGCATGTCATGCACTACCAGGACCTGGCCGTCGGTGCCGCTGCCGGCACCAATGCCGATCACCGGCACTGACACAGCGGCTGTTACTGCATTGGCCAGGGCGCTGGGGACGCACTCGAGCAGCAACATGCTGGCGCCGGCCGCTTCCAGTGCCTTGGCGTCATCCAGGATGGCCTGCGCCTGGGCGTCGATACGTCCCTGCACCTTGTAGCCGCCGAGCAGGTTCACCGCCTGCGGGGTCAGCCCCAGATGCGCGCACACAGGCACTCCGTTCTGTACCAGGGCCTGGATGATCGGAGCCAGCCAGCCGGCTCCCTCGAGCTTGACCATGTGCGCGCCCGCCTGCATGAGCTGGGCGCTGCTGGCCAGGGCCTGTTCGACATTGGGGTAGGACATGAAAGGCAGGTCGGCCATGATAAAGGCGCTGCTGTTGCCGCGTTTAACGGCACGGGTGTGGTAGGCCATGTCGGCGACAGTGACGGGCAAGGTGCTGTCATTGCCCTGCAAAACCATGCCCAGCGAATCGCCCACCAGAATCATCTCCACGCCGGCCTCATTGACCAGCTGGGAGAAGGTGGCGTCATAGGCAGTAAGGCAGGTGATCTTTTCACCAGTCTGCTTGAGCTTGCTCAGCGTTGTCAGGGTTACGTCAGGCATGGCGGGTTCCATTGGTTCGGCGCACGGTTGCGTCTGTATTCGGGAGACATCTTTTACCCCTGTGCCGGCATATCGGCAATAGCTTCGATGCCTTGCGCAGGGCAATTTTGCAACAGATGTTGCAAAGGGGTGCCATCCGGAAGAATCAGGTCCGGATCGAGTTCGGCCAGCGGATATAGTACGAAGGGGCGCGCATGCATATGGTAATGCGGTACGCGCAGCCGGTCGCTGTCTATCTGCTGGTTTGCATACAGCAGGATGTCGAGATCCAGTGTACGCGGGCCCCATCGCTCGGCCTTGCGCTGGCGCCCCTGCTGCTGCTCGATGGCTTGCAGCGCGTCGAGCAAGGCAAGGGGCGTCAGGGTCGTGTCGATCAGGGCCACCGCGTTGACGTAGTCTGGCTGATCCTGCGGGCCCATGGGTGCGCTGCGATATAGACGTGAACAGCGCAGCAGCCGGGTCCCGGCCAGGGCCGCAAGCGACTCGCAAGCCTGGCGCAGCTGCGCTCGCGGTTCAGCCTGATTGCTGCCCAGGCCGATATGGCAGCGGTGGCTCATGAGTCCGCCGAGGTCCTGGGTTTGCGTTTCTTGCGGCCGCGCGAGCGCTTCGGGCCAGCGCCGCTGTCATCCAGTTCGCTGATCATCTTGCGCCTCTGGTCGCCCGCGGCGTCCTGATAGCGCGTCCACCATTGACCCAGGCCGTCGGTCTGTTCACCGGCCGCCTCGCGTAACAACAGAAAGTCATAGGCGGCGCGAAAGCGCGGATGTTCCAGTAGCTGATCGGCGCGACGGCCGTTGCGCCTCTCAAGGCGGGGCTGCATGTCCCAGATTTCGCGCAGAGGGACACTGAATCGCTTGGGTATGGCGATGTGCTGGCACTGCTCGGTGAGCAGGTCCTGCGCGGCCTGTTGCTGTGCGGGAATGGTCGGAATGCCCTGTGCTTCCAGGTCGCGGATGCGCGGTGCCAGTGCCGGCCAGAGCAGAGCGGCAAAAAGAAATGCTGGAGTGACCGGGCGACCATCACGTATGCGATCATCGGTATTGCGCAATGCCTGACGAATCAGCGCGAGACTGTAATCAGGGTTTTCCTCGATCGCTTCTTCGGTATCTGGAAACAGCGGCTCGAACAGATAGTAGTAGTGCAGCAGGTCGAAAGTCTTCTCTCCCTGACCACTCATAAGCAGTTTAAGCGACTCGTCGAACAGCCGTGCCGGGGGGATATCAAACAGCAGATCAGTCATGTCCGGAATCGGCGCGGCGCTGTGTGGCTCGATCTCGAAATCCAGCTTGGCGGCAAAACGCACTGCCCGCAGCATGCGGACCGGGTCTTCCTGGTAACGCTGTGCGGGATCGCCGATCAGCCGTATCAGCCCGTTGCGGATATCGTGCATGCCGTTGGCATAGTCATGTATATACCCGGTGCTGACATCGTAATAAAGCGCATTGATGGTGAAATCCCGGCGCTGTGCATCCTGCTCGAAGTTGCCATAGACGTTGTCACGCAGCAGGCGGCCGGACTCGCTCTGGCGAGATTGTTCAGCGCCCTGCGGTTCGCCGGCGTCATCTTCGGCATGGCTAGCGCGAAAGGTGGCGACCTCAATGATCTCGCGACCGAAGTGCACATGCACCAGCTTGAATCTTCTGCCGATCAGCCGCGCGTTGCGGAAGGTGGCGCGGACCTGCTCGGGCGTGGCGCTGGTTGCGACGTCATAGTCCTTGGGGGACATGTTCAGCAGGGAATCGCGGACGCAGCCGCCAACGACAAATGCCTGGTATCCGGCCTGTTGCAGTCTTTCGACTACGTTCACTGCGTTCTTGCTCAGCCGCTCACGCCGCAAATTGTGCTGACTGGCGGGGATGACCGACGGCGTGGTGCGCCTGTGGGCTTGGCGGCCAAAGGGGGTTGGCAGTTTCTTCAACAGCTTTCGAATCATAGGTTCAGGCTTTCCACCGGCATTTTTCAACCCGGTTTCAGAGGGCTGCACTTAGCATGAATGTCAGGGGAGCAGCACTGGGGAACTGATCGCTGGAGTAACCACGACGATAGGCCCGAGTCAGCACACTGCCTGACTTGACTGGGGCATTCTAGCCTGAATGGTGCGGAAATTAAATTAAGTGCGGAAATTGAGCGAAAGTGGCGATTGAAACAGGAGGGGGGGTAAAGCGAGAAACTCAAGGGGAGTATGAACTCCCCCCAATGGTTTTCTTATTCTTGTTGTTTTTCAGCAATTTTTCTTCTTAGGCATTAGCGGCAATGCCGCTATCTGGTTACCCATCCCGGGCTGCCGAAAACAAACGGATTGCTTTGGAAGCTTATGGCTAAACTCAAGGCCTATCATTGGCTCTGGATCGTCAGGTTGCTCAGGCAACTTTTATTGTTCTATCCAGACGGACACCCTGTCCGCAGAGCAAGTACACACATTCTCCAAAAAAATCAGTTTGCTGCGACTTTCACGTATTGTTTTTATTGTGTGTGCAGTCAGATCTTATTTTTATTATGTTTTTTGGTTTTTATTGTTGTTGTGCCAGATATAAAGCATTCGCCGTGCCAACTTTGACATTCCCTTTAAAAACAACATGTTGGGTTTTTCTGGCGGTATGACGCAGGGTATGGGTCCGGGGTGACGTTACCTATCAACCCGCAGAAGTGTTACGTGGGGTCGAGGTGGGGGTAACACTTGCCAGGTTTACGATCGGTTAACGGGTAACACTCTGTCCGGCAAGCACAAGGCGTTGAAATGAGGCGCTGGCCGGTTCAGAGGCGGGGGTTCAGGAGTTGGCGGTTTTCTTGCGTGGGATGCCGAGTCGCTGACGTCTCTCCCACAGACACTTGCGGCTTACGCCCAGCTTGTTGGCCAGCTCGGTTTCGGTCATGCGATCCTGATGCTCAAGGACGAAATGCTGGAAATAATCTTCCAGCGACAGATCCTCGGTGGGTTCGCTGCTGACGTTCTGTTCGTGACTCATTGTCTGCAGGGCGCTGGCGGCCTGGGATGCGCGCTCGTGCTCGATATCGAGCTCGATACCCAGTAGTTCGGTCGAAATCTCATCTTCGTCGCACAGAATGGCTGCGCGTTCGATGGCGTTTTCCAGCTCTCGCACGTTGCCGCGCCAGGTGTGCAGGCTGATGGCCTGCTTGGCTTCCGCGCTGAAGTGCAGACCGCTCTGGTTCATGTTCCGGGCAGCGCGGGCAAGCAGCGCTTCGGCGATCAGCATGATGTCGTCGCCACGTTCGCGCAATGGTGGAAGCCGGAGTTCAATTACGTTGAGACGATAGTATAGATCCTCCCGGAACAATCCCTGGCGGGCCAGCGTCTTGAGATCGCGGTGCGTGGCTGCTACCAGGCGTACGTCAACCTTGTGCGACTGCACCGAGCCGACGCGGCGAATTTCTCCTTCCTGCAGTACGCGCAACAGGCGCGCTTGGGCTTCCAATGGCAGCTCGCCGATCTCGTCGAGGAACAGGGTGCCACCATCCGCCGCTTCGACCAGGCCGGTACGCCCTGCGGTGGCCCCGGTGAACGAGCCCTTTTCGTGACCGAATAGCTCGGATTCAATCAGTGCTTCAGGAATAGCCGCGCAGTTGACCGAAATCATCGGTGCCTTGGCGCGCCGTGAATGCTCATGCAATGCCTTGGCGACCAGTTCCTTGCCAGTACCCGATTCACCCTGAATTAGTACCGTGGAATCGGTCGGTGCCACCTTGCCGATGCGTTTGAACAGGGTCTGCATCGCCGGACTCGAGCCGATGATACCCATGGTCGCATTCTTGACCACGGCGGGCTGTTGCCCTGCCGAGGAGCTGCTGATTTCAGCCGCGGGGTCGACCGCGACCGGTGTCGGGTTACGCCGCGCCTGGCTGTCCTGGATGATACGGGCGACGGTCTGCAGCATTTCTTCATGATCAAAAGGCTTGGCGATGTAGTCCACGGCGCCGAGTTTCATCGAGTCGACAGCCGAGCGCAGGCTGGCGTAGCTGGTCATGATCAGTACCGGTGTATCGGGCGCTCTGCGAATCATTTCGGTACCGGGCTCGCCCGGCAACCGCAGGTCACTGATCACCAGATCGAAGGTGCCGAGGTCGAACTGGTTCACCGCGTCGGCAACCGATCCGGCTTCGCTGACCTGGTACTGATGCCGCTCGAGCAGGCGGCGCAGTGCCGAGCGGATGATTGCCTCGTCTTCTACAACCAAGATATGTGACATAGGTACCTCATGCGCGGTGACCGCCGAAAGAGAATCAGGCAGTAACACCGTAGCTCAAAACGCTGTAGCGGGGCAGGGTGATGGTAAACCGCGTGCCGCGCTGGAGTATTGGATCTGCCGGGCTGTCGACGGTTATCTGTCCATAGTGCTCTTCGATAATCGAGTAGACCAGTGCCAATCCGAGCCCAGTTCCTGTCCCTGGTTGCTTGGTGGTGAAAAAAGGCTCGAACAGGCGATCCATGATGGCCTTGTCTATCCCGCTGCCCTGATCCTCGACGTGCAGCAGGACCTGATGCTCGTTCTGCTGGGTCGAGATGGTGATGGTGTCGGCGTTGCGACTTGCATCGCGGGCATTGCCCAGCAGGTTTATCAGGACCTGGACCAAGCGTTGGCTATCACCGGCGACCACATGTTCGGGATTGCAGAGGTTAACATAAATCACCTCGGTTCCCTGTCGATTGAGTGACAGAAGATGAATCGCCTCGCTGGTACAGCTAGCGAGATCGACTGCTTCGTTACTGTTGTTATGGCGACTGCCCACGTGGGCAAAATTGACCAACGACTGGACGATACGGGAGATCCGTCGGGTCTGTTCCATTACCTGGTCGGCCATCTCACGGGCCTCGGGCTGATCCGATTCTTCGCGCAGGTTCTGCGCCAAGCAGGCGATGCCGGTGACCGGATTGCCGATCTCGTGGGCCACCCCAGCGGCCAGGCGACCGATTGACGCCAGCCGCTCGGAGTGCATCAGTTCGTCTTCGAGCATCTGGGTCTCGGTCTGATCCTCGATCAGCAGCACCAGGCCGCTGCTGACGACGTTACCGGGTTCATCGATGGCAGCCTTGTGCAGGTTCAGCCACTGGGTCTGTCCATTCACCACGAGCTTCTGCTTGTGCAGGTGGGCCGACTGATCGCTGACGAAGCGGCCGAGCAGCTCGTTCCAGGGCGCCTCGATATTGTCAAGGCGCGACCCCACCACATCTTCGGCACTTATTCCGGTGAGTGCCTGCATGGCCCGATTCCACATCAGTACTTCATTGTCCTTGGCCAGCGAGCAGACCCCCATGGGCAGGTCCTGGAGGGTCTGGCGGTGGTAGCGGCGCAGCGCGTCGAGCTCGGCTGCGAGGCCGGTGAGACGCGAATGGTAGTCTTCCAGCCGATTCTCGATAAAGTGGATGTCTTCGGTAATGTAACCCTCGCGCGCCAGCTTGAATGGCAGGAAGGTACTGATGATCTCCTGCGCCACACTGGGGCCCATCAGGCCCGAAAGATTGGCTTCGAGGCGGTCGCGCAGGCGGCGCAGGGCGTAGGGCCGACGTTCGTCAAAGGGCAATTGCAGATCGCGCAGGGCCTGCTCGACTTCCTGCTGGGCGGTCTTGTTGCCCAGGGGCTTGGCCAGTTGCTGGGCAAACTCCTGGGGCGAGTCGGCGATCAGCGCCATACGCTGGGGGCGGCTGACGTTATCCACAGAGCAGGCTTCCGCGGCACTTTGTTCCTCATGCGAGCGTTGGGTGAACAACGAGATGCTGGTGAAGGCAAAGATGTTCGCGGCCAGCGAGGCGATGGCAGCCAGATGCCAGGTGTCGGCGTTGAAACTCAGGGTCTGGCCGAGGACCTGCAGTCCGGTGACTTCGGTGACCAGGGGCAGCAGCAGGGTAATGGCCCAGACCAGCATGCCGGCAATCAGGCCGCCGATGAAGCCGCGGCGGTTGGCCTGTTGCCAGTACAGAACCGAGAGCGCACCAGGCAGGAACTGCACGGTAGCGACAAATGAGGCAATGCCCAGATTGGCCAGGTCCTGCTCTGCTCCGAGCAGCCGGTAGAAGCCGTAGCTGGCCATGATGATTGCCGCAATCAACGTGCGTCGGGTCCACAACAGCCAGCGGTAGATGTTGTTTTCCGCGCTCGGCTGGTAGATCGGCAGTACCAGGTGGTTGAGCACCATGCCGGAAAGGGCCAGGGTGACGACGATGATCAGGCCGCTGGCGGCGGACAGGCCGCCGATAAAGGCCAGCAGCGTAAGCCAGTCTTGGCCGGCCGCGACACCCAGGCCCAGGGTGAAATACTCAGGGTTGGTAGGTACGCCCAGATGCAGGCCGGCCCAGAGAATCGGCGGTACCGCCAGACTGATCAGCAACAGGAACAGCGGTAACCCCCAGCTGGCTGTCGCCATCGCCCTTGGGTTGAGGTTCTCGGTGAAGGCCATGTGATACATGTGCGGCATGACGATCGCGGCGGCAAAAAACACCAGCAGCAAGGTGCGCCACGGGCCCTCCTGCAGGGGCGAATGCAGGGTCTGCAAAGCCTGTTGATTGTAGGTTAGCCAGGACTCCAGGCCCGCCGGGCCACCGAACACGCCGTACAATGCGTAAAGCCCGACTGCGCCGATGGCGACCAGTTTGACCAGAGATTCGAAGGCGATCGCCATCACCAGGCCTTCGTGCTTTTCCCGGGTGGATATATGCCGGGCGCCGAACAGGATCGCAAACAGGGTGATCAGTACACAGAAGCCCAGCGCTACCGAATTCTGACCGGTTTCCTGGGTAAGAATCTGTACCGAGTCGGCGACTGCCTGGATTTGTAGCGCCAGTAGCGGCAATACGCCAATCAGCATGCACAGGGTGGTCAGGGTGCCGGCCAGGGTGCTGCGAAAGCGGAACGCAAAAAGATCGGCCAGGGACGACAACTGGTAGGTGCGGGTAATGCGCAGAATCGGATTGAGCAGCACCGGAGCGAGCAGAAAGGCGCCGCACACCCCGAGATAGTAGGTGAGAAAGCCGTAACCGTATTCATAGGCCAGACCCACCGTGCCGTAGAAGGCCCAGGCGCTGGCGTAAACGCCGAGTGATAACGTGTAGATAGCGGGATGACGCATCAGTGCCCGGGGCAGCATGCCGCGCTCGGTTATCCAGGCAACGCCGAAAAGGGTCAGCAGATAGAGAATGCTGACCAGGAGCAGGTGGCTAAGCTCAAAGCTCATCGGCATCTTTCGGACTCTGCAACACAATGCCGGCGATGATCAGGATCAGCCAGAGCACATAGGGGCGATACCAGGCGCCCTGCGGCTCGATCCACCAATCCATGATGGCGGGCGAGAACAGGTATATGCCGATCACCAGCAAGAGTACCAGGCGGTAGATATACATGGGCATCCATAGATCGGCGACAGCGGGCTGTCGTGGGTTGCCTGCACGCCATGCGACGGAGCAGGTAGTGTACTAGGGTAATCAGGCGAGACTCGCTTGCCAAGCTCCGCAGGGTGTCGGTCTCATCCGGATGCGTCTTCCTGGTGCAGTATTTCCCGCCGGGCGGGGAGGCGCCGGGGCTGCCAGTGTTCGATACCCCAGGCAATCAGTTCTGCCACCGGCGCATTTTGCAGCTCCCAGGGCGGCTGCTGAGCCAGCACATTCAGCGCAGCGAAAAGACTGCCAGACGCCTGCGGCCCCTCGACCGGTGCCGAACCCACCCGTTTGCTCAGCTTCTGGCCGCGTCGGGCCATCATCAGCGGGAGGTGCATGTAGCTGGGACGCGGCGCCTGCAACAGCCGGTACAGCCACAGCTGGCGGGGCGTGGAGTCGAGCAGGTCGGCACCGCGCACAATATCGGTAACGCCCTGGGCGATGTCGTCCATCACCACGGCCAGCTGGTAGGCAATGATGCCGTCGCGGCGACGGATCACGAAATCGCCGACCTCGCTTTCCAGGCGCTGGACCACTTCCCCCTGCAGTCGGTCAGTAAACACCGTAGGCTCATCAGTTACCCGTACGCGCACGGCATGGTTGTCGGCGGGAGGCAGATTGCGCTCGCGACAGGTACCCGGATAGATCCCGTTGTGCACTGTCAGATCACTGCGAGAACAATCGCAGTAGTAGGCGACGCCGCGGTCAAGCCAGTCGTGAATCTGCGCCTGGTAACGTGCCTGCTGTTGGCTTTGCACCAGGATCTCGCCGTCCCATTGCATGCCATGGGCTGTCAGCGCCTTGAGTATCAGCTCCTGGGCGCCGGGCTTGTTGCGCGGGCCGTCAAGATCTTCGATGCGTACCAGCCATTGGCCCTGCTGTTGGCGGGCATCGAGATAGCTGGCTAGAGCGGCGAGAAGGGAGCCGAAATGCAGGTGGCCGCTGGGCGTTGGAGCGAAGCGTCCGATATAGGGTACAGAGGGCGAGGTCATTGCAGGCAGCCTGTTTCAGCAGGCGAAGAAAATCGACCAACCCTGGCACCGTGGAGGGGCAGGGATGGTCGACAGGGGGCTGATCAGCTGCCCACCTGCTTTTCCTTTATTTCAGCCAGAGTCTTGCAGTCGATGCACAGCGTAGCGGTCGGGCGAGCCTCAAGGCGACGAATGCCGATCTCCACACCACACGAATCACAGAAGCCGTAATCTTCGTCTTCGATCCGCTGCAGGGTCTGGTCGATCTTGCGGATCAGCTTGCGCTCGCGGTCACGGGCACGCAGCTCGAGACTGAATTCTTCTTCCTGACTGGCGCGATCGGCAGGATCGGGGAAGTTGGCAGCCTCATCCTGCATGTGATGCACGGTGCGATCTACCTCTTCCATCAACTCGCGTTTCCAGCCGTTGAGAATGGCGGCGAAATGCTCGAGCTGTTGCTCGTTCATGTACTCCTCGCCCTTCTTTTCCTTGTAGGGTGCGAACCCGCGGATCAACATTGAACTTTTTTCTTTGGCATTGCTGGGCATGAGAACCCCTCACTTTTTAGCTCGATCTTCCAGTGCCAGGCCCACGTTGCGGATGGCCTGAAGGTGCACCCAGTGGCGTGCAAGCGGGCAAAACTACCAGAACCTGATCAACCGCGCTACTGTTTGCCGTCAGATGTTTGGTCTGGCTTGCCACTATGCATGTAAACAGGCTGTCCGCCCCGCCACGGACGGGTATCATCCGCAGGTGGCAAGCAGCGCCAGGCACCACATCAACCCGACAACCAACCAGATCGACAGGGAGCAGGCATGCGCAGGCAGGGGTGGGCACACCGTACACGGGACATTCAGGCTTTTCATGTGATGAGTGTGCTGGCGCGGGCGAAAGTACTGGAATCACAGGGCCATGATGTGATCCATATGGAGATCGGTGAGCCGGACTTTTCCACGCCTGCTCCCATCGTCCGCGCCGGACAGTCTGCTTTGGCTAATGGCCATACCGGGTACACCCCGGCGCTGGGCCTGCCGGCGTTGCGCGAGGCGATAGCGGCTTCCTATGCCCAGCGCTACGGCGTGAATCTCGATCCCCGGCGGGTGGTTGTCACGCCCGGAGGCTCGGCAGCGTTGCTCCTGGTGGCCTCGCTGCTGGTCGATCCGGGGCAGAGTGTGATGATGGCCGATCCATCCTATCCTTGTAATCGCAACTTTCTGCGTCTGCTCGGAGCTCACGCGAAGATGATCCCGACGGGTCCGCAGAGTGACTACCAGCTAACGCCGGAGCTGATCGAGCAGCACTGGGACGCGGATTGTTCTGCGGTGTTGGCGGCTTCCCCGTCCAATCCCACCGGTACCCTGCTGAGCAGGGCGCAATTGAACGCGATGGCCGATGTGACGCAAAGGCTGGGCGGACATCTGGTCGTGGACGAGATCTATCATGGCCTGACCTACGACTGTGAGGCCAGCTCGGTGCTCGAGGTCGCGCCGGATGCATTCGTGCTGAACAGTTTCTCCAAGTATTTCGGCATGACCGGTTGGCGACTGGGCTGGCTGGTGGCTCCCGAATCAGCTATTCCCGAGCTGGAGAAGCTGGCGCAGAACCTGTACATCTGTGCGCCGCACATGGCCCAGTTGGCGGCGCTCGCGGCCTTTGGCGAGGAAAGCCGGGCTATCTGCGAGACGCGTCGCCAGGCATTCCAGGCGCGCCGTGACTTTCTATTGCCTGCCTTGCGTGATCTCGGTTTCGGCATCCCGGTGACGCCGCAGGGGGCTTTCTACCTGTACGCAGACATCGGCACGCACTCCAGCGACAGCGGCGCGCTGTGCCGGCACCTGCTGGAAAATCAGCATCTGGCGATTACCCCCGGATTGGACTTCGGCGACTATCGTCAGCATGAGCATGTACGCTTCGCCTACACAGCATCTCTGGATCGCCTGTACCAGGCGATCGAACGACTGGAACGGGGGCTCGGGTAGTGTCTGCAGGAATGCTTCCATTTGCGCCGCTGTTGCAAGGCGGCACGCTGCTCAAGCGCTACAAGCGCTTTCTCGCCGATGTGCGCCTGGACGACGGACGCGAACTGACCGTGCACTGCCCCAACACAGGATCGATGAAAGGCTGCGCCGAGCCCGGCAGTCGTGTCTGGATTCGCCTGGAACAGAAGGCCGGGCGCAAGCTTCCCGGCAGCTGGGAGCTGGTCGAGACCGGTCCCGGCGGGCTGGCCTGTATCCATAGCGCCCGGGCCAACTCGGTCATTGCTGCTGCGCTGGCGCTGGATCTGATCACGCCGCTCGCTGGCTACGCGACGGTGCGTCCCGAAGTCAGGCTGCCCGGCGGGGCAAGCCGCTTCGATTTCATGCTCAGCGGGCCGGGCGAATGCGTGGTCGAGGTCAAGAGCGTGACCATGGCGGTTGGCGAGGGCTTGGGTGCCTTCCCTGACGCGGTCAGCCTGCGCGGACAGAAACACCTGCGCGAACTCACCGACCTGGCGGCCAGCGGTCGGCGTGCCTGTCTGCTGTTCTGCGTGATGCACGCAGGTATCGAGCGGGTACGGCCAGCCGATGAGATCGATCCGGAATATGGCCGGCTGCTTCGCCACGCCGCAGCGCAGGGTGTGGAGATCATTGCATGGTCGGTCATACCAACGCCCGAGGGCCTTGCAGTGGCAGGGCAATTGCCGGTGGAGCTATGAGCGGGACAGACCTTTCAGTGTGCTCAGTCGAGCCAGACCTGGCCGTTGCCGATGTGGCATGCGCGCGGTTGCAGGAATGTGCCGGCGCAGGGGCCAGCGACGCACTCGCCGTTTTCCGGCAGGAAGAGTGCGCCGTGGCTGGCACACTGGATCAGCCTGCCGGAGCTGTCGAGGAACTGGTCGGGCACCCATTCCAGCGGAACGCCGCGATGGGGACAGCGGTTGACGTATACATAGGCACGCGCTCCCTGGCGAATCACCATCAGCATTTCACCGTCGCGTTCGACACCCAGGCTGCCGGGATCGGCGAGGTCGTCAAAAAGGCACAGCGGGGCGGGCAGGTAGTCGTCAGTCTCTTTCATCGACGCATTATCTCTGTCGCCACCTGTCAGCGCCAGTCTCGCACTCCGTGGTCGCGTAATCAGTTCGCCAGGAGACGTAGATGATTGCTCCTGCACAGCTCCGCCCGGTGATTCTGATTCTGCTGAGCCTTCTGTTATTGCTCGCCATGCTGCTGTCGCTGGGCCTGGGCGCAGTTAACCTGGCCCCAGGCGATACCCTTGCCGCACTGGGTAACATGCTGGGGTTGGTCGCCTCGCCGGGTGACGCCCAGGTCATCATCGAGCAGATCCGGCTGCCGCGCACACTGATGGGGCTACTCGTCGGCACCACGCTGGCGCTGACCGGTGCGGTAATGCAGGGGCTGTTCCGCAATCCGCTGGCTGACCCCAGCCTGATTGGCGTTTCCAGTGGTGCGGCACTCGGGGCGGCGGCGGTCATCGTCCTCGGCAGTTGGCTGTTTGCCGGAATGCCCGATGCGCTGCTGCCCTATGCAACCGTCATCGGCGCCTTCGCCGGCGGAGTGGTGACTACGCTGCTGGTGTACCGCCTGGGGCAGTCGGCGCAGGGTACATCGGTCGCCAGCATGTTGCTGGCCGGCATTGCGATCGCGGCGATCAGTGGAGCGCTCATAGGTCTGCTGGGTTACCTGGCCGACGACCGGATGTTGCGTACCCTGACATTCTGGAATATGGGTAGTCTGGGTTCGGCCAACTATCCGCGTGTGATTGCGCTGGGGCTCTGCTGCGCGCTGCTCTGCTGGCGTTTGCCGCGGCAGGCGCGGGCGCTGAATGCGCTACTGCTTGGCGAATCCGAGGCCCGGCATCTGGGCGTGGAAGTTGAGCGGGTCAAGCGCGAGCTGATTCTGCTGACGGCGCTGGGTGTCGGCGCATGCGTGGCGGTGGCCGGCCTGATAGGCTTCGTCGGCCTGGTCGTGCCGCATCTGATCAGGTTGATGCTCGGGGTCGATCATCGCCTGGTATTGCCCGGCTCGATGCTTTTCGGTGGTGGACTGTTATTGCTGGCTGATGTGGTGGCGCGGCTGGTGATCGCGCCAGCAGAGCTGCCGATCGGTATTCTTACTGCGCTTCTTGGCGCACCCTTCTTTCTGATTTTGCTGCTGCGCTCGCAGCGCCGGAGTGCGTGATGCTGACAGTCAGCAGATTGGGTTGCGCGCGCGGTGGTTGCCAGATTCTGCACGACATCAACTTTCGCCTGGAGGCTGGCGAGGTTCTGGCCGTGCTTGGCACAAACGGGGCTGGCAAGAGCACGCTGCTTGCAACCCTGAGTGGCGAGCTGCCTCCCGCTGAAGGTGAAATCCTGCTGGGGGGCAGGGCGCTGGAATCCTGGCCTGCCGATGAGCGCGCGCGACGTCTGGCGGTATTGCCACAGTCATCTTCACTTGCGTTTGCGTTCAGCGTGGAAGAGGTTGTGTTGCTGGGCCGGTTGCCCCATGCCAGCGGTCGGGAGGCAGATAGGCGGATAGCTGCCGAGGCGATGCAGGCAGCAGATATAGAACACCTGCGGCAGCGCAGTTACCTCACCCTGTCTGGTGGGGAGCGTCAGCGCGTGCATCTTGCGCGGGTGCTGGCGCAGATCTGGGACAGTTCGGAGCCTGCCTGCCTGTTGCTGGACGAGCCCACGGCCTCACTCGACCTGGCGCATCAGCGGCTGATTCTGCAACAGGCTCAGGAGATTGCACAGCGTGGAAATGCGGTATTGTTGGTGTTGCACGATCTGAACCTGGCGGCGCGTTATGCGGACAGGCTGCTGTTGCTTGATCGCGGCGCTGTGTCGGCGCTGGGTTCAGCCTGGGGCGTGCTGGAAGCAGAACGCATCAAACGGGTTTTCGGCGTCGAGGTACAGGTAGTTCCGCACCCGCAACTTGATTGTCCATTGATTATCGCTTGAGGTATCGCAATGCGTGGTTTTCTGCTGCTTTTGGCATGCGTCTGGGGATTTGCCGCCTATGCCCAGGAATTACCCGCTTGGGTCAGTACCGAGGGGCTGGATGACCCGCACCTGGGGAAGGTGCTGGATACCGCGAGCGGTGTCTGGCTACCTCCGTCCATGCTGGTTGAAAGCCTGGTCTCCGCTCCCTATGTGCTGGTCGGTGAGAAACATGACAACCCCGATCATCATCGTTTGCAGTTGTGGTTAATGCAGCGGTTGCAGGAAAGGCGCCCGCAGGGCGCGTTGGTGATGGAAATGATCGGACCCGCGCAACAGGCTGCGATAGATCGCCTGCAAGGAGAGTTGTCGCAGGATGGCCTGCCCCAGGATGGCCTGACCCAAAGCGAAGCGCAGCTGGAGAAGGAGCTCGAATGGAGCCCCGGCTGGGACTGGAGCCTCTACGGCCCACTGGTTAGGTGGGGTCTTGCCCTCCCGCAGCGTTTGCTGGCGGCTAACCTGACCGAAGACGAGATGCATGCCATTTATCAGGCCCCACCCGCGCCCGCAGATGTATTCAGCGCCGAGATGCTCGAGTTGCTTGAAGAGGCCATCGCTACGTCCCACTGCGGGAAGCTAGCCGAGCAACAGTTTCCGGCCATGCTGGCCGTTCAGCAGGCACGCGATGAACGCATGGCGCAGCAACTTGCTGAAGCGCCCGTGCCCGCGCTGCTGTTGGCCGGGAGCTACCATGTGCGCAAGGATCTGGGTGTGCCGCTGCACTGGCCGGCAGAAGGCCTGCAGGCGCCGCTGGTAGTGATGCTGGTGGAAGCGGGCGGGACGTTGCCGGATCGGGCCCAGGCTGATTTCGTATGGCTGACCGCAGCTCTGCCGGAAACAGATTACTGCGCCCAGTGGGAACAGGGCCAGTAGATCGCCAACAGTAGGCCGACAGAATATTCAGGCAAAAAAATGGCCCGCTCATGGAGCGGGCCTAATCCGTGATTAGCCTGATGAGGAGATAACTGCTTTGGAGCAAGCGGCTATCAACAAGTTGTCTCGCGACGACTTGTTGCTAATAATATACATTCTCATTCGCATGTCAAGAGGCTTGCTCAATTTACCTTGTAGCTTGCTTGTATTGCGTCAGTTCCTTGTTCATCAGGTCAATGCGGCGGGCCATGCTCTCGATCAGGCTGTGGGCGATCCGCGGATTGCTTTGCATCAGCGCAAGAAACTGCTCCTTGGGGATCATCATTACCGTCGTTGGCGAACTGGCAATCACCGTTGCCGAGCGCTTCTCACGGGTAAACAGGGCCATGGCACCGAAGATTTCGTCTTTCTGCACATCTCCAACCTTGATGCCCTGCACAAACGCCTCGGCATGACCCTCGGTAATAATGAACACATGGTCGGCATCATCACCCTGGCGGATCAGCTCGGCTCCCGCCAGGAAATGCTGGAATCCGGTTACCGGCCGCACTTCCGGCGGACGGCTGTATGCTAGCGCGTCAGACATCAGCGCGGCCTGGCCAAGGATATACTGGGTGAACTGTTCCTGCCGCTGACTGTTGCCATGTATGTGCTTGAACAGCAGCTCGCGATCATAGGGCACCAGCACCAGCGGCTCGTCACTGCGATAGGTGCAGGGCGCGGTGTTGAGTCCCTGCCGCAGGCCAATCAGGTCGCCTTCCTGGATATAGAACAACGGCTTGTCTTCGATGACCGCGTGCAACAGTCCGGACTGGAGTAGATAGATGCGGTTATTGCCAACATGATCGTACAGATCGTTCACTGCATCGAGGGAGATGGGTTCGCCGCAGGGCGGCAGCCCATCAAGAAGCTGCTCGGGAATGAGCTGCAGCGCATTGATGAGTTTTTCCGCGTAGGGTGGTTGATCACCGATGAGATACATGTGCGAATTCCTTTTTATGTTTCCTGTTTCCGGCAAGACATGCAGCTCAACCTCGCACAAGCTCGGGAAACCATTGCCGTTTGCGATAAGATACTGCAGTGCGTTCGGCTACCGCTAATATAAATTTCCCTGAGCGTGATCAGTTTCAACTATTGCGCATGTTTACAGCGGACGCTCTGGCACGCGCAGTGCTTAGCGTTTCCCCTGTCGCTGTCTGAGCTGCTCAAGCAGTTGTTCCTTGTAATCAGGATCAAGGTCGTTCCAGTGTACGCCCTGCAGGGCGCCGGCAATTGCAAACATCAGCGCCTTGGAAGCCCGAAAACCTCGTTCCCGCACGGCGCAATAGGCGCCAACCGGCCCACGTCGGTGCAACTCGTCGCGACTGTGAATGCCGGTGGCATGCAGCCACTGCGCAGAGGTCTTGCCGAGATTGCGCATTTCGAGAAGTTCATCGTTGATCATGAGATGCCCTCGCGCGCTATCGGCCCAGGAAGTGCGTGGAGTAAAAGAGGTAAGAGCTGGCCCTGAGCGAGCTCTGGACTGACGCGGACGGACTGGCCGCGAGATATGATAGTTTCTGTTTGCATGGTCCGGGCTTCTTTTTATTGGTTCCCGGATCCAGTGTAGTGCCGCGCGGCTGATAGGTACAGCCGCGTCGCCGGACCCTCTAGAAGCGTTTGCGCAGCTGGACCACCAGGTCAGTGAGGCTGTCGGCTGCGTCCGTGGCAACCTCCATACTGCAGTGCTTTTCCTCCCCGCTCAGCTCTTCCATCTGTTCGAGCTGATGGAGCGCCACTTTCATGTTCGCGTCGGAGGGATCCTTGCCTTCGGCTTGCCGCTTGCTGATCCGCTCCTGCAAGGTTTCCACTGCGGCAGTGCATTGCAGTATCAGACAGGGCGCGCCCTGATTCTCGACAGCCTGACGCAGTATGTCGCGCTGGGCCAGTTTCAGGTGGGCCGCATCGACAATAACCGGATAGCCTGCCGCGAGTACCCGGGTTGCCAGGTATGCCAGTCGGGC
The DNA here is from genome assembly GCF_041579695.1 of Halopseudomonas sp. GTDB lineage: Bacteria > Pseudomonadota > Gammaproteobacteria > Pseudomonadales > Pseudomonadaceae > Halopseudomonas. Next base: position 21,032 of record NZ_JBFGFI010000032.1, read on the forward strand.
ATAGGTTTTTTCGCTTAGTTCTGGCGCATACAGTCCGGCGTTCAGCTTCCCGCTATCGGCTTTGCCGAACAGGCGCTTGCGTTCGGTATCAGAGCGCAGACGTATCGCGCCGAGATGTTCTACCAGGTGCAGTGCGATGGTGCTCTTGCCTGACCCGGCCACGCCCTGGGTGAGGATGCCAAAGCGCAGCGGTACATGGGTATAGCGCTCTGCGAGGGAGGCATAGCTATGGTAGCGCGCCAGAACTTCCTGACGTTCTTCCTCGCTGACGCCGTCCTGGGTCAGTCGCAGCAGTGCCACCTTCCCGCGAACCATGGCACGGTAAGCCTTGTAATAATCGAGCAAGGCCAGTCCCTCGTAGTCACCCGTGTGCTCCAGGTAGCCATTGACGAAGCGCTGGGCCAGATGGTTCAGGCCCCGATCCTCGAGGTCCATCGCCATAAAGGCGACATCGCTCATCACGTCGATCCAGCGGAAGGCATCGTTGAATTCTATTCCGTCAAACAGCGTTACTTCCCCGTCTATCAGCGTGACGTTGTCGAGATAGATGTCGCCATGACATTCGCGTATAAAGCCTTCAGCCTTGCGCTGGGAGAGTTGGGGAATCAATCGCTGGAAGGTACTATGCGCCCATTGCTCCAGCTGCTCCAGCTGTTGCAGGTCGGCTTTGTCGCTCAGCAGACCGCGGATGTCGGTGAAGTTTTCCGCCACGGGAGCGTGCACGAGGTCTGGTTCGCCCCAGGGGGTTTCCGCTGCGGCGCGGTCGATTGTCTGATGAAACCCGGCCAGCTTTGACGCTAGGCTATCTATATGTGACGCCTCGAGGGTTCCCGCTCGTTGCATGTTGCCAAGAAGGTCCTGCTGACGGAATTGCCGAGTCTTGACCAGGTATTCGATGACCGGGCCCTCGCCGCGCAGATTAGGGGCGTCCTCGCTGCCGTGAACGCTGATCACGTCAAGATACAGGTCTGGCGCGAGGCGTCGGTTGAGGCGTACTTCTTCATGACAGAAATGCTGACGACGATCGAGCGTGGAATAATCCAGGAAGCCGAAGTTGACTGGCTTCTTGACCTTGTATACATAGTCGCCAGTGAGCAGGACCCAGGAGATGTGGGTTTCCATCAACTTGAAAGTATCAACCGGGTGGTCAAAGAGTTCGGGATTCTGCAGGGCTTTCAGCAGTGTCTGGCTCACGATGTATCCTTGCTTTGAAAGGCAAAAAGGTCATTATGCGGGTTTGGCCGGGCTCAGGCCAACCGCAAACAGGTGCAATCATCGGCGCAAGTCGATGACGCCGCTTACTTAAGTGCAGAGGGTTATGGCTAAAAAACGCGGTAGCGTCAAAAAGAAAGGGCTTTGGTATGGCTGGTCCGGTCTGTTCATCAAGCTTGGGCTGGTTGGGCTGGTGCTGCTCGCCGGACTGACGATCTATCTTGACGCGGTGGTGCAGGAGAAGTTCACCGGCAAACGTTGGGCAGTACCGGCCAAGGTGTTCGCCCGGCCGCTTGAGCTGTTCGCCGGTCAGAAGCTCACCCGCGACGATTTCATAACCGAGCTGAGCGCACTCGGCTATCGCTCGACGGCAGCGGCGCGGCAGCCCGGCCAGATCTCCGTCAACGGCAGCCGGATCGACGTTCATACTCGGGGATTCCAGTTTTTCGAGGGCACCGAACCCGCCCAGTTGCTCCGGGTGCAGTTCCAGGGTGATCAGGTAGCAAGTCTGGGTGGCACCGGCGATCCGGTCATGGCGCGTCTGGAGCCGCTATTGATCGGCGGAATTTACCCGGCACACAACGAAGATCGTATTCTGATCCGTCTGGAGCAGACGCCGCCGTTTCTGGTTGAAGCGCTGGTAGCTGTTGAAGACCGGGATTATTTTCAGCATTTCGGTGTTTCCCCCAGAGGTATCGCCCGCGCCATGTATGCCAACATGCGTGCCGGCGGGGTGGTACAGGGCGGCAGCACCCTGACCCAGCAGTTGGTAAAGAACTTCTACCTCACCAGTGACCGCAGCCTTGTGCGCAAGGGTACCGAAGCGATCATGGCGGTACTGCTCGAGGTGCATTACTCCAAGGAGGAAATCCTCGAAGCCTATCTCAACGAGGTTTTCCTTGGTCAGGACGGGCGGCGCGCGGTGCATGGCTTCGGGTTAGCCAGCCAGTACTACTTTGCCCAGCCGCTGCATGAGCTGCAGTTGCACCAGGTGGCGCTATTGGTGGGCATGGTGAAAGGCCCGTCGATGTATAATCCGCGCCGCCACCCCGAACGAGCGACGGCCCGGCGGGACCTGGTCATTTCCATGTTGGCTGAGCAGGGCATGATCAGCGAAGAGCAGGCGAGCGAGGCGATCGCGCAGCCGCTCGATGTGTCCGTACGCGGCAGCATGGCCGACACCAGTTATCCCGCGTTCATGGATCTGGTGAAGCGCCAGTTGCGCGAGGACTATCGCGACGAGGACCTTACCAGCGAAGGCCTGCGCATTTTTACCAGCTTTGATCCGCTGCTACAGAAAAATGCAGAGCAGTCGGTGCAGTCGACACTCAAGCGGCTGACGCCGGCCGACGCGGTCAGCCCGCTGGAGTCGGCGATGGTGGTTACCAGTGCGCAGGGCGGCGAGGTACTGGCTCTGGTCGGGGGCGCCGATCCGCGTTTCCAGGGCTTCAATCGAGCGCTGGATGCGTCGCGGCCAATCGGCTCACTGGTCAAGCCAGCCATCTATCTGACCGCCCTCGAACGGCCCCAGGAATATGCGCTGACGACCCTGGTGGAGGATGCACCTATTGCGTTGCAGGCCGAGCCGGGGCAGACCTGGACCCCGCAGAACTATGATCGGGAGAGTCATGGCTGGGTGCCGCTTCATCAGGCGCTGAGCCGCTCATACAACCAGGCGGCGGTGCGCCTTGGTGTGGATCTCGGTGTTCCCAAGGTGCTCGAGACGGTCCGGCGGATGGGCGTTCAGCATGACTGGCCGGCATTCCCATCGATGCTGCTTGGTTCCGGCTCGATGACGCCGATGCAGGTGACGGACATGTACCAGACCCTGGCTACTGGTGGTTTCAATACGCCGTTGCGGGCAATTCGCAATGTGCTGACCACCGAGGGCGACCCCCTGCGCCGCTACCCCTTCGAAGTCGAGCAGCGTTTTGATGCTGCCAGCATTTTCCTGCTCCAGCAGGCGATGACTCGGGTGATGACCGAGGGCACCGGCAGGTCCGCTTATAATCGTATTGATCGCAACGTGCGCCTGGCCGGCAAGACGGGCACGACCAATGATTTGCGCGACAGCTGGTTCGCCGGGTTTTCCGATGATCTGCTGGCTGTGGCATGGATTGGGCGGGACGATAACAGCAACACCGGTCTGACCGGCGCTTCGGGCGCATTGCAGGTCTGGAGCGACTTCATGGCCCAGGCACATCCCCGCGGGCTCACTAGTGCCCCGGTACAAGGGGTGGAAATGGCCTGGGTGGACAGCGAGACAGGTATGGGCAGCGATCCGAGTTGTGACGATAGCGTGCAGATGCCGTTTCATGCCGGCTATCAGCCGCTGCCCGGACCGGGTTGCAACTCGTTCCTGAGTGAGGAAGGATTGAAGGAAGGTACCAACCGCGTGATGGATACCATCCGGGGCTGGCTGCAGTGATCAGAGAGGAAACAGTAATGCAGATGAGACTAACCGGCCTACTGGCCATCGCGATGGTATTGGTAGGCTGTGCTGGCACCGGTGGCTCGGTTCCTGTGGTCGATTCGGGGCGGCCGGTCTCCAGCGAGGATATTACCTATTCGCCTGCCGGGCAGGTGCCGCAGCAGGCCGAACAACCCGCCGGCAGCGGTGTGGTTGTGATGATTCCCGATGAGGCCGGCAGCTCGCGGCCCATCCAGTCGTTTCCGGTTGACGCCCAGCCCCAGAGCCGGGATGAGACTCGCGGATCGAGCGGCGGATCGAGCGGCGGATCGACCTTGCAGCAGGATGAACAGCTCGACGGTCCGGTACTGGCATTGTTGACAGCGGCCAGGAACCAGGAAGGGCGCGGCGATCTGGGTGGCGCGTCGTCGAGCCTGGAGCGGGCGATGCGTATCGCGCCGCGCGAGCCTCAGGTGTTCTACCGCCTGGCACAGGTGCGTCTGGCTCAGGGTGATGCCCCCCAGGCCGAACAAGTGGCCCAACGCGGTTTGAGCTTCGCCGCTGGCCGGCCTGCGTTGCAGGCAGGTTTGTGGGAGCTGATAGCCAAAGCGCGGGAAAAACAGGGCAATTCTGCCGGTGCTGCCGACGCACGTCAGCGAGCCCGCGTATCGCTGTGAAAAAGGCGGGCTGGGAAGAAATGCGTCTGGCGTTGATAGATCTTGAACGCGAGCTTCAGGCGCTGGATCTATGGTCGGTGCAGCCACCGACCTCGACCCAGATGGCCAGCAGCCAGCCTTTTTGTGTTGATACCATGGCTTTCGCGCAATGGTTGCAGTGGATATTCATACCGCGGATGCACTCGCTGGCGGGTCAGCGCCTGCCATTGCCCGGAAACTGTCAGATCAAGCCCATGGGCGAGCAGTCACTGCTGTATCTGGGACGCCGGCAGAATGACTTGCTGCGGGCTCTCGCCCGGGTTGATCGCCTGGCGACCGACCTGGCCTGAGCAGGCCTACGCATCGTCATTGGTGTAATCCTCAGTTGCAGAACTCTTCCAGATCCGCACGGGCCTGGGCCATCATCTCCTGGCGCTCGTCTTCACCTATCCTCACGTTTTCCCCGGCATCGTTGGTTTTGCTTAGGCGGGGGTTGCGTTCCATGGTTTCCAGGTTGCTGCGAATCTTCGAGCACTGCTCCTCACGCTTGGCAGCAAGTGCTTCATCGCTGATGCCGGCGTTGTCTTGAGCCTCGTTCGGACTTTCATCAGCTTGCGGGAGTGGAGCGGGCGCGCGCAAGGCTCCGCCGGGGGGCGGCGGCGAGCTTATATTCATCCGTTGATAGGCCTGGCCCTCGGGCGGCTGCTGGCCAAACTGGGGAACTCCCTGGTCATCAACCCAGCGATACATCTGTTCGGCAGCGACGACGCTGCTCATCAGGCCAAAGGTGATTGCGATTAGCGTCTTGTACATGTCCTGTCCATCCGTGTGTTGAGGGCTTCAAGCCCAGCTAATATAACCGACCAGTCATGATTGGCCAGCGGTGTCTGCACGTGCTGTGCCGGATGTCATGCTTTCGTCCAACTTGGCTTGACTTGTGGCCCTTGAGTGTAAACAATTCGTGGTTCACATGAGCAGACTGATATTGGCGCCCACTAGGCTATCGGATCAGGCTGCTTTGTTGCTCAAACCAGGTGGCGAAATCCGCCAGCTCCTGGCCTGGCACCCGCACGCGCTACCTCGCGCTGGGTGAGGCAGATCCGGAACCAACAGGACCTGCCTCCATTGCACGTAGTCAAGCTGATGCATGGCAACCACCGTTGCTAATGCGCTGCCGAGCAGTAAACAGGTACCCTGTTGCCCGTCCGTGACGGGCGACAAGCTAGAGGTGATTCTAAAGTGGAGCTTTTATCCGGCGCTGAGATGGTTGTCCGCTCATTGCGTGACGAGGGTGTTAAATACATTTACGGGTACCCCGGCGGTGCCTTGCTGCATGTCTATGATGCGATTTTCCGTCAGGATGATGTCGAGCATATTCTGGTGCGTCATGAACAGGCGGCAGCGCACATGGCCGACGGCTATGCCCGTGCGTCCGGCAAGGCCGGTGTTGTGCTGGTGACCTCCGGTCCCGGCGCGACCAATACCATTACCGGTATTGCCACAGCCTTCATGGACTCGATCCCCATGGTTGTGCTCTCAGGTCAGGTTGCCAGCAACATGGTTGGTACCGACGCCTTTCAAGAGACCGACATGGTGGGTATCTCCCGTCCTATCGTGAAACACAGTTTCATGATCAAGGATCCGCGGGAAATTCCCGAGGTCATCAAGAAGGCTTTTTATATTGCCCAGAGCGGTCGCCCGGGACCTGTGGTCGTGGATATTCCGAAAGACATGACCAATCCGGCCGAAAAGTTCGAGTACAGCTACCCCAAGAAGGTCAAGTTGCGCTCTTATAGCCCCGCTGTTCGGGGTCACTCGGGTCAGATTCGCAAGGCGCTGGACCTGTTGGTTGAAGCCAAGCGTCCGATTATCTATTCCGGTGGTGGCGTAATTCTGGGTGGTGGCTCAGCCCAGCTTACCGAACTCGCCCGCGAGCTCGGCGTGCCGGTAACCAATACGCTGATGGGGCTCGGTGCCTATCCGGGTACTGATCCGCAATACATCGGCTGGCTGGGTATGCACGGGAGCTATACGGCTAACGTGACCATGCACCACAGCGATGTAATCCTTTGCATCGGTGCGCGTTTTGATGATCGGGTAATTAACGGCGCGAGCAAATTCTGTCCGAATGCCAAGATCATTCACGTGGACATTGATCCCGCATCCATTTCCAAGACCATTCGGGCTGATGTGCCTATCGTTGGTCCGGTCGACAGCGTGTTGAGCGAAATGGTTGCCATGGTCAAGGAACATAATCTGCGTCCTGCCAAGGAAGCGCTAACCAGTTGGTGGAAGCAGATTGGTGAATGGCGTGGTGAGGGTCGGATGTTCCCCTATGATGAAGGCGATGGCTCCATCATCAAGCCGCAAAAGGTTATCGAAACGCTTTGGGAAGTGACCCAGGGTGATGCCTATGTTACGTCCGACGTGGGTCAGCATCAGATGTTTGCCGCCCAGTACTATCCCTTCGACAAGCCCAATCGCTGGATCAATTCCGGTGGTCTCGGCACCATGGGGTTTGGCTTTCCTGCGGCTATGGGCGTCAAGTTGCACTTCCCGGATGCTCAGGTGGCTTGCGTGACAGGGGAGGGTAGTATCCAGATGAATATTCAGGAACTGTCCACCTGCATGCAGTACAACTTGCCGGTCAAGATCATTACGCTGAACAACCAGGCCCTGGGCATGGTTCGTCAGTGGCAGGATATGCAGTACGGCGCAAGGCATTCGCACTCTTATATGGAGTCGCTTCCGGACTTCGTCAAGTTGGCCGAGTCCTACGGTCACGTTGGTATTCGCGTAGAGAAGCTGGAAGATCTCAAGCCAGCCATGGAGCGCGCCTTTGCCAATCGCGACCAACTGGTGTTCATGGATATCCGTGTAGATGACTCCGAGCACGTATATCCGATGCACATCAAGGATGGCTCGATGCGCGATATGTGGCTGAGCAAGACGGAGCGCACATGATGAGACATATAATATCCGTGTTGCTGGAAAACGAGCCGGGAGCCTTGTCCCGTGTAGTCGGGCTTTTCTCCCAGCGCAACTACAACATCGAAACCCTGACCGTGGCGCCGACCGAGGATCCGACGTTGTCGCGCCTTACTCTGACCACGGTTGGACATGACGAGGTGATTGAGCAGATCACCAAGAACCTCAACAAGCTCATTGAGGTGGTCAAACTGGTGAACCTGTCGGAAGGGGCGCACATCGAACGCGAGCTGATGCTTGTGAAGATCAAGGCCACGGGCGCTCAGCGTGCCGAGGTCAAGCGTACTACCGACATCTTCCGCGGGCAGATTGTCGATGTAACCAGCAGCGTGTACACCGTGCAACTGGCTGGAACCTCCGACAAGTTGGACAGTTTTATCGAGGCGATTGGGCCGACCACCGTCATCGAAGTGGTACGCACCGGCGTCTCGGGTATCGCCCGTGGCGAGAAGGTTTTGAGTATCTAATCACACAGCAGGCCCGGGCAGGGTCTGCCTAGAAACAGGGGAATTTCATGCACGTTTATTACGATAAAGATTGCGACCTGAGCATCATCCAGGGCAAGAAAGTAGCTATCATCGGTTACGGCTCGCAGGGCCACGCCCATGCCTGCAACCTTAATGATTCCGGTGTTGATGTAACCGTGGGTCTGCGCCCCGGTTCTTCATCTGTAGCCAAGGCCGAAGCCCATGGCCTGAAGGTCAGCGACGTGCCTTCCGCCGTTGCTGCCGCCGATGTAGTCATGATCCTGACCCCGGACGAGTTCCAGTCTCAGTTGTATCGCGATGAGATCGAACCGAACCTGAAGCAGGGCGCCACCCTCGCGTTTGCCCACGGCTTCGCGATTCACTACAACCAGATCGTGCCGCGCAAGGATCTGGACGTGATCATGATCGCGCCCAAGGCGCCGGGTCACACAGTGCGTACCGAGTTCACCAAGGGTGGTGGTATTCCCGATCTGGTCGCGATATTCCAGGATGCCTCGGGCAACGCGAAGAATCTCGCCCTGTCCTATGCTTCCGGCGTCGGTGGCGGTCGTACCGGTATCATCGAAACCACGTTCAAGGACGAGACCGAAACCGATCTGTTCGGTGAGCAGGCGGTTCTCTGCGGTGGCGCTGTCGAGCTGGTCAAGGCTGGCTTCGAAACGCTGGTAGAAGCTGGTTACGAGCCCGAGATGGCCTACTTCGAGTGTCTGCACGAGCTCAAGCTGATTGTCGACCTGATGTACGAAGGCGGCATCGCCAACATGAACTACTCGATCTCCAACAATGCCGAGTATGGTGAATACGTTACTGGTCCGGAAGTAATCAACGCCGAGTCCCGTGAAGCCATGCGCAATGCGCTCAAGCGTATTCAGAGCGGGGAATACGCGAAGATGTTCATCGCTGAAGGTGCACACAACTATCCTTCGATGACTGCAGCGCGTCGTATCAATGCAGCGCACCCGATCGAGCAGGTTGGCGAGAAGCTCCGCGGCATGATGCCCTGGATCTCTGCGAACAAGATCGTGGACAAGAGCAAGAACTGAAGCATCCCTGATGCAGCAGACGAAGAACGCGGCCATGGCCGCGTTTTTTGTGTCCGGACACTCGGGGCTGGCAAACCGTGTGATCAGTTGCCACACTGTGGCTACGTTAAAGTTTTCAGGATAATTTCATGACGGAAAAGCAAGAGCACCATTCCAGCGACCACGATATGGAAGCAGCGCATAACATGCTGCCCATCGATGAACATATAGAGGAGGTTCACGGCCCGGGCGGCGAGAAGGTTCGTCACAGGGGGATCTACCTGTTGCCCAACCTGTTTACTACTGCGGCGCTGTTTTCCGGTTTTTATGCCATTGTCAGCGCGATGGACGGCAACTTCGCCAATGCCTCGATCGCGATCTTCGTGGCAATGGTGCTCGACGGGCTGGATGGGCGCGTAGCACGGTTGACCAACACGCAAAGTGCCTTTGGTGCCGAGTTTGATTCGCTGTCGGACATGGTCGCCTTCGGGGTGGCGCCTGCCTTGGTGGTATTTAGCTGGTCGCTTGCCGATCTGGGTAAGGTGGGCTGGGTGTTCGCATTTATCTATGTGGCTGGGGCGGCGTTACGTCTGGCCAGGTTCAATACGCATGTTGGGGATGAGGACAAGCGTTTTTTCACCGGACTGGCCAGCCCTTCCGGTGCCGGCCTGGTTGCCGGTATGGTCTGGGCGCTGAGCGACTTTGGTATCGACGGCGGTGATATCAGCATTCTGGTGGGTCTGCTTACCGCCCTGGCGGGCTTGATGATGGTCAGCAACGTCAGGTACTACAGCTTCAAAGACCTGGACCTGAAAGGCCGTGTACCGTTTTTCGTCATCCTGGTTGTAGTGCTTGTACTGGCGGTGATCGCATCGGATCCTTCGCGGATACTCTGGTTGATCTTTATCGCCTACAGCGTTTCCGGTCCGGTTCAGGCGCTGTGGCGCTGGCGCCAGAAGCAGAAAACGGCTCCCGAGGCGTAAGTCTCTCCCGGACGTAATGAAATAACCGCAAGAAATCAGTTGACGGTTATTTTCTATCCCCTATAATGCGCGTCTGCCCAGTCAGGGCGCTTTTGATAAAGCGCTTTACAATCAATAAGTTAGCGATAATTTAGCGGTTGACAGGGCAGAATGAGACGGTAGAATACGCCGCTCACCGAGACAGCAGCACGATCGCTGATTCGGGTTCGCCAGAGAGATCTGGTAAAGATTGAAGGAAGCGGTTGACGGGGTTTAAAATCCCTGTAGAATTCGCCTCCCGGTCACGAGAA
>NZ_JBFGFI010000033.1:0-30192 GCF_041579695.1 Halopseudomonas sp.
GTGCGCCAGGGGCGTGTCGGCAAGGTGTCGGTACAGAGAGGTATAGTCGATCACTTGTGCGCCATTATCGAGCAGAAATTGAGTGACTGGAACCAGCTGTGACTGTGGCTAAATCCGGCGTTGGCCAGTCGATCCTGATGGGCCTGAAGTGTATCCGGTAGCATTACCTTTTCGATCGCGCTGCGTTTCTGCGCTATCTCCAGCTCACTGTAACCATTGGCGCGCTTGAATACATAGTGCATCGCCTCGAGACTCTGTTGAGTCTGCGGGTCAGCGAAGGCAAGTTTCTCTGACAGGATCAGTAGCCCGCCAGGCAACAGCGCCTGATGGATTGCGGTCAGCAACCCGAGTCGCTGGGATGGAGCGATGAACTGCAGCGTAAAATTGAGCACCACCACCGAGCAGGGTTGCAACTCGAGCTGAGTAATATCGCCCTGGACGACGTCGACAGGGGTCAGCTCTTCGACCATTGCATCCTGTGCTCTCAGGTATTCCTGGCAGCGCTCGACCATGGGCGCGGAACTGTCGACTGCGATGATCCTGCAACCGGCGGCACGGACGTGGCGGCGCATTGACTGGGTTGCAGCTCCGAGTGAGCAACCAAGGTCATAGATCAGGCTGTCGCTTTGGGCATATTGCCCGGCAATCAGCCCGATCGTTTCGACAATGGTCGGGTAGCCGGGCACAGACCGCTTGATCATGTCGGGAAAAACCCGCACCACATCATCGTCAAATACAAAGTCACTGACCTGCGTCAGAGGCTTTGCAAAAAGCTTGTCTATCTCGGTCATTGTCTGTTCCCAACTCGGGCAAAAAACGCGCATATTACCCGAAGTTTTCCCTCTTGACAGGTCATTGCCGCGACTGTTTCACTGCGCCATGTAATGGCATCTAGCCATGCTTCAATTGAGGGTTACCGTTCGGGACATGTCATGCTTACGGCGTTTGCATGCAGTTGCGTAGCCTCTGTGGTTTTTTTGACTTTTCAGATCGCTTTGCTGTTCGTTTACCCTAGTGGGGGTGGCATACTGTCGAGCATCGGGCTGCAATACGCACAACTATTGACGCTCCCCAAAGGGAATGCGACGGATAGCGCAAGCGGTGGTTCAGCACCGCTTACAGGAAAAGAGGAAAGGGTATGGCAGTCAAACGCCAAGTTATTGCTGGGGTTGCCACGCTGGCGGCTCTGTATGTGGGAGTAAGCAACGCGTTGGGACTTGGGGAGATGCGGCTCGATTCGTCTCTTAATCAGCCGCTTAGCGCCACGATTCAGTTGCAGGATACGCAGGGCCTCTCTGCCTCAGATATCATAGTATCCCTGGCTGAGCCCGACGCGTTCGATAGAGCGGGCATCGACCGGCCATTTTTCCTGACCGACCTTCGCTTCATTCCGGTCGTTGAGAATGATCGGCTGATTATCCGGGTTGAATCTACCCGTCCGGTGCGCGAACCCTATCTGAATTTCCTCGTCGAGTTGCGCCGCCCCGGCGGCCGAATGCTCCGAGAGTACACTGTCCTGCTTGACCCTCCGCTGTACGATCCACGAAATGTCAGCGTAGCCGTGCCGAGCCCACCTCAGGCTCAGCCGCGCGTTACCAGCACCCCTGCGGCGGCACGCCCGCAGCGGGGAGCCACCGAGCCGGCCAGGACCACCTCGCAGCGGGCGGCCGCTGAGCCAGCCAGGACTACCCTGCAGCAATTGCCCGATATGCAGCCGCAGCAGGACGCGCAGCAGTACACCACCCAGGCCGGCGACAGTCTGTGGGAAATTGCCGTCAGTCAGCGACCGGACAGATCGGTCCCCATTCGAGCAAGCATGTCGGCCATTTACGCACTGAATCCGGACGCCTTTATCGGTGGCGATATCGATAAGCTCCGTCAGGGGCATATCCTGACGTTGCCGACCAATGAGCAACTGGTTGACGCTGGTGCGCCAGAAGAGCTACTTTCCGTCACGCGTGATGGCGTAACTGGGGAACGCTCGGTAGAAGAGCCAGCCAGCCCGGCTGGAACGGATGAACAGGCCGCTGTTTCCGCGCGCCCCGAGGAAGACGCGGCTGAACGTGTCGAAGCCGAGTCTGTTGACGCTGACCGCGCTGTTGATCCGGTTTCTGCCCCAGCGGACATAGCTGCTGGCGAGGCGCAAGCTGATGCTGCGCCACTGACCGATGCAGATCCGACGGCGGACCCGGAAAGCGCCGAGGTGCGCTTGCGGATCGAGGAAACCACCCTTGAGGCAGTGGATGCCGACTCTTCCGAGCTGCTCGGCAGACTCAATGCGCTGGAGAGTCGATTCAACGTTCTGCTCAGCGAGCTGGACGCACGTGACGCGCAGATAGCCAGCCTGCAGGCCGAACTTGAAGTTCTGCGGGAAGCCAAGGCCGCTGAAGCCGCGCTTGATGGCGATCTGGCCGGTACAGCGGGCTCGGGCACTCTCGGTGAGGGTGATACCGGCGCCGGGCCCTCCGCTGCGGGAGGTAGTGACGACCCCGCTGCCGGTGCGGTTGCCGCTAACGTCCTGCCTGGCGAAGAAGCGGCAACCAGCTCTACCTCCTGGTTGAGCTGGCTGACTCTCCCTCTAGTGTTCATTGCCTTTCTGCTTGGCTGGCTGCTTTCCCGCCGCCGCCATCAGGAAGACGAAGCTGTCGAGCTGGATGACCAGGACCAGCGAGACGCGCCCGGCGGGTTCTCCTCCAACATTACTACTATACCCGCCATGGTCGCGCGGCCCGTCGCGCAGCCAGCTGCCAGACCACCAGTCGACCCGTTGGATGGCGTGGAGCTCTATGTCACCTACGGGCGTTTTGCCGAGGCGCGGACCATGCTCGACAAGGCTATCGACGAAGAGCCTGAGCGCCTGGATCTGCGCTACAAGCAACTTCGGGTACTTGCCGAACTGGGCGATGGTTCCGCCTTTGCGGAGCAGGAAGAGGACGTTATCGAGCTTGGTGGCGACCTGGAACGAGTGGACCAGATCAAGGGCCGTTTTCCACTGTTGTTCAATGCCCGCGGTGATATCGTCGATCAGGTAGATGAGATTGAGCCACCGCTGGGCGGCGATGACCAGGACGATGCGCAATTCAGCTCGGGCATTGAAGAGGAGCATGATGAATCTAACACCAGCCAGCTGAATCTGAATGATTTCACGCTGGATCCCGATTGGGATCTGATCGATGGCCTCAGCCCCGAGCCCATGCGCAAAACAGGCGCCGGGGCAACCGCCAGCGACAGTGGCAAGACGATCTCGGACGAGGAGTTTGAGAGCAGCTTGCACAAGCTTCCGCAGGTTGAGGAACTCGAAGGGGACGAGGACAGGCATTTCACTTCGACTGAACTTTACGGGGATGATAGCCCTGAAAAGAAGTAGCCTTCGGCGGCAGTAGTTTCCGCTCTCAAGGGGCGACCTGATGAAGATCATCTGGTCGCCTTTTTTTGTTTGTTAGCCGAATAGTTCCCTGGCGACGTCACGGAAATGGCTGGCAAAATGAATCGTCATTCCTTCCCTGAGATAGTCGGGCAATTCCTCGTATTCACCCTGGTTGTCGGCGGGCAGAATCAGCTCGTTAATCGACTGGCGCCGCGCCGCAATGACTTTCTCTCGAATACCGCCAACGGGTAGCACCTGTCCCGTCAGGGTCAGCTCCCCGGTCATCGCCAGCCCCTTGCGCGGAGTCTGGTTGCGCGCCAGTGAGAGTAGCGCGCTGGCAAGGGTGATGCCGGCGCTCGGCCCGTCCTTGGGAGTGGCACCTTCCGGCACATGCAGGTGAACGAAGGCCTTGTCAAAGAACTCCGGATCGGCCTGGTAGTTTTTCAGGTTGGCGCACACGTAGCTGTAGGCAATTTCCGCAGATTCACGCATGACTTCACCCAACTTGCCGGTGAGTTTGTAGCCGCGATTGAGGGTATGTATGCGGGTTGCTTCTACAGGTAAAGTCGCGCCGCCCATGGAAGTCCAGGCCAGGCCAGTAATGATGCCCACACCCTTGAGGGTTTTTTCCTTGCGAAAGGGGGCGGAGCCGAGCAGCTCGGTGAGGTTCTCCGGTTTGATACTGATTTTCTGATCCCTGTCTTCCAGTAGTCGCATGATCGACTTGCGCACGATCTTTGCCAGCTGCTTGTCGAGGTTGCGCACCCCGGCCTCGCGGGCGTACCCCTCGATCAGGATGCGTAGAGCCTTATCCGTAATACGCAATTGGCTTTTGCGCACACCTGCGCGTTCAAGCTGCCGAGGCCAGAGATGATTCTTCGCAATGGCCAGCTTTTCCTCGCTGATGTAGCCGGACAGCCTGATCACGTCCATGCGGTCGAGCAGGGGGCCGGGAATGCTGTCCAGTACATTCGCGGTGCAGACGAACAGCACTTTGGACAGGTCCAGGCGCAGATCCAGGTAGTGGTCGAGGAACTGATTGTTCTGCTCCGGATCCAGCGTCTCCAGCAGCGCCGAGGCCGGGTCGCCCTGGTGACTGCTGCCGAGCTTGTCTATTTCGTCCAGCATGATGACCGGGTTCATTACGCCAACATCCTTGAATGCCTGGACGAATTTACCTGGCATTGCCCCTATGTAGGTTCGACGGTGCCCCTTGATTTCCGCTTCATCGCGCATGCCGCCCACACTGAAACGGTAGAAGGGCCGACCCAGGCTTTCGGCAATCGAGTGGCCGATACTGGTCTTGCCGACTCCAGGCGGACCGACAAGCAAGATGATCGAGCCCGAAATCGAGCCCTTGAATGCTCCCAGTCCGATAAACTCCAGAATACGCTCCTTCACATCTTTCAGTCCGTCATGATCGCGATCAAGGATCTTGCGCGCGTGAGCGATATTCAGGTTGTCATCATGCGTGATCCCCCACGGAATCGACGTTACCCAGTCCAGGTAGTTACGCGTGACTGCATATTCGGGCGAGCCTGTTTCGAGCACTGAAAGCTTGTTCAGCTCTTCCTCGATTTTCTCGCCGGTAGCTTCGGGCAGGGTCTTGTCTTTGAGTCGTTCGCGGAACTGCTCAATGTCTGCTGTGCGGTCGTCCTTGGACAGGCCGAGTTCCTTCTGAATGACCTTGAGCTGCTCCTTGAGAAAGAACGTGCGCTGGCTTTCGCTGATGATGCGGTTGACCTCGGCGCTGATTTCACCCTGCAGCCGGGCAACATCGATTTCCTTCTTGAGCAGGACCAGTACCTTTTCCATACGACGCAGAACTGGCACGGTTTCGAGTATGTCCTGAAGCTCGCTGCCCTTGGCAGAGGTTAGCGTGGCGGCAAAGTCGGACAGGGGCGAAGGTTGGTTGGGGCTGAAACGATTGAGATAGTTTTTCAGTTCCTCGCTGTACAGCGGATTCAGCGGCAACAGCTCCTTGATCGCATTGATCAGGGCCATTGCATAGGCGCGCACTTCATCCCGCTCGTCGGCGGGGGCCTTGGGGTATTCAACCTCGACCAGATAGGGCGGTTTTCGGCTAAGCCAGTGGGTGATGCGAACCCGCGTCAGGCCTTGGGCTATAAACTGGATCTTGCCGTCCTCCTTGACTGCATGATGGATCTTTACTGCGCAGCCCGTTTCAGGCACGCGATCAAAGTCCAGCTTGCCGTTGGAGGGTAGCGGTCCATCGACAAAGAACAGCGACAGCGCGTGGTGCGGAGTGTGGGACACGCGTTCAATGGTTTCCGCCCAAGGGGCTTCATCCATGACTACCGGCATTACCTGAGCAGGAAAGAAGGGACGGTTGCTGACCGGTAGCAGGTAGAGTTTGTCCGGTAAGCGCTGGTCAGGTATTGCCAGGCCAGTGCCAGTTTCCTCATCTTTGGCTGCGTCACGTTCGATATAGTCGGAATGCACGTTGTCGTTATCGGTCATGTGGCCTCTCTGTTCGCTACTCTTGCGGTATGCCGCTTATAGACAACAGATGGTGTCGATCAGTTTGCATTTCAATGCCGCGGATCTGTGGCTTGTGGCTGCTTCGAGCAGGGACTACTATGAAAAATAACGTGTAATAGCGAGATAGCATGATTCGTACCCGAATCCTTGACCTCCCGGTGCAATGTGCCACGCATGCCCATGCTCAACACCAGTTGATTGTGGGGCTCGACGGCTGTGCGGATTTCGAGGTCATGGGCCAGGGCGGTGCGGTCAGTCGGTTGCATGCATGCCTGGTTCCAGGCCATGAGGCCCATGCATTTTCTGGGCGCGGCAGTAACCACATGCTAATACTCGATCTAGCGACGGACGCTTCGACTGGTCCGGTATTAGCCAAAGACGAACTATCTCGTCTATTTGACAAACCACGCTTTATTCGTCTGGACCAGCACGTGCAGGGACTGCTCGATTTTGCTGCCCATGAGTTGGCCGGGCCCGCTGAGCATCATGGCTCGCTAAATTGGCACCTGGGCGGCGTGCTCCTGCACACGCTGCATGACCGACTCTTTTCACGCTCTACCCAGATCCGGCAATATCCCGGGTTTGACCTGTCGCGCATCGATGCCTATATACACCAACGTCTAGACCAGCCGGTCAGTGTCGCGGATATGGCGGCTCAGGTGCACATCAGTCCCAGTCATTTTCACGCGTTGTTCAAACAGCGTGCAGGCCAGTCGCCTCATCAATACCTGCTTAATGCGCGGGTCGATGAAGCGGTCAGGTTGATCTGCAGGAGCTCGCTACCGCTCCTGGAAGTCGCCACCCGCTGCGGCTTTTCCAGCCAGAGCGCGCTCACCCACGCTGTGCGTCAGCGGTGTGGGCAGACACCCGGCAAGCTACGCGTGGCAGGCCGCCAATAACCCATTCCCTCCTGCGTTTCAGAGTTTTCTGTAACGAAATCGCAGTTTTCTGCAAGATTTCGCTGCAGATGTCTTCTAGAGTGGTACGAAGGCATGTGTATTGTGTCCTGTCGATGGGACGCAAACGCACGAAAACAACAGACAAGTTCGTCCGAATGCTTACCATGGTCTAGGGTTAAGGAAATGGAACTCTCACCCCGATCCTGGTTGCTCTCAGGCGCGGGCGTAAAAGGAGCGGAACCGTATGTTCAAGGCCAGCAAAGCCCCGCAGGGCGACTTTTTCGACAGCAATCCGGACGACTTTCTCAAGGTCGTCAGTGAAAACTACGCGGTCGATGAATCCGACTATCTCAGCGAGCTTGAAGTGCTCGCCGAGCCAGAAGATATGACGGCGCTCTCGCAGCAGGCGACCAGACTCATTCAGGATGTGCGCAAACGCGACAACGCCAGCGACAGCATCGATGCCTTACTCCAGCAATACAGCCTCGATACCCAGGAAGGCATCATGCTGATGTGTCTTGCCGAGGCCTTGCTACGGGTGCCGGATGACGAGACCGCTGATGCACTGATCCGCGACAAGCTCAACGCCGCCCAGTGGGACAAGCACGTGGGTCAGAGTGAAAGCGCGCTGGTTAATGCTGCCGCCTGGGGTCTGGTCATGACCGGCAAGGTGGTCAATCTGGACAAGCGTCAGGACGGCACACCCGGCACGGTGCTGGGCCGTCTGATCAAGCGCAGCGGTGAGCCGGTTATCCGCAACGCGATGCTGCAGGCCATGCGAATCATGGGCAAGCAGTTCGTGTTGGGACGCAACATCAAGGAAGCGCTGAAGAACGCGAAGGACCAGCGCGATCGCGGTTACACCTACTCATTCGACATGCTGGGTGAGGCGGCGCTAACCCGCGCTGATGCGGCCAAGTATCTGGCCGATTACAGCAATGCGATCGCTGCCCTGGCGAACGACAAGTACCAGGGCAAGAGCCCTAAGCCAACCATTTCGATCAAGCTCTCTGCGCTGCATCCGCATTATGAAAGCGCGCGGGAGCAACAGGTACTTGAAGAGCTCAGCGACACCGTACTCGGGCTGATCCGTCAGGCCCGGGCCGGCGGCGTGGGTATCACCATCGACGCCGAAGAGGCTGATCGACTCGAATTGTCTCTCAAGCTGTTCAAGCGTATCTACAATCATCCCGATACGCAGGGCTGGGGCGATTTTGGTATCGTCGTGCAGGCTTACAGCAAGCGCGGGCTTCCAGTACTGTGCTGGCTGACGCTGCTGGCCAAGGAGCAGGGCGACCTGATACCGGTGCGGTTGGTCAAGGGGGCTTACTGGGACACTGAGATCAAGCTTTGCCAGCAGGCGGGCCTGGAAGGCTATCCGGTGTTCACCCGCAAGGAGGGCACTGACGTTTCCTATCTGGCCTGCGCCCGTTATTTGCTTAGCGACCAGACTGAAGGCCTGATCTATTCCCAATTCGCTACGCACAACGCGCATACCGTCACCTGTATTCTTTCCATGGCCAAGGGGCGGGCTTTCGAGTTTCAACGCCTGCACGGCATGGGAGATGCGCTGTATGACACAGTGCTAGAGCAAAACACCTGCGCTGTACGCATCTATGCACCGGTCGGCGCACACAAGGATCTGCTACCGTATCTTGTGCGTCGCCTGCTGGAAAACGGCGCTAACTCTTCCTTCGTGCACAAACTGGTAGACAAGAAAGTTCCTATCGAGTCGCTGATCGAGCATCCCCTGACCAGCCTGCGTCGCCATGCATCCAAAGCAAACGATCGTATCCCGTTGCCGGGGGATATCTACGGGCCCGAGCGACGCAATTCCAGAGGCATCAATCTGGACATCCTCTCCCACTGGCTACCCCTGAAGGCTGAACTGGACAAGCACATGGGCGCGCGTTGGACAGGGGCGCCATTGGTAGAGGGCAAGCGCCTGTCGGGTGAAGTCAGACCGGTGATGTGTCCCTACGAGCTCTCGCATCAAGTAGGTGAAGTGATATGGGCGAGCGCGGAGCAGACCCACAGTGCGATCGACAGCCTGGCCGCTGCGTTCCCCGCCTGGAATGCGACACCGGTGGACAAGCGTGCCGCGATACTCGAACGCACGGCTGATCTGCTGGAAAAGCACATGCCCGAACTTATGGCGATCTGCACACGCGAAGCTGGAAAGAGCCTGCAGGACGGCATTGATGAAGTGCGCGAGGCGGTGGATTTCTGCCGCTATTACGCCGTCCAGGCACGTCAGCGGTTTGCATTGATCACCTTGCCGGGTCCCACAGGGGAGAGCAATGAGCTCTATCTGCAGGGACGCGGCGTATTCGCCTGCATCAGCCCCTGGAACTTTCCCCTGGCGATTTTCCTCGGTCAGGTCTCAGCGGCGCTGGTCTGTGGCAATACCGTGGTAGCCAAGCCAGCAGAACAGACCAGTCTGCTCGCGGTGCGCTGCGTCGAACTGATGCACGAAGCCGGGCTGCCCGGTAACGTACTGGCTCTGCTGCCAGGCGATGGCAAGCAGGTGGGTAGCGTGATTACCTCCGATACACGTATCACCGGTGTCGCCTTCACCGGGTCGACCCAGACCGCCCACGTGATCAACCGCGCGCTGGCTGCTCGCGACAGCGCTATAGCGCCAATGGTGGCAGAAACCGGCGGGCAGAACGCGATGCTGGTCGACTCCACCGCCTTGCCCGAGCAGGTGATCAAGGACGTGGTCCACTCGGCGTTTACCAGTGCAGGTCAGCGCTGCTCGGCGCTGCGCGTGCTGTTCATCCAGGAAGACATTGCACCGCGGGTGATGGAATTGCTCAAGGGCGCAATGGCAGAGCTGCACGTGGGCGATCCTTTCGAGCGCTCAACGGATGTCGGCCCGGTTATCGACAAGGATGCGCGCGAGAATCTGAACAAGCATATCGAGGCAATGAAAGCCGAGGATCGCCTGATCGGCGAGACACCGCTGCCTCAAGGCCTCAATGGCCATTTCGTTACCCCGACCGCGTTCCGCCTCGACAGCATCAGTCAGCTGGACAAGGAGCATTTTGGCCCCGTGCTGCATGTGATTACTTGGCGCAACAACACCCTGGACAAAATGATCGATGAGATTAATGCCACAGGTTTTGGCCTGACATTGGGTATACACAGCCGCAACGAGGATACATCGTTGCATATCGATCGTCGCGTACGCATCGGCAATGTCTATATCAACCGCAACCAGATTGGCGCGGTGGTCGGTGTGCAGCCCTTCGGCGGAATGGGCTTGTCAGGCACTGGCCCGAAAGCCGGAGGCCCGCATTATTTGCTACGCTTTGTCACTGAGCGCACGCGCACCATCAACACGACGGCGGTGGGCGGCAACGCTAGCCTGCTGTCGCTGGGCAATGGTGAGCCATGAGCAAGAAAGCGTCGGCCAATAGGCGGGCGCCATGGAGCAGAGGGAATTGATCAGTACTTCCCCATACCAATAACAGGGCAGGGACTGTCCGATTATAAAGAGAGAAGAACAACATGACTGGTAACATCGGCACCATAAGTGCAACCTTTGCGGTTTACATCGCGGTGATGCTGGCCCTCGGCTACGTTGCCTACAAACGAACCACCAATCTGTCCGACTACATTCTTGGCGGACGTTCCCTTGGGCCGGGCACGGCAGCACTTTCGGCTGGCGCTTCGGACATGAGTGGCTGGCTGCTGCTGGGTCTTCCCGGTTATGCGCTGGCAGCAGGTTATGAGGCTACCTGGATTGCAGCAGGCCTGCTGGCGGGTACCTATCTGAACTGGCTGATCGTCGCTCGGCGCCTGCGGGTCTATTCGCACGCGGTCAACGACTCACTGACCCTGCCGGCTTACTTCGAATTCCGTTTCGAGGACAAGAGCCGTGCGCTGCGGGTCATTTCGGCTATCTTCATTCTGTTGTTCTTCCTGTTCTATACCAGCTCCGGCCTGGTTGCAGCGGGCAAACTGTTTGAAAGCACCTTTGGACTCGACTACCAGACAGCGGTGATCGTCGGTACCCTGGTGATCGTGTCCTACACGTTCTTTGGCGGTTTTCTGGCGGTATCCTGGACGGACGTGATCCAGGGTTTGCTGATGGCTGCAGCATTAGTGATCGTGCCGATCATGGCACTGAATTCCATGGGCGGATGGGGCAGTGCCCAGGAAGCCATGGCAGCGAGTAACCCAGAACTGCTGACGTTTTTTAACGACGTCGAGGGTAATCCGCTGGGTTTTGTCGCGATTATCTCGCTGCTTGCCTGGGGTCTGGGCTACTTTGGTCAGCCGCATATCCTGGCGCGTTTCAAGGCTATCGGTGATGACGCCGCGCTGCCTACCGCACGCCGCATTGCCGTACTCTGGACCGCAGTCTGTCTCGTCGCCGCGCTGATGGTTGGCTGGGTAGGAACGGGCTTCCTTGGAGAAGCGGGTATCGGCGATGCCGAGACCGTTTTCCTGGCGCTGATCCAGGCGATGATGCATCCAGTCTTAGCCGGCATATTGCTGGCAGCGGTACTGGCGGCAATCATGTCGACTGCCGACTCCCAGCTGCTGGTATCTTCTTCGGCACTGGCGGAAGATTTCTACAAGGCGTTATTCCGTCGCGATGCCACCCAGACTGAACTGGTTTGGGTCGGACGATTTGCGGTAGTGGGTATCGCCATCCTGGCTCTGGTGTTTGCATTCAATCCTGAAAGCACAGTGCTCAATCTGGTGTCTTACGCTTGGGCCGGTTTCGGTGCTGCGTTCGGTCCGGCAGTTATTTTGTCGCTGTTCTGGAAACGCATGAACCGTAATGGCGCTCTGGCCGGGATCATTGTCGGCGGTGTCACCGTGGTGGTGTACAAGCAGATTGACACTATCGGCTTGTACGAGATTGTTCCCGGCGTGATTCTCGCTACCATTGCGATCGTGGTTGCCACTCTGCTGAGTCCGCCACCGTCCTCTACCATGGAAGCGACCTTCGATGAAGTAGCAAACCGCTACTAAGCGGTTATTGCGGAGCGGAGCGGTGCCGTCCGCTCCGCAATCCTCGAAGACCCTGAATCCGGCTGCCAGCTCCTGGCAGCCGGACATTCTGCAACAGTGTTTCCCATTGCCGATCTTGCATTAGAATTGCGTCTGCTTTCTAATGCGGACTGACGCGTCAGTCCAAAAGTGAGCAAATGTCTCTCGACCCTCTTGATCAATCTGTTAAACGTGGCCGAGTGCCCGCGGCAGAGCGCTGCGAGCAGATCTTGTCAGCCGCGGTGCAGCTGTTCGCCGAACAGGGGTTTCGTTGCACTGAAGTGCAGCAGATTGCAGATCTCGCCGGCTTGGGGAAGGGCACGGTCTACCGCTTCTACCCGACCAAGGATGAGCTGTTTCAGGCCGCGGTCGACGACGTCCTGCAGCGGCTGACTGCACGCGTGGATGAGGCGGTGCGAAGCGTCGAGGATCCGCTGGAGCACCTGCGTGCCGGCTTCAAGGCCTATATGGCTTTCTTTCAGGCTCATCCCGAAGCTATAGAACTTTTCGTGCACGAGTCCGCAGAGTTCCGCCGGGTCGGTCAGCCACGCTATTTTGCCTATTCCGACATGCGTCGCCAGGCCTGGATCGACATCTATCAGCAATTGATAGACAGCGGTCGCTGCCGCGTGAGCGATCCGCAGCAGATGCTGGACGTGGTGGGCAACCTGGCTTACGGCAGCGTATTGGTCAACCGGATCTCGGGGCGTAACGAGTCGCTTGACGAGATCGCCGATCGGCTGCTGGACATGATTTTCTACGGCGTGCTGAAGCCAGGCGATATCCGCGGATAAATACCAACCTTCATTTCACCTTCATTGGGCGACATCAATCTATGCAAAGCTTCACCCCGGTACCCACTCTGTTCTGGCCTGGTTCCCTTGCACGTCTCATCGCCGTAATGGCGATTTCAGGGCTGTTGGTCGCTTGCGCGGATGACTCGTCTGAAGAGCCCTCGCAACGGCCTGCCGCGCAGGTGACAGTGCAGGAGGTTACGCGCTCTGATGTCGAACTGACCCGCGAGTACCCGGCACGGATTCGCGGAGCACGTGAAGTGCAGGTCCGTGCCCGTATTTCCGGCGTGTTGCAGGAACGTGTCTATCGTGAGGGGGCACAAGTAGAAGAAGGAGACCTGTTATTCATTATTCATCCCGAGCCTCTTGAGATTGTCGCCGAGCAGGCCAAGGCATTCCGTGCCAACGCGCTTGCCGAGCTTCGTCAGGCCGAGCGTGAGTGGGACCGGGCCCAGAAGCTGTTCGAGCGCGGAGTTATCAGCGCCAGTGAGCGCGATCGGCTGATTTCGCAACTGGAGTTTGCCCGGGCAGGGCTGGCGGAAGCAGAAGCGAGACTCGACGAGGCCAGGTTGAATCTGTCCTATACCCAGGTGCGCGCGCCGATGGATGGCAGTACCAGTCTGGAAGTGCTACCCGAGGGCAGCGTGTTGGCGGTTGGCGCTCTGCTGACCACAATCACCCGGCAGGATATCGTACATGTGCTGTTTGCCCTGCCTGAAAAGGATGCAGCCATGCAACGCGCTGCACAGCTCAAGGACGACAGCGTCAGTGGCACAGTGCGGCTGGAACTGGCTGATGACTCCGAATACCCGCTGCCCGGCAAGGTGGACTTCACCTCCAGCAGTATTGACAGCGCAACCGGTACCATCACCCTGCGCGCGGTTTTCGACAACCCGGAAAGACAGCTGATACCTGGCCAATTCGTGCGCGTCAGCATGGTCCTGCGCCAATTCAATGACGAGATTCTGGTGCCTACCGGCGCAGTGGGCGCCGATGCTGATGGCCCGCTGGTGTGGGTGGTAAAAGACGACGAGACGGTTGAACGGCGCGGGGTAGTGCTGGGGCCAGTGATCAATGAGCGGCAGCTGATCAGTGAAGGCTTGCAGCCTGGCGAGCGCGTGGTAGTCAATGGTCAGGTCGGCCTCATGCCGGGCATGTCAGTGGTTGTTACCAACTCCGATGCGGACCAGTCCGCCACCGGCCCGGCCGAAGGAGAGTAGTTCGTATGCTGCAATTCTTCATTGACCGCCCGATTTTCTCCACGGTACTTTCGATTCTTCTGCTGATTGCCGGCGGTGCATCACTTGCCCAGTTGCCGGTGGAGCAGTACCCCGAGGTTGTACCGCCGCAAATCGTCGTGCAGGCCAGTTACCCGGGCGCCAGTGCCAGCGTGATTGCCGAAACCGTTTCAGCGCCGCTGGAACAGGCGATCAACGGCGTCGACAATATGCTCTACATGGAATCCTATAGCGCTGACTCGGGTGCGATGCAGCTGACGGTGCATTTCCAGATCGGCACTGATCCGGACCAGGCGACGATTGATATCAACAACCGGGTGCAGAGAGCTGCCGCCCGGCTGCCGCAGGAAGTGCGTAACCTGGGTGTGCAGGTGCAGGCGCGCTCTACCTCGATACTGCAGGTCATTGCGCTGACCTCTGAGCAAGAGCAGTTGGGCACCCTGGCGATCAGCAACTATGCCCTGTTGAATGTGCTTGACGAGCTGGTGCGATTACCCGGTGTGGGCAATGCTGCGCTGTTCGGTGCACAGGACTATTCCATGCGCATTTGGCTGCGCCCGGACAAACTAGCCGAGTTCGGTCTCACGCCCAGTGATGTGGCGGCCGCCCTGCGCGAGCAGAATGCCCAGTTTGCCGCCGGGCGGATTGGCGCCGAGCCCGCACCGCCGGATCAGGCCTTCACCTACAGTGTCAGCACCCCGGGTCGTCTGGTAACCACCGAGGACTTCGAGCAGATTATTCTGCGTGCCGACGCCGATGGTCGTACGTTGCGCCTGGGTGACGTTGCCCGCGCCGAACTCGGCGCGCAGAGCTATGACTTCAGCGCCACCTTCAATGCCAAGAACGCCGTACCCATCGGGATCTACCTGCAGCCGGGCGCAAATGCGCTGGAAACCGCGGAGAACGTGCGTCAGGCAATGAAGCGGATTTCTGCCGATTTCCCCGGCGACCTGACATTCAGTATCCCCTACGACACGACGATCTTTATTGATGTATCCATTCGTGAGGTCATTATTACGTTGATCCAGGCACTGGCCCTGGTTCTGCTGGTTACCTTTCTGTTTCTGCAACACCTCAAGGCTACGCTGATCCCGCTGGTGGCCATTCCGGTATCGCTGATCGGCACCTTCGCCGGCATGCAGCTGTTCGGCTTCTCGGTCAATCTGCTGACATTGTTCGGCTTGATTCTGGCGATCGGCGTGGTGGTCGACAATGCGATCATCGTGATGGAAAACGCCGAACGGCTTATCAAGGAGGAGGGGTTGTCGAGTTATGAGGCCGCCAGCAAGACGATGAAGCAGGTTTCCGGTGCGGTGGTCGGTTCGACGTTGGTACTGGTCGCTGTGTTCGCGCCGGTCGCGTTCCTCGGCGGGCTTAGTGGTGAACTCTATCGTCAGTTTGCGGTAACCATCGCGGTATCCGTAGCGCTTTCCGGCGTGGTCGCCCTGACCCTGACTCCAGTAATGTGCGCGATCCTGCTCGATCGTGCGCAGACGGAGCCGTCACCGGCTTTCGCCTGGTTCAACAATGGCTTCGACCGGCTCACCAATGGCTTCGCGTCGGTGGTCGGCTGGATGTTGGTGCATGTAAAGATCACCCTGGCGCTGTTCGTTCTACTGATTGGCTCGACGCTGTTCCTGCTGGATCGGATGTCCACCGGCCTGGTGCCCCAGGAAGACCAGGGTTTCCTCCTGGCGGTGTATCAGTTGCCGGCGGTTTCGGCGCTGGGACGTACCGAGGCGGTGCGCGAGGTCGTCAGCAAACAGATTGTCGAGATGGAAGAGATCAAGGGTGTCACCAGCTTTGCCGGCTTTGACATTCTCAACCGCGGTTTGCGGACCAACACCGGCGTCGCCTTCGTGACGCTGATCGACTGGGACGAACGACCCGGCGAGGAGCACAGTGCACAGGCTGTGGCCAACCGGATCGCCGGAATGGGCGCGCAGTTGCAGGAGGCCAATGTATTTGCCTTCGTCCCACCGCCGATCATGGGGTTGTCCCTGACAGGTGGTGTGGAAGGCTACCTGCAGATATTGGGTGAGGGCGATGCACTCACGTTGAAGGCCGAAGCTGACCGACTGGTAGCCGCTGCCCGCCAGCGCCCTGAGCTGACCAATGTGCGCGCCGCGGTCAATGTCGGCGTGCCGCGCTATGATGCCACGGTTGATTGGGACAAGGCCAAATCCATGGGCATTGCCATCGACGATATCTTTATCACGATGCGCAGCACCTTTGGCGCCCTGTATGTGAACGATTTCACCCTGGAAGGCCGCAACTGGCAGGTCAACATGCAGGCCGAGGCTGACTTTCGCAGTGATCCGGAGGATCTCGGCAAGGTCTTCGTCCGCGCCGGTAGCGGCGAGCTGGTGCCGCTGAATTCGGTAGTCAATCTGGCACGAACCCAGGGTATCGACAGTGTCAGCCGCTTCAATCTGTATCCGGCTACCAAGGTCAGCGCCGACCCCGCGCCTGGCTACAATACCGCCGATGCGCTGGCGGCAATGCAGCTGGTGGCGGCTGAGGTGCTGGGGCCAGATGCACAGTTGGGCTGGGTAGGCGAGGCATACCAGCTTCTCGATTCGGCTTCATCCGGGGCAATCGCCTTTGCTCTGGGCATCCTCATGGTTTTCCTGATTCTGGCAGCCCAGTACGAGCGCTGGAGTCTGCCGCTGGCGGTAGCCACGGCGATTCCCTTTGGTGTGTTTGGCGCGGTGGTGACCTCGATGCTGCGTGGATTCCCCAACGACATCTATTTCCAGGTGGGGTTGCTGGTGCTCATCGGTCTGGCCGCGAAAAACGCGATCCTGATCGTCGAGTTTGCTGCGCAGAACCGCAAGGATGGCATGTCGCCATTCGACTCGGCTCTGACCGCAGCTCGTCAGCGCTTCCGCGCGATCATGATGACCGCGCTGACGTTCATTATCGGCAGTTTGCCACTGGCATTCAGTACCGGTGCTGGCGCCGTGAGCCGGCAGGAGATCGGTACCGTGGTAGTCGGCGGCATGCTCGCCGCGAGTACCCTGGCGCTGATCTTCGTGCCGGTGTTCTACATGCTGCTGGAACAGCGCGGCTTCAAGCGTCGGGAATAACGGCGAGCAGGAAGCTGTACTCTTCGGCCAGTTCGCGCATGGCCTGGTAGCGCCCGCTGGCGCCGCCATGGCCTGCGCTCATCTGGGTGCGCAGTAGCAACGGATTGTTATCAGTCTTGCTGTGACGCAGCTTGGCGACCCACTTGGCAGCCTCCCAGTACTGCACGCGCATGTCGTGGTAGCCAGCGGTGACAAACAGGGCAGGGTAGTCCTGTCTTTTTACCTGCTCGTAGGGGGCATAACTCTTCACCCGTTCAGCCACCAGGGGATCACGCATATCCCCCCACTCCTCGTACTCGCCTACCGTCAGCGGCAGTTCCGGGTTGCTCATGGTGTTGAATACGTCGACAAAGGGCACATCGGCTACTGCTGCGGCAAACAGACCAGGTCGCTGATTGACCACGTTGCCGATCAACAGGCCGCCAGCACTGCCACCGGCGATGACCAGCTGGTGCTTGCTGGTGAAGCCGCTGTCGATCAAATGCTCGGCGCAGGCAATGAAGTCGCTGAAGGTATTTTCCTTGTGTTCCAGTTTGCCCGCCTGATACCAGCCCTCACCCAGATCTGCGCCACCGCGTACATGGGCGATCGCGAACTGCCAGCCGCGTTGTAGCAGCGACAGGCGTGCATGGGAGAACCAGGGATCCATGCTCGCCCCATAGGACCCGTAACCATAGAGATACAGCGGGGCAGGGCCGGACTTGCGGTTGCCCGCCCGGATCAGGCTGATCGGTACCTGCGTGCCATCGGCGCTGGTCGCCCACTGGCGAATCACCTCGTAGTCATCGGCATCGAATGCGCCTTCGACCGGAACCTGTTTGAGCACCCGCTGGTCGCCAGTGGCAAGACGCAGGGCGATAACCTGTGCGGGCCTGTTCAGCGACTCATAGCGCAACCTGATATCGGCGCTGGTGTACTCCTCACCACCCTGTACGTGCAGGCTGTAGACCGCATCAGGCATGCTTACCACGTAATCCGGTGCCTCTCTCGGGCGTACCTCCAGGGTGACCAGGCCCTGATCCCGATAGTGCAGCAACAAACCGGCTGCCTGGACACTGAAATCCTCCAGGGTGCGTTGCGGGTCGGTGGCGACGAGCCTGCGCCAGTCTTCCTGTCGCACGCACGCGGGGTCGGCCCGATACAGACAAAAATTCTCTCCCTCGGCATTGCTGCGGATCAGCAGCCCGTCGGGGCCATGGTCCACGTGATACTCGTGGCCCTCCGCCCTGGGTGCCATCACCTTCCAATCCCCGCGGGGCTGATCGGCCGGCAGGGCCTGTACCTCACTGGTGTTCTTGCTCGAGCTCGCCAACAGCAACCATTGCTCGGAGCTGCTGCGGTAGGCGTGCAGATAGAAACGCTGATCCGCCTCATGAAACACATGCACCGGAGTGTGCTGCGGATGCAGTCGCCAGAGATGCGCAGGTCGCGAGGTTTCATCCATGCTGATGGCGAAAAGATGTGCACTGTCAGCCGCCCAGACCATACTGCCGTCGGCCTGGTCGAGCTCCAGTTCGCTGATCTCGCCACTGGCGACATGCTTCAGATACAGCTGATAGACCTCGTCACCCTGGCGATCCAGGCTATAGGCCAGCCACTGATGATCGGGGCTTATGGAATACTCGCCCAGCTGAAGAAACCCGTCCCCGGCCAGGGCGTTGAGGTCCAGAAGCAGGGCCTCGCTGTCGTTATCGATTTCCAGGCCGCCGTCCGCCGGGCGCTGGCACCGGAAGAATCGAGGGTATTCCGCGCCTGTTTCGGTGCGCTGATAGTACAGCCACGGTCCCCATACAGCGGGCAGGGAAAGGTCTGTTTCCCGTATCCGGCCGCGGATCTCGTTGAACAGCATCTCTCGCTGGTCGTTATGCTCGCGCAACCAGGTTTCAGTGAGTTCGTTCTCATGATTCAGGTACTCCAGTACAGCCGGACTGTCGCGCTCCTCGAGCCAGGCGTAGGGGTCGGCTGTGGTGTCGCGGCGGGCTGGAACTGGCATCTGGTTGGGACTCCTGGGATAAAAAAGCTATTATAGCTGCACACTCTATAATGCGACGGTGACTTGCCTGATGTTCAACGAATCCGAATACGAGACGGTATGGCTGGTTTACCTGGCGGCTGCCGCATGTGGCTGGTTGGTATGGTGGAAAATGACCAGTTGGATTGCCTGGTGGTTCGTCCGTGAGCCCTTATGGGTGGCGATGGCTGTCTTGTTGTTTACCCCGGTCAAGGTCGATCAGATGGAGCCTGCACAGGCGCCGGCGACCATTATTCTGCTGCTCGATGCGATACTTGATACCGGTGACAACGAGGCGCGAATCCTGGGTGATCTCAGTCTGGTGATGGGGGTGGCCATGCTCGCTTATATCGCTTTCGCGCTGTTGCGCACTGCCTGGATCCGCTGGAAGCCGGTCGAGACCCGATACGCCCGCGGCCAGCACTGAGCATTATTAGCGCCGCTGAGCTAACCCGGCGGCGCGACAGGCAATCAGTCTTCTGTTTTCTGTTCGTAAAGGGTTCTGGCCAAACGCATGATCTGTTCCTGGAATTCGCTGCGTTGCAGGTCGGTCATCGGACAGATGCCGATTTGTTCGAACAGGCGGTAGCCGCGTACCGAGAAGAACAGGATGCTCGCCTGGGCAAGGCCCAGCGGTGATTCGGCGAGGATATTGAACAAGCCCTGAACGTCGTCTGAGGTGGTCTGGAGCAATTCGGGATTGCTAGCGGCTGCGGCCAGAATCGCCGAGTCCAGGTTCTTTTCTTCGTTGGATTCGCTCAAATTGCTCAGCAGCAGCGATTTCAGTTCGCGCATGGGCTCATCGGGTAACACGCTCTCATAGGCTCTCCAGCGAATCCTGAAGCGCTCCAGGCGGTGTTCGATCATCGCCGCAAGCAGGGCTTCACGGTCGGGAAACATCGTTTCCAGTGTTGGTTGGTCGATCCCGGTGCGTTCGCTCAAACTGGAAAATGTCAGCTGTGACGCGCCAAGTTCGCTGACGATTGCCTCGGCAGCACGGAATATGGTCAGCCTGCGGCTTTCGTCGGTTTTTTTGGACTCGGTGCTTTCCACTGCGGGAACCCCCTCATAAACGTCCTGGTGGCGGGTTGCGCAAAGGCAACACGGGTAAAAAGCAGCGTCGGGTAGTCCCTGGCGGCCTTTCTGATAGGGCCATAGGTTAAGGCTTAAGGACTTTTCAGGCGAGTTTTTTTTGCCAGGCGCAGCTAGAGGGAGGGCTTTTCTGCAGGCAATAAAAAACCCGGCCGGAGCCGGGTTTTTCAGTCAGACTTCGGAATTAACCGATAACCTGAATGTTTGCAGCTTGCTTGCCTTTAGGACCAGTAGTGATGTCGAAAGACACCTTCTGGTTCTCGGCGAGGGATTTGAAGCCCTGAACCTTGATTTCGGAGAAGTGGGCGAACAAATCATCACCACCGCCATCCGGAGTAATGAAGCCAAAGCCTTTAGTGTCGTTGAACCACTTAACTGTACCAGTTGCCATTTCGGATAATTCCTATCAAATTGAAAAACTTGAGCTGTGCTCAATTAAAGCGCGGGGAATCAAAGATTACGAGAATGACAAACTTACGTACTGAAAAGTGCGCTTGCAGCCTACTACTCTATCTTGAAAACCTACGCGCTCACTTTGCGCCTTGTGGCTAACCTTGTCAAGCTCAGCTTGCGCTGCGCCTGAGTAAGTACCTGCCGGTACAAAATGAACGAAACTCAGTATACGACAGATTGAGGAAATAACACCCTCGCAGTGAAATTAATTTGTAATTGCACCTCCGTTCGTCGGAATCCAGGCCTTCAGCCCCGGCGATAGGGGAATACATCAAGCACCTGGCCGTCCTTGATGCGCTCCTGCAGGCCTTTCCAGTAATCGGCGTCGAAGATGTCACCGTGCATCCTGGCAAACGCCTTCCGATGATTGATGTCCGCAAACAGGAACACCGGGAATTCCTCGGGGAATACGTCATTGGGACCAACTGAGTACCAGGGCTCGGAGGCCATCTCCTGTTCAGGGTACATGGCCTCGGGTATGTGTCTGAAGTTCACCTCGGTCAGATAGCTGATCTCGTCGTAATCGTAAAACACCACGCGGCCGTGGCGGGTGACACCAAAGTTTTTCAGCAGCATGTCGCCGGGAAAGATATTCGCAGCTGCCAGCTCCTTGATCGCCTTGCCGTAGTCCAGCAACGCCTCATGGGTCTGTGTCTCGGAGGCATTCTCCAGGTAGATGTTGAGAGGCGTCATCCGCCGCTCGGTCCAGCAGTGGCGCACCAGAATGACGTCGCCCTCGTCTATTACCGTGGAGGCAGCCACTTCGAACAGCTCCGCCAGGCACTCCGGTTCGAAGCGTTCACGGGGGAAGCGGAAATCGGCAAATTCCTGGGTGTCGGCCAGGCGACCCACCCGGTCGTGGCGCTTGACCAGTCGGTAACGGTCTATCACGGTCGCCCGATCGATGTTCTTCGACGGCGCGAACTTGTCCTTGATGATCTTGAATACCGTGTTGAAGCCAGGAAGGGTAAATACGCTCATCACCATGCCGCGCACGCCCGGTGCCATCATGAAGCGGTCTTCACTGGTGGCCAGGTGAGAGATCAGTGCGCGATAGAATTCCGACTTGCCCTGCTTGTAGAAGCCGATCGCGGTATAGAGTTCGGCTACATGCTTGCTAGGCAGTAACTGCTTGAGAAAGGCCACCAGCTCCGCGGGCACCGGGGCGTCGACCATGAAATACGAGCGGGTAAAGGAAAAGATTATCGATACTTGCGACTCGTCGGTTATCAGGGTGTCGACGCTGATGCCTTCGTTGTCCCGGTGGATCAGCGGTAGCACGAGCGGCCACTGTTCGTTCTGGCTGAGCACGCGTCCTACCAGATAAGCACCTTTATTGCGGTAGAACACCGAATGCACCAGCTCAATGGTCAGGCCCCGGTCGTTCTGCGCCCAATCCGGCAGGCCTTTTTGCAGATGCTCGACAATCATCTGGCAGTCGCCCTCATAATCGACCCAGGGCGTGCTGAAGCTGTGGTCGTCCAGTACCTGCCTGGCCAGGCTGTCGAGGGAACCGTCGGAGATAAAACCCCGTGTCAGCGGCGTTCGCGACGGCGGACGCCCAGGCGGACGCGTGGTATGCACGAACATGGTCTTATCGCTGATCTGATCATGATGATGCAGGCTGGTGAAAATGGAGTTGAACCAGGTCTCCGCCAACTCGTCATCAAAGCGCTGGGCGATCAGATCGATGTAGGCCAGGCGAATGGCCGGCCAGCGGTCGACATTGAGAATGTCGCTCGCATTGGCATCGTGCTCCAACGCAGCAGAGGTGGCAGCAACGCACTCTTCGTACAGATTGATGCGTGCGGTGGAGGCCTCCTGGATCTCGGCCCAGCGTGCCTCCTCGAAACGGCGCCGGGCGCCAGCAGTAATATCGCGAAAGGCTTGGCGGTAGCTGTCAAATCCATCGAGAATGTGTTGAGCAAGGGTAACGGGGCTGAAGGGCATGGCGTGATCGAACCTGAGCAAGTGATTGCTCGCAGGATAGCCAGTCTGGCATTGCAGCGAAAGAGCGATTTGGAAACGGGCCGGCTTACTGAAACGGTTGAAGATAAGGATCTGTTGATGAACAAGAAAAATGGTTTTGCCTACGGGGCCTTGGCGAGCGTGGTTATCCTGCTGGTAATCCTGCACATTTCCCTCGCCTCTCTGGTACGCAATCTGCTGAACGAAAACATGGCCCAAATGGGCGAATACACCGGCCATGTAGAAAAGGTAGAGCTTTACTGGTGGCGTGGCGCCTATGAACTGCACAACCTGAGTATCAGCAAGATCACAGGCAATGTTCAGGCGCCACTGCTCAAGGCGCCGCTGACTGAGATCGCTGTCAGCTGGAAGACATTATGGGAGCAGCGCGCGCTGGTGGCGGTGGTCAGTTTCATCGAGCCGGAGTTGACCTTTGTCGATGCGCAGAACGAGCAGGATAAACAGGCCGGAGAGGGCGTCAACTGGCGGGAAAAACTGCAGGAGCAGCTGCCGATTACGCTTAATGAACTGCGGGTAATCGATGGCACTCTGGCGTTTCGCAACTTTACCAGCAGGCCGGAAGTCAACCTGTATGCCAGCGATGTTGACCTGGTCGCCCATAACCTGAGCACCGCGGAGAATCGGGATGGAGATCATGCTGCGACACTTGACGGGACGGGTTCCTTTCTCGGGCATGCGCCAGTAGAAGTGGCGGCGACTTTTGATCCCCTGGTGCGCATGGACGATTTCGACTTCAGGCTGAGGGTATCGGAAGTCCAGCTGCCGCGGCTGAATGACTTTGCGTCAGCCTATGGCAACTTCGATTTTCAGGCAGGTACCGGCGAACTGGTTATCGAGGCCACGGTAACGGACGGAGAGCTGCAGGGGTACGTAAAGCCGCTGATGCGCAACGTGGAGATATTCAATTTCGATCAGGACATCCGCAATGAAGACAAGGGCATATTGCGCGGTATCTGGGAAGCCCTTGTGGGTGGCAGTGAAGCAATCCTCAAGAATCAGCGCAGGGACCAGCTGGCTACCCGAGTGACCCTGGGTGGCA
This sequence comes from Halopseudomonas sp., assembly GCF_041579695.1. Taxonomy (GTDB): domain Bacteria; phylum Pseudomonadota; class Gammaproteobacteria; order Pseudomonadales; family Pseudomonadaceae; genus Halopseudomonas. Next base: position 23,481 of record NZ_JBFGFI010000033.1, read on the forward strand.
ATTTGAGCGCTGCCGAAGTGAGCCCGCTGCAGGCGTTCTTCGGTATTCTGCGTAACGGGTTTGTCGAGGCATTCAGCTCCGGCTTTGAGGTGGCTGCGGAGAAAGATAAATAGCCCGGACACCCGGTTCTAGCTGGATCATTCAGTGACTGAATACCCCAGTCACGTTCACAGTGCAAAGCGCTGCATGTTATAGTTTTTGCCTTATTTTAGTGATGCAATCGCCTGCCGCCCGTCTTTTGTCCGAGGAATTCACCATGAAGTTTGAAGGCACACAGTCCTACGTCGCCACCGATGACCTGAAGCTTGCGGTCAATGCCGCAATCACTCTGGAGCGCCCGCTGCTGGTCAAGGGTGAGCCCGGTACCGGCAAGACCATGCTCGCCGAACAGCTGGCCGAGTCGATGGGCATGAAGCTGATCACCTGGCACGTGAAGTCGACCACCAAGGCGCATCAGGGGCTGTACGAATACGATGCGGTAAGCCGTCTGCGCGACTCCCAGCTGGGCGTCGACAAGGTGCACGACGTCGGCAACTACATCAAGAAGGGCAAGCTCTGGGAAGCCTTCGAATCGGAAGAGCGTTCGATTCTGCTGATCGATGAAATCGACAAGGCCGATATCGAGTTTCCCAACGATCTCCTGCAGGAACTCGATAAAATGGAGTTCTATGTTTATGAGACCAATGAGACGATCAAGGCCAAGCAGCGTCCGATCATCATCATTACCTCGAACAACGAGAAGGAGCTGCCCGACGCCTTCCTGCGCCGCTGTTTCTTCCATTACATCGCATTCCCCGACCGCACCACAATGCAGCGGATTGTTGATGTGCATTTCCCCGAGATCCGCAAGGAGCTGCTGTCCGAAGCCATGGACATCTTCTTTGACGTGCGCAAGGTGCCCGGTCTGAAGAAGAAGCCATCGACCTCTGAACTGGTTGACTGGCTGAAGCTGCTGCTGGCCGACCAGATTCCCGAGGCGGTGCTGCGCGACCGTGATCCGACCAAGGCCATCCCGCCGCTGTATGGCGCGCTGGTCAAGAACGAGCAGGACGTACAGCTGCTCGAACGCTTGGCATTCATGACTCGTCGTCAGAACCGCTGAGACGTCAGATCCATTAAGAAGGGGGAAGCCCATGCTTTTGGGCCTGTTCAATGAAATGCGAGCAGCAAAGGTGCCGGTATCGGTGCGTGAGCTGCTCGATCTGATACGTGCGCTCAAGCACCATGTCGTGTTCGCCGACATGGACGAGTTCTACTATCTCGCGCGCACCGTGATGGTCAAGGATGAACGCCACTTCGACAAATTCGACCGTGCTTTTGGCGCCTATTTCAACGGTCTGCAGAATCTCGACCAGCTTCTTGAAGCATTGATACCCGAGGATTGGCTGCGCAAGGAATTCGAGAAGATGCTGACCGACGAGGAGCGGGAGAAGATCCAGTCCCTCGGCGGTCTGGACAAGCTGATCGAAGAGTTCAAGAAGCGCCTTGAGGAGCAGAAAGAGCGCCATGAGGGCGGCAACAAATGGATCGGTACCGGCGGTACCAGCCCATTCGGTTCCGGTGGCTACAATCCCGAAGGTATTCGCGTGGGCGATGCCGGCAAGCGTCAGGGCAAGGCTGCCAAGGTCTGGGATCAGCGCGAGTACAAGAACCTCGACGACCAGGTCGAGCTGGGCACGCGCAATATCAAGGTGGCTCTGCGTCGCCTGCGCAAGTTCGCCCGTCAGGGTTCACCGGACGAGCTGGATATCGATGGCACCATCGACCACACCGCCCGCGATGCTGGTCTGCTGAACATCCAGATGCGCCCGGAGAAGCGCAACGCGGTCAAGTTACTGCTGCTCTTTGATATCGGCGGGTCGATGGACGCGCATATCAAGGTCTGCGAAGAACTGTTCTCCGCCTGCCGCACCGAGTTCAAGCATCTCGAATACTTCTACTTCCACAACTGCCCCTATGAGTCGGTGTGGAAAAACAACCTGCGCCGCACCAATGAGCGTACGTCCACGATGGACCTGCTGCACAAGTACGGACCGGACTACAAGGTGATCTTCGTCGGCGACGCCGCCATGGCACCCTACGAGATTACCCAGCCCGGCGGCAGTGTGGAGCACTGGAACGAGGAGGCCGGACACGTCTGGATTCAGCGTTTCATGGAGAAGTACAAGAAGATGATCTGGATTAACCCCTATCCGAAAGACGCCTGGGATTACACCACCTCGACACGCATCGTGCGTGATCTGATCGAGGACCGGATGTACCCCTTGACTCTGGAAGGTCTGGAAGAGGGGATGCGGTTTTTGAGTAAATAAGTCGGTAGCTGGAAGTGCAACACTTCCAGCTCCGGCTTCTAGCCGATCTTCACCTCTGGTAGGGTCGGCCGTTCCATGCTCGCTTTCTCGGTGGGTGCCATCACCGTAGCCACGCCATCCACCACCTGCTTGTTATCCTGATTGAACACCCGCGTGGCGATCTTCACGCGGTTTTTCGGCAGTTTCTCGAGGATTTCCAGCTCCACCCGAACTTCATCGCCCAGGCGCACCGGCCTCATGAAGCTCATTTCCTGACCAATATAGATGGTTCCTGGGCCGGGTAACTCACAGGCGATGGCTGCCGAGATCAGCGCGCCGGAGAACATGCCGTGGGCGATGCGGCCCTTGAACGGGGTGGCGGCGGCGAAGGCTTCGTCCAGGTGCACCGGATTGACATCGCCGGATACCGCGGCAAATAGCGACAGGTCGCGCTCGGTGACCAGATGGGTCACAGAGGCAGTGTCACCTGTGTTCAGTTCATCATAGGTACGGTTTTCAAGCTGTGACATCTGCAGACTCCGAATCGGCTGAAGAGGTGGCTGGCAACTGCTTTGCCAACCAGTCGAGCAGATCCTTTGCTACCTGCTCGCGATTGATTTCGTTGAATATTTCGTGGCGCGCGCCATCATACAATTGCAGGCTCGTGGATGTCAGCCCCGCGTTGATGAGGCGCTGCTGCAGCCTTGGCAGGCCGTTGCCAGCGCTGACCGGGTCGGCGTCACCGCCAACGATATGCACCGGCAGATCGGTACGTATCTGCTGCAACCGATCAGGGTCGGCGATCTGCAGCAGACCGCCAAACAGATCGTGCCAGAGGCGTGCGGTACAGGCGAAACCGCACAGCGGATCCTCTATATAGGCATCAACCTGCGACGGGTTCCGGCTGAGCCAGTCGAATTCCGTCCGGTTGGGTTTGAAGGCCTTGTTGAACTGGCCGAAGCTCAGCTTGCCGAGCGTGAGCGCTGGCTTGTTCCAGCCACGCAGGCGACCCTCGATACCTGCGGCCATTCTGCCTGCCTTGCTCACTGCCGGCGGATGGGCATTACTGCCGCTGAGGATCACCCCCGCAAGACCCGCTGCATTCGCCAACAGGTGACCCTGGACAATATAGGAACCCATGCTGTGACCCAGCAGGAACACCGGAGCCTTGTCTGCATGTTCACTGATATGCCTGCGTAGGGATGAAATATCCGCTGTCACCTTGCGCCAGCCATCCGAGTCAGCGAAATGGCCCGGTTGGTCAGTAATACTCTGGCCGTGGCCACGTTGGTCCAGCGCGGCCACCGCGTAACCCGCGCGGTTCAATTGCTCTGCAAGCCAGGAGTAGCGGCCCGCATGCTCGGCCATTCCATGGCTTATCAGAATCCAGGCGCGGGGTTGCGGCGCATCGGGCATCCATTGGTAAAAGAACAGTTTTTGCTGATCTTCGGCAGCCAGCCAGCCGGTTTGACAGGGCATTGTTATTATTCTCCTCAGATGTGTACCAAAAGAAACGCGGCAGCGTTTTGTGTTTTCGTCCAATGCTGGTAATTTTGGGAGTTACGCACAGACGTGAGCCCCCTGACAAGCCTGCTTGTCGGGGGGAATAATTGCACTGGGATAACTGCCGGTTTTTATCCCATGAGACCAATACGGGGAAAGAGGACAACAATAATGGAAGCATCGTTCTGGAATGACAAACGCCCGCCCGGCGTGCCCAACGATATCGATCAGAGTCAGTACAGTTCAATCATTGATGTGTTCGAGCGTTCCTGCAAACAGTTTGCGGACCGTCCTGCCTTTACCAATATGGGAAACACTATCACCTACGGCGACCTGGACCGGCTGTCAGCCGATTTTGCCGCCTACCTGCAGAACGAGACCGATCTCAAACCGGGCGATCGAATTGCCATCCAGATGCCTAACGTCCTCCAGTTTCCGGTCGCCGTTTTTGGAGCGATGCGTGCCGGCCTGGTTGTGGTCAATACCAACCCGCTGTATACGGCCCGGGAGATGCGTCACCAGTTCAAGGACTCGGGCGCACGAGCCCTGGTTTACATGAACATGTTTGGTCATCTGGTCGAAGAAGTCGCCCCCGATACCGACCTGAAATATCTGTTTGAAGCCCGCATGGGCGACATGCTGCCCGCCGCCAAGGGCTGGCTGGTCAATACCGTGGTCAAGAAAGTCAAGAAGATGGTGCCGGCATTCAACCTGCCGCAGGCGATCTCCTTCAAGGCCGCCCTCAAGGCCGGCAAGGGCAAGACTCCGAAGCCAGTCGCCAAGACCCATGACGACGTCGCGGTACTGCAGTACACCGGTGGCACCACCGGACCATCCAAGGGTGCAATGCTGACCCACGGCAATATCGTGTCCAACATGCTGCAGGTCTACGCCAACCTGCAACAGCGCGACGAAAGCGGCAATAAAATCATGGGCGATGAGAGCGAGATCATTATTTGTCCGCTGCCGCTTTACCATATCTTCGCATTCACCGCGAACTGCATGTGCATGATGCTCGCCGGTTACCACAACGTGCTGATCACCAACCCGCGCGATATCCCCGGCTTCGTCAAGGAGCTTAAGAAGTGGAAGTTCTCCTCGATGATGGGCCTGAACACGCTCTTTGTGGCGTTGATGGAACATCCTGAGTTCGGCGAGATCGATTTCTCCCATCTCAAAGGCACGACTTCGGGTGGTACCGCGCTGGTCAAGGCCACGGCTGAGCGCTGGGAAAAGAAGACTCACAGCCGCATTGGTGAAGGCTACGGTCTGACCGAATGTTCGCCGGTTGTCTGCTCCAGCCCCGGTGGCGGCCTGGCACGCCTGGGTACCGTAGGTTTGCCCGTCCCCGGTACTGCGCTGAAGGTCGTTGACGAAGAGGGCAATGAGCTGCCGATTGGAGAGCGTGGCGAACTGTGCGTCAAGGGCCCTCAGGTCATGAAGGGCTATTGGCAGCGTGATGATGCCACCAAAGAAAGCTTCGACGCTGATGGTTGGCTGAAGACGGGTGACGTGGCAGTGATCGACGAGGACGGCTTTGTCGCCATTGTCGACCGCATCAAGGATCTGATCATCGTTTCCGGTTTCAACGTCTATCCCAACGAAATCGAAGACGTCGTTGCTGCGCACCCCAAGGTAGCCAACGCCGCTGCGATCGGTGTGCCGGACGAGAAATCCGGCGAGGCGGTCAAGCTGTTCGTCGTGCCCAGCTCTGCTGACCTGACCATCGAAGAGCTCAAGGCCTATTGCCGAGCCAACTTCACCGGTTACAAGGTGCCTAAGCACTTCGAAATCCGCGAGTCGCTGCCGATGACGCCGGTAGGCAAGATTCTGCGCCGCGAGTTGCGCGACATCTGATGGCTGCGCGGCCACGCCGCGCCTCCTGATTTAGCGCAACACCAGAGCCGCCGGATTATTCCGGCGGTTTTTTATTGTCAGTCCCGTAGCTGGTCCGGACAGGGAAAAACTGCTAGTCTTCGGCGGCTTTTCGACCAGAAAGGCCGTTATAGTCACGAATAAAACCAACGCGACCGCTGCCCCTTGGGCCGGTACGCCTCGACGAATACGCTCAGGAGCAGGCATCCATGCTTGAGAATTTCTGGAAAGACAAATATCCCGCAGGCATCCCCTCCGAGATAAATCCGGATCAGTACAGCAATATCCTCGATGTTCTCAAACATTCCTGTCAGCGTTTTGCCGACAAGCCCGCATTCAGCAACCTGGGCAAAACCATCACCTATGGCGAGATGTACAAGCTGTCCGGCCAGTTTGCTGCCTATCTGCAGAAAAATACCGACCTGCAGCCGGGTGACCGGATCGCGATCCAGATGCCCAACGTGCTGCAATATCCGATTGCAGTATTCGGTGCGATGCGCGCCGGCTATGTGGTGGTCAACACCAATCCGCTGTACACCCCGCGCGAGATGGAGCACCAGTTCAACGACTCCGGCGCCAAGCTGCTGATCTGCCTGGCCAACATGGCTCATCTGGCGGAGCAGGTAGTTCCGCGCACGGGTGTAAAACAGGTCATCATTACCGAGGTAGGCGACATGCTGCCGCCGCTAAAGCGGCTGCTGGTCAACAGCGTGGTCAAGCACGTGAAGAAGATGGTGCCGTCGTATAACATCCCCGGCGCCGTCAAGTTCAACGACGCGCTGGCCAAGGGCAAGAACCAGAGCTTCCAGGAAGCCGCGCCGGGAGCGCAAGATATTGCCGTACTGCAATATACTGGTGGCACTACCGGCGTTGCCAAGGGCGCCATGCTGACGCACCATAATCTTGTCGCCAACATGCTGCAGGCCAAGGCCATGATGGGCTCCACAATGAAGGACGGTGAAGAGACGATCATCTGTCCGTTGCCGCTCTATCATATCTATGCCTTTACCTTTCACTGCATGGCGATGATGATCAGTGGTAAC
>NZ_JBFGFI010000034.1:0-29478 GCF_041579695.1 Halopseudomonas sp.
ATCGATTCGCGCATCGGCGCCAGCCGCTGCAGCAGCCGGTTCTGGGCGGTGACAGGCACTCGTTCAGCATTCATCGCGACAATCAGGTCTTCAACCAGCGCATTGAAGTCGCCTTCGGTGATATCCATTCCCGCATGGCTGTCTTCCATGCTGTCGCCGGTGTATTTGCAGGGGCCACCACTTTCAACGCATATCTGCTCGACCAGCTTTGCATAAAGGCGGTCGATATCGGCATCGATGAAATGAGCGACTATGCGTTCGTCGTCGGCAATGTTGATGAGCAGCCCCTCGACAATCCGTCCAATGCCGGGCTTGCCGCCCAACGCCTGATAAAGGTCGTCGTCGGCCGGAGGGCTGGCAGACGGGGCCGCACAGCCGACCAGGGAGAATGCAGCAATGAGCACGATGATGAAACGCATATAAACCTCAATAACTCAGTTGCAGGGAGAGATACAGACCAGCCTGGTCTTCCAGCGTGGCGATTTCACCCAGATCAGCCCAGGCGGCGACTACCGAGACGTTTTTGGAGGGAAAGTAACCAATAAACAGGTCCTGCCAGTCGCTCTCGCCGGCAAAGGACAAGTTGTCGGGCTTCTCCCGGTATTCCACACCAACGATCCAATGCGGATTGAGCAATACTGCCACGCTCCCTTCCTTGAGCAGACTGCGGTTGTCCCGCCGGTCTCCCCCAAAGCCGAGCAGTCCCGTCTCATTGGCGCGACTATAGCGCAGCGTGCCATTGAGCAGCAGGTTATAGCCGAAGGCGCCGCCAAGGAGCAGACGGCTGGCGGCCAGATAGGCCTCGGTGTCGGAGTCGCGCTGTGCGCCTACAGCCTGCGGTATGAAGAAATTGGTCTGGCGCTTGTACTGCAGCCCCAATGCCACCTGTGGCAACCGGTCGTAAATCAGGTCGCCGAACAGCCTGACCTTGGCGCCCAGTACATACTGATTGAGGCTGCGCTCCGGCAGTCCGGCAGCCTTGGCAAGCGTATCGATGTCCAGGCGCTGGCGGGCAAAGGAGAGCTCCACCCGATTGGCGTAACTGAAACCCGCACCGGCCGTGTCGAGCCGATATTCCCCGGTGTCGACGCGGGTGGCAAACACCGCCCCACCCCATTGCTCGCGGGTGCCGTAGCCGGACATCACTGCCCAGGGCACGATGCCACCGCCGGCCGCGCCCTCGATCATGCTGGCGCCGCCGGTCGCGAGCAGACGCCCGCCGGGGTCTGCGCCGGCCAACACAGGCATACAGCTCAGCAGGGCTGCAACTATCGCCTTCCTCATGAATGTTCCTTCGGTTTCCAGGTATAGCGGTTGGCCTGCAACCAGGTTTCCAGATCAGGGGCGGCAACCGGCCTACTGATGAAGTAGCCCTGGGCAGTATCGCAGCCAAGCGCCCGCAGCCACTCGAGGCTGGTTGCGGTCTCCACTCCCTCGGCAACCACCCTGAGCCCCATGTTGTGCGCCAGCTCGATGGTGGACCTGACAATAACCGCGTCTTCGCTGCCCTCCGCCAGGTTCAGTACGAACGACTTGTCGATCTTCAGGTCCTGTACCGGCAGGCTCTTGAGCATCGCCAGGGACGAATAACCGGTCCCATAATCGTCGACCGCCAGGCTAATCCCCATGTCGCGCAGGCGGTGCAGACTGCGCAGGCTGCGGTCCGGATTTATCATCAGGGCGCTCTCGGTGACCTCGAAGGCCAGCATTGGCGGGCTGATGCCGTAGGTATGCAGCACCCCTGCAACCTGATCGGGAAAGCGCTCATCATCCAGATCCAGCGCGGAGATATTCATCGCCACCTGCAAATCCAGACCCTGGTCTTCCCATGTCCGCATCTGTGAAGCAATGGCTGTCAGAATCCACTGGGTGAGCTTATGAATGCTACCGGTCTGCTCGGCAAGCAGGATGAACTCGTCAGGGCCTATGAAACCGAGTTCTGAATGCTGCCACCGCATCAAGGCTTCGACTTGCCTCACCTCGCCGCGGGCCAGGTCGAGCTTGGGCTGGTAGACAACCGAGAGCTCGCGCATCTGCGCGGCAAAATGAATGTCGCGGATCAGACGCAGACGGCGCATGTAAGCCTGATCGCGCGTTGCCTGGTACACCGAAATGCGCTCCGGGCCGGGGTGGGCATCCGCTGCGGCCATGGCCACCTGACGCAACAGCTCGTCCGGATCGTCACTGTGCTGCGGCCAGCCGACCACGCCAGCAAGCCATTCGAGATTGAGCTTGATGCCGTCGATTTCCATTCTCTGCGAAAGAATGGTGATCAGACCATCGGTGGCAATGACCGCCTGATCGGTCTGCATATTGTTGAGCACCAGCAGAAAACCCTGTCCCGGATGATAGGCAAGCATCGAGTTGGCCGGCACCTTCGCGCGTATGCGTTCCGCCGAGGCAGCAATTGTGCGCGAATAGAATGTCTGGCCACGCGCCTTGATCAGATCCTCTTCCGCGGCCAGATAGAACGCCACCAGCGCACCCGAACGGCCGGCAGTAACCGAATCGCTCAGTTGCTCCCGGGTTTTGACCAGATTACCCAGCCCGGTCAATGGATCGTGAAAGGCATTGTGCGCGATCTGCCGCTCGCGTTCTGCGATATCCTCGCGCATGGTATCGATGCTCAAGGCGAGCCGCCCGAGCTCATCCCGGCGATTGAGGGTCACCGCGCTCGCGTAGTCGCCTTGACCGATGCGCCGCGCTGCCTCGGCAAGCATGCTCACCGGCCGCGACAGGCTGCCGGCCATCACCCAGGCCCCCAGCGACGAGAGCCCCAGCGCAATCAGGGTAATCAACAGCAGCTCACGCTTGAGCGGATCGAATATCGCCAGAGCGTCTTCCAGCGGGCTAAGCAGCTGGGCCCTGATGCTGTATTCCTGTTGTTCCAGCAAGGTTATCCGGGTGGCGAGAAACACCTCCCCGGTGACATCAACCAGCGCCGATGCCGGCGCTTCAAGGCCGTCGCCGCCGCCCATCCCCAAGGTGCCGACGCGCTCCAACGTGTTGCCGGCCTGGCTGGTAACGAAGCTGACCTCCAGCCCGGTGAGGCGCCGCATCTCCTCGGCCAGCGCCTGGTTCAGCCGGAACGCCATAGCCACCTGGCCCACCGCCAGTGGAGCCATCACCACAGCATCAACCAGCAAAAAGGGTTGATCGTCTATCACTGCCACCAGAGAGTTTGAACCCAGCGGCTGCAAAGCACGGAGCTTCACCTGCGCGCGGCCATCTGCCTTGCGGCTGGATACCTGGATGTCGCCCTGCGCGTCAAAAAACAGTGCCTCGTCCGCGCCGATACGGCGGGCCTGGTTCAACAGGGCGGAGCGTATGGTTGGCAAATCGCCCGAAGCCACCGCTTCGCGAAAACCGAAGTCAGCTGCGAGCACTTCTGTAGCGCCCGCAAGCTCCTGGGCGCGCAGCTCGAGCAAACGGCTGAAAACGTTGGCACCCACCTGCAACTGTTGCCGCGCCTGACGCTCGGCTGAACTGTCGGTGGCGCTGTACACCGCGACAAAAACCGCGCCCAGCGCCAGTGCCAGCAGGCCTACCAGCAACAGAATCAGGCGAGTGCGCAGACGCTCAATCCGCATCTTTTCCGGCCGCCTTGTTGAAACGCATCTGCAGAGGCGAAAGAGGCTTGTCTGCACCCGTCCCGGCTACTGATTCCACCACCAGAACCAGATTATCCCGGGTGTGCAGGTCCATAGTGCCTAGGCTGACTGCTGGTTTGTCGCCAAGACTGGGGTGCCACCAGGAAACAGCCCGCGCACCCGCAGGCAAATGGTTCAGATCAAGGGCGCCATCGGTACCTGTTATCGCGTACCAGGGGCTGTCGGTAACCAGAATATAGCCGATCATCGCATCATGAATGTTGCAGCCCAGCACCACCGGACCTGCTTGCTCGAAAACCACCGGCGGTGCTTCGGAGCCCTGGAACAGGCGCAGTTCGAAACGTTTGGTTTGAGAAAACGAATAGACGTGATGACGGACATCGTCGTTGTTGGGAAAGCCAACCCGGGTACCCGCTGGCACCACCAGCACACGTGGCTGGAACTGGCGGTCGACCTGCTCCATCGAACTGGACAGGGGTGGGCGCTGAGCGACATTTTCGACCAGGATCACCGCATCCTGGAGCGGATTATTCTGCTGATCAAGCACCGGCAACGTCGCCGCGGTTGCGAACACGCTGGTCAGGCTCATCAGGATAGCCACGGCCATAGCCGGATAACGCAGGTTTTGCATGGCAATTCTCCCTGGCAGGCGGATCATCGGAATACTTGGCCGTGGATTCAGTTAAAGCGTCCCGGTATGCGCCGACCTTGATAGACGTTAGCATACTGCCATTACTTGTTCCTGTGCAGGAGTAACTATGTCTAACCAAGCCATTCCCTTGTCAGTACTGGATTTGTGCCCGGTGCCCGAGGGAGCGACACCCGCCCAGGCACTGGCCAATGCACGCGCCCTGGCCCAGCACGTCGAAGGCCTCGGATACCGGCGGTACTGGGTTGCCGAGCATCACAACATGACCGGCATCGCCAGCGCCGCAACGTCGGTGGTCATGGGTTACCTGGCCGCTGGCACCACGAGCATCCGCATCGGCTCGGGCGGCATCATGCTGCCCAATCACGCGCCGTTACAAATTGCCGAGCAGTTCGGCACGCTGGAATCACTGTATCCGGACCGCATCGATCTCGGGCTGGGCCGCGCGCCGGGCACCGACCAGGCAACGGCGCAGGCACTGCGTCATGGCCGCGGCGACGGCTCGGACTTTCCGCAAATGCTGGATGAGTTGCGCCGCCTGTTCGCCGAGCCCAAGCCCGGCCAGCGCCTGCGCGCTGTTCCCGGAGCCGGCCTGAATGTACCCATCTGGCTGCTGGGCTCCAGCACATTCAGCGCTCAGCTCTCCGCCCAGCTCGGCTTGCCCTTCGCCTTCGCCGGTCAGTTCTCGCCGGACTTCATGTTCAGCGCGCTGCGTACCTATCGAGAGCATTTCCAGCCCTCGGAGGCCCTGCAGCAGCCCCATGTGATGCTCGGTATCAATGCCTATGTGGCAGAGAGCCGGGAGCAGGCAGCCATGCTCGCCACCTCTCACCAACAGGCCTTTCTCAACCTGATCCGCGGCCGCCCCGGCCCGCTGCCACCGCCGGTCGAGGACATGGAAGCGCTGTGGCAGCCCCACGAAAAGCACAGTGTGCTCTCTACGCTGGCAGGCACCCTGATCGGCGACGAGGACGCCGTCAGCCAGCAGCTGGACGACCTGCTGGAACGCACTGGCGCCAACGAACTGATCGTCAGCACCTCAATGTTCGATCAGGAGGCGCGCAAGGACAGCTACCGGCGCATGATGGCGATAGCGAGCAGACAGAAATAACCACTGAAGTTGTTTGCCGAATAACCGGCAACTGCTTAGAATGCGCAGCACGCGGGTGTAGCTCAATGGTAGAGCAGAAGCTTCCCAAGCTTACGACGAGGGTTCGATTCCCTTCACCCGCTCCACTTTTTGCGCTTCAAGCCCCCACCCCCCCGTCATCGCGCGTAACCAGCACTGTGGTCGAGCGCGGCCGCGATTCCCCGTCGCTGGCCGGGTAACTGATGCCCGGGTGCTGGACGTTGACCCACATGGAACGATAGCCAGGTGTCCAGGTGATGCCGGTCATCTCCGCCCCCCAGGGGCCGACCAGAAAACGCCTTACTTCGCGGGTGGTTGGGTCGGCGCAGAGCAGCTGGTTGCATCCGGTGTTGCTGGTATGGGCGGCGGTTTCATCGGAGTCGGTCTGGATCCAGAGTCGTCCGGCGCCATCGAAAGCCAGCCCGTCAGGCGATGAGAAGATGTCACCATTGATTGTTCCGGTGAGGTTCGATGGCACCACATTGCCTGCTGCGTCCAGGGCGCCGGGCGCGTCCCCGGCCAGCAGGAAGATGTCCCAGGCAAAGGTGGTGGCCGCGGGATCAGCGCCGGTCTCGTTCCATCGCAGGATCTGGCCGTGCAGGTTGTCCGGCCGCGGATTGGCGGCATCTACCGGATGCACACTTCCGCGGTCGCTGTTGTTGGTCAGCGTGACATATACCTCCCTCGTCTGGGGATGCACTGCCACCCACTCGGGACGGTCCATCGGCGTGGCCTCCAGCTGGTAGGCTGTGCCGCGGGCATTGAGCAGTACCGCCCTGCCCCCAGACCAGGTTGCGACCTGTCTGAACTTCAATGATCAGGCCAATTTCCGCCGTTCCTTCCGCCGCTGGACCGGATGCTCGCCAGCAGAATTCAAGCAACTGCTCACCTGATCATTCTTGTCGAACCGGTCAGCGTTTCCGTACTCCTAGAACTAAGACCGCTGCACCATACGGCGGACCATCTGATCAGGACGGAGCATGACCAAGCGCGTGAAAATCTACCGTTATCACCCGGAATTCGACAGTGCGGCCGAGGGAGTTGTTGGAGGACGGGGCAAAAATCACATCAGAGCGGAAAATTAATCCAGATCAACAGAAGCTGCCGCCAAAATTTTGGAACAGACATCTGCACTATGGTGGCAAAAGGCTCAGGAGGTATGTGCATGACCGAGGATTCTCCGACTCCACCGGATCCCCAGCGCAAGCGTGACGAGAGGCGCGTATTCATTTTTCTTGTGGCTTTCCTGTTTCCGATTATGGCTGTGGCCATTGTCGGCTCCTACGGATTCGTCGTCTGGCTTAGCCACAGGCACCCCGACGGCCTGCGCCCCGGCGGGACCCTGTATGAAACCCCTTCTGCGCCACCCATCGCAGGCGTGCCCAAGGATAGCGGACGTGATGTTCGCAACTATCCGGAGCAACCGCCGGTGATTCCCCACAGCATTCGCGGTTACCAGATGGATTTGCGCTACAACCAGTGCCTGACCTGTCACAACCGCAATGTGGCGCCCGACGTCGGTGCGCCCATGGTCAGCGTGACGCACTACACCGATCGCACCGGCCAGACCAGCGCGGAGGTCACGCCTGGGCGGTATTTCTGCACCCAGTGCCACGTGCCGCAGACCGATGCAGAGCCGCTGGTCGATTCCGATTTCATGCCGATCGAGGCGGTAATCGAGAGAGAGACCGCCCGCCAGGCTTACGGAGCAAGCCAATGAAGCGCTGGCTGGCCCGTTACTGGAATGTGCTGCGTCGACCCAGCGTGCACTTCAGTCTGGGATTTCTGACTCTGGGTGGATTCATTGCCGGCATCATTTTCTGGGGTGGTTTCAATACCGCCCTAGAGGCGACCAACACAGAACAGTTCTGTATTGGCTGCCACGAAATGTACTCACACCCCTATCAGGAACTGAAGGACACCATTCACTACACCAACCGCTCCGGCGTGCGCGCAGTATGTTCGGACTGCCACGTCCCACATGAGTGGACCCACAAGATCGCCCGCAAGATGGAGGCCTCCAAGGAGGTCTGGGGCTGGCTGTTCAACACCATCGATACACCGGAAAAGTTCGAGGCCAAACGGCGGACAATGGCCGAGCGCGAGTGGCGACGACTGAAGGCCAACGACTCCCTGGAGTGCCGCAACTGCCATCAGTTCGACTCGATGGATTTCACCTTGCAAAGCGCGCGGGCCAAACAGGCCCACTCCACCGCCCTGGTAGCAGACGGCACCTGCATTGACTGCCACAAGGGTATTGCTCACAAGCTGCCGGAGATGAGCGGCGTGCGGTTGCGCTGAGCGGGCTGGCAGCACGCTGGACATGCCGGTATGCTGCCCGCCGTTGCCACTGCTGCGGATAGCCGATGAAACGTTACGTCCTGCTTGATACCACCCCCCTGCCCGATGGCGGCGCCCTGTGCCTGTTCGAATACGGAGAGGACTTTGTCATCAAGCTTGAGGGTGGCAAGGGCGGGCAATTGATGAATACCCGGACCCATGGCTCCGAGGATGCGCTGGGGCGGATACCCTGCCAGCGTGTTGCTTCGCGGCCCGGGCCGCGAGTGCTGATCGGCGGCCTGGGCATGGGGTTTACGCTGGCCGCGGCGCTAGAAAATCTGGGCCCCCACGCCGAGGTGATAGTCGCTGAGCTGCTGCCAGGTGTCATTGAATGGAACCGCGGCCCCCTGGGCGAGAAGGCGGGCAACCCGCTACAGGATCCGCGTACGCAAGTGGTCAACGCCGATGTAGCAGAACTGCTGAAAAGCGAGGCCGGAGGCTTAGACGCAATCATGCTCGACATCGACAACGGCCCCGAAGGTCTCACCCAGTCGGCCAATAGCTGGCTCTACAGCGTGGCGGGCCTGCGTAGTTGCGGCCGGGCTCTTCGCGCAGATGGCATACTCGCGGTGTGGTCGGCCAGCGCCGATCAGCGCTTTACCAACGACCTGCGCAAGGCCGGTTTCAACGCCGAAGAGGTCAAGGTCTATGCCCACGGCAACCGCGGCACAAGGCATACGATCTGGTTGGCGCAACGGACCGCAAGCTGACCGGCTCTCAGCCCGGATAGCCCGGCGGCCATTCCTCGCAACGCTGCAATGCTTCGCCATACGCCAGCCAGGGCACTTCGTGACTGGTCCAGATATGCGCCGAAGGCCGCTTTCCCGGATCCTCATCCAGCGTCGCGACGCGCAACACCACATAGGGTATACCCGCTTTCTCGGCCACCAGCTGGGAACCGCAGCGACTGCAGAAATACCGCATCTTGCCTGGTGAGGATTCGTAATGCGCCAGCATGTTCTCGCCTTGCAGCCAGCGAAAATGTTCTTTCTTCACGCCACAGCCGGTATTGAACGCAGCCGCGTGGGCCTTGCGGCACGTATTGCAAGAACAATGGCGTATCGGGGTATCCAGGCTGTCGACCTGATAAACGATGGAACCGCACAGACAACTGCCTTGCATGGCTCAGACCTCTGTGATTGTTGGAGACCTGAGCATAGCAGTTGGTGCTTGCAGGCTGGCCAGCATTGTCTTGTCAGATAATCCGCGAGTAGCGCTGGTTGTTGTCCACCGCCTGATAGGCATCGAATACCATGCACACCGATCTGACCAGCAAACGCCCCGCCGCCAGGATACGGATGCCGCGCTCGGTGAGCTGAAGCAGACCGTCGCGGCTCATCTGCTGCAATACCGGCCAGCAGTCGGCGAAGTAATCGCGGAAAACGATGTCGAAGCGCTCTTCGATATCAGCAAAATCCAGCGCGAAATGACAGATCAGTTGCCCGATCACGGCGCGGCGCAAACGGTCATCGGCGTGACATTCCAGCCCACGGCGTGTGGCCAGCTTGCCACTGTCGAGCGTGTGCTGATAAACCTTGATATCGCTGCTGTTCTGGCTGAACAGATCGCCGACCTGGCTGATCGAGGACACCCCGAGTCCGATCAGGTCACAATGACCGTGAGTGGTATAGCCCTGGAAGTTGCGCTGCAACTCTCCACTTTCCTGGGCATTGCTCAGGCTGTCATCGGGCAACGCGAAGTGGTCCATGCCGATATAGCGGTAGCCCGCACCCACCAGTTGGTTGATGGTGTTTTCCAGCATGGCCAGCTTGTCCTGCGGGCTCGGCAGGTCCTCTGCCTGAATACGCCGCTGCGGCAGAAAACGTTCAGGCAGGTGCGCATAATTAAATACCGACAAGCGATCAGGCTTCATCGCGATAATGGCATCCACCGTTTTGGCAAACCCTTGCGCCGTCTGTTTTGGCAGACCGTAGATCAGGTCAATATTGATCGACCGATACTGCAGCGCCCGTGCGGCCTCCATCACCGTCAAGGTCTGTTCCGGCGTCTGCAGGCGGTTGACCGCACGCTGTACGTCCTCGTCCAGGTCCTGAACACCGAAACTGACCCGGTTGAAGCCAATTTCGCGCAATAAACCCATGGTGGCCCAGTCGGCTTCACGGGGATCGATTTCGATACTGTAGTCGCCTACATCGTCATCACGCAGATTGAAATGCGCGCGCAGCTTGTCCATCAACCTACGCAACTGATCATGGGCCAGAAAGGTCGGGGTACCGCCACCGAAATGCAGTTGCTGAACCTGCTGATCGGCATCCACATGCTGACTGACTATTTCTATCTCGCGAAACAGGCTTTGCAGATAGGGCTCGGCACGACTGCGATCCTTGGTGATGACCTTGTTGCAGGCGCAGTAGTAGCAGATGTTGGCGCAGAACGGGATATGCACATACAGGGACAGCGGTCGCTGCTCCTGCCGACTGAGTTCGAGTGCGCCAGTGAGATCGGACGGCTCGATACCGTCGTGAAACTGGACTGCAGTTGGATAGGAAGTATAACGCGGACCGGCGTTGTCATAACGGCGAATCAGGTCCGCGTTCCAGCAGATAGGATTGAACATGGATAGACTCCGCAGTTGTATCTTCGATGCAATGCAGGCTAAACCCAGTTCGAACTGTCCACTTTGATACAGGTCAATTTTTGCTCAACTCCCGGATCAGGCTTTCATTCCGAGCCTTCTGGCCAGCTTGTGCAGGTTACTTGCATCCAGGTCGAGCAACCGCGCAGCGGCGGCCCAACTGTCGCCCGTCTGTGCCAGGGCAAGACGTATCTGCTCGCGCTGGCAGGCGTCAACGGATTGCTTGAGCGGCACGACCGGACCGCTTGCCGCTGTCTGCTGCGGGCTGGTATCTGCCGCGGGTGGCGTGCTGCCCATCTGTATATCCAGATGCCCCGGCTCGAGGGTCAGAATTGCCTGGCGCGAGCCGTTGACGCCCAGGGCCTTGATCGCAGCACGGCTGATCACGTGCTCCAGCTCGCGCACATTGCCCGGCCAGAAATAGCCCAGCAGCACCTGTTCCGCCGCTGCGGACAAGCGCAAACCACGCAAACCGAGCCGCGCGCGATTGAGCTCAATGAAGTGTCCCGCCAGCAGCAATATGTCGCTCCCGCGTTCGCGTAGTGCCGGGATCATCACCGGATAAACAGAAAGACGGTGGTAGAGATCAGCACGAAAATCGCCGCTGGCCACCCGGTCTGCCAGGTTGCGATTAGTGGCCGCGATGATGCGCACATCCACGCGCAGCGGTTGGTCGGCACCGAGGCGCTGAATCTCGCCGTTCTGCAATGTACGCAGCAGCTTGGCCTGCACCGTCAGCGGCAGCTCACCAATCTCGTCAAGCAACAATGTGCCGCCATCAGCAGCGTCGAACCGTCCGCCGCGGTCACTGCTGGCCCCGGAGAACGCGCCCTTCACATGACCAAAGAGCTCGCTCTCGGCCAGCGATTCAGGCAGCGCGGCGCAGTTGACCAGCACCAGCGGCTTGTCCGCCCGGCCCGAGTGGCTGTGCAGCCAGCGGGCGAACAGCTCCTTGCCGACTCCCGTTTCACCACTGAGCAATACCGGCAGCTCGGTATCGGCTACCACGGAGAGTTCCTCCAGCAACCGGGTGATCGGGATGCTGTGGCCAATGATGCTGTGATCCTTGGCTTCGGCCAGGGTGCCCTGGCCCACCACGCGCGCCATACGCAGTGCGCGATTGTCCTGCTCCAGATGGGTAATGCGCACACAGGTCTCGATCAGCGGCGTCATTCTCTGCAATTCGAGACGCGCCGCCTCATCAAAAGTACCGGCCTTGAGCGCATCAAGGGTAACCGCGCCCCAGAGGCGCCCTTCCACGTAGAGGCTGACGCCCATGCAGTCATGTACCGGCAGCGGCTCCCCGGGGGACTCATCCAGCAGGCCGTCGTAGGGATCGGGCAAAGGGCTTTGCGGATCGAACCAGGTGGGCTCGCGACGGGACAACAACGCGGCCAGACGCGGATGCCGGGCAGTCTGGAAACGCCGGCCGAGCGCGTCCTGAACCAGGCCCACGGCAGCCAGCGGCCGCAGGCACTCATCCGAGTGTTGCAGCAGGACCACTGCGCCGCACTGAAAATGCTCGCGCAACACCTGCACCAGGCGCTGCAGCCGGACTGCTGCTGGCAGTTCGGCCACCAGATCCGGTAAAAGCAGGGGTTCGATCATGGTTACAATCACCTTTCAGGGTTTTATTAACCTTACGCGCGATGGGTTAAAAATACCCATAAAAAATTAAATTATTGATATTTATCAACTATTTTTGATGGCATGGCCTTTGCAAATACCTGAACAGGTAAGAAAAGATGAACAGGTAAGAACCATCCCACACCCGCGAAACCGGAGAGCCATCGTCATGTCTGCAGATTATATGAATACTCCCCTGGGCGATCTCGCCCGCGATATTCCCGGCGCCACCGCTGTCTTTCACGCCAACCGCCTGGATTTCTGTTGTCAGGGCCACCACACACTTGCTGAAGCTGCCGCTAAAAAAGGGGTTCCCGCTGCAGACGTACTCGCGCAGCTCGAGGCCCTGGCCCCCGGTGACGCAACTATGCGTGATTGGCAACAGGCGCCCACTGCCGAACTGGTGGAGCATATTCTGACCCGCTTTCATGCCCGCCACCGCGAGCAGCTACCCGAGCTGATCAGACTGGCGCGCCGCGTTGAACAGGTGCACGGTGATCGTGCGACCTGCCCAAACGGTCTGGCCGATCACCTCTCCTATATGGCCCAGGAGATGGAGAGCCATATGCTCAAGGAGGAGCAGATTCTTTTCCCGCTGCTGCTTCAGGGTCGCCAGGCCATGGTCGGCGGACCGATCAGCGTGATGCGCTTCGAACATGACCAGCATGGCCAGGCTCTGGATGAAATTGTCCGGTTGACCAACGACCTAACGCCGCCCGAGGGCGCCTGCAACACCTGGCAGGCGTTGTATCGTGGACTGGAGGAGCTGCGTCAGGACCTGATGCAACATATTCATCTGGAAAACAACATCCTGTTTGCCGGCTCTCCACGGCCCGAAGGCAGCCCCTACTGCGCTACAGCGTAAACATGGCCTTGGCGCAGAACACCAGCACGACGGCATGCGCAAGCAAGCTGACGTTCAACAGCCGCATGCCGCGCTCGCTGATCTGACCCTTGCTGCGCAGCACGATCACCGCCACGTAGTGACCGATCATCAAGACCGCCAGAAGCAACTTGAGCGAGAGCAACAGCGTAAAGGTGCTGGCCAGGGGATCGGCCAGGGCATGGCGATACGGCCAGACCAGCGCGATGCCGGCGCCATACAGCAGCAACGCGACCCAATGAATGACTCTACGCGCCTGCTGCCCGAACAAAACCGACATCTTGCCGCGCTGGTCTTCGGGTAGCTGGCGCGCCACCGGAACGAGGATAAATACCTGAAAGAACAGGGTGCCGACAAAGGCAATGGCCATCAGCAGGTGCAGCGTCTTGAGCGACAGATAAAGCATGGCAGGTTTCTCCGGTAGGTGGCCCATTCTACCCGACCGGCAGAACCGGCTCGGGCGGCAGACGGGGTACCCCTGTTGGCATATTGTGGTCCGAACGGCACAGGGCGAACATGCACCGGATAATGGAGTAATAGATGAAATCACAGCAGCCCCGCCGATCAGCTCTCTTCGAGCTCGGCTTTCGTCCCTTTTTTCTGGCCGGAGCCGTTTTCGCCGCTCTGGTAATCCCCCTGTGGGTAGCCGCATGGCTGGGCCTGACCGGGGAATGGCAACCCGCGGGGGGCTGGCTCGCGTGGCACATGCACGAAATGCTATTCGGCTTCATTGCGGCGGTCATCGCCGGGTTCCTGCTCACCGCAGTGCAGAACTGGACCGGGGTACCCGGTCTGAGCGGCAGCCCACTGGTGGCACTCGCGGCAATCTGGCTGTTCGCCCGCCTGGCCTGGCTGACTCCCCTGCCGGTCTGGCTGGTCATCAGCCTGGATGTTCTGTTTCTGCCCGCTGTCACTGTCTCCATTGCGCGTTCGGTGTGGATTGCCCGACAGAAGCGCAACTACCCTGTCGTACTGGTGCTGGGCCTGCTCGCGCTATGCAACCTGGTCAGCCTGACAGGTCTGGCAACGGGCGACTTTGCTCTGCAGCGTCAGAGTAACCTGGGCGCGCTATGGCTGGTCGCCGCGTTGGTGGGGATCATCGGCGGACGAGTGATTCCGTTCTTCACCCAGCGGGGGCTCGACCTGTCCGGCCCGGCCCCGTCGCTACCCTGGCTGGACTATCTGCTACTGGCTGGCAGCATTGTCGTGGCTCTGCTGATGCTGAGCGGCATTGCCTTGCAGCCGTCGATCGGGCTCGGGGTGGTGTTCGCCTTGCTCGGCGCCGGTCACCTGGTGCGCCTGTTACTCTGGCACCACCCCGGAATATGGCAGGTTCCCCTCCTCTGGTCGCTGCACATGGCCTATGCCTGGCTGGTTGTTGCGCTGTACGCGATGGCACTGTGGAACGCCGGGTGGCTGATCGGTTTCAGCCAGGCCACCCACCTACTGGCGATTGGTAGCATGAGCGGCATGATCCTGGCCATGATTGCCCGCGTTAGCCTGGGTCATACCGGACGCCCGCTCAAGACCGTACCGGCGATATCGGCAGCTTTCATCCTGCTCAACCTGGCGGTACCGGCACGGGTGTGGCTTGCGCCGGCCTGGCCTCAACTCGGTTTCTGGCTGGCGGGGCTGTGCTGGGCCACTGCGTTCGCGCTGTTCGTCTGGTATTACGCGGCGATTCTCTACCGCCCGCGTCCGGATGCCCTGCCCGGCTGACATCCATCAAAACAGGCCACTGCCATGACGCTGTCACCGCAACACCGCACACAGCTGCTACAACACCCGATGCTCGGTCTGCTTCCAGCCAGGTCGCAGGATACCCTGCTGAGCGAGACTCACTATCGAGAGTATCCCGCGCATGCGCTGATCCTGCGTCAGGGTGATCCGGCCGAACGCTTTTTCCTGGTTCTCGAGGGCAAGGTGAAGCTGTTTCGCATCTCCGCAGATGGCAAGGAAAAGGTGGTTGAAATAATCCAGGCCGGGCACACCTTCGCCGAGGCAGTGATGTTCATGCAGAAGCAGGTATACCCGGTATGCGCCGAGGCGCTCGAACCCGTGCGGCTGGCAGCACTGCCAAACCGGCTGATGCTGCATTGCCTGCAGGACAATCCGCAAACCTGCCTGCATCTGCTGGGGCACCTGAGTATCCGCCTGCACCAGCGACTCGACGAACTGGAAAACCTGACCCTGCAGAATGCCACCCAGCGCTTTGCACTGTATCTGGTGGGCCAGGTAAAAGACCGGCGCAAGGATAGCGCCGAGGTAGACCTGCTTTTACCCAAGGGGCTGATCGCGGCCCGGCTGTCGATCAAGCCTGAAACCCTCTCGCGGGCCATGGCCACCCTGCGCGACCGTGGGCTGATCGAGAGTCACGCCAGGCATATCCGCATCCCCAGCGTCGAGAAATTGCTCGACACCTTTACACTGGAAGCCCAGGGCATCAGCTGATGGTCCGCCAAGCACTCTGGCGCTGCCTTGCCTCGCTCTTTCTCGGGCTCGGCGCACTCGGCATAGTGCTGCCCGGTCTGCCCACGACGCCGTTCCTGCTGGTCGCCGCCTGGGCCGGATCGCGCGGCTGGCCCGCACTGGAAGCCAGACTGCTGGGGCATCCGCGCTACGGCAACATGATCAGGAGCTGGCGTGAGCGTCGGGCAATACCACGCCGGGCGAAATGGCTGGCTTCACTGTTGATGCTCTCAAGCGCAACGATTGTCTGGTTCTTTCCCAGCGCATTAGCCGTCAGGCTGGCTGTAACCGCGACGCTGGCATGTGTTGCTCTCTGGCTCTGGACCCGGCCGGAGCTCTGAGACAGGCATGCAAGCCTGGTCGATCGGTCCGGGGCCTGCAAGGTACTTTATACCCTAAAAGGTAGATCAGACCTTGATCTGATAATGGTATAAATCACCCTTTATTATATTTCCCCTTTAATATCAATGTGTTGATAACTGGCATCAGCCTTGCAATACCCCTGTTACTGATACTGACAGGGACCTCACCGTGAACAACCTCACCTCCATTCCAGCACCAGCCAAGCCCGCGGCGGACGTTGCGTATTACCGGCCCAATGGCAACGAAACCGACGTATTCGCCCACGCTGCCAGCCATCGCCTGCCGATCCTGATCAAGGGCCCGACCGGCTGCGGCAAGACCCGCTTCGTGCAGCATATGGCCGATCAGCTGGGGCGCAAGCTGTATACCGTCGCCTGCCACGATGACCTCACCACTGCCGATCTTGTCGGCCGCCACCTGATCGGCAGCAACGGCACCTACTGGCAAGACGGCCCGCTCACCCGCGCCGTGCGCGAAGGGGCCATCTGCTACCTGGATGAGATCATCGAGGCGCGCAAGGACACCACCGTGGTTCTGCACCCCCTGGCTGACGACCGCCGCATCCTGCCGCTGGATGCGACCGGCGAATGCCTGGAAGCCCACCCCGACTTCATGCTGGTGGTCTCCTACAACCCCGGCTACCGCAACTTGCTCAAGGGTCTGAAACCCAGTACCCGGCAGCGCTTTGTGGCGATGAGCTTCGACTATCCGGATGCCAGTGCCGAGACCGAGATCCTGGTCAGCGAGAGCGGGATCGACCCCGCCATCGCCACACGGCTGGTGCAGCTGTGCGGTGCGCTGCGGCACATGGGCTCGCATGACCTGGAAGAAGCCCCGTCCACCCGACTGCTGATTCATACCGCGCGCATGATGCTCAGTGGAATGGACCCGATTGCTGCATGTACCGCCTGCCTGGCCGAGCCGCTCAGCGACGACCCCACCACCCAGGCCGCCATTCTCGACGTGGTCCGCGCGCATTTTGCCGCGACGCCGCATGAAGAAAAGTACAACCACAACAGTCCGGCCCCGAGCCGCGCCAGTCTCTGACGCTGACCCGCAAAGCCGTTTCTGCCTATCACTGAGGATTACATCATGTCGGAAAGATTTACCAAGGGCATGGCCCGCAACATCTACTACGGCGGTGGCATGTTCTTCATGCTGCTTTTTGTTGGTCTTACCTTCGACACCGTGGTGGCAATCCCCGAGCGCGAAAATCGGGATCAACTGACCGCTGAGGTCGAACATGGCAAGGAGATCTGGGAAAAGAACAATTGCGTTGGCTGCCATTCATTGCTGGGTGAGGGTGCGTACTTCGCTCCCGAACTGGGCAATGTATTTCCTCGCCGCGGTGGCGATAACGAAGAGGCCTTTCACGCGTATTTCAGTGCCTGGATGGCGGCCCAACCGCTTCCGGTAGAAGGCCGGCGCAAGATGCCGCAATTCAACCTCACGCCCGAAGAAACCCGCGCGCTGTCCCAGTTCCTGATCTGGACCTCGCGTATAGATACCAACGAATGGCCGCCGAACAATGAAGGCTGATGCAGACACCGGACTCACTACGCAAGGATTACTGCCATGAAATACGCAAGTCAGTCGGAGGCGAAGCCATACTTTGTCTTCGCCATCATTCTCTTCATCGGGCAGATCGTGTTCGGTCTGATCCTGGGAACCCAATACATCATCGGCGACTTCATGTTTCCGGAGATCCCCTTCAACGTGGCCCGCATGGTGCACACCAATCTGCTGATTGTCTGGCTGCTGTTCGGCTTCATGGGCGCCACCTACTTCCTGCTGCCCGAGGAAACCCAGTGCGAACTGCACAGCCCGCTGCTGGCCAGAATACTCTTCTGGGTGTTTGCCGCCGCCGGCACTCTGACCATCATCGGTTATCTGGCCGTACCTTACGCAACACTGGCGGACCTGACCGGCAACAAGTACTTCCCGACCATGGGCCGGGAATTTCTCGAACAGCCGACCATTACCAAGATCGGCCTGGCGCTGGTGTTTGTCGGCTTCCTCTATAACGTCATCATGACCGTACTCAAGGGCCGCAAGACGGTAGTCAACATGGTCCTGACCACCGGGCTTATCGGGCTGGCCGCGTTCTGGATGTTCGCCTTCTACAACCCCGCCTCGCTGGTAATGGACAAGTACTTCTGGTGGTGGGTCGTGCACCTGTGGGTTGAAGGCGTGTGGGAGCTGATCCTTGGCGCAATCCTGGCATTCATCCTGATCCGCACCACCGGTGTGGACCGTGAAGTGGTCGAGAAATGGTTGTACCTGATCATCGCCATGGCATTGATCAGCGGCATCCTGGGCACCGGACACCATTTCTTCTTCATCGGCGCACCTGAGTACTGGCTCTGGATCGGTTCCATCTTCTCGGCCATCGAACCCCTGCCGTTCTTCATGCTCATGGTCTTTGCCTTCAGCATGCTCAAGCAGCGTCGCCGCGACCATCCCAACAAGGCAGCGGTCACCTGGGCAGTAGGTTGCACCATCATGGCCTTCCTCGGCGCTGGCGTGTGGGGCTTCATGCACACCCTGGCACCGGTCAACTACTACACCCACGGCACCCAGCTGACTGCCGCGCACGGCCACCTGGCCTTCTATGGCGCCTACGTGATGATAGTTCTGGCGATCATCTCCTACGCCTGGCCGATCCTGCATGGCCGGCAAGCCAACAGCCTGCAGGCGCAGCGCCTGGAGATCGCCTCCTGCTGGACCATGAGCGTCAGCATGCTGCTGATCACCCTGCTGCTGACCGCTGCCGGCGTGGTGCAGATCTGGCTGCAGCGTATTCCCGATAACGCCGGGGCGCTGAACTTCATGGCCACGCAGGACGCGATCACCACGATCTACTGGCTGCGTCTGGCCGCGGGTGTCGGTTTTGGCATCGGCGTGTTCATGTACCTGGCCAGCTTCGTGGTTGCCGCCCGAGCCGACAAGCCGGCCGAACCTGAAGCACCTGTTGCAACTGTAGCTGTCTGAAACGGCTTGCGGGCAGAGCACCGGCAGAGGGCCGGCGCTCTGCCCCGCAAGTCACCCCCTTTCATCCGGTAAGGAGAAGATCATGTTGGCCAGCTCTCGCCGCATCACCCGCGCCGGATTCTTTATTCTCTTTTTGTTGGCGCCCCTGCTCGATCTGTTTCGTCTGGATCTGAACCGGGGTCATTTCGTATTCCTGACGATGGACTGGACGCTGGGCCTGAATCCGCAGACCAGCGAACTCAGTCCCTCGGCAATTACGCTGCACCTGCTGCTGCGCTTGGGCTTGCCCATTCTGCTCACCCTCGGCGTGCTGCTCTGGGTGATCTGGCGCTGGGGCCGAATTTACTGCGGCTGGTTATGCCCGCATTTTTCCATGGTTGAGTGGATTGACGGCCTGATGGCCCGCTGGCTTGGCCGCCGCTCGGTCTGGGAGGCGGCTTCCAGCCCGCGCCGCAGCGGGGCGCGTCTGGTGATGTCGCTTGTGGTACTGGGGGGCTCGGCGTTATGGGCTGTGACCCTGCTGACCTATCTGGTGCCGCCGGTGCCGCTATGGACCGGTCTCTTCAGCCTGGACCTGCCTACCTGGCACTGGTTCTTCTTCGGGATTGGCACCGCGCTGTTCTGCATCGAGTTTGCGCTGGCGCGGCATTTCTTCTGCAAGTACGGCTGCGCCGTGGGCATTTTCCAGAGCCTGATCTGGGCAGCGAACCGCCGCGCCATGGTGATCGGCTTCAAGCGCGAGCGTGCACGTGACTGCCGCGACTGCAATGCCTGCGACCGTGCCTGCCCGATGCGCTTGCCGCCGCGCGGCATGAAGCGGCACAAGATCACCTGCACCCAGTGCGGCGTCTGTGTGCAGACCTGTCAGCAGGTGCAGGCGGCCAACCCTAAAGGAGCCCTGTTGCACTGGGTCAGCGGCGACGAGGCGGTAAAGATGGACAAGCAACCCGGCACCCTGATTACCGTTCTGGAAAAGGATTAAATACGATGGAAGAATACGTCGGCATGCGCTGGCATAACCTGATCAACCGGTTGGCCCGCACCAGTTATCCTGAAGCACAGGTCCGCCTGGAAGACGAAGGCCCGCGTCTGGCCATGGTTTTTCGTGCCTTGGGTGGCGATCCCGGACTGACCATCAAGGCCGCCACCGAGCGCACCCTGAAACCGCCCCGCCACTGGCTGGAAAAGATCGCCGGCACCGGCCGGCAGTATGCACTGGCCTGGCGCGACGAGGACAGCGTGCGCCTTCCGCCGGTGATCCAGGCCTACCCTGACCGGGGTCTTAACCGCGACCTGTACCTCTGGCTTATCGCGTTGGCCAGTCAGGCCAGCACCCCTGACCGCGACTGGCTGCACTGGAACCAGTATCAGGTACTGGCCACCCTGGAGCGATTCCCCGGTCTGGCGCCACTGTATCAGCGCCTGGCCTGGCGTCTGGTGACCGTGCGCCCACCCCTCGACACGCTGAGCGCAGAGCAGCGGCGCCGCGAGCGTTGTCTGCGTAGCGCCATTCTGGAGCCCGGGAGCCAGATCACGCTGCCCGCCGCTGACGGCGACAGCCTGCCGGTGCCGTTGTGGCTGTACCCCTCGCTGCATACACCCCAGGCTGCTGTCTCGCGTCAGGACAGCGATAGCGATGTGAGCAATGGCGAACTCAAGCCCAAGGAAGGCAAGGGACGTAAACGGGCCGAATTCATCGATGACATCGACGGCAAGGACGGCCTGATCGTGTTTCGGCTGGAAAGCCTGTTCTCCTGGTCGGAGTTCGTGCCCGTTGACCGCACGGTGGATGACAGCGAGGACGACGAGGCTGACAGGGTTGCAGAAGACCTCGACCACCTCACCCTGTCACGCCACGGTGACGCTGGCGCTTCGCGTCTGAAGCTGGATCTGGATCTGCCCAGTGCAGCCGAGGACGATATCCCGCTGAGTGAGGGCATGCTGCTGCCCGAATGGGATTGGCGCAAGCAGCAGCTGATCCCTCGCCATTGTCGCGTCATCCCGATGCTGCCCAGGGATGCAGAGCCGTGCGCCCTGCCAGAACGGTTGCAGGCAATGGGCCGGCAATTGCGCCGACGCTTTGAAGTGCTGCGACCGCAAAAAGCGTGGAACAGGCGGCAGCCCAGCGGGTCGGCCCTGGATCTGGAAGCCTGTATCGACTTCGCCACCGCCCGCCAGCGCGGCGAGGCCAGTGCGCAGCCGGCACTCTGGCGCCAACAGGCAGCACAGCACCGGGATCTCGCCTGCCTGGTCCTGGCGGACCTGTCGCTATCAACCGAAGCCTATGCAGACAACGAGCACCAGGTGATTGATGTGGTGCGTGACAGCATGCACCTGCTCGGTGAAGCGCTGGACGCCGGCAATGATGCCTTCGCGATGTACGGCTTCTCGTCCCGGCGCCGTAATCACGTGCGCTTCAGCGTGATCAAGAACTTTGCCGAACCCTGGGGCGAGCCGGTGCATGGCCGCATCCAGGCCCTGCGACCGGGCTATTACACGCGCATGGGCGCTGCGATTCGTCAGGCCACCGAAGTGCTCAAGGAACAACCTGCCGAGCAGCGATTGCTGCTGCTGCTCACCGATGGCAAGCCGAACGATCTGGACCTGTACGAGGGCCGCTATGGTATGGAAGACACGCGCCAGGCGCTGCTTGAGGCGCGCAGGGCAGGTCTTGAGCCGTTCTGCGTGACCATCGATCAGCAGGCGGCCGATTACCTTCCGCACCTGTTCGGTCCGCAACGCTTCCATGTGTTGCATGAAGCCGCTGAGCTGCCTGCGTTGCTGCCGCGGCTGTATCTGATGCTGACCGGCAGGACTCCATGACAGCCATGCAGCGCCTGCCGGTCACGGCTGTGGGCGCGCAGTCGCGCGAGCTACCCGGCGATCTGGCCATGTGGTGTTTCATCCTTGCCGAGCTGGCGGTGTTCGCGCTGCTGCTGGGCAGCATGGCCTATGTGCGGGGTCGCTGGCCGGAGATGTTCAGCGCCGGGGTAGCCACGCTGAATCCGGTGGCCGGGCTGATCAATACCCTGGCCCTGCTCACCGGCAGCTATTGGGTAGCCCTGGGTGTGGCCGCAATGCGCCGCGGCGAATCAGCCATCGTGGTGTGGTGGTTCCGGGCAGGCGCGGCAAGCGGCGTGCTGTATCTGATCGTCAAGTCCGTGGAGTACCAGCAGATGTTCAGTGCCGGCTATACGCTGCGGACCGACATTTTCTACTTTTTCTACTTCTTCACTACTTTCTTCCATCTGATGCACGTAGTGCTGGGCATGGTTGTCCTGCTGGTAGTCGCCGCGCGATTCAGGCGCGGCGCCTATGCCACGTCCGACACGCGGCAAATGGCCGCAGAGTCGGCAGCCAGCTACTGGCATATGGTGGATCTGGTGTGGTTGATGCTGTTTCCACTGCTCTATGTCCTGCCCTGAGGTAACCCATGACCCATCCGTTGACATTGACCTGGCTTGGACTTCTGGCTCTGACACTGATCGGCTGGCGGCTCGGGCACCAACCCGGCACCCCGCTGGTCCAACCACCATGGTTGCTGTGGGCAGTGCTGCTGTTGAGCGCGATCAAGGGGCAGTGGGTGATCGACCGATTCATGGGCATGAAAAACGCGCCCTGGCAGTTTCGTCTGGCGGTCAGCGGTTGGCTGGTAGCTGTCCTCTGCGCGATGACTCTTTTCCTGCAATTACCCCTGCGGTAATGTCTGGTTATACAAGGAGGTGCAATGCGGAGACTTTAGCCTTTCCAAATACACGATCAGTGGTATTACTGATGGTGAAGACACCCAAAAAAGAAATGATGAGGAAATTATGATGTTGAAAATTCTATTTGCTTCGACCGTTCTGACCCTGGGTATGGTTGGCGCCGCCCAGGCCGCTGGCGATGCCGCTGCCGGTGAAACAAAAGCAGCGGTCTGCGCTGCATGTCACGGTAAGGACGGCATCGCCCTGGTGCCGATCTACCCCAACCTGCGTAACCAGAATGCGCCCTACCTGGAGTCTTCGCTGAAGGCCTACCGTGAAGGACAGCGCGCTGGCGGCAATGCGGCGATAATGACGCCAATGGCAAAGAACCTGAGCGATCAGGATATTGCTGACCTGGCCGCGTATTACAGCTCCATGGAGTAAGGGGTCCGGTGCTCTGAGCAGAACGAAGGCCACCGCAACCGCGGTGGCCTTCTGCTTTCAGCCACCCGTTGCATTCATGAAGCGGACGATCTGGACCTCGCCGTCAGCGGAAAAGTCATGGTGGGCCGGTTTGCCCTGCAGGGATTTACGCAACGCAGCCAATAGCGGTTCGTCCGTGGTTGGATGACGCCGTACCAAGGCCCGCATATCGATGGAGTTTTCCTGTCCGAGACATAACAGAAGGCGCCCCTCGGCAGTCATGCGCACCCGATTGCAGGTCGAGCAGAAATTGTGCGAATGGGGGGAGATAAATCCGATACGGCTGTGCGCGTGCCCCTCGACCCGAACATAACGCGCCGGACCACCTGAATTTTCCGTGCTGTCGAGCAGTTGGTAACGCTGGGCAATAACCGCGCGCACCTCATCGCTGGAAAAGAAAGACTCACCCCGGGAACGCCCCACGTTGCCAAGAGGCATTTCCTCGATAAAGGTGATATCCAGGTCACGGGCCAGCGCATAGTCGACCAACGCAGGCACTTCGTCCGCATTACGACCCTTCATGACCACCACGTTCAGCTTGATACGCTGGAAAGCGGCATCCCGTGCAGCCTCGATGCCGTCCAACACCTGGCTTAACTCGCCGGTACGGGTGATGGCGCTGAATTTCGCCCGATCGAGACTGTCCAGACTGATGTTGAGTCGTTTGACGCCGGCATCTGCCAGCGGACGGGCCAGTTTCACCAGTTGCGAGCCATTGGTCGTCATTACCAGCTCACGAAGGCCCGGCAAGGAACTGATGCCCGCGCAAAGGTCGACAATGCCGCGCCGGACCAGCGGCTCACCGCCGGTGAGCCGTATTTTCCTGACCCCCTGCGCGACAAAGAGCGCCGCCAGCCGCTGGATCTCTTCCAGGGTAAGCACCTGCTGGCGAGGCAGGAAGGTCATGTCTTCGGCCATGCAGTAGACACAACGGAAATCGCAGCGATCGGTGACCGACATACGCAGATAATCGATACGCCGGCCCAGTCCGTCTATCAGTTGTGTGTCAACCATGACCTTTCCCCTATTGCAGCAGCGGAGACGCAGCTCCGCGCATGACTATACCTTCGATTCCGGCATCGCCTATCAGCGTCTCGATATAATGTACCACGGCCTTTTGCCAGACTCTTTCCCCCAGCTCGGCCTGGATACTGTCTCTGACCAGCTCGAACGGCAATTGTCTGCCATCAATTCGCTGATCGACCAGCACGATATGAAAGCCATAGCGCGACTCCAGCGGCTGGCCGGCGAGCCCTTCGTCCAGACGCAGCAGCTGGCGCTCGAACTCTGCCACCGTCTGCCCCGAGCTGAGCTGCCCCAGCGCCCCGCCCTGTGCTTTTGACGGGCAGTCCGAGTACTGGGCAGCCAGCGCGGCAAAACGGCTCGGGTTGTCCCGTAGCTGGTCAAGCAATGCGACCGCCTGTTCGCGGGTGCGGCTGCGCCCGGCGACGTCGTCCGGAGCCACTGCCAACAGGATATGCCTGGCAGCGACCAGCGGCGCAGAACTGAAGCGTTCCTGGTTGGACTGGTAGAACTGCTCGAGCGCCTGATCATCTACCGTCGGCACCGCGACTTCAAGCTCCAGCAGGCCGCGTATAAGCGCTTCTTCGTCGGTCTCATCTGCCTGTGGAAATACGTCCACTCCCAGGTAGGCCGCGCGCTGCTCCAGCAGCTCGCGGATTACCAGTGCCTGGGCGGCGAGAAACACCGCCTCCTCACGGGTTTCGGCCGGATGGTATTGCATTTCCAGGGCGATTGCCTGCGGATCCAGCGGCACGCCATTGATGCTTACCCGGGGCCATTCCTGATGGTTACTGCTGGCAATAATGCTTTCAGTGTTCATGGCTGCTCCCTGAATGCCGCTGCAGGACGGGGAGAGGCGATGCCTCTCTGGGTTGCACCAACACCGTTATCGGCGTCTGCCGGGCCGCCACTTCCTGACCGCGATGGCGACGCGACCACGGGAGATCTTGCCGGGCGGACTGGTGCCGGCCGTGCCGGAGAACTGGCCTTGAGCCTGACGATCTGGTAGCGCCGGCCCAGGTACCATACCGGCGCGCTGATGATGTGAACCAGGCGGGTGAACGGGAACAGCACGAACAGGGTGATACCCAGAAATACGTGCAGCTTGTACGCCAGTCCGACTGGTTCGATGCTCGCCGCCGCCATCAGCGGCCGGAAGGTGACTATCTCCTGGGCCCAGTTGGCCAGCAGCACCATCTGCGAGCCATCCATGTGCGCAGTAGACACGTAGATGGTAAACAGGCCGAGCAGCAGCTGAACCAGCAGCAACCAGAGGATCATGATATCCGACTTGCTGGACTGCGCCCTTACCCGCGGGTTGGTCAGCCGCCGATGCAGCAGCATGACCAGGCCTACCAGGCACAGCAGCCCGAAGAACCCGCCAATCAGCATGGCCATCAGCTGCTTGTTTTCGTAACTGAGCCAGCGATGGTAGACCACAGAGGGCGTCAGCAGGCCGACGAAGTGACCGGCCAGAACCGCGATGATGCCGATGTGGAACAGGTTGCTCGCCAGACGCAGGTTCTTGTCATGCATCAGCTGGCTGGAGCCTGCGCGCCAGGTGTACTGGGACAGGTCAAAACGTGCCCAGCTGCCGACAATCAGCACTGCCAGTGCCATGTAGGGATATACCCCGAATAACATCAGATTAATATTGGCCATGATAGTCTCCTACGCCCTGCCAGCCGGCACGGCCTTGTCGTTGAAATCCACCCAGTGCACCGGAACCGCTATCTCTTCCTTCGCCTTGACGTTCGCCGGCCGGGTACCGCAGGCGGCCACGCTGTCGCCATTGAGGAAGGTCACTTGTTCCTCCTCCCATTCCGCGTCAAGCGCTTCCAGACTGTTGTCCGGAATCTCTTCGAGTACCTGCTCGCGAATCGCCGCCATGGCCAGTTCGGGAATGGTGCCGGCAATCTGCAGCAGCGCGCGGAAACAGGCTGCATAGTCCGAGCCGCGCTCTTCCAGACGGCTGGCCAGCAGCGCCAGCAGATGCTCGACTTCGCCCAGCCCGGCACGCGCTTCTTCACCCTCGCGGGTAGCCAGGAATTCCAGATACAGAGGTATGTAGTCCGGCAGCTCCTTGACTCCGATGGCAAAGCCGGCACCTTCGTACTGGGCCATCAGATCGACCATGGCCTGACCACGGTCACGGGACTCCCCGTGGACATGCTCGAACAACAGCAACGAAAGATAACGGCCACGCTCGAAGAGCTCGGTATAGGCCTCCTGCACGTCCAGCAGGTCGGTAGTAGCCAGACGCGTAAGCAGGTCGACCAGATCCTGGCGCTGCTCGGGACTGATCTCGCGGGAGGCCACAATAGCCTCCTCGAGTTCTGCGCGGGCGTCCTGCACGGCCTGCACTGGATAATCCATCAGCAGGGAAATCACCTTGAGAATTTTCATGCTTACTCCTCCCAGAGCTGGACAGTCTTTATCACGTCGCGACGGTTGGCTTTCTTGCCACCAAACATATTGGTATCGGAGCTGCCCGAGCAGCCGCTGCCGAAGCTGAAGCCGCAGCCGTTGCGCTCGGCGAACACTTCGCTCAGCGCTTCCTCGCGGTGCGCAGTAGGTATAACGAAGCGATCCTCGTAGTTGGCGATGGCCAGGTAGCGGTACATGTCCTCGGCCAACGCGCGGGTCAGCCCTACGTCTTCCAGCACCTGGAGGTTCTCGACGCCGTCGACCTGCTGCGAGCGTTTGTACACACGCATGGCCAGCAGTCGCTTGAGCGCCAGCTTGACCGGTGCTTCGTCGCCGGCGGTCAGCAGGTTGGCCAGGTAGCGCAGCGGAATACGCAGGCTGTCGACGTCGGGCAGGATGCCATTCATCGAGATCTTGCCGGCCTCGGCGGCGTTCTGGATCGGTGATAGCGGCGGCACATACCAGACCATCGGCAGGGTGCGATACTCCGGGTGCAGCGGCAGCGCCAGGCGCCAGTCGACCGCCAGTTTGTAAACCGGCGAAGCCTTCGCCGCTTCGATGACCGACATCGGCACGCCGTCAGCCAGGGCCTGCTCAACTACAGCCGGATCGTGCGGGTCGAGGAACAGCCCCAGTTGCTCTTCGTACAGGTCCTGTTCGCTGGGCGTGCTGGCCACTTCATGAATGCGGTCGGCGTCGTACAGCAGCACGCCCAGGTAGCGAATACGGCCTACGCAGGTTTCCGAGCACACGGTGGGCATGCCGGCTTCGATGCGCGGGTAGCAGAAGATGCATTTTTCCGACTTGCCGCTTTTCCAGTTGAAGTAGATCTTCTTGTACGGGCAGCCGCTGATGCACATGCGCCAGCCGCGGCACTTTTCCTGGTCGATCAGTACAATGCCATCTTCCTCGCGCTTGTAGATCGCCCCGCTGGGGCAGGCCGCCGCGCAGGTCGGGTTCAGGCAGTGCTCGCACAGGCGCGGCAGGTACATCATGAAGGTGTTTTCGTACTCGCCGTAGATGTCCGCCTGGATGTTGTCGAAGTTCTGGTCCTTGCGCCGCTTGGCAAACTCGGTGCCCAGAATCTCTTCCCAGTTGGGGCCCCACTCGATCTTTTCCATGCGCTTGCCGGTGATGGCAGAACGCGGCCGCGCGGTCGGCTGGTGCTTGGACGAGGGCGCGGTGTGCAGGTGCTGATAGTCGAAGTCGAAGGGCTCGTAATAATCATCGATGGTCGGCATGTCCGGGTTGGCGAAGATGTTCGCCAGCACCCGGAACTTGCCGCCAATGCGCGGGTTGATCGAGCCATCGGCATTACGCTTCCAGCCGCCCTTCCACTTGGTCTGGTTCTCCCATTCCTTGGGATAGCCGATGCCGGGCTTGGTCTCGACGTTATTGAACCAGGCATATTCCATCCCTTCGCGACTGGTCCAGACGTTTTTACAGGTGACCGAACAGGTGTGGCAGCCAATGCACTTGTCCAGATTCAGTACCATTCCTACTTGTGAACGAATTTTCATGGCCGGTTCCTCACTCGATATCCTGTGGCAGGGGTTGTGGCAGCGCTTCCGCGCCAAGACCACCCAGTTCGACGTCATCCAGCCAGTCGACCTTGTCCATCTTGCGCACCACAACGAACTCGTCGCGGTTGCAGCCGACGGTGCCGTAATAATTGAAACCCCAGGACTGCTGCGCGTAGCCGCCAATCATGTGGGTCGGTTTGAGCACTACCCGTGTGACCGAGTTGTGATGGCCGCCTCGGGTGCCGGTCATTTCACTGCCGGGCATGTTCACGATGCGTTCCTGCGCGTGGTACATCATCACCATGCCTTCCATCACACGCTGGCTGACCACCGCACGGGCAACCAGGGCGCCGTTGGCGTTGAAGCACTCGACCCAGTCGTTGTCCTCGATCCCGGCCTTGACGGCATCCACTTCCGACAGCCAGATGATCGGGCCACCGCGGCTCAGGGTGAGCATGATCAGGTTGTCGGAATAGGTGCTGTGGATGCCCCATTTCTGGTGCGGGGTGATCCAGTTCAGCACGATCTCGTTGTTGCCATTGGGCTTCTTGCCCATGACATAGCCAGTAGTGCGGGTGTTGACCGGTGGCCGGTAGCTCATCAGCTGCTCGCCGAAGGCCTGCATCCAGGGGTGATCCTGGAAGAACTGCTGGCGGCCGGTGATGGTGCGCCATGGAATCAGCTCGTGGACGTTGGTATAACCGGCGCTGTAACTCACATGATCGTCTTCGAGCCCTGACCAGGTCGGGCTGGAAATGATCTTGCGCGGCTGCGCCTGGATATCACGGAAACGGATCGCCTCGTGCTGCTTGCCCACCGCCAAATGGCTGTGATCACGACCGGTGAATTTGGACAATGCGTCCCAGGCTTTCACCGCCACGTGCCCGTTGGTTTCCGGCGCCAGCGAAAGAATCACTTCACAGGCGTCGATCGCGGTATTGATCTGCGGGCGACCCTGGCTGATGCCTTCCTCGAGTACTTCGTGGTTCAGATGGCCGAGGAATTCGACCTCATCATCGGTGTTCCAGCTGATGCCCTTGCCGCCGTTGCCCAGCTTCTCGAGCATGGGCCCCAGCGAGCTGAACTTCTTGAAGGTGTTCGGGTAGTCGCGCTCGACCACAACCATGTTCGGGCAGTTCTTGCCCGGCACCGGTGCTTCGCCCGCGGTCTTCCAGTCGGTGCCACCAAACGGCTGGGCCAGTTCGCCGGGGCTGTCGTGCAGCATCGGAATGCTCACCAGATCCTGCTCGACACCCAGTTCGCCTTCGGAGATTTCCGAGAACTTCTTGGCAATCGACTTGTAGATGTCCCAGTCGGACCGTGATTCCCAGGCCGGATCGATCGCAGCCGACAGGGGGTGAATGAAGGGGTGCATGTCCGAGGTATTCATGTCGTCCTTTTCGTACCAGGTCGCGGTCGGCAGCACGATATCGGAGTACACGCAGGTCGAGGACATGCGGAAGTCCAGGGTGGTCACCAGGTCGATCTTGCCGATGGCGCCCTCTTCCACCCAGTCAGCTTCGGTCGGCTTGACGCCGTCACGCTTGCCCAGGTCCTCGTTCATCACCCCGTGCTTGGGCGTGCCCAGCAGGTACTTGAGCATGTACTCATGACCCTTGCCCGAACTGCCCAGCAGGTTGGAGCGCCAGATGAACATGTTGCGCGGGAAGTTATCGCTG
>NZ_JBFGFI010000035.1:0-29261 GCF_041579695.1 Halopseudomonas sp.
ATGACCGCGTTGCCCATTTCGCTGGTCGACATCGCAGCGTCGTTACGCGCCTGTTCGATTTTGCCGAGGTAGGCTTCATTGACGTCACCGGTCACATAGTCACCATCAAAAACCGAACAGTCGAAGCGGGTCAGCTTGGGGTTACCCTCGCTCACCGCGTCGACCAGATCCGGAAGGTCCTGATAGATCAGCCAGTCGGCGCCAATCAGTTCGGCGACCTCTTCAGTGGTGCGTCCATGCGCAATCAGCTCATGGGCACTGGGCATGTCGATACCGTAGACATTGGGATAACGCACTGCGGGTGCCGCGGAGCAGAAATACACCTTGGCAGCACCGGCTTCGCGGGCCATCTGAATGATCTGCTTGCAGGTCGTGCCACGGACGATGGAATCATCGACCAGCAGAACGTTCTTGCCGCGGAATTCGAGCTCGATCGCGTTCAGCTTCTGACGGACTGACTTCTTGCGCGCAGCCTGCCCCGGCATGATGAAAGTACGTCCGATATAGCGATTCTTCACGAACCCTTCACGGAATTTCACGCCCAGGTGGTTGGCCAACTCGACCGCCGAAGTTCGGCTGGTGTCGGGGATCGGGATAACCACGTCAATGCCATGCTCGGGCTTTTCCCGCAGGATTTTCTCCGCGAGCTTCTCACCCATGCGCAGGCGCGCCTTGTATACCAGAACGTTATCGATCATGGAGTCGGGGCGGGCCAGGTACACATGTTCGAAAATGCACGGCGAATAGCTTGGATTCTCCGCGCATTGTGCGGTGTGCAATTCGCCCTTGTCGGTAATATAGACCGCCTCACCCGGTTCCAGATCCCGGATCAGATCGAAGCCGAGCACATCCAGCGACACGCTCTCGGACGCAATCATGTATTCGGTACCGTTCTCGGTTTCGCGTTTGCCGAAAACGATCGGACGAATCGCGTGAGGATCGCGAAACCCCACCACGCCGTAACCGGTGATCATCGCAATGGCGGCATAACCACCGGTGCAGCGGGAGTGAACCGCGCGAACGGCATTGAAGATATCATCCTTGCCCGGTTGTAGCTTGCCGCCACGCGCCAGTTCGTGGGCGAAGACGTTGAGCAGGACCTCCGAGTCGGAGTTGGTGTTCACATGGCGCAGGTCGGACTCGTAGATCTCGCGTGACAGCTGCTCTACATTGGTCAGATTGCCGTTGTGCGCCAGCGTGATGCCATACGGCGAGTTCACATAGAATGGCTGCGCTTCCGCCGAGCTGGATGAACCGGCGGTGGGGTAACGCACATGGCCGATACCCATGTTGCCCACCAGGCGTTGCATGTGCCGTTGATGAAAGACATCACGGACCAGCCCATTATCCTTGCGCAAATGCAGCCGACCCCGATCACAGGTCACGATGCCGGCGGCGTCCTGGCCACGATGCTGTAGCACGGTCAGAGCGTCATAAAGTGCCTGATTGACGTTCGACTTGCCCACTATGCCAACAATGCCACACATGCCTCAATACCTCTTTTGCGTACTACGCTCACCGCTGATAAGCGCAAGAATCAGCGACCGAAAAACCCGAGAATCATGTTCTTGGACCAATCGGCCACCAGCAGAAAATGGGGGATCAGCTCGGACTGTCGCCACCATACATCACCTTCGACGGGGGCCAGACTCAGCAGGCCCACTGCAACGACGATCAGCAATGCGCCGCGCGCGGCGCCAAAAATCATGCCGAGAAAGCGATCCGTGCCGCTCAGGCCGGTAACCCGTACAAGCTGGCCGATCAGGTAATTGATCAGACCGCCGAGTAACAGGGTCAAAACGAACAGGATGCTGCATGCGACGATGACCCGTATGGACGGAGTCTCTATGAAGGGCGCCAGGTGGCCTGCCAGAGCACCACCAAACAACCAGGCAACCAGGCCGGCGACCACCCAGGTCAGCAGCGACAGGGCTTCTTTAACAAACCCTCTGGCCAGACTGATCAGGGCCGACACGGCAATGATGGCAATAATGGCCCAATCGATCCAGCCTAGCGTCACGGTGCAGCACCCGATAAAGAACAGGCGAGTATTCTAGCAGAGGGCCGGCCCGCTCCGGAACCGCTATCTCTTGCCGGTACCGGCGTCATACGCAGTGACCAGTCCCTGCATACCATGTCTTTTGGCCAGTTCGTCACGCAGCTTGCCGGCGGCGGCCCGGTCGACTACCGGACCGACAAAGACCCGGGTGATTTCGTTTTCGTCCACCCTGGCTGACAATGCGTAGGCGTTGTAGCCCTGCGAGACCAGCGTATCGCGCAATGTCTCTGCATTGGCTGCGCTCGAGAAACTGCCTAGTTGCACAACCCAGTTGCCCTGCTCGGCAATTGCTGGCGCTACTACCTCCGGCTCTGGAGGCGCAGGCGTGATAATAGCCGGCTCGGGCTCCGGCGCCAGCGGATCTTCGGCCAACGGGCC
This sequence comes from Halopseudomonas sp., assembly GCF_041579695.1. Lineage (GTDB taxonomy): Bacteria > Pseudomonadota > Gammaproteobacteria > Pseudomonadales > Pseudomonadaceae > Halopseudomonas. The sequence continues at coordinate 2,438 of NZ_JBFGFI010000035.1, forward strand.
TGGCGGCGGAATCTCGGGTACCGGTTCTGGCTCCGGAAGCTCTATAGGCGCAGCAGCTCTGATTTCACTTTCATCCATGACCGGCGCTTCGGGCACTTCCACCTCTACTTGCACGGTCTCATCCTGCCCGGACAGGAGCATCGGCAGAAAAATCACTGCCGCTATGATCAGCACCAATGCGCCTATCAGCCGCTGCTTCAACTTGTCATCCATTGCTCACTTCCCGTGTCTGTTGGTCGAGCCAGAGTATGGCTGCTGACACGCAGAAAAACGACCCGAAAATAACGATTTCGGTCGAAGCCGGCGTGTTGTCCAGCGTCTGCTCCAGTGCAACAGCCATGGATCCGAACGCTTCCACCCGTTCGCCGACGGCGGTCAGATGAGTTACCAGTTCGACAGTGGGCCGGGTGCGCGCAGTGGGTAATGGCGCCACTGCCCAACTGTCGAACAGGCCCGTTAAGGGTTCCACTACGCCGGCAAGATCCTTGTCGGCCAGCAAGCCGAAGACCGCGTGGCGATCCAGCGGCTGGGCCTTGAGCTGCGCGGCGAGAAAGCTTGCCGCATGGGGATTGTGACCTACATCGAACAAAAGTCTGCGCGGCTGACCGTGCCAACTGACGGTGCGCTGCTCCAGCCGACCGGCGACCCGGGCAACGTCCAGCGCGTTGATGATGAGATGGTCTGGCAGGTCCAGCCCCGCGGCCCAGAAAGCCTGCACAGCGGTGACCAGGTTATCCCGAGGAAGAGAGGCCGGCTGCAAACCTTTTATTTGGCGCACAACGGAACTGGAATCCCTTCCCCATAGCGCCCAGTCAGTATTGTCCTGCTCCCAGCCGTAGACATCGCCACGCTGCAGCATTGGAACCTGCAGGCGCTCGACGCAGGCAATGAAAGATGGCGGAAGATCAGTTTCGGCGCAGACTAGCGGCTGCTGCTCACGAAGAATACCGGCTTTCTCGTAGCCCACCGAATCACGCGTATCGCCAAGGAATTCCTGATGATCAAGACCGATGCTGGTGACCACTGCCACATCAGCATCGATGATGTTTACCGCATCCAGCCGCCCTCCCAAACCGACCTCCAGCACCCAGGCGTCCAGGTCGGCGAGCTGAAACAGCTGCAAGGCAGCCAGGGTACCGAATTCAAAATAGGTAAGCGAAATCTCGGCCCGTGCGAGTTCTATCGCAGCAAATGCCTCGCACAGTTCGAGATCGGACACGAGCCGGCCATTGATACTGACCCGTTCGTTGTAAGCCATCAGGTGAGGCGAGGTGTAAACGCCGGTTCTCAGGCCTGCCTGGCGCAGCAAGCTGTCCAGCGCAGCACAGGTGGAACCTTTGCCGTTGGTGCCGGTAACGGTAAAAACCCGGGCGTCGGGCTGATGGATACCCATCCGCCGCGCCACTTCCGCGACGCGGTCCAAGCCCATCTCTATATCGGTGGGATGCAGCTTTTCCAGGCGGGCCAACCATCCCGCCAGATCAGCAGCCGACATCAGGCATTCCCGACTTCGGTCTCGTCAAGCTCAAGCTGCGCCGCCGGCGCAGGCTGATTGGTGAGAATACTCAGAATGCTCGCCAGTCGATCACGCAGCTCACCTCGCGGCACAATCATGTCAAGCGCGCCGTGGGAGAGCAGAAACTCACTGCGCTGGAAACCCGGCGGCAGTTTCTCGCGTACCGTCTGCTCGATAACCCGGGGACCGGCAAAACCGATCAGCGCGTTAGGTTCGGCAACATTGAGGTCCCCAAGCATCGCCAGACTGGCTGAGACGCCCCCATAGACCGGATCGGTCATCACCGAGATGAAGGGAATGCCCTCCTCCTTCATCTTCGCCAGGGCCGCACTGGTCTTGGCCATTTGCATAAGCGAAAACAGGGCTTCCTGCATACGCGCCCCGCCGGAGGCCGAGAAGCAGACATAGGGGATGCGCTCGCGTAGCGCAGTTTCCGCACCCCGAACGAAACGGGCGCCAACCACACTGCCCATAGAACCGCCCATGAAGCTGAACTCGAATGCGCTGGCAACAATAGGGCTGCCCTTGAGCTTGCCCTGCATGACCACCAGCGCGTCTTTCTCGCCGGTGTCCTTTTGCGCGGCGGTAAGGCGGTCCTTGTATTTCTTGCTGTCACGAAATTTCAGACGGTCTACCGGTTCGAGCTCGCCGGCAATTTCAGTGCGTTCGTCGCTGTCGAGAAAGATGTCCAGGCGGCGCCGGGCATTGATTCGCAGGTGATGCGTGCATTTGGGGCACACGTCCAGGTTCTTTTCCAGCTCGGGACGGTAAAGCACGGCATCACAGGATGGGCACTTGCGCCACAGGCCCTCGGGCACGCTGCTCTTCTGCGCTTCGGAACGCACGATGGAGGGAATCAGTTTGTCCACCAGCCAGTTGCTCATTGCCAATCCTTATTCATTGTCTGCTTAACCAAGAGGGTTGTGCCTGTTCATGCATCCATCGCGCTGCGCATTTCGCGGATTATCCCGCTGACTGCTTCGCGGGCCTGCGCGGGTTGATCTGCGTTTTCTGCGATCTGGTTGACCAATACCGAGCCTACCACGACGCCGTCGGCAACCGAAGCCACCGCGGCCGCTGTCGCGCCGTCACGGATACCAAAGCCAACGCCAATCGGCAAATCAGTAATGCTGCGCAGGCTTTCCAGCTTGCTTGCCACTGCATTGACGTCCAACGCACTAGACCCGGTCACACCCTTGAGTGAAACATAGTAGATATAGCCACTGGCACGCTTGCATATCTTGGCCGCACGCTCCAGCGTCGTCGTCGGCGAGAGCAGGTAAATAGTATCCAGACCACGACCCTGGAACAGAGTGACCACGTCGTCGGCCTCTTCTGGCGGCAGATCCACAGTAAGCACACCGTCGACCCCGGCTGCTTTCGCCGCATCGGCGAACGCTTCATAACCCATGCGCTCTACCGGATTGAGATACCCCATCAACACCACGGGCGTTGTCTGGTTGGACTGGCGAAAACTACTGACCATCCCCAGCACGTTCTTCAGTTGGACATGATGACGGAGCGCCCGCTCCATCGCCAGCTGTATTACCGGGCCGTCAGCCATCGGGTCCGAAAACGGCACGCCCAGCTCGATGATATCGGCCCCGGCCTCAACCAGGTCATGCATCAGCGGCACCGTCATGTCCGGCTGCGGGTCGCCGGCAGTGACATAGGGAATCAGTGCCTTGCGGCCGGTGCTGCGCAGCTTTTCAAAACATTGCTGTATTCGACTCATTACACTCTCTTCTGCTCAATCGGGACTTTGCTGAATACGTTTTCTGCCTAAATACCGATGCCATCGATTTCGGCGACCGTATGGATATCCTTGTCACCGCGCCCCGACAGATTGATCACGATGGTCTGGTCCGGGCGCATGCTGGCCGCCAGTTTCATCGCATAGGCGACCGCGTGGGCTGATTCCAGTGCAGGCATGATGCCTTCCACCCGGGTCAGTTCCCGGAAAGCACTCAGCGCTTCCTCGTCCGTGGCACTTACATAGTTCACCCGGCCCAGGTCTTTCAGCCAGCTATGCTCAGGACCTACGCCCGGATAATCCAGCCCGGCCGACACTGAATGGGTCTCGATGATCTGGCCACCCTCGTCTTCCATCAGATAGGTCCGATTGCCGTGCAGTACGCCTGGCCGGCCGGCCGCCAGCGGCGCAGCATGCTTGCCGCTGTCGATACCCAGGCCCGCGGCTTCTACTCCGTACATCGCCACCGATTCGTCTTCAAGAAAAGGGTGAAACAGTCCGATGGCATTCGAGCCGCCACCGACACAGGCAACCAGCGCGTCCGGCAGCTTGCCATACTGTGTCAAGCACTGAGCCCTGGCTTCGCGACCGATCACGCACTGGAAATCACGAACCAGCTTGGGATAGGGGTGCGGCCCTGCCACAGTGCCAATGATGTAGAACGTATCGTCAATGTTGGTGACCCAGTCGCGCATGGCCTCGTTCATCGCATCCTTGAGCGTCCTGGAACCCGAGGTTACCGGTATTACCTCAGCGCCCAGCAGCTTCATGCGGTAGACGTTAAGCGACTGCCGCTTGACGTCATCGGCACCCATGTATACCTGGCATTTGAGGCCTAGTCTGGCCGCCACCGTGGCCGTCGCCACGCCGTGTTGGCCAGCGCCGGTTTCGGCTATCACCCGCGGCTTGCCCATATGCTTGGCCAACAGCGCCTGACCGATGGTGTTGTTTACCTTGTGCGCGCCGGTATGGTTGAGGTCTTCGCGCTTGAGATAGATCTGCGCGCCGCCAACCTTGGCAGTCAGCCTCTCGGCCAGATACAGCGGCGAGGGTCGGCCGACGTAATGGGCCAGATCATGGTCGAATTCGGCCTGAAACCCCGGATCACGCGATAGCCGCTCATACAGGCTTTCGAGCTCCTCCAGGGCGTCCATCAGGGTTTCGGAAACAAAACGGCCGCCGTAGGGGCCGAAATGGCCACGCATATCGGGTATCGCCGCATAATCCACTTTGCTTGATTCAGTCACGCTTCACCTCGCGTATGAAACTGGTAATCCTCGAGGCATCCTTGATGCCCTTGCTCTGCTCTACCCCACCGCTCACATCCACGGCCCACGGCCGACAGCGTGCCACTGCATCGGCAACGTTGGCAGTGTCGAGTCCGCCAGCCAGGATCAACTGCCAGTTACGTTGCGCCGGGATCAGCGACCAGTCAAAAACCTCCCCAGTCCCGCCGGGCACACCCCGCTTGTAACTGTCCAGCAGGATACCGCTGGCGCCAGGCCATCTGGCGGCCAATGCGTTCAGGTCGTCGGATGGCTGAACCCGCAGCGCTTTCAAATAGGGACGGGAAAACTGGCGACAATATTCGTCGGTCTCGTCACCATGAAACTGCAGAAGGTCCAGCGGCACAGAGGCCAGAACCGCCCGTACTGCCTCGGGTGCCGCATCAACAAACAGGCCTACCGTGGTAACAAAGGGCGGCAAGGCCGCGACAATGCTGGAGGCCTTTTCAATGTCGACCGCTCGCGGGCTGGGCGGGTAGAACACCAGGCCGATCGCGTCGGCGCCCGCCTCTGCGGCCGCCAATGCATCCTCCAGCCGTGTTATCCCGCAAATTTTGACTCGCACCATAAACCTGTCGGGGCCTCTGATTGGGTAAAGCCAGATAGTAGCAGATCGGTTCTGGAGCGTCAGTCAGGCTGATTCAGCGCCGACAGAAAGTGAGGTCCCATATACCGTTCAGGCAAGATGAATCGCTCGGGATAGGTAACATCTACCAGATAGAGGCCATATGCTGGCGCGGTCAAGCCACCCTTGGAGCGGTTCGCTGCGGAGAGAACCTCGCCAGCCCATTCCACTGGTCGCTCGCCACAGCCGATCTGCATCAGCACCCCGGCGATATTGCGCACCATGTGATGCAAGAAAGCATTGGCGCGAATATCCAGCACAATGAACTGGCCGAAACGCTGCAGCTTGAGGTGATGTACCCTTTTTACCGGGGACTTGGCCTGACAGGCCAGTGCGCGGTAGGACGTAAAGTCGTGCTCACCGACCAGAGGCTGTGCGGCCAGCTGCATGCGCTCGAGATCCAGCGGCCGATAGTTCCAGGTGACCTCGTTGGCCAGATGTGCGGGACGTATCGGATCGTTATAGATCACATAACGATACCGCCGGGCCATTGCGGAAAAACGGGCGTGAAAATCCTCGGGCATGACCTTCGCCCAGCACAGGCTGATATCGGAGGGAAGGTTGGCATTGGCCCCATGCACCCAGTTAAGCGGCTCGCGAATCGCGTTGGTCTCCCAATGAATGATCTGATACGAGGCGTGCACACCGGCGTCAGTGCGCCCGGCGCAATGCAGATTGACCGGGTGGTTGGCCACGCGACCGAGCGCTTTCTCCACCTCTTCCTGCACACTGCGCACGCCCGGCTGCTGACGTTGCCAGCCACGATAGGCTGTGCCCCGGTACTCGACGCAGGCTGCAACCCTGGAAACAACAGCGGCCGCCTCGTGGGCGGCCGCGTCAATAGTTGAACTACCCATTAGTCAGTCAAGTTGCCCCATCATGTCGTGAGCTTCCTGCTGCTGCTGCTCGTTACCTTCCTCGATGACTTCGGTGAGGATGTCACGCGCACCTTCCTGGTCACCCATGTCGATATAGGCGCGAGCCAGATCCAGCTTGGTTGCCGACTCATCGGTGCCGGAAAGAAAGTCGAATTCATCCTCGTCTTCCCCTTCGTCCAGAGTCCCGGCGTTCGGCTCTGCTGCTTCCTCGCCGGCTTCGGCCTGCTGAATCTGATCTGCTTCCTCCTGTGCTTCTGGCTCGTTCATGGCAGCGTCCAGTTCGGTCTCGAACCCTTCGAGATCGGCATCGGACAGCGTAACAGTCTGCTCTTCTTCCATCGGCTCCAGCTCTGTATCGGGCTTGGCAACGATGTCGGTGTCAGCGGGTTTCTCGGTTTCGAGATCATCGGTCAGCGACAGATCGAAATCCTCGTCCAAGGTGAACTCTTCCTCGGCAGGTTCGGCCCCCGGCGTAACCTCGGCAGCGGGCTCATCGAGATTGAAGTCGAAATCGAAATCATCTTCCTGCGTCTCGCTTGCAGCAGGCTTGGGAGTTTCGGTCTGAGCCAGACTCTCGGCGAGACTGTCGTCCAGGTCGAAGTCGAGATCGAAATCCTCCAGGCTTTCTTCCGCTATCGGCTCCTGACGTGCGGCGGGCTCGGCTTCGACGTCGAACCCGCTGAAATCATATTCCTGAACCGGAGCAGCAGGTCCAGTTGGCTCCTTGATGCTGTCTGCAGCATCTTCTTCGGTCGATTCCCCGAGACTATCCTCGGCAGCGCCGTCGCGCCCCTCCTGCAGAAAATCTTCGCTCCATTCAGGATATTCCTCGGCCGATACAGCCGAGCTGGCCAGTGCCGCGGCCATTATCGGGAAACGCACGTTCAGCATGTCTACCTGGTTATCCACGGTACCGTCTTGACGCAATACCGCTTCCTGCTCAGCATAACCCTCGGCATCATCCATCAGCCCTTTGACCTCCATCAGCTTGAGGCGCAGGTCGGTACGCTCGGGCTCACGCTCCAGCGCGGAGTTCAGAACTTCGGCGGCCTCGCTCAATTTGCCATAGGCTATAAGCGCATCAGCTTCAACCAGCGGGTCCTCGGCAATACCCAGATCCGCCTCCGGCTCCTCCTGATAGCCGGCGAGAGCGACATTGAACTGGTCGGAATCCTCGGCGGCCGGGTCGTTGTTCTGCGCAGCCCTGGCAATGAAGTTGTCTGCCATATCAGCTTCGCGGCGTGCGTTGCGTCGGGCCACTGCCATCAATACCAGCAACAGCAGCAAAAGAATCAGACCGCCCCCGGCGAGGAGGAAAGTCTGGTTCTGCATCATGCGCTGCAGCAGACCCATCGTGTCCTGCTCTGCAACGGGCTTTTCGGTAACTACAGGGGCCTGCTCCGCCTCGGTACCTGCTGGCTCGACCTCGGACTCGGGCTCGGCGGCCGCTGATTGCTCCGCTTCGGCCAGGGCTTTCTGCTCCGCAGCCTCGGCCTGCGCAGCTTCGGTCGGGTCAATCGCTTCGGGCGTTTCCGACTCGGACAGGAGCGCCTGTTCACGACCGGTCGCCAGCGCGTCCTCCCCATCCGGCTCCAGCGCTACCGTGTCTTCCGGCGCCACCTGTTCGCCAGACATGGCCGTGGCTTCGGCCTCGGGAGCAGGCAACTCAGCCGAGTCACCCATGCTTTGCTGCATCGCAGCGAGCTGCTCGTCCTTCAATTCAAGCAGGCGCTGCAGTGTTTCCATCTGGGACTGCATATCCTGAAGCCGGCTTTCTGCTTCGGCCTTTTCGCGCCTGACCGAGTCAAGCTCCTCCTTGGTGGTGTCCAGCTCATCGCGCAGTTTGCCGTCACCATTGCGGGTTCCCGCATCGGCGCCACCATTCTCCTGTTCCTCGCCACTGCCGACCAGTCGCAGAGCATCACCGTTGCGAGAACTCTGGGGCGCCGCAGCGGCTTCGTCGAGCCGACGGGCATCAAGCTGACGTTCAGTCGGCGCTGCGGCCTGGCGGCCCTGTTGCCAGCTGGAGTTCTGCGCGGCAACCTGCTGTATTGCCTCGGACTGGGTACGGCCGGCTGCCTGTGATGCATCAGGTAACGTAAGATCCTGACCGGCTCGCAGGCGGTTGATGTTGCCATTGATAAACGCGTCCGGATTAAGATCCTGGATTGCCAGCATCGTCTGATGAACGGATGCACCCTGGGGACGATGACGCAGTGCTATTTCCCAGAGGGTGTCGGACCTGTCGGTGCGAATCTGGTCTGTGGTTTGCGCGGCAGGCTCATCCTGGTAAAGCGGTTCGGCCGGAGCTGCACGGGATGCTGAATAGGGTGCGGTCTGCCGGGGTTGCTGGACCGGAGCAGGAGCTGGCGTAAACGGCTGCACTGGTTGTTGCACCTGTGGCTGTTTGACCGGCTGAGTGGTTGCGGGAGTTGCAACCACCGGACCCGGATCGTAAAGCGGCGGATCAAGCAGCAGGGTGAACTCGCGCAGGACCCGGCCTGAGGGCCAGCGCACTTCCATCAGAAAATTCAGAAAGGGTTCACGTACCGGCCGGCTGGATGTAACGCGAATAACCGCCTTGCCGTCGGACCTGACGACCGGCGTAAAGGTCAGATCGTTGAGGAAGAAGATACGTTCGATTCCGGCTCGCCCAAACTCGTCTGGAGTCGCGAGTGCGGAAATGATCTCCTGACTAGACAAGTCCCGAACCTGAAGCAACTCTATTTCTGCATCAAGCGGCTGATTGAGCGACGAACGCAAGTTGATGTCGCCGACCCCCAATGCAAATACCGCACTCGAAGACATCAGAGCGCTTGCTGCGGCGACAGCCAAAACCAGTTTGCGAACCATAGCGAAGTTCCTTTGCTTTTATCGTTTTATCTCGCGCTAACAGACCTGTTGCCCGCGTTCCGCCCTGCCCTGTTTATCCCCAACTCGGCACGCAGCAATCTGATAACACGTCAGCACTGAACCCTTTTGACAGGGGAACCTTAAACCGCTTAATGCGAATACCACAGCAAGTATCGATTACAAATAGTCTTTTATCAACAACCTGAGAGTCTGAAGACTGTTAAGTACGACACCTTTTCGAAGATTATCCGACACAATCCACATATTGAGCACCAGCGGATCGACAGGATCCTGACGTAAACGACCAACCCAGACCGAATCACTGCCGGTGGCTTCGGTCACGGGCGTCGGATAGCCATCCGCTGCCGGCTTGTCCAGCAACTTGACACCCGGCGCCTTGCGCAACAAGGTTGCCAACCGCTTGACCGGCAACGCTTCGCGGGTACGAAGCTGGACAACGGCGGCGGTACCGTAGAAAACCGGAACCACTACACAGGTGGCCGCTACAGAGACGCCAGGCAGCTCCAGAACCCGACGAACATCCTCTCCGAGACGAGCCTCATCACGGGTAAAGCCCTGCTCGTCGAGCTCGCCGGTGCGCGGTATCAGGTTGAACGCTGCCTGTTTGGCCAGAGCACCCGATTCAGGAGGCTGGCCATTAAGCAGACGCCCGGTCTGCAGCGCGAGTCCTTCGACCGCCTCCTGGTCGAGCGTGGACATGGATTGATAAGTGGCGAGCGAGACCGACTGGACCCCGGATTCGCGCACGATCGACTGAAGGGCCAACACGGCCTGGACGACCTGACTGTCGGGGCAGGCGATAATGCCCGGCGCGGCAAACTCGTCCATGGCATGCGGATTGGCATCGGCAACAACCATCGGTGCATCCATGTTGCGACGTGAATGGCCACTTGCGTCTATAACGGCGCAGCCCTGCGCCAGCGCACGCGGAATCCAGCTCTCGGCCATGCTCTCGGAACCGAGAAACACCGCGGCCTTCACCAGGGAGAAATCGAATCGCTCAAGCGGCTCGACACGCTGGCTCTGGCCCTTGTACATCAGGCGTCCGCCTGCGACGTTTTCTTCATCTACCAGATACAGTTTCGCGATGGAGAAGTCATGATCGTCCAGCACGTCGATCAGGACATCGCCGATCATGCCGGTCACACCTACTATTGCTACATCACAGGATTCGCTCATCATCACTCCTCGACTGAAAAAACAAAGGGCACCCTGCCACTGACAGGATGCCCTCCTCGTTACCGGACCGGAAGATCAGTCCTCCTGCAGTATCCGCAGCATGCGACGCAGCGGCTCGGCTGCGCCCCACAACAGCTGATCGCCCACGGTGAACGCAGACAGGTATTGCGAGCCCATGTTCAGCTTGCGCAGTCGTCCTACCGGCACCGACAGGGTGCCAGTGACTGCGGTGGGAGTCAGATCACGCAGTGTGTCTTCCTTGGTGTTGGGAACTACCTTGGACCAGGGGTTATGCGCATCGAGCATGGCTTCGATATCAGCCAGCGGCACGTCCTTGTTCAGCTTGATGGTCAGTGCCTGACTGTGGCACCGCATTGCGCCAATACGCACGCAAATACCGTCAACCGGAATCGGACGGCCACTGCGGCCAATAATCTTGTTTGTCTCGGCCTGGGCTTTCCATTCCTCGCGACTCTGGCCGTTGGGCAGCTGCTTGTCGATCCAGGGGATCAGGCTACCGGCCAGGGGTACACCGAAGTGCTCAACCGGGAACGCGTCGCTTCGCAGGTTCTCCGCGACCATGCGATCGAGCTCAAGAATGGCGCTGGCAGGGTCCGCCATCTGAGCCGCCACGGACTGGTTGATAGCGCCCATCTGGCCAATCAGCTCGCGCATGTTCTGCGCACCGGCGCCACTGGCCGCCTGATAGGTCATCGCACTCATCCATTCAACCAGACCACTTTCGAACAGACCGCCCAGGCCCATCAGCATCAGGCTGACGGTGCAGTTGCCACCCACATAGGTCTTCACGCCGTCACGCAGCCCCTGGTCGATGCTGCGGCGATTCACTGGATCGAGCACGATCAATGCTTCGTCTTCCATGCGCAGCGTGGAGGCTGCATCAATCCAGTAACCTTTCCAGCCCTCTGCCCGCAGCTTCGAATAGACCGCCTGGGTGTAGTCGCCGCCCTGACAGGTGATGATCACGTCAAGCGGCTTGAGTGATTCGAGGTCGAAGGCATCCTTCAACGGTGGAATGTCCTTGCCGATATCCGGTCCCTTCCCGCCCACGTTGGACGTGGTGAAGAACACTGGATCGATATTGGCAAAATCGTTCTCTTCGAGCATGCGCTGCATCAGTACGGAACCAACCATACCGCGCCAGCCAACCAGGCCTACCTGTTTCATGACATCAACCCCCAGGGGGTAAAAAATTCAAAGACAGCTGCGCCGGCAGAACCAGGCGCAACACAAAGCCGGACAGTTTACAGGTTTTTCAACGCCGCGGCCACGGCGTCACCCATGGCGGCGGTGCCAACCGACGCGCACCCGGCAGACATGATGTCTCCAGTGCGCAGCCCCTGGTCCAGTACCTGACTGACCGCGCGCTCGATCGCATCCGCCGCGTCGGCGCGATTGAAACTGTAACGTAGCATCATCGAAACCGAGAGGATGGTCGCCAGCGGATTGGCTATCCCGCGCCCGGCGATATCCGGCGCGCTGCCATGGCAGGGCTCGTACATCCCCTTGTTGTTGGCATCCAGCGATGCCGAGGGCAGCATGCCGATGGAGCCCGTAAGCATGGACGCCTGATCCGAGAGAATATCGCCGAACAGATTATCGGTAACGATGACATCAAACTGCTTGGGCGCGCGCACCAGCTGCATGGCGCAGTTATCGACATACATGTGCGTCAATTCCACATCGGGATAGTCCGCTGCGACCTCGTTGACCACCTCGCGCCACAGCTGGCTGGAAGCCAGCACGTTGGCCTTGTCGACCGAGCACAGCTTCTTGCCACGAATACGCGCCATGTCGAAGCCGACGCGGGCGATGCGCCGCACTTCCGTCTCGTTGTAGGGCAAGGTATCAAAGGCAAAGCGCTCGCCGTTGTCCAGTACTCGCCGCTCACGCGGCTGGCCGAAATAGATCCCGCCGGTCAGCTCGCGAACAATCAGAACATCCAGACCGGAAACCACCTCGGGCTTGAGGGTGGATGAGTCCGCCAGTTGTGGGTACAGAATGGCCGGACGCAGATTGCCGAACAACCCCAGTGCAGAGCGGATTTTCAGCAGACCGCGCTCGGGTCGCATAGCCGGGTCGATGGCGTCCCACCGCGGACCACCGACGGCGCCGAGCAGAATCGCATCGGCCTGTCGCGCACGCTCCAGGGTCTCATCAGCCAGCGGCGAACCGTAACGCTCATAGGCGGCGCCTCCCAGATCATCGAAGCTCAGCTGGGCATCGAGGCCGAACTTGTCACTGGCCAGCTCCAGCACCTTGACGGCTTCAGCCATGATTTCCGGGCCAATGCCGTCGCCTGGGAGGATAAGAATATTCATGCTCATGGTATTTCCTTGAAATCCGGGTGTTATTTGATAGCGCCGAAAAGCCAGGGGTTGTGCTGCTTGTGGCCTACCTCAAAAGCACGAATCGCGTCGGCATCTTCGAGCGTCAGTCCGATGTCATCCAGGCCGTTGAGCAGGCAATGCTTGCGGAAATTGTCCACGTCAAACGAATAGGTCTTGCCGTCTGGCCGGGTAACAACCTGGTCGGCGAGATCGATGGTCAGCTCATAGCCTTCGCTCGCCTCTGCCTGGGCAAACAGCTCGTCAATATCTTTTTCATCCAGAACAATGGGTAACAGACCGTTCTTGAAGCTGTTGTTGTAGAAAATATCGGCATAACTGGGGGCAAGGATGGCACGAAAACCATACTCCTCAAGCGCCCAGGGCGCATGCTCGCGACTGGAACCACAGCCGAAATTCTTGCGCGCCAGCAGCACGCTGGCACCCTGATAGCGGGGTTGATTGAGCACGAAATCCGGGTTCAGCGGCCGCTGGGACGCGTCCTGACCTGGCAGGCCTTCATCCAGGTAGCGCCATTCGTCAAACAGATTCTGACCGAACCCGGTGCGTTTGATCGACTTCAGAAACTGCTTGGGAATGATCTGATCGGTATCCACATTGGCCTGATCGAGCGGCGCTACCAGGCCGGTATGCTGGGTAAAGGGTTTCATGCTGTTTCCTCCTGCTCAAGCATTTCGCGAACGTCGACAAAGTGGCCCGCAATAGCGGCTGCCGCGGCCATGGCTGGACTGACCAGATGGGTGCGCCCGCCGTTGCCCTGGCGTCCCTCGAAGTTACGGTTCGATGTCGACGCGCAGTGCTCACCAGCCTGCAGGCGATCCGGGTTCATTGCCAGGCACATGGAGCAGCCCGGGTCACGCCACTCGAAGCCAGCGGCCTTGAATATGCTGTCCAGACCCTCAAGTTCAGCCTGTTCCTTGACCAGTCCCGAGCCCGGGACGACCATTGCCTGCTTGATTGTCGGTGCCACCTTGCGACCCTTGGCCACCGCAGCCGCCGCCCGCAGATCCTCTATCCGCGAGTTGGTGCAGGAACCGATGAAGACCCGATCGAGCTTGATCGACGTGATCGGCTGATTGGCCTCCAGTCCCATGTAGACCAATGCACGCTGATAGCCGCTGCGCTTGACCGCATCATCTTCCTGCGCCGGATCGGGCACATTGGCATCTACCGCCACTACCATTTCCGGTGAAGTGCCCCAGGAAACCTGCGGCTTGATGCTCGCCGCATCCAGTTCCACCACCGTATCGAAATGGGCCTGCGCGTCGGATACCAGATCCTGCCAGGCCGACACCGCGTGCTCCCAGTCCTCGCCTCGGGGTGAATACGGACGATCCTTCACGTAGGCAACGGTTTTCTCGTCACAGCCTACCAAGCCGACGCGTGCACCCGCTTCGATCGCCATATTGCAGATGGTCATGCGGCCTTCCATCGACAGATCGCGGATCGCCGAACCGGCAAACTCGATCGCATGGCCGTTACCACCTGCGGTGCCGATCTTGCCGATCACCGCGAGCACGATGTCCTTGGCGGTCACGCCAAAGCCCAGCTTGCCCTCGACGCTGACCAGCATGTTCTTCATCTTCTTGGCCACAAGGCACTGGGTGGCCAGTACGTGCTCTACTTCCGATGTGCCAATGCCATGGGCCAGGGATGCGAAGGCGCCGTGGGTGGCCGTGTGCGAGTCACCGCAGACAATGGTCATACCCGGCAGGGTTGCACCCTGCTCAGGCCCGACGACATGGACAATCCCCTGGCGGCGATCAGTCATGCGGAACTCCATGATGCCAAAATCATCACAGTTATCGTCTAGTGTGGTGACCTGCAACTTGGAAACCAGATCGTCGATACCCGAGACGCCTGCGGCCCGGTTGGTGGTCGGCACGTTGTGGTCGGGGGTCGCCAAATTGGCGTCGATGCGCCAGGGCTTGCGCCCGGCCAGCCGCAAACCCTCAAAGGCCTGTGGCGAGGTCACTTCGTGGAGCAAATGACGATCGATATACAGCAACGCGGAACCATCATCGCGCTGCTTGACCAAATGGCTGTTCCAGAGCTTGTCGTAAAGCGTTTGGGCGGACATGCTTGACTCCTGATCGGGCTGGGTCCTGGCGTGTCTTTCTCTTGCGGAAAGTGCGCGCAGGCACGGTATTAACTCAGGCATGAATGATAAAACCTGGTAACCGATAAAACAAATTCATAATATTCATGCATCGAATCACCTTATGGAATACTAAATGGATACGGCCAACCTCAGTGCCTTTCTTGCCGTCGCCGAGACCGGGTCATTTTCCCGTGCCGCTGAACAGCTACATCTGACCCAGCCGGCAATCAGCAAACGCGTCGCAAGCCTGGAGCTGCAGCTCGGTTGCCGCCTGTTCGACCGTATTGGCAGGCACATTGGTCTAACCGAAGCCGGTCTGTCGCTGCGGCCGCGGGCGCTGGAGATAATCGACGCGCTGGAGGATGCCCGACGCGCCCTGAGCAACCTCTCCAGTGTTGTCCAGGGCCGGGTGGCGATGGCTACCAGTCATCACATTGGCCTGCATCGTTTACCGCCGGTGCTGCGCGAGTTCACCCGAACCTATCCGCAGGTGGCCCTGGATATCCAGTTCCTCGATTCGGAAGTGGCCTATGAAAAAGTATTGCACGGAGACATCGAGCTGGCGGTGATCACCCTCGCGCCGACAATAGAGTCACCCATTATCGCGGAGCGCATCTGGAACGATCCGCTCGATTTCGTGGTGGCCCCTGACCACCCCCTGGCCCGGGCGGAAACTCTCAGCTTCGCCGAACTGGGTGAATATCCTGCGGTATTTCCTGGCCCAAACACCTTCACCCGCCGCATAGTCAGCCAGTTGTTCAGCCAGGAGGGAGTGGAACCACATATCAGCATGAGCACCAATTATATGGAGACCATCAAGATGATGGTCTCCATAGGCCTGGCCTGGAGCGTGCTGCCACGCACAATGCTCGACTCACAGGTCCATTCGCTGAGGCTGCCAGGTACAAACCTGGAACGCCAGCTGGGCGTAATCTGGCATAGTGGTCGCACGTTATCCAATGCGGGACGTGCATTCATTCGTTTGCTCCAGCGCAATGCGGCGCTGGACAGCTTGCCGCGATAATAACCAGGTACTACCTTGTGGGAATAAACCAGCGGGAGGGCCACTACCTCCACATGCAGCCAGGAATCGGTCGATGAACCAGCCACCGGGGATACCCAATAGCCGTATCGATGGGCCTGAAGTGACTGCCGACGACGACGCCAGTGCATTCAACGTACTGTTCCATGGCATGCCGATGGCAGCCATGCTGACCGAAGCCAGTACCAGCCGTGTTATGGATGTTAACGATGCCTTTCGCGATATGTTCGGCTGGCCGCGAAACGAGATTGTCGGCCAACTCGGTTCCGGATTTCCCTTATGGATCAGCACCGAGCAACGCCAGCAGCTGATCGATGCGTTTGAACTGTACGGCAAGATCGAGCAATTCGAGGCGATACTGCTCTGCCGTGACGGTCACCTGAAGATCTGCCGGATATCGATGCGCAGCCTGGTGCTCGACGGCACGCAATGCCGGCTTTCTATCGCCCAGGATGCGAGCATTGATCCGCTGGCCAGGCCGGGAACGATAGGCGCAGAACTGCGCGAAAGCCAAGAGCGGCTGAATCTCGCCCTTGATGCATCCCAGATGGGTACGTGGGACTGGAACCTCGATACCGGTCTACTCCATTGCTGCGCCAGGGTGGCTATGCTCCACGGGCATTCCCCCGTTGCCTGGAGCGGCGAACTCAGTGTTTATCTGCGGGACATCCACCCAGAAGATCAGCGACAGTTACGCCGCAGCTTCATATCCATCTGCCGTAACCAGTTGCCCCGTTACCGGCTTGCCTATCGCCTGAAAACGGAAAAGGGTCAACCGCGCTGGCTGGAAGCGACGGCGAAGCTCTACCGCGGACCCAGTGGCAGAATTCAAAGGTTTGTCGGAACGCTCGTCGATATCACTGAGCGCCGCCGCAACGAACAGGCCCTGATCAAAAGCGAGGCCAAGTTTTCTGCGCTGTTCCAGGGCGCTCCTGACCCCTACATACTGGTCAATGCAAACTCGCATATCGTCATCGAGATCAACCGGAACTTCACCGAGTTTTTCGGCTACCAGCCAGAAGATATAGTTGGCAGGACGACTGTAGAAGCGGGATTGTGGCAAGACCCCGCCATCCGTGAAAGCTTCGTCACCCAGATCCATCAGGACTATCGCCTTGCGGGTGCAGAGATCGACTTTCTGACCCTGGATGGTCAAGTGGCAACCTGTGAGGTGTCCTGCAGCTTTCTCACCGTCAATCGCCAGGCCTGCGTATTATCCACCTTCAAGGATGTTACCGCCCGCAAGCAGGCAGAAACTGCGCTACGCGCGTCGGAAGAAAAATTCTCCCGAGCATTCAGAGCCAGCCCCGATTCAATCAGCATTACCGAAAAGGCAACCGGCCGACACCTGGAAATCAACGAGGGTTTTACGCGCCTGAGCGGATATTCACCCGCCGAGGTCATCGGCAAAACGGCCCGCGAGCTGAACATATGGGCCGATTATAACGAGCGCGCCAAGCTGATCGAGGAGCTTGACCGCAACGGCCGGGTAATGCAGCACGAAATGCGCGTGCTGGGCAAGGACGGACACGAATTGCTGGTATCGGTTTCGATCGAGCCCATTATGATAAACGGCGTCGCGTGCATGGTGCTGACCGCCCGCGACATCACCAATCAGAAACTCATCGAGGCCAAGGTGAAACACCTCGCCTACCATGATGCGCTTACCGATCTGCCTAACCGCCTTTTGCTAACCGACCGGCTCAACCAGGCGCTGGCCCTGCTCACTCGCCACGATCTGCATGGCGCCCTGTTGTTTTTCGACCTGGACCACTTCAAGCACATCAATGATTCGCTTGGGCACTCCTGTGGCGACTCCGTGCTACAGGAAGTTACCCGGCGTCTGCGTGGTAGGGTGCGCAAGGAAGATACCGTCGCGCGACTGGGTGGAGACGAATTTGTAGTTCTGCTCAGCGGGCTCCAGGGTGAAGATACAGATGTCATCGATGCAGTACGCCGGCATGCCGAGGCGCTGCTGCTCGATATCGCCGCCCCGATGACTGTCGAAGGCCATAGCCTGCAGCTTAGCTGCAGCATCGGTATTGCAATGCTACCCGAGCACGGAAACAATCCCGAGGATTTGCTGAAAAGAGCTGATATCGCGCTGTACAAGGTCAAGGAAGCGGGCCGCAATGGCATCGCCTTCTTCGAGCAAGCGATGCAGAAAGCCGCCAGCGAGCGGCTATCGATCGAAACGGACCTTCGCACCGCACTCAATATGGGCCAGTTCCGGCTCTTCTATCAACCGCAGATCGATTCTCGGAACGATTGCATCATTGGGGCGGAAGCCCTGATACGCTGGGAACTGCCGGACAAGGGCATCATCGGTCCCGCAAGCTTCATTCATGTGCTGGAAGAAAGCGGGATGATCATTGCCGCGGGACAGTGGGTGCTGAATGAAGCTTGCTCCTTTGCCGCGCAATTGATCAACGACAACCTGGTTGATCCTGACCATTTCAGCATGAGCGTGAATATCAGCCCGCGGCAATTCCGTCACCCCGACTTCGTCACTCTGGTTCGGCAGGCGATCGCCGAGCAGGGAGTACCGGCTAGCAGTCTGAAACTGGAAATAACCGAGAACATCGTGATCCAGAACATCAGCGACACCATAGCCAAGATGCAGGAGCTCAGAAAACTCGGCGTATGCTTTGCCATTGATGATTTCGGCACCGGCTACTCATCCTTGAGCTATCTCAAGCAACTCCCACTGGATCTGCTGAAGATAGATCAGTCCTTTATCCGCGACTGTACCCAGGACAGCAACGATGCAGAAATCGTCAGAGCCATCATTGCCATGGGTCGTAACCTGAACCTGGATTTGATTGCCGAAGGCGTGGAGACACCGGAACAGCTTTCATTCCTGCAGCAGCAATCCTGCCACGCCTACCAGGGCTACCTGTTCAGTCCGCCTGTGCCGGCAGTACACTTTGTGCAGATGCTACAATCGCATCCAAAACCGCAACACAATATATGATCGGCCACCTGAATTTTCAGGTCGTCTATCACTTAAAAATGAACTTTCATCTGTATATGCTGTCATATTACGGATAAGTTCGGGTTTATCCGGACATCAACACCTTGGAGCTACCCAATGAACAAATCAATGCTGACAGGCGTCGTCCTCGGCGCAGTGGTTGCTACAGCCGGCGGCGCATTTGCCGGCTATAACGTCCTCGCCAACAAGACCCCGACCCATGCCGACGTTACCAAGGTAGCGGCAATCACCGAAACGGTAAAAACGCCCCGCGAGGTCTGCCAGAATGTGGCCGTCACCCGCCAGAAGCCTGTGCAGGACGAACACCAGGTACTCGGCAGCGTCGCCGGTGCGGTAGTCGGCGGCCTGCTGGGCAACCAGGTCGGCGGCGGTAGCGGCAAGAAGATTGCCACCGTTGCAGGCGCAGCTGCTGGCGGTTACGCCGGCAACAAGACCCAGGAACGGATGCAGGCAAACAGCACCTACACCACCACCGAGACCCGCTGTGAAACAGTTTATGACAGCAATGACAAGATCGTCGGCTACAACGTCGACTATCGCATCGGCGAGGAAACCGGACGGGTGCGCATGGCATCGGATCCAGGCAGCAAGATTCCGCTGGAAGATGGCAAACTTGTCTTGTCGCAACAGTAATATCTTCCCCGGGCTGCATCATTTTCCGCATGCGGCCCGGTTCCGCTCATCGGTCCTGCATTTGCTCGAGGCATAGTCGCAACCAGCTCTCTATTCCCGCACCGCGAAACTTGTTGCGCTGCAATGCGAAGTAGAAGCGGCGGCGGAAATCGCGGTGAGGAACCGGCAAGGGCACCAAACTGCCCCGCTCGAATGCCTCGACCAAGGTAATGGCAGAAAGACAGCCAATGCCTAGGCCTGCCTCTACCGCACGTTTGATTGCTTCGGTGTGCTGCAGCTCGAGCATTATCTGCAATTGCGGAAACAGCCCGTGCATTGCCCACTCAAAATGCTGCCGGGTCCCTGAACCGGGTTCACGGATGATCCACTGGGCAGCCAGTAATTCCTCATCGGTCAGCCAGGGGCGCCCCGCCCACGGGTGATCCGGCGCACAGAACACCACCAGTTCGTCCTCCCGCCAGGGCAGCATATCGAGTTCGGGATGATGAGCTTCGCCTTCGATCAGGCCGATATCCAGTTCGAAATTCAGCACCCTCTGGACGATGCTGGCGGTATTGGCCACTTCAAGTTTTACCCGCGCGCCGGGCTGTTCTCGCATGTACTGGGCCATGATTTCCACGGCCAGATAATTGCCGATACTCAGGGTCGCGCCGACCTTCAGATTTCCGCTGCTGTGCTGTCGTCTAAGTGCCAGTTCAAGCCCCTCAGCCTGCTCCATCAATGCCTGTGCCTTGGGCCGTATCGTCTGTCCCAGCTCATTCAGCTGCAAGCGCTTGCCAATACGGTCAAACAGTTGAATCCCAAACTGGCTTTCCAGATCACGCAACGCGCTGCTCGCCGCCGATTGTGACATGGCCAGGCTTTCCGCCGCCCGCGTAAGGTTTTCATGGAATGCGGTAGCGAGGAATACTTCGAGTTGCCGGAGACTGTATTTCATTATCGATTTTTCCGATTACATATAATTATATAAACCGTTTAACCGATAGATTAGCTCGCCAGTACACTACCTGCAAATTCAATGACCGAGGAATGGCAATGGCAGGCTTCAATACCGAGCGCGTACTCAGTGTCCATCACTGGACGGACAACCTGTTCAGCTTCAGGACCACCCGCGATCCAGGCTTTCGCTTCAAGAATGGTCATTTCATCATGATCGGCCTGGAAGTCGAAGGGCGGCCACTGATGCGTGCCTACAGCATCGCCAGCCCCAACTACGAGGACACCCTGGAGTTCTTCAGCATCAAGGTTCCCGATGGCCCGCTGACCTCGCGGCTGCAGAATATCAATGAGGGTGATCAGATTATCATCAGCCGCAAGCCGACAGGAACGCTGGTTGTCGATCACCTGCTGCCCGGGCGCAACCTGTACCTGTTGAGTACAGGTACCGGTCTTGCGCCTTTCATCAGTATCATTCAGGATCCGGAAACCTACGAGCAGTATGACAAGGTGATCCTGACCCACGGCTGCCGACATGTGCGCGAACTGGCATACCAGGAGCTGATTACCAAGGAATTGCCCGACCACGAGTACCTTGGCGACACGATCCGCGAGAAACTGATTTATTACCCCACAGTCACCCGCGAGCCCTACCATAACCAGGGGCGTCTGACTGACCTGATGGAAAGCGGAAAACTGTTCGAGGATATCGGTCTGCCCGCGTTCGATATCGAGCAGGACCGTTTCATGCTGTGCGGAAGCCCGAGCATGCTCAAGGATTTCTGCCAGGTGCTCGACAGTCGCGGATTCAAGGAAGCGCGGCATGGCGATCAGGGTCACTACGTGATCGAACGTGCTTTTGTAGAGAAATAAACCGTGCTGCACGCGCTCCGGCTTTTTATCTCGTGCCGGAGCGCGCGCAATCCCAGGCGTACTTATTCAACGTAGATCATTTGCCGCGTCATCCCGCCATCTGCGATCAGGTTCTGACCGGTGATAAAGCCGGCGGCCGGACTGAGCAGAAATACCACCATGGCACCAACATCCTCAGGTTGACCGACACGGCCTACCGGGTGCTGCTGATGGTCGATCTGACGCAATGGGTCACTGTGTTGTTGCCGCGGATCACGGGTATCTATCCAGCCGGGGCTAACTGCGTTGACCCTTACGGCCGAACCCAGGCTGACCGCCATTGCATGGGTCAATGCAACCAGGCCGCCCTTGCTTGAGGCATATGCCTCGGTGTTCGCCTCTGACTGCAGAGCCCGGGTGGAAGCGACGTTGACGATCGCACCGGTGGACTCACGCAACAGATTGATTGAATGCTTGGAGACCAGAAAAGGCCCGGTCAGATTAGTGCCGAGCAGTCGATTCCATGCCTCCAGACTCAACTGCTCTACCGGGCCATTATCCGGATCGGCAATACCGGCATTGTTGACCAGACCATCCAGGCGCCCGAAGTCCTCTTCAACCCGCTCCAGGCACGCCATGACGCTTGCCTCATCGGCCACGTCCATCACGATGAACTCGATCCTTCCTGCTGCGTCACACAGCCGGGCAAGCTCCTCTGCGGCCGCCTGACCGGCCGCCTCATCGATATCCGTAAGTGCCACCGACCAGCCTGCACGTAGCAGGCTGGCGGCGACTCCCTTGCCAATCCCCCTGGCAGCACCGGTAACCAGTGCTACAGGGGTATCCTGTTCAATCACTCAGGCCGCCCTGCCCCGGGGACCGGCGAAGAACCATATGATCAGACCGATCACCGGCAACAGAAGCACCAGCAATACCCACAGAACCTTGGCACCAGTGCTCGAACTGCTCTGCACAATATTGATAATCGCCCAGATATCCAGAATCAGAATGATTAGACCGAGTATGCCACCGCCAAAATTAACGTCCATTTGCAACTCCTTGTTGGAATGATTTCGTATCTCGACCCGTTAGTAGGTCAGAGCTCAAGCACCGGGTACCGATCAGCAATATCATCGCCTGTCGGCGTAGCCAACAGAGCGTTTTCATCGCGCCCACTGCGTATTATAAGGCATTGACGCCCTGTCACCGGCACTACCCAGTGCGAAGTACCCGCAGGTAGACCCAGCAGATCTCCACACCGACAGCCCAGCACCAGGAGTTTGTCACCGTGATGGATACACACTGTTGCGACTCCATCGAGAAACAGCCACAGGCTGTCACCAGCCAGAATCTGTTCGCTCTGCCCCGTGCCTTCCGGGGTCTCCGCATAACCGGGAGGCCCTTTCAGTTCCAGGACTTCGGCAAACTCCATATCCTGTTCGACACGGTTTGCCTCCAGCAGTTCGCCAGAGAGTTCCAGCGCCTGCGCCGCAGTCATCATGCGCCTTACGGGCAAGCTTTGCTCGACTGTTTGCAGCAATACATTCGCCTCAGCGAGGATCGGTGTGATGTCTTCTGTATGCGTAAGTACCTTTACCGGCACCTGTAGCTGGTCGTCCTGGTATACCGCTAGAATCGTCATTGCACGTTTCCGAGATTATATGAATGCGCTGCCAGTATAGAGCTACTGCGTCAGGCCTACAGCCCATACCATGGTGGCAAAATTACCCGCAGCGGGCTGCAGGTAACGCCCGGTACAGTGCAGTCGCCGCCAGCAGCGCGGCCAGCGCGGCGACCCCGAAGGTCCATTGTGGACCTAGAGTGGCCCAACTGTAGCCTGAATACAGCGCACCCAAGGCGCCGCCGACACCGGACAGGGACGCGTAGAGCGCCTGGCCCTGGCCCTGCAGACGCTCGCTGAAGTTGCGCTGGATAAAGTGGATCGCCGCGACATGGAAACTGCCAAAGGTCGCAGCATGCAATAACTGAATGAATAACAGCACCAGCAGGTGGTCGGCCAGCGTGCCGAGCAGGACCCAGCGCAGTGACGCCAGGAGCAGGCTGGCCACCAGCAGCTGTTTGAGCGTGAAGCGTGCCAGTACCCGCGTCATTACCAGAAACAGCAGTATCTCGGCGACCACCCCCAGCGCCCAGAGCAGACCGATCACCCCGCGGCCATAGCCGTGCGCCTCCAGGTGCAAGGTCAGAAACGTGTAGTAGGGTCCGTGGGACATCTGCATCAGCGCTACGCAGATAAAAAAGGCCAGTACGCCGGGCCTGCGCAGCAAAGTAAAAAAGCGCTCGACCGGCTCACCAAGCGGTCGCGCTGCCGGGGTCGGGGTGGCCGGGACTATCAAGCTGCAAAGGAAAATCGCCAACATGATGCCGAGCATCACGGCAGGATAGATGCCGAGACTGTATAGCTCGAGCAGCCAGCCCAGCCCCACCACCGTAGCGATAAAGCCTACCGAACCCCAGAGCCTGACCATGCTGTAACGCGCCGACTGGGCGCCAAGATGGCTCAGCGTGATTGCCTCGAACTGTGGCAGCACCGCATGCCAGAAGAAACTGTGGGAGGCCATGATCAGCGCAAGCCAGAGATAGTCCTGACGGTAGAAGATGCCGGTAAAGGCAATAGCGGTGAAAAGCGCACCAAGTCGGACGATAGTCAGCCTGCGCCCGCTGACATCGCCCAGCCAGCCCCACAGGTTGGGTGCGACGCAGCGCATCAGCATCGGAATCGCGATCAGTTCACCAATTCGCGCGGCACTGAAGCCCAGGTAATCGAAATACAGGGCAAGGAATGGCGCTACCCCGCCGAGCAGCGCAAAGTACGCAAAATAGAACCCGGACAGTCGCCAATAAGGCAGCACCGGGCTCAAGCGGGGGAATTCGGTCTTGGAGGCATATCTACAACTGACCAAGTACCGGCGTGGCAACCTTCACGTCGGCGTTCTGGCCCCGGTGGCGCAACAGATGATCGAGCAGCACAATGGCCATCATTGCTTCGGCGATGGGGGTCGCACGAATACCCACGCATGGATCGTGACGACCCTTGGTGATAACCTCGACGGCGTTGCCATCTTTGTCGATCGATCGCCCGGGGGTGGTGATACTGGA
This sequence comes from Halopseudomonas sp., assembly GCF_041579695.1. Classification (GTDB taxonomy): domain Bacteria; phylum Pseudomonadota; class Gammaproteobacteria; order Pseudomonadales; family Pseudomonadaceae; genus Halopseudomonas. The sequence goes on from NZ_JBFGFI010000035.1 coordinate 26,597, forward strand.
CGTCGGTTTCAACGCCAGGTGCGCAACGATCGGTTGTCCGGATGAAATGCCGCCCAGTACGCCGCCGGCATTATTGCTGATGAAGCCTTGCGGTGTCAGCTCGTCACGGTGTTCAGTGCCCAGCTGCGCCACCGAGGCAAAACCGGCACCAATCTCTACACCCTTCACCGCATTGATACTCATCAGGGCGTAGGCCAGCTCGGCATCCAGGCGGTCGAATACCGGCTCGCCCAGGCCCGGAGGGACGCCCTCGGCCACCACGGTGATACGTGCACCGACCGAGTTCTGATCCCGGCGGAGCTGGTCCATGTAGGACTCAAGCTCAGGAACCTTGTCGGGGTCAGCGCTGAAGAAAGCGTTGTCATGCACCGAATCCCAGCTTTTGAATGGAATCTCGATCGGCCCCAGCTGGCTCATGTAGCCGCGCACGGTAATGCCCTGACCGGCAAGGTACTTGCGCGCAATCGCACCCGCGGCGACCCGCATTGCGGTCTCGCGCGCCGAGGAGCGACCGCCTCCGCGATAATCACGCTCGCCATATTTGTGATGATAGGTGTAGTCGGCATGGGCGGGACGAAACAGATCCTTGATCGCCGAATAATCCTTGGACTTCTGATCGGTGTTGCGGATCAGCAGTCCAATAGGGCACCCGGTAGTGCGACCCTCAAAGACCCCGGTGAGGATTTCAACCTCGTCAGGCTCCTGACGCTGGGTGGTATGCCGGCTGGTGCCGGGCTTGCGGCGGTCGAGGTCGTGTTGCAGGTCGGCCACGCTCAGCTCTAGCCCGGGAGGGCATCCGTCAACGATGGCAACCAGTGCCGGGCCATGACTTTCGCCGGCCGTGGTGACGGTAAACAAGGTGCCAATGGTATTCCCGGACATGCGCGCAACCTGAAGTCAGATGATCGAAGTGCAGCAGTATAACGCCGGGCCAGCACAGGTGACAGTCCGGCCACGGCCGGCTACGCTATGTTTTTTCCAAACCGTGCAGGCAAACATGCAGGCCCTGATCGCCGCCCTCCTCCCCGCGGACCTCTCTGGCCCGACCGCCATTGCGCTGATCATCGCGGCGGCCTGCACCTCGGCTGTCACCGCAGCCCTTGGCATCGGCGGTGGCGTGCTGCTACTGGGCCTGATGGCGGTAGTGCTGCCGCCTGCCGCCATCATTCCGGTGCATGGCATTGTGCAGATGGGGTCAAACGCCGGGCGTGCCTTGATGACCTTGCGCCATATCCACTTGGCTACTATTGCCTGGTTTGCACCCGGGGTCATGGTAGGTGCCTGGCTAGCAAGCCTGTTTCTGGTCGACTTACCCTTGCCCCTGATTCAATTATGCATCGCCGGCTTCATTTTGTTGCTGTGCTGGGGGCCGGCAGTACCCAAGGTAGCGACCGGCCAAGTTGGCACATTCGTCGCCGCCATGACCACCAGTTTCCTGAGCCTGTTCGTAGGCGCTACCGGTCCGCTTGTAGCAGCATTCATAAAGCAGCAGCAGACGGAGCGATTGCCCACGGTGGCAACATTTGCCGCGGCAATGACACTGCAACATGCACCCAAGGCGATCGTATACGGCGCCGCCGGCTTCGTATTCAGCGAATGGGTTGGTTTGATTGCGCTGATGATCGCAGCCGGCGCAGTGGGCACCTGGATCGGCCTGCAATTATTGGAAAGACGCACCGACCAGCGTTTCGCTCTGGTATTCAACCTGCTGCTGACAGTGCTGGCGGTCCGCCTGGTCTGGCAGGGGCTCGCGGCTTTGCTGGAATGAAGCGACTTGCTGGCAAGCAGCAATAAAAAGAGACATGCAGAAACGCCGGCGTCAGCCGATAACACTTTCAATCTCCGGCCAGCCCAGGCGGCAAAAAACCATCATGAGCGATACTCCACAAACTGCAAAAGAGCGGGCCAGCAAGCCAGAGGCTCCTTCCCGACCCTCACGCGACCCCTTTGCCCGGATGCGCATCAGCGATCTCTATTGGATCCAGCTGAAACCCGTCTACAGGAACCGGAAAGTCGCCCAGCCAGAACGACTGGCGATGGTTACCGTATTCCAAGACCAGGCGGCGCATCTGGAAGTATTTCGTCTGCAGGTTCGGCTGGAAGGAGAGCCGCTGGTCGAGGAAGCCAATCACATAGACGTGCTGGTCGACCACAGGAACCGCCGGGTGCGCTTTTCCCCTGTCAGCGGGCTGCGGATGCAACCGGCCCAGCGCGGTATTGGCAGCTTTTTACTGGCGCAGCTGATCGAATGGTGCCAGCGTCAGTATGGGGAGTACGCTGTCGCTCCAATCCTGTTGCAGAACGATGATGCTACCAGCGAGGAAGCCCGACAGGTCCGCAGCAAGCTGCTGTCTCGTGCCGGCTTCGATATAAGCAAGCCGGACGGCGAATCGACCATCAGCCATGCGCGCGCGACTCGGGTCGATGAACTGATCAGCCAGTGGAACACCGAACGCATAGGCGTGCTGCATGTGGCGGACCTGCTCAGACAGCTGCGCGAGCAGGAAACGGTCAATCAGCAGCAGGCTGCCCAGATGGCCCAGCTCCAGCGGAGGGTCGATCATTATCAGAGCAATGACACCGGTCAGCGTTTTGCGATCGGTTGCCTGATCGTGTTTGCCGTGTTCCAGGCCCTGATGCTGCTGTGGGTGGTACTCAGCTAAAC
>NZ_JBFGFI010000036.1:0-28727 GCF_041579695.1 Halopseudomonas sp.
GGGTGGTGCTTGCTAGCGTGATGTTCCGTGAGGGCGCATAGCGCTTAACTGCGGGAGTATGTATGCCCGGCTGATAGCGTGGGACGAGACCGCGGGCCCTGCACATGACCCGCTACCCCCCGTCCTTGGGGCTCGTCGTCGCACTGGCAGAAAATTGCTCCTGCATTTTCTGCTTTTCCGCCATCCATGGCGGTCGCCTGTGCTCCGACGGTCATTCGCAGGGTCCGCGGTCTCAGCCCAGCCGCAGAATGTGCTCTCTGATGGTAGGGCCAGGTCGTTGGCCCGCTCCTTAGCTATCCCGCTTCAGCAGCGGCCCAAGAAAGCTACCGGTATGCGAATGCGCCATTGCAGCCACCTGCTCCGGTGTACCCGTCGCAATAATCTTGCCGCCGCGTGAGCCGCCCTCGGGACCCAGATCGACGATCCAGTCAGCAGTCTTGATCACATCCAGGTTGTGTTCGATCACCACCAGCGTGTTGCCGTGGTCCCGGAGACGATGCAACACATCCAGCAGTTGTTGGATGTCGGCAAAGTGGAGACCGGTGGTGGGCTCGTCGAGGATGTACAGCGTCTTGCCGGTATCGCGTTTGGACAGCTCGCGGGCGAGCTTGACCCGTTGCGCTTCACCGCCGGACAAAGTCGTTGCCGACTGGCCGAGGCGGATATAGGACAGCCCGACGTCAATCAGCGTCTGCAGCTTGCGCGCAAGGGCAGGCACGGCCTCGAAGAACTCGCGGGCTTCCTCGATGGTGAACTCCAGAACCTCATGGATGTTCTTGCCCTTGTACTTGATCTCCAGGGTCTCGCGGTTGTAGCGCTTGCTCTTGCACACGTCGCAGGGCACGTAGATGTCTGGCAGAAAGTGCATCTCTACCTTGATCAGGCCGTCGCCCTGACAGGCTTCGCAGCGTCCGCCCTTGACGTTGAACGAGAATCGACCTGCCTTGTACCCGCGCGAACGGGCTTCCTGGGTGCCGGCGAACAGTTCGCGGATAGGGGTGAACAGGCCGGTGTAGGTGGCCGGATTGGAGCGCGGCGTGCGTCCGATCGGGCTCTGGTCGATGTCCACTACCTTGTCCAGGTGATGCATGCCGTGGAAGCTGTCGTAGGGAGAAGCCTCCAGGGTGGTTGCACCATTGAGCTCGGTGGCGGTGATCGGGTGCAGCGTGTTGTTGATTAGAGTCGACTTGCCCGAGCCGGAAACCCCGGTGACGCAGGTCATCAGTCCGGTCGGGATTTCCAGCGTGACATTCTGCAGGTTGTTGCCCCGCGCGCCCTTGAGCTGCAGCCAGCCGTCCTTTTTCGGTACATTGCGCTTCGCCGGCACAGGTATCTTGACCTTACCTGAAAGATACTTGCCGGTCAGCGAGTCAGGGTTGTCCATAACCTCCTGGGGCGTTCCCTGGGCGACGATGCGGCCGCCATGGACGCCGGCGCCGGGGCCGATGTCGACCACATAGTCGGATTGACGTATTGCGTCCTCGTCATGCTCGACCACGATCACGGTATTGCCGATATCACGCAGGTGCACAAGGGTGGAAAGCAGGCGTTCGTTGTCACGCTGGTGCAGGCCGATGGAGGGCTCGTCGAGGATGTACATTACGCCTACCAGGCCGGCGCCAATCTGGCTGGCCAGGCGGATACGTTGGGCTTCGCCGCCGGAAAGCGTGTCGGCGCTACGGTCCAGGGACAGGTAGTCGAGGCCGACGTTGACCAGGAACAGCAAGCGGGCGCGTATTTCCTTCAGGATCTTTTCGGCGATCTCGCCGCGGCTGCCGGGCAGCGTCAACTGACCAAAGTACTCTGCTGCTTCGCCCACCGGCAGGGTGGTGACGCCGGGCAGGTTGCGGCCATCGATGAACACATGCCGCGCCTCGCGGCGCAGGCGCGCGCCATGACAGGCGGGACAGGCCTGCGTGCTCAGGTATTTGGCCAGTTCCTCACGCACGCTCTGCGACTCGGTCTCCCGATAACGGCGTTCCAGGTTAGGCACGATGCCCTCGAAGGGGTGTTCGCGTTTGACAATATCGCCACGGTCATTCAGGTAGCGAAAGGATACCTTCTCGGTGCCGGTACCATGCAAAACCAGTTTCTGGTGCTTTTCGTCCAGGTCGGAAAAGGGCTCATCCAGCGAAATGCCATAATGATCCGCCAGGGAGCTTAGCATCTGGAAATAATAGACGTTGCGCCGGTCCCAGCCGCGAATCGCACCTTCGGCCAGTGTTAGCTCGCTGTTGACCAGCCGCTTTGCGTCGAAAAACTGTTTAGCCCCCAGACCGTCACAGGTAGGGCAGGCTCCGGCAGGGTTGTTGAAGGAAAACAGGCGCGGCTCGAGCTCGCTGATCGAGTGGCCGCATTTGGGGCAGGCAAAGCGTGAGCTGAAAGTCACTTCCTGGCTGTCTTCGCCTTCCATCGGCGCGATGATGGCAATGCCGTCGGTCAGGTTGAGACAGGTTTCGAAGGACTCTGCCAGGCGTTGTTGCAGATCGCCACGCACCTTGAAACGATCGACCACCACTTCGATGGTGTGCTTGCGGTTTTTCTCCAGCGATGGCGCCTCGTCCAGGTCATGGACGCGGCCATTGATGCGTGCGCGTACGAAGCCCTGGGCGCGGAGCTCGTCGAGCAGGGCGAGGTGTTCGCCCTTGCGCTCACGCATTACCGGGGCCAACAGCATCAGCTTGCTGCCTTCTGGCATGGCAATCACCTGGTCGACCATCTGGCTGACCGTCTGCGCGGCTAGGGGCAAGTCATGGTCGGGGCAGCGCGGCTCGCCGACGCGAGCGAAGAGCAGGCGCAGGTAGTCGTAGATTTCAGTGATGGTGCCCACGGTCGAGCGCGGATTGTGCGAGGTTGATTTTTGCTCGATGGAAATCGCTGGAGAAAGCCCCTCGATATGGTCGACGTCAGGCTTTTCCATCATCGAGAGGAACTGCCGGGCGTAGGCCGACAGTGATTCCACGTAACGCCGTTGCCCTTCGGCGTAGAGCGTATCGAAGGCGAGCGAAGATTTGCCCGAGCCGGATAGCCCGGTAATAACTATCAGCTTGTCACGCGGCAGATCAAGGTCAATGTTCTTCAGGTTGTGGGTGCGCGCCCCACGAATCAGGATGGTATCCACAGTACATTTCCCCAGCGACCAGCAAAGCCGAACAGTATACGTGTTCAGGCCCGCCGGCGGCAAAAACCGGGCGGGCGATATGCCGGCGGGCGGGGCTGATTCTGCAACTGAAAGTGTCCGTTACCGGACGTGACCGGGCCGCTGCCGTAGCCGGGGAAGCATGCTAGAATCCGCGTCTTTGACCGAACAGGAAACCGAATGCACCAGGCCGACCGCATGACATCCAGCGAGCAGCGCGCTGCCGGCTCGTTGGCCGCCGTTTTCGCTTTCCGCATGCTGGGCCTGTTCATGGTGCTGCCTGTGCTCGCCACCTACGGCGGCAATCTTGCCGGTGCCACGCCATTTCTGATTGGTGTCGCGATCGGTGCCTACGGTCTTACCCAGGCATTCCTGCAGATACCCTTTGGCATGCTTTCCGATCGTATTGGCCGTAAACCGGTGATCGTCGGTGGTCTGATCCTGTTTGCGCTCGGCGGCTTGCTCGCGGCGCAGGCCGACACCATGCAGGGCGTTATTCTCGGCCGTATTGTGCAGGGCGCGGGGGCGATCGCTGCGGCGGTGATGGCCATGGTCGCAGACCTGACCCGAGAGCAACATCGCACCAAGGCCATGGCGATGATCGGTATGAGTATCGGTGTGTCATTTGCTGTAGCCATGGTGGCTGGTCCGTTGATTGCCGCGCGCGCCGGGCTCGAGGGGGTGTTCTACACAACCGTGGTGCTGGCTCTTGTCGGCATCGCATTGGTGATCTGGGTGGTGCCGCCGGTCTCGCATGCCGAGCGCCACCGCGATGCCGGCGTGATAGCGGCCAGTTTCTGGCCCAGCCTGCGTAATCCGGAATTGCTGCGACTGAATTACGGCATTGCAACGCTGCATGCCATTCTCATGGCCAGTTTCGTTGCGATACCGCTCGCGCTGCAGGAGCAGGCCGGGCTGCCCCGGGAGGAGCACTGGTGGGTCTATTTTTGCGCACTGCTGATTTCATTCTTTGCGATGGTGCCATTTATCATCCTTGCCGAGCGCAAGCGCCAGGTCAAAGGCGTGGTGGTCGGCGCGATTGCATTGCTGGCACTGGTACAGCCAATGCTCTGGCTGAGCGTGAATTCGCTGCCATGGTTGGTATCGGCGATTGTGCTCTTCTTCGTCGGCTTTAATTTGCTGGAAGCCACGCTACCTTCGCTGCTGAGCAAGATCGCACCGGCGGGCGGCAAGGGCACCGCGATGGGTATTTATTCCACCAGCCAGTTTATCGGCGCGGCCGTGGGCGGCGTTCTCGGCGGTGCGGTCTTCGGTGCCTACGGGCTTGGTGGGGTATTTGCATGCTGCGGGGTGCTTGCACTGTCCTGGTTGCTGATTGGTGTTAAGATGCGCCAACCAGCCCACGTGTCCAGTTACCGCCTGCCGTTACCCCAGGAGCTTGTCCGGGATGAGGCGTTGCTCCGGCGCATTCTTGCCGTACCGGGGGTTACCGAGGCGGTAGTCGTGGCTGAAGAAGCAGCCGCATATATCAAAGTCGATACGCTGGTGCTGGACCGTGAAGAGCTCGATCGCGCGGTAGCGTCAGATCGTTAGCAACCGCTCGTCACCCCGACCTGGTATTGCCAGGCAGCATCAAGCCGCACACAGGAGATTGAGAGATGGCCAGAGGCGTCAACAAGGTAATTCTGATTGGTAACGTGGGGGGCGATCCCGAAGTACGTTACCTGCCAAACGGCAATGCCGTTGCCAATATTACCCTCGCGACCAGCGACAGCTGGAAGGACAAGCAGACCGGGCAGCAGCAGGAGCGCACCGAGTGGCACCGTATCGTGTTTTTCGGTCGCATTGCCGAAGTTGTCGGTGAGTACGTGCGCAAGGGCTCAAAGATGTACATCGAAGGCCGCCTGCAGACCCGCGAGTGGGAAAAGGACGGCGTGAAGCGTTACACCACGGAGATTGTGGTGGATATCGGTGGCCAGATGCAGTTGCTTGATGGCAAGCCACAGGGTGGTGAGCAGGGCATGGCGCCGCGTCCGCAGCAGCAGCGCCCGGCGGCCCAGCAGCCGAATCAGCGTCCGGCTCAGCAGGCGCCGCAGCAGTCAGCGCCGCAGCAGCCGGCGCCGGACTACGACAGCTTCGACGATGACATACCGTTCTAGGGGGTCGCTGAAGTAGCAAAAAAGGGGCTGAGACCACCAGGGGAACAGCCCTTTTTTTAAGATTACCGGTTCGCGCGGTCATGAGTTTGAGCGTCGAACAACTTATGGATGGCAAAATGGCGCTTTACAGCACTCAAATTCCGGACAGGTCCTAGTCATGATACATCTAGCTTGGTTTGCCGGATGGCTCTCGTAGCCGGGTGAGGGTGGCACCAGGGACTGGGAATAACATTTCAATGTGAGAGTAATCAAAAGCGTATTCAGTTAACTCGTCGCAGGCCTAGCCGCTGCGGCATGGGACCGGATGACATAGAGTGAAATGTCTGCATTTCTTGATGTTTAGCAATGCCCGAGCGTTTCAACCGGGCTCTTCCCAAGGCTGTGGCTGTTTTGAATAGCTGGCGTCTTGCGGGGCCAGCGATCGTCCTGTCCTGCATCGGGATCATCAGCCTGGCGAGTTTCATCGGCTTTTTTCAGCTTCCAGAAGCCTGGTTGTACTGGCAATACCACCGTCTAAGCCCGAATCTCAGACCGACACCACAGGTGGTGCTGGTCGAGGCGGAATTCGAGCAATATCAGCAATCCGACTGGGTAGAGTTGGTCAAACGGCTTGAGCAATTCGAACCGTCCAGCATCGCGTTTGTACATCAGCCTGCCACCCTTTCTCCCCAACAGATGACATGGCTGCACGCGCAGGATGTAGTGATGGCGCAGTCTGCTACAGACCGATCGAAGCATAACCGGGTTCTGACGCTACCGCCCGCTCAGTCGCTGGGCAGCCTTGGTGTACATCAGCCCCAGGGTGTAACCGAAGCCGGGCGCTATATCAGCACGGAAGCAGCAGTGGCGAGCCAGGCGCAGAACGCGCCTTTAGCCGATGAGCCCTTTCTGGTCGATTTTCGTCCGGGTATCAATTACCTGCCCACGATCGAGGCCGAGCGGGTGCTGCGTGGTGACCTTACCCTGGATCTGGTATCCGGTCGTGTGGTCCTGGTGGGCCGGAGTATTGATTCGAGCAACCCACCCTTATTAACGCCTCTGTCTGAAGAGGCCGATGTCTCCCAGCTGATATATGCAGGCTACACTGTAGACACGTTGCTGCGCGGCCAACCGTTGCAGACCATGTCTTGGTGGCAGACTCTTGTGTTGTTGCTGGGGCTGCTCGGAGCCGCGGCAGTGCTGTATTTCCGCATGGGAGTGCGGCATTCCCCCGGGATCGCTATCGGTGGTGTGGTCACTCTGTCGGCACTGGGTTGGGTGGCCCTGCATTTTTTCGATACCGTGCTGCCAGTGGCTGAGCTGATCGCTTTTCATCTAGTACTCTGGTACCTGCTGTCACGGCGTGAGCAGCGGCTGGAGTCCGTCGTTGTTCAGAAACTGCTGCGCGCCAGTAACAGCCGCCAGCATGAACGGCTGCTGCCGTCAGACTTCAATACCAGCCAGGACCCCTGGGGACAGATCATCCTGCTGACTACCCAGATTCTGAATCTTGATCGGGCAATCCTGCTGGAGCGACGCGGTTCTGCCAAGCATTTGAGAGAGGTAAAGGCTTATCGATGCTCCATCGAGGATATCGACGAGCGTCGCCGCGATTTCGAGCGCACGCCGTATTCCACCGCCCTGGAAGAGGGCGGGCCGATTATTCTGTCAAAGACCTATTTGAAAAACCCCGCACCGGGTAGCCGTCAGTTCATGGTGCCACTGGAGTTCAGTGGTCAATTGTTGGGTTTCATGAGCGGTGAAGTGGCAAAAGAGACTTTGGACACCAATCCTTTGTTTCTGTCGCTGCTGGGTAATTTCAGTGATCAGATTGGCGAACTCCTCTATCAACGGCAACTCTGGCAGGCTCGTCAGCGCAATGAGGCGAGCCAGTGGCGGCGTCTTATGCAGCTCGATTCGATCGAATCGGAATACAAGTCCCTGAGCGAGGTGTCACAACTTTTCGAGCGACGTCTTGGGCTGCTGGAGAATGTGTTCAACTCCCTGCACACCAGTACCATCCTTTACGATCTCTTTGGCCAGGTGATGCAGGTCAATCGCAAGATGGAGGAACTGATCCGGCGGTCGGGTCTTTCGGTCTTCACGATGACCGCAGCAGATGCCATTTCGATCCTCGGTGGCATGTCGATTTCAGTGGCCAGGGAGCACCTGCAGCATATGGTGTTGACGGACGAGAGTCTTACCTTCGCCGCCCATTTGCCTGGCGTGGAGGATGCCTTTTCGCTCAATGTACGTCCTATCAAGAGCATCGACAGTGAAGCCGTGGGTCAGACCGCTGCGCCGTTCCAGATCCAGGGCTTTCTGCTGGAATTGATTGATATAACCCACCTGGTGCGTAGAGAGCGGCTCAAGGAGGAGCTTGCCAGCAAGATAAATGCTGAACTGCGTAACCAGTTGGAGGCGGCCTTGCTGGCTGCACAGCTGTGCAGCCAGCCTGATGTCGGTTCGTCTGACAAAGAGGCATTCAGTCTGGTCGTCGAGCGCAAGTTGCTGAAGATTGCGCGCACGCTGACGCGCTCCCAGGCCATCCTCGATTCGGTACAGAACGTCAGCCAACTAAGCGATTTTCCGGTCAGCGTTGGCGTTCTGGTCGATGACCTCGCCAAGCGCTGGAAAACGCGGCTGGCCGAGCGCGAGCTTGCTTTCGAACGGGAGCATCCTCCGTTCACGGCGTTTGTGCAGGTGGACGTGAACCAGATGGAAAACACTCTGGATGCAGTGGTCGCAGTACTCGTGGAGGACGTCGGGCCAGGTGGCACAATACGATTGAGGCTGGAGGAAAGGCAGCAGGACGGCGTCTTCTGGAATACGTTTATCTTCGAGAACAGTGGCTACGGGATGCCCGCCGAGCGTTTGCATGCAGCCATGAACAGCTCGGGGCGGACCGTCTCTCCGGTTATGCACCGCCTGCGACAGGCGTCAGACCAGGTGACCCTTTGGGGTGGCGAGCTTGAGGCAAGCACGGCTATCGGCCAGGGGATCCGCTTCAATTTACGCTTACCGGTATTTTCCCTAGATGATGAACTTACAAACCAACCGTAAACACATCATGCTCGTAGACGATGATGAGGATGTAGCCGAGCTTCTCGGCTTCGTGTTGCGCCGCGCCGGATTTGAAGTCAGTTGCGCCTCAAATGTCCGGGATGCCATGGCTGAGCTGGCTCGGTCCTCAGTGCCGGATTTGTTCATTCTTGATCTGCAGATGCCAGAACTGGATGGCGACTATCTGCTGCGCTGGCTGAGAAATGAGCAGAAGTTTGAGCAACCTATCCTCATGCTAACCGGGAAGGTGCGACCCGGCGTTGAGGAGCATCTGAAGGCCTTGGGTGCTGACGCGGTGGCCCACAAACCTATCGATATCCAGTCTCTCAATGCTCTGGTTCAAGAGCTGCTGATGCAATGACCTGGGATCTGCTGCCTTTGAATATCTTTCCCGAGGGCAGTCTCGCCAGCTCGGTGATTACCACCGTCTGGGTAGGCGTGGCGGTGGTCGCGTTCTTCAATCTGCGCTTTGGCTGGAGTCTGGCTGGCCTGGTCGTGCCGGGTTACCTGGTGCCGCTGTTGCTGATCAAGCCCTGGAGTGTGGCGGTCATCATTGGTGAGGGCATCGTAACCTATATGCTGGTCTACGCCGTTTCTACCCTGGGCGGGCGGTATCTGGGGCTGGCCGATTTCTTCGGACGTGATCGCTTCTTCGCTCTGGTGCTCACCAGTATTGTTGTCCGGGTGATTTTCGACGCCTATTGGCTACCGGACATTGGCGTCTGGATGAATGCTAGTTTCGGTCTGGAATTCGACTACGCCAATAATCTGCACAGTTTCGGTCTGATCATTGTGGCGCTGATCGCCAATAATTTCTGGAAGCCGGGCCTGGCGCGTGGCTGCTTCTGGCTACTGGCAACACTTGCCATTACCTTTGTGCTGGTTCGATTTGGTCTGATGGAATTGACCAACTTCTCGGTCAGTAACCTCAACTATCTGTATGAGGACGTTGCGAGTTCGATTCTCGCCAGCCCCAAGGCGTATATCATCCTGCTGACCACAGCGTTCATCGCGTCCCGTATGAACCTGCACTACGCGTGGGAATTCAACGGCATTCTGGTGCCCTCGCTGTTGGCGCTGCAGTGGTACCAGCCCACCAAGCTACTGGTTACCTTTGCCGAGGTGGGCGTGATTCTGGTCGCAGTGCATTTGTTGCTCAAACTGCGGTTTTTCAGCAACGTCAACCTGTCTGGTGCGCGAAAGCTGTTCTTTTTCTTCACGGTTGGTTTTGTCTACAAGTTACTGCTTGGCTATGGTTTCGAAGTCTTTGCGCCATGGACCAAGGTCACCGATTTCTTCGCCTTCGGCTATCTGATTTCGACCCTTCTGGCGCTCAAGATACACGACAAGGATATTGGCATCCGAGTGACCCGCGCCACATTGCAAACCTCGCTGGTTGCGGTGGTATTGGCGAGCTTTATCGGTTTTGCGCTGAGTTTCATTCCCGCCAGGTTGATCGAGGATCCTCCAGACGCGCAGGCATTCGTGGCGCCAGCGGACAGTGCGGAAACGCTGGGTGATGTGCTTTTGCGTCAGCGGGTAATCGATTACGGTGTGATCGGATTGGAGAATCTGCCGCAGCCCAGCGGCACCGAGCTCGCCACTTTTCAGGACGCATTGCTGGCGCTCAAGCGTTACCGTGATGCAGGCGAGCCGCAAGAGCTTGAGCAGGCCAGGCTGCTGCTCGGGGCGCTCGACTATGGCATTGAGCGGGTAGAGGATCGGTATCTCGTGCTGAGTGAGACCGGACCTTCACGGGGCTGGGGCGTCTTTGCGATCGATACCCGGCCAGAAAGTGATCTGGTTATCGAGATACCGTCGGCGATTGACGAGCGGGGCGTTACCGAAGCGGGTCTGGCACTGTTTCGTGACCAGCGGGCCGGAGCGCTTGCAGTGAGCAGTGTGAGAATACGCACCAGTACGGCCGCAGCCCTTGATGTGACGCGCAATCCGGGCAGCTTCTTCCACCAGTTCCATCAGACATTCGGTCCCCGCAATGTGCTTCAGGTGCGTTTGCTGACGCGTGCGGCAGCGCGCGACCTACTCGGCGGCAGGGCCGCCGATGTGCCGGGTGACCTGTCCATGCCAAGTCAGTTGCTGGTCAAGCAGCAGTTGCCGGAGGATCTGCGATTGCAGTCGCTCGAACGCCTGTTGAGTGAGCCTGCGCTGCGCTGGGACGCCCCCGCAATCCCCAATGTACAGCGAGAGCGTACGCGCAGCGGCTTTGCCGAGCTGTATCTGAACCCGGACGATCTTCGCCCGCTATTGGCGCGCAGCCTCAGCCCGCAGGCCTCGTCATCACCGCTGGTGCAGCGTGCTGGCGCGCTGGAGGATTACTTGCTGGAAAGAACGGCGTTGATACGTGAGGCAGGCGGGCTGGATTTTCGCGCGCCACGACTGGACGAGCTGCTGTTCTTCGACCTTGAGGTGCTGAGTCCGCTGCTCCAGCTTGCTGCGAGCGGACCGCTGGCCACCTGGACCGAAGAGCAAATGAATGAATTGCGCTATCTCAATGACCTGTCGCAGGGCGTGGGTTATCGCATTATCCGTTTTGACGATCACGCTCGGGCCCAGGACTATTTGATTCTTGAAAAAACCCTGGAAACATTACCTTTTCAGCCCTGGAGCACCTTTGTGCTTGGTGCCGGAGCAACACCTTCCCATGTCGTTCAGGTACCCCGTCCGCGCTATGAAAGCAATACGCTGGAAGCCGGTGTCGCGCTGTTCCAGACACTGGACGCCCGTGCCCTGATGGTGGCTGGTAGCCACCCCTTTCGCGACCCCGCTGGCGGCTCCGATGTACTGGACGCGCGCAACGAACTGAGTTTGTTCAATCTTGTGCATCAGGTGCTTGTGCGCGAAGCCGAGGGAAAACCCATGTTGGTTACCCAGGTGCGTGGCATGGGCGATCAGAGCACTAGCCGGGCGCCAAGCCTGTTGGCGTTCGAGGATGGTCTGCGTCCTGAGGGTGAGGCTCTTCCATTGCGCGAGAGGTTGCGTGACACCCTCAGAACCATGGGGCTTGATCCCGAGGAGGTGGTGGGCAACCCAGAGACCGCTGGCTATGAGGTCGGGATCAACGCTCAGACTCGTTATCTGGCCGCCGCGCGCAACGCCGACTTTGCCATCGCCTGGATTGCACCCTCAGCGCGGCGCGCCTTTGAATTGCCGTCTAATGATCGCCAGCTGCGGTTGCAACTTCAGGCTCTGGATATAGATACTCTGGACCGCTCACTGGTGGGGTGGGTCACCCAACGCGGGCTGTCCCCGAGGCTTCCCACCGCTTTGCTGTCAGTCCTTAGGCATTACGCCGAGACCGGAGACATCGTTGCGTTGCGCACGTTGCAAAAAGACGGTTATCAGTTGGTCAGCATTTTCGACTCGGCGTCCCGTCAGGCGTTTCTGCTGGTGTCAGGACCTGGTGCGTCAGAGCAGGGTCCGATTCTCGCTGTGGCCAATCTCAACCCCCTGAGTGAAGAGGTGATCAGGGCAGCGCCGGATCGGCTGGCAGACGCGATTGAAGACTACGTCCGTCGTCGGGTCTATCTGCTGCTGGCGGGGGACAATGCATGAGAATACTTGGCCGCTGCCTGCTGTTGGTGTTCCTTGTCGCCGTTGCAGCGTTTTTCTATCAGCCCCTGCGGGGACTGTTTCAGATGCCGCCACCCGCTCCTGCACTTATTGAGCAGCTCGGCCTGACCGCGCGTCCTTCTACCGTGTTTTTCCTTCCGGAAGATGATTGGCTGACGTTTCCGGTGATCAGCCAGGCTGCTCGGCTGCGCATATTGACCCACGCGGCTGCTGCCCCGGGAACCGCGGTAGACCTACCCTTGCGGTATGTACTGGAATATGAACTGCTGGACGCCAGCAGGGAGCCACTGCATGCGGCAAGTTATGTCCACGAAACCCGGATTCCTCAGCCGCTGGTTGCAGACGGCCAGCCCGTTCCGCGCAATCTGTATACCGACAGGGACGTTGTTGTGGCGGCGGGTCAGTCGATCAACATCCAGCTGGAGGCCTTGCCCCGCACCGCCTACGTTCGGCTGCGCCTGAAGCCCCTCGCACCACCGCTGAAAAGTGTCGCGGTGCGGGTCTATTACGAGGAGCGCATGGGCGAGCGCAAGGCCTCGGTAGCCTGGGAACGCCTGAGCCAGGCCAAAAAGGTGCGCCTGGCCCAAGGTGCGATCTATCCCCCGGAACTTCTGACGCAAGAGGAAAGGTTGAATTTGCTCAAGCGCCAATGGCAGCCGGTGGGTCCCCTGGGTACTATGCCCGCCCAGGGCACTCTTTTCGCCGTCCAGGGGGCCGAGAGCTTCATGGATCCGGATTTGATTCCGCGCTCGCCGGGCTTGTATGCCGCACCTGATCGCATAGGCATCCTGCCGATAGAGACGGCGGGCGACTATCTGATCCAGTTCAGTCCCATCCTGCCGGTTGAAAATCTCCGGCCTGAGCTTCGCCTGACGCATTTCGACGAGCAGTTCGAACTGCCCCGGCAAGAGGTAGCGCTGCTGGCAGGTGAGCCACTGCAGACGGTGCAATCGCTGGCGCCGGGTCTGGTCGTGGTCACGCCCAACCAGCCCGGCATCCTCGACATCCGGCCCGTCGCAAGTCCGGACAAGAGTGCCCTCCCAGAGTCACGCTATTTGCGTGGCCGGGTGCTGCAGCCAGGGCATCCTGTGGATTTTTTCCTGCTTGCGGCGTATAGCGTGGGCACCTCGCTGCGCATCGACCTGCGCGCCCATGGCGCGGGTGAGCCATTGCCAGCCGATAGCGATCTTCACGTCAGGTACCGGTTGCTGGATGCGGATGGCCGGACGCTGAATGAAGGCGATCTGCAAGCCAGCGTCGCACCTTCGCTGATTGACCGCGTGGCCGATACCCAGGCCGTAGCGGATCTGTCCGAACCGGCGAGTTTCTATCTGCGCGTCCCGGCGCAGGCGACCCGGATCGAATTGACGAGTGAGCAAAGGCTACTGGTCAATGCCTATACGCGGCCCGACGACCTGCCCCATCGAACCCGGGTTCCCCAGGACTACTACGCCTGGCGCGGCGATGCCGAAGCCCAGCCGGGCTGGTTCATCCTGCAGCCTGCCGAGGAGGCTGAACGCAGTATTGTCCTGCACATCCAGTCACGCCCGCCTGATCGCGATGCCGAGTTGCTGGCTGGGCGCTACCAGTGGGACGCGCTGGAGCCCCAGTTGGAGGCGCGCGGAGCCTACATTCTGATTCCCAAGCGTGGCGAAGAGCGGTTGCGTGCCAGCGGGCTCGCGGCCTATTTTCAGCCGCTCGCGCAGGGGGTGCAGACGGTGAGCGTTGCCGCGCCCGGCGCTGCCAGGGTGCTTCAGCCACAGCTGGTCTACTTGCGCGATGCTGCGGCACCCTTCAATCTGAGCCTGCGTATTGATGGCCGAACGGTACGTCATGAGCTCATTGGCCGGCGCGGTACCATCCGCTTGCCAACGATCGAACCAGGGCAACATGAAGTAGAGCTTCAGGCCGATACGAACGCGCTCTGGCTCATGAACTATCGGTACCCGGACGATACAGGTTACCTTCGCCGTATGGCGTTTCGACTGGATAAGTCCACATTGAGGTACCCTGTCGAGAAGCGCGACGATGGGCAACTGGTAGGCGCCCGTTTCTATTCCCTGGGAGAAGCGGGAACCGAAAGCACCGTGGGGGTCCGTATCAGGGCACAGACCCTTGAGCCTGGGCCGGCGCAGGAATGGACGCATCTGGAGCGTCGCTATCAAATGGCGCCTCCAGCTGAAGACGTCCGGGTTGGCTATGTGCTCGGTCAGCAACGTGAGCGCGTCTCCCAGGGCCAGCCGATCCTGATGGATCTGGGCAGTGATTTGCCCAATGGCAGACTGACTGTGGAGTTTTCGCTGTTGGACGGGGCTGACGGTTATATCGTTTTCCACGAGATTTTGCCCGGCATGCACGAGCGCGCCAGCGGCTTTCACCAGGAGGTGGAATGATGAAAAAGAGCAGAGGCTATCTGATGATCGCAGGCATGCTCGTTATCCCGGGCGTCGTGACACTGGCTGCGGGGCAGGCATCGGGCCTGAATGAAATGCTTGAACTGGCCCGCAGTGAAACCTATGCGACCGCGGAATCCAGTGAGCTTTTGCAGGTCGAGGAGAGCTTCCGGCATTGGCTGGAAGCGGGCGACCGCCTCGCACAGGCGCAAGACAACGCCGCTTCCGGGTTCAACGATCTGGGCCTGGACGCTTCTGCCGTGTTGGAGCCGGGCCTGGTGGCTTTGAGCGAACAGCCGGAGGCACAGCGCGGACGCGGTTTCTTCGCTGCGCGCATCACCGGGGGCACGCCGATGATGATTCAGGCGCCCCACCAGTACCACGATTTGCGCACGGGCCTGATCGCCCAGAAGCTCTTTTTGGAAAGTCAGGCCGTGGCCGCCGCCTGGAATACCGTGCATCGCTATGAGACTGATGACAGCGATCCGGTTCATATTCCTGACAGCTACCTGCACGCCATGAGCAGGGCGTTTGCCGACACCTATCCCGACGGGCGGATCGTGCAGTTGCATGGTTTCAGCGCGGCCAAGCGCACTACGGCCGCAGGGCGTGAGGCCCAGGCCATTCTCAGTGACGGCAGCCGCTATCCGCCGAGGAGTCTGATACTGCTTGGCGACTGTCTGTCGCAACAGCTGGGTATCGCGGCGCTGGTCTACCCGCATGATGTCCTCGAGCTGGGTGCAACGACCAACACGCTGGCTTCTGATCTGCGCAGCCGGGGCTTTGAAGGCTTTGTCCATCTTGAACTTGATGCTGATCTGCGTATGCGCCTGGTCAGTGACCTTGAGGCCAGAAATACCCTTATGGGCTGCCTGGCGGACATGAGTCAATGAGGCGAGCGGTACTGTTTCTGGCGTCCGTGCTGTTGCCCTGGAATGCACCGGCCCAGACTTTTCAGGACGATGGACAGGCGCATCTCTATCTGGCGGACCCTCTCGCCGACCGCGCGCAGGCAGATCAAGCCCCCCAGCTTATCTGGGAGGCGGCGCAGCCCGTCGATCCCCTTGGGAGGAAGGGCCGGGTGGCACTGGATGCTGGCGCGACGGCGAACTACGAATTTCCCCCGCAGGCTTATCTTCGCCTGCAGCTGGAAGACGATATGGTACCGCCCTCGCTCTGGGTTTCCCGCGACGGAGCGCTCTGGGAAGAAGCACTCTGGACCCCCGGTAACGCTGAGCACGAATGGTTTTATGTTCAGCCGGATGCCTCGCCACGGCTTGCTCGCCTGGATGCAGAGACAGCCGTACGCGGCCGCCTTCTGGTCGCGGACATGGATACTGTTGATACGCCGGAACGTTATCAGCCTCTGGCTCTGGGAGGGCGGCTCGAGGAGGTAGAGCTGGTTGATGAACAGGGCGAACGTCTTGCTGCCCATCGGCTCGATAGTGACGCGTACTACCTGGGAGATATCCAGGGGCCGGTCGTCCTTGCGCTGCTCAGCCGGCCGGCCCAAGCAAGCGAGCAGGCGCAGTCGTATGCGCTAGGCTGGACCCTGGATGATGCGCCCTGGCAGCTGCTTACCGTCCAGCGGAGCCAACTCAGCACGCACTATCACACAGTGGATGGCGTGGCATTGCACGGCGGCATGGATCGCCATTATCTGACGATCCCGCCAGGCCAGCACCGTCTCGGAGTCAAGGCGTCTGTGCCCCTGTACCTGCAGGTGGAGGAGGCAAAGGAAGACTATTTTCTGGATTTCAACGAGCCGGCGCCCACCACTGTCGAGCTGACCCGCGAGCTGGCCGCCGACCCGGTAGAAACCGCAGGCATGCTGCTGGCGGAGGTGGAGGCGCTGAGTCAGTCGAACCATATCGAAGGGGCAGCTGATATTGCGCTGGATTATCTCGAGCAGCCCGTTACTGCTTCGCCCGAAGCACAGCTGCCCGGTACCAGCGTGCCGCCGGTCATGCGTGCGCTGGCCAGTAATATCGAGCGCACTCAGCGCTTTTATCGTTCGCTCCTGCCCGGCGCCGGTACCCGGCCCATGGCCCTGCATAGCGCCTGGTTTGCCAGCACCACCACCCCGGAGCTGGACGCAGGGGAACGCTATTACCTGGGGGATGACGTGTTGCAGCGCCTGGGTCGTGGCCAGTTTGTCGAGGTCGGGCAAACACCTGTCGCCTATCCGCTGCCGCGCCGTTACGGGCCCTCGCACCTGCGCATCGCGGCCGCACGCCTCTCTCCCTCTGCGGTAGCCGAACTGCATATCCAGTACGACGATACGCCCCCGCAGCGGCTGCGGTTGACCGATTCGGCCTACGCAACCGGATTTACCTCCCCCGAGGACGCCCAGCTATCAATGGCCGCGAGGCCGGGGGAGCCGACGGTCCCGCCAACCCTGAGCGGTCAGTTCGCCACCCAGCGACCGATTGGCCATTACTGGTCCGTTGCGACCATTACCCTGCCGTTGCCCGCAGACGTGGATCAGGTGCGCCTCTGGAGCGACAGCGCGGTACCCGTTCCGCTGGCATTGCAGTATCGGGCAAGTCAGCCCTATGAGGCCGGCGAGAGTGTGTATCAGGCGCTGCTGCAACAGATGCCGGCGGGTACGCTCACCGAGCGTCTGCATCAGGCACTCGAAGACGCGCCGCATTCAGAGGAACAACCGCTGTCCCCGCGCCCGACACCGCAACAGGCGCTTGAGAACCAGTGGTATCCGCTGCTGCGCTATCTTCACGCTTCCCAGACGGCTTATCTGGATGATTTCAGTCCCGAGCCCCCGGCTATGCCCGTCGAGGGGCTGAGCCAGCGCGTGCAAAAGGCCAGGACGCAAGCCGAACAAGCGGACTGGGTGGCGGTGCTGGAGACACTGGGCAGCTCCGGCTATGGACAGGATCCACAAGCCTACCGGCTCTCGCAAAAGGCGCTTGTGGCCTTGGGCGAGCACTATCTGGCGGGGCGTCAACGCCAGGCCGCTGCCGTGTTCGCCACAGACCGCAATGTCAGAGAGCTGGCCACCGGGGAGCTCCTGGCCGACTACGCAGATACCCAGCGCTGGGAAAGTCAGATTAGTCTGCTGGCCGCGCGCTTCCTGCGCGAGGGTGACGACAGGCTGATCGAGCCCCTGGCGCGGGCATTACACCGCGCCGGCGACGCTCTGTGGGCGAGCCAGCTCGGATTGCTGCTTGCCGGAGAGCAGGGCAGGCCAGACTGGCTGGCAGAGGCGGCGCAAGCAGCAGGTTGGCTGCACTCGGCCGGCAGCGCATCAGCGGATACGCTTGAAAAGGGCGATCTGGCGGTACGCCGGGGCGCAACGGCGCAGGCCCTCGAGCACTGGCGCGCGGCGGGGGAGCGCGGCCAGGCACGTATAACCCACCTGCAGAAAGCCGCGGATATCGCGCGGCAGTTAGCCAGCCCGGATCGCATCCGCCGATTGGACGGTATCGAGCGTTGGCTGGCCTGGTCGGTGGCGCCGGAGCAGACATTCGACTGGGTCTCTGCCGATGATCGTATTGAAGCCAGCACGGGCTTTTCGACCCTGTTCAGTGAAGTGACTCGCAAGCCGTTTGCTGCTCCCCATGCCACACCTGATATGCCGGTGGAGCTGGAAGTGGTAGGGCCGGCTGTGCTGCGCGTCCGGCTTCGCCGATTGGCACCGGATGCACCGCAGGCGGGCGCAGTCGACTGGCTCGTGGCGGAACTGGCTGACGTTGAGGGCGAAACGTCAAAGCGCCATGCGCCGATTCTCAGTCGGGCAAAGAGCCTTTATCTCAGCAGGGTCGATCAGCAGGCCGGTGTCGCCGCCGGTGATGACATATTACTGAACGTGCCGCCGGGCCTGCATCTTGTGCGGCTGCGCCCCAAGGAAGACGACTATCTGGTCCAGGTATGGCAATGGCAACCTGACCACGCCTGGCCAGTGCTACCGCCGGTGACACCGCTGGCGCTGAAGGATCTGCTTCTGGGGCAGCACGGCAGGGCGGCGTATCGCGCTGTCCCGACGCCGATGGTGCGCCAGATCGCTCCCGGCCAATCTCGCCCCCTTGTGCCACTGGTTCTGCAGAACCTCCCTTCGACGCCCCGTTTTCTGAGCGTGCGTGATGGAAAAGTCGAGCCGCTGGCGCCGGAGTCTGGCCCTCGGCTGCACACCCATGATCTTGTTTCGCTGCCCGTGCGAGCCCTCCATAGCCTCCTCGGTCCGCTGCAGTTCCCGGTTGAGTCGCCAGCGCCAGATGCCTGGCCCGTGGGCAGCTATGCCGTTGATCTTGAGAGCGTGATTGCCGAAGCGGATGTGCCGCAAACGCCCCGGGCCGCCTACGATCTGGCTGCGGCACTGCTCTGGCAGCTTGAGCAGAAGCCCCTGCTGATGTCGCAGGTGGGTGCCCGGGTAGCGCGACTGGCCGACGCCCACGGCGATGCGACAGCCCTGCGCCAAATGGCCGACAGGCTGCTTGAAAAGCAGGACTGGGAATACATCAGCACTAGCTTCGAGAGCGTCGGGGTACGCCAATTGCCCTTGCACAGCCAGATGCATTCACCCTTCAGACGGGTGCGCGAGGCGCTGTTGCCAACGCTATCGGCATCTCGCCTGTTGTTGAGCGGGCGCAGCATCGAAGGTGTGGAGCTCTTCACGCCCGCACCTCTAGCCATCGACGTTCGTCTTGAGCAACACGCCTTGCCCCATGAGAAACGACTGCCAATCGAGGTGATCATTCAGGTAGACGATCGCGAGCCCCGGCGTGTAAATCTGGCGGAGGGGGAGACGGTGGAGCGCATCCACCTTGACCCGGGCGAACATGTCCTGACGTTGGCCCTGAGCGAGCCCAGGCAGCAACAGTATGTGACTGCCCGGGTTGATCGGACTGGGAGCAGCGAACCATTACTGGAAGAGGAGACGCGCACTTACCATATTGCTGCGCCGGAGCAGCCGGCCAACTTCTACGTCAAGGGGCCTGCTTGGGTGCGGGTCGACGAGTGGACGCCGGGCAAAGGAACGACATCCTATCGTTATGTCGGGTCAGGCTGGCAGATCATCACGCTCAAAGGCGGTGTCAATCAGGATCGGTACTATCGGCTGTATGCCCTGCGTGAAGTGCCCGATGCGCAGTTGCTCGAACCGCGCGCGATAAAGGCGGACCTTGCGGCACCCGCCAGGGAAGCCCCTCGGGCGAGCAAGCCCCTGACGCCGACTCCTGAACCGGTGGCCTGGAGCGCACAGGATCGTCACCGGCCGGGCAGCGGTCTGGATAGCTGGGGGGCGTATCTGGGCTTTACGGAGCGTGCGGCCGGGAGCGAGGAAGACGTACTGCCATCCCAGGGTGGCGGTATCGTCGAGGCCGGTTTCAGCTACCGTTTTCGGTTACAGGACAGCCGCTTTTTTAGCCGCAGTGACCTGCTCGTGCGCCGGTTTGATAGCGGCGAGGACGTTCTGGGCGCAAGGCAATGGCTGGACTTCTATCCGGCTGACGGCCGCTGGCAAGTCGGCCTGTTCGCCGAGGCGTATCTGCAGCCCGGTGAAATCAGCGAACTGGACGGCGACGACCACTGGGCAGCCCGATTCAGAGGCAGCCTGGAACGCACATATCAGCTGTCGCCCCGGCTCAGGCACAAGCCGGGCATCAGCCTGAACCAGCGCTGGCTGAGCCTGGACTCTGTGCCCTCGCAAGCCTTGCCAGCACTGGATCCCGACGTGTTTTCGCCCTACAAGCGTGATCACCTGCGCAGCCTGTTACTGTCAGATCGTTTGACCTGGACGCCTAACTGGGATCAGAAAGTCTATGTTGACGGCGCGCTGGTCAGTAATGAGTCGCTGAATCCCTTCGACCCCGACTATCTGCAGGTGACCACCGCGGTACAACAACTGTTCGGACCGGTGGCGGGGGAGGCAGGCCTGCGCTGGCGCAGCTATTTCCAGGACGATGACCGCAGTAGCAGGCTTGATCGCGAGCAACTGTTCATCCGCGGCGATCTCCTGCGCTGGGACGCGGGAGCCAACGCCCTGACATTGAGTGCCGAGACCCTCTATGACATCGACCGGGGCGACTTCGGCTGGGCGCTTAGAATTGGTTACGAGGCCA
The DNA here is from genome assembly GCF_041579695.1 of Halopseudomonas sp. Lineage (GTDB taxonomy): Bacteria > Pseudomonadota > Gammaproteobacteria > Pseudomonadales > Pseudomonadaceae > Halopseudomonas. The sequence continues at coordinate 20,363 of NZ_JBFGFI010000036.1, forward strand.
ATGCCGGTCGCATGAGTCCGGCGCGGCGACCCGACGAACTGGATTTTCTCCCCCTGCGCCGTGCTCAGCAAAGAGACCATGTCGAAAGCAATAGCCTGGAGCCGATCTATCCATGAAACGCAACACGACCCTTACCCCCGAAACCCTGCTGACCGAGGGGCTTTCGGTGCAATGGCAGCGTGTCAGCCGGCGGCAGGTTGCAGCTATCCTCGATTTCCTGCATAACAGCGCACGGCAGCCACCGAAGAATGATCCGGATGCGCTTCGTCGGGTGCTGCTGCATACCCTGCTGGACTGGATTGCCGCCCAGCGCCGGGAGATGGCCAGCCTGCATGCCAATCACCAGGAGTTCACGGCCCGATTGGCCGGCGCAGGATCAGAGCAGGAAATTCGCGGGCATGTACTCGACTACGCCCGCAAGCTGGGTGCCGGACGCGCCCAGTTGGCAGGCGACCGCCGAGCCTTCAAACGCTGGTTTGGCCCGGATGCGGTGAGCGAGCGTTACCAGAAACAGTTCGCCGATTGCGAGCGGCACATGAGTTTCAGCCTGGAGCGTCTGGGAGCCTTGGGTGCAGGCTATATGAGCGTCCAGGTGGTGACACCGGAGCAGGCGATTCAGCGCTGGCAGCAACTGGATATCGAGACGCCGATTGGTGAACTTTTTGCCTACCAGGGTGACTTGCGCGTGCGGCTTGCCGCTTTTCACAGCCTGGCTCGTATCGCGCGCGCCTTGCCGCGGGAGGGTCGTGAACATTACCTGCGCGAAAGCACCTTGACTTACAGTTACCGGCTAGCCATGGACTACCGTCAGCCGATATGGCTGCAAACCGAAGCGTTGTCGCTCCTTAGTGTGCTGGGATACGCGGCGGTAGTGGATATTATCGAGCAGCGCCTTACCCAGGTGAAGGAGGGTGATGACTTCTTTGTGCGCCAGCATGCTGTCCAGGTACTTGCAGATCACGCCGATGATCAGCGGCTGGAGCTGCTGCTGGGGCATCTGCTGCATGACCCTAGTCCGACAGTGCGTCAGTCGTTGGTTGACCTGCTGGTCCGGCTGCGCCCTGTCTCGCTCGAAACCTACCTGGCGAGATTGGTGTGCGAAGACAGCGCACGGGAAGTGCGCGGTTATGCCATCAAGGCATTGATCAGCCTGGTCGAGAGCGACGCATCCTATGCTCGTTTGAGTGGCGAGCTTGCCGAGCGCGGAGCGCGGGAGGAAAGCCAGCCGGTCACTCTGCGTCTCTATTGTCACATTATTCCAGCCATTGCCGCAGTCTTGCTGGAGCAGGGGAAGGACGATTTGTTCGCCCAGTGGTCGGCATCCGGCTTCGCTATCCTCAGCGCAATGCACACCGAGGCGCAGGACCTGCGGGTCCGACGCTGGGCTGCTCAGGCGCGCGAGACACTCTGGTGCATGGCCGATCCAGAGGCGCGCAATCTGCATCAGCTGCTCCGAGCGAGGATCAGACAAGCGCCGGCGGGCAGTCGTCAACGGTTCGATATTCCGCCCGGATTGGGAGACGATCGTCTGGGCCGCGTGCTCAGTGAGCTCAGCCAGGATGACTTCGGCCTGGATGCCAGCCGCACCGCGGGCAAACTGACGTTTCGCCGTTGGGAGCGGTTTGGCTTTCGCTTGTGGCGGGCATGGCACGAATTTACCAACGCTGCGCCGGACAAGCGTCAGGCCGGACATCACACGGTTGGACGTCTCTATTACGGGCTTTTGCAGGTCCCTTCAGCGCGGATGTCAGAGCTTAGTCCGACCAAGGTGCCGGGCGAGCCGTTGCATATGAGCGACGAGGACGGATGGCGACCTTACCTGCCGTTGGTCGACCAGATGATATCCAGCCTCGACCAAAGCTGGCCTACCCGTCCGATGAAAATCTATTCAAGCGAGGGCGTGACAGCGGTGACGCCTCCCAAGGGCCTTGTCGCTCGCCTGCGCGCGCGCCTGAAACTGACGTTTCGCTTCGCTTATTATGCGCGTTTGCGCAATTGGGTTCCGGAAAGCGGCGGAGCACCGAACAGCTACATGGTAGCGCTGCAGGCACTGGGCTTTGAGGTCGTATTTCGTACCCATACCGACCCCGACGCCCAACCTCTGCGCGCAGATCCTGCGGTGCAGCGCTTCTTTCCCGCCCTGGCGGTTCCCCCGTTTCTGCTTGACTGGTGGGAGGAGTACACGGATTATTTCGTATCGGTGTACCAGAACACACTGCGTCAACTGGGCTTTTTTCTGGGCGGCATGTTGCTTCTGTTCGTCGGTCGCCATGTGTATGTCAATCTCACTACCCGGCGGGCGCGCAATCAACTGCCGCTGGTGATCGGCGGCTGGGGCACGCGAGGCAAGTCAGGCACCGAACGCCTCAAGGCGGCTCTTTTCAATAGCCTGGGCTTTCACGTGATCTCCAAGACGACCGGTTGCGAGGCAATGTTCCTGCATGGCTACAGCCACCAGAATCTGCAGGAGATGTTCCTGTTCAGACCCTATGACAAGGCGACGATCTGGGAGCAGGCCAATCTGGTGAAGCTGTCCAGAAAGCTGGATGCCGACGTCTTTCTCTGGGAGTGCATGGGGCTCACGCCCTCCTATGTACGCATTCTGCAAAAGCAGTGGATGCGCGATGATATTTCCACGATCACCAACACCTACCCAGACCACGAGGATATTCAGGGGCCGGCAGGCATTAATATCCCGATGGTTATGACGGAGTTCATTCCGAAAAACGCCACGCTGATTACCAGCGAAGCGGAAATGTTGCCGATCCTCAAGGAGGCTTCGCGCAAGCTTGGAACCGAGTGCCACAGTGTCAGCTGGATTGAGCCTGAACTCTTGCCGTCCGATACGCTGGCACGCTTCCCGTACGAGGAACACCCGACCAATATTGCGTTGGTACTGCGCATGGCGGATGAATTCGACATTCCCCATCTGTTCGCGCTCAAGGCGATGGCTGACCATGTGGTTCTGGATCTGGGGGTGCTCAAGGTCTTTCCGAAGGCCCACGTTCGCGGTCGTTGGTTGCAGTTCACCAACGGCATGTCTGCCAATGAGCGCCTCGGCGCGCTGGGCAATTGGCATCGTCTCGGTTTTGACCAGCAGGATGCGCAGGCAGAGCCCGGTGTCTGGATTTCGACGGTGATCAATAACCGGGCCGATCGTGTCGCCCGATCGCGGGTATTCGCCGATATTCTGGTCAACGACATCAATGCCGATCGACATTTCCTCATCGGCACCAACCTCGAGGGTCTGATGGGCTATATCGAGGAGTCCTGGCAGTTACGCCGAACCGAAACCACCCTGTGGCCACGCTCCCAGACCAACCCCGATCCGTCAGTGGAGTGGTGCCGTCTGGCGCGCCAGATGCGCGTGTGCATGACCGAGAAAGCGGTTCTGGACAAGGTCGCGGCCATGCTTCAAGGCTTGGGCATCGACTACGACACGCAGAGTCTGGCTGATAACCTGGCCGACCCCGGCGACTATCTGCAAGCGCTGGTGCAGCCACATGGTCATCCCGGCAGCGACGCAATCGACTCCGAGACCGAAAAAGAGCCACTCGGCCAGCATATCCAGACCGTCCTGGCCCGCCACCAGGCCTGCTACCAGGAGTGGCGCGAGTTCAGTGAGCTTGACCGGAAACTGACTGGCGGGCTTGAGCCGTCCGAGGCAATTAACGATCAGGCCAGGGACCTTTTGGAGAAATGGTTCATGGCTCGTATCGAGATAGTCCACTCGCCCTTTGTAACCGGAGAGCAACTGATAAACCTGATTTGCGAGCAGACGCCTCCTGGCTTCACTAGCCGCATATTGGGTATGCAGAACATCAAGGGGCCGGGCCTTGATTGGGTTTACCGGTGGCAGGCATGGGACAAGATCCATGCTGCCGGCCAGATGATCCTCAACGGCAACCGCCGCGAAGCCTCCCAGGCTCTGCAATTTTTGGCCAATTTCCAGGAGTTCGGGCTGCTATCGAGGGAGTACATGCAGAATCTGCTGGTGCAGGCACGCCAACTGTCCGTGGCGCAAAGCGAGAGCTTTCAGGCAGAACTGCGATTGATCGCGGCCAACCTCGAAACCGGCAGTCGGTCCGCAGGAGCAGAGCTGGCCACCACGCAACCGACAGACCTGTGGCGCACCCTCGTGACCTGGACCGAGCAGTTTCTTGATGTCGGCGATGCTGTTCGCCGCAGACGCAAGGCGGATCGTATCTATCGCGATATGGTGTCGCGCCGTATCAGCACCTCCCGCGCCGCGGACGAATTGCAGTCTCTCACCAAGCGGCAGAAAGGGGGGTGGTTGGTCAGTCGTTAGATAGGCGCGCGTCGTATTCTCTGCTGATAGTCAAGGCGGTGGAGCAGCTATGGCCGCACCTGCGGCGTCTGTATCGACAAGGTCCGAATATGCTAACGTACCCCCCCGTGCGCCGTGCGCCGTGCGCCGTTGTCGTCAGATCCTCATCGGCGAAAAACGGTAGCCGTGAATCAGGCTCTGGCGCTTTATCTGAAGAAGAATCTCGATGTCTGAAATCTATTTCGTCCGCCACGGCCAGGCGTCCTTTGGCTCCAGTAATTACGACCAGCTCTCGGAAAAGGGGCATCAACAGTCCAGACTGCTCGGCGAGTATTTCCAGCGCCGCGGTATAGAGTTTGATCACGTGCTCCTGGGCGACATGGTGCGCCACCGTGAAACGGCTCAGGGTATCGGTCAAGCGCTGGGTTTCGAGGATGCGTCCTTCGAAGTTTTCCAGGAGCTCAACGAGTTTGATTTCCACGCCATTCTGGCAGCCTACACCGCGCAGTTTCCTGATCAGGCGCTGCCGGAAAAGCCGTCTGTCGCCGACTTTTTCAAGCGCCTGCGCCAGGGCATCATACTCTGGTCGCGGAGCGAGCTGGTGGGCGAATTGCCGGAAAGCTGGGCCGATTTCGAGGAGCGGGTCCAGCGCATGAAGGCAGACATAATGGCTCGTTGTGCGGGCAAGCGGGTGTTGGCAGTCAGTTCGGGCGGGGCTATTGCGATGCTGGTCAGTCAGTTACTGCGTGCGCCCAGTGAGACGATGATCGAGCTCAACCTGCAGACGCGCAACACGGCGTTGATCCATTGCGTATTCAATCAGCGCAACATGCGTCTGAGCAGCTTTAACAGTGTGCCCCATCTGGATGATCCGGAGCACCAATCGCTGATTACCTACGCCTGAAGCACTCGGTAAGATGACCCCACAGGCGGCCTGATGGCGCCAGTTACTCGTTTTTTGAACACAGGGCACAAGCATGCGGATGCGCATATTGCTGTTGGAAGCTGACTCGTCGCTGGGTCGGGCTGTACTCCGTCTCGCAGCGCAGGAAGGTATCCAGATCGAGGCGCTGGCGCGACCTCTGGCTGGTTGGCAACCCGAGCAGTTGGCCGACTGGCTGGATGAATATTCGGCGGATGCGGTAATCAATCTGGCGTACTTTCATGAGCAGTTCCAGGTGGGAATGCTCGATCCGGTCGAACTGGCCGCGCTGGACGAATTCAGCCGCCATCTCGCAGAGCTCTGCGCGAGCGAAAGCCGACTGCTGGTGCAGCCTTCAAGTGCACGGGTGTTCGACGGATTGAAGCCGACGCCCTATAACGAGAAGGATCAGCGTACGCCCGGTGATGCGCTCGGTGCTGTGCAGGCCGAGCTGGAAAAGCTGTTGGCAGAGCGTTGCCCCCGCTATGCGGTGCTGCGGTTCAGCTGGTTGCTGGATGGGTCTGCCGATGGCCAACTGGCCAAATTAGTTGAACAGTTGCATGGTGATGAGCCAGTGCTACTGGCCGAAGAATGGCGGGGCAACCCCACGCCGGTCGATGATGCCGCCCGGGTACTGCTCGCCGTGCTCAAGCAGTTGGACTGCGAAGCGCCGCTCTCGGGTATCTACCACTACGGAAGCACCGAGCCTTCCAGCTGGATCAGTTTTGCCAAAAGTCTGGCCCAGGAGTTGATGGCAAACAACAAGTTGGACCGCGATCCGGTGATCCGATCGGTTCCGTTCGACAAACAGACAGAAGCAGGTTGGGAGCCGCAGAATGCGGTGCTGGCGAGCCGGCGGATTCTGATGACGTTCGGGGTGAAGCCACGGCCCTGGCGCGGTCAGTTGGCGCAGCTGCTCGCCAGCGTCGAATCGACTAAATAAAAAACGGCCGCAATGCGGCCGTTTTTTTTGTTGCGAGCCGATCAGCTCAGAACTTGTAACCGATGCTCGCCATGTAGACCATCGGATCGATGTCCACATCGACCTTGCTTGGCGTGCCGCCAGTACGGAAGTTGGCAGTAGTTTCGATATCTAAATACCAGACAGCAGCATTCAGATAGATCTGTTCGGTCAGCTTGTAATCCAGGCCCGCTTCCAGTGCATAGCCCCAGGAGTCGTCCAGCTCCAGGCTGGAGAACCCGGCATTTTCAGCGTTGCTGGAAAGATCCTCGCTGAAGAAAGCGGTGTAGTTCACGCCGGCGCCAACATAAGGCTGCCATGCTGAAGTTTTGGCCATCGGGAAATATTGCAGCGTAAGCGATGGTGGCAGATGCTTGATACTGGCGAAGCGATAGGCCCCCTTGAGCTCGATATCGTGGCTGAATGGCGTAGCAGCAAGCAGCCCAAGACCAATATTGTCGGTCAGCATGAAGGTGCCGGTGATACCCAGTTGCGTGCTGCTGTCGACACCCACTTCCAGGCCGGTATTGTTGCCGCCGACAAAAACATTTCCGCTACTCTCCTGCGGGTCAACAGCAGCAGCGCCGACGCGTACGATAACATCGCCAGCCTGGTGAGCCTGGGCCACGGAAGCAGCCAGCAGGGCAGGGGCAAGCAGAAGGCCGGCGGCCAGTTGGGTGGTAAAGCGTGACATAAGGTGAACTCCCTTGCGTGTTGGTATGGCGAGACTTTATGCGTTGTTGACCCGCTGGTTATTGATCTGGAGCAAAAATCGTTGCGTCTGCCGAATATCCTTACCGGTTGATGTGCGGGCTTGAACAATCAGTCGCATCAAATGATAATGCTTCTCTTTTAACGGCCCGGTCCTGGGCAAAATACTTCCGGAGAGTCTGGATGAGAGCGGTTTTATGGATACTTTGCGCCTTGCCCCTGGTGGCATTGGCGCAAGGCACAGCCGAGCAGGCGCTGGACCAGAGCCAGGCGCTGGTGCGTGAGGCACGGGATTCACAGCAGCGCATTGAACAGCTGGACGACGCGACCCGTGAGGCGCTGGAGCGTTATCGCCAGGCCATCGAACAACGCGAACAGCTGGTTGACTACAACGCTCGCCTGAGCGAAATGGTCAGCGCTCAAGGCGAGGAGCTCGAGGCGCTTCAGACGCAACTGGCGAGTATCGAGGATACCCAGCGCGAGCTGTTGCCATTGATGCAGCGCATGTACCAATCCCTGCAGCAGTTCGTCGCGCTGGATCTGCCGTTCCTGCTGGAAGAGCGCGCTGAGCGACTGGTACAGCTGGACGAGTTGCTGAAGAGCGCGAATGTCAGCGTTGCCGAAAAATATCGGCGGCTGGTCGAGGCATATCAGATCGAGAGCGATTACGGCCGCACGCTGGAAGCCTGGCGCGGCACGCTCGGCGAAGACGAGCAGGTGCGGGTGGTCAATTTCCTGCGTCTGGGTCGGGTAATGCTTTTCTATCAGAGCCTGGATGGTCGCGAACAAGGCTACTGGGACGCAGGACAGGACGCATGGCGACCGCTGCCGGACAGTTACCGGCGCACGCTGGAGCAGGGCTTGAGTATTGCTCGTCAGCAGCAGACCCCGGTCATGCTGCGCTTGCCATTGCCGCCAGTGTCGGAACAGGAGAGCGGGCTATGAGAGGTTTTCTGCTAGTTGCGGCGCTGATATTGCTGCCCACCACAGCGCTCGCTCAGCCAGCCGATCTGGATGCGCTTTTGCGGGAGATTCAGGAAGTACGCGCTACCGAACAGGCGGCGATGCGTGAGCGCGAGGCAAGTTTCATTGCCGAGCGTGACCAGCAGCAGCGCCGGTTGCGTGAGGCCGAACAGGCGCTGGCCCAGGTCCAGGCCGAGGCCGACCGCCTGAAGGCGGAATTTGATCAGCAGGAGCAGGCGCTGGAGGAGGGTGAGGCTGAGCTTGCAGAGCGCAGCGGCAATCTCGGTGAGCTGTTCGGTGTGGTACGTCAGGCTGCCGGCGACACCCGCAGCCAATGGCAGGATTCCCTGCTCAATATGCAGTTTCCCGAGCGTATGGCCACTCTCGATCAGCTTGCCGAGAGCCGCCGGATCCCCACGGTGGAGGCGCTCGAGTCATTCTGGTTCATGTTGCAGCAGGACATGACTGCCAGCGGCAAGATCAGCCGTTTCGATGCGCCGGTTGTCGGTATCGATGGCGA
>NZ_JBFGFI010000037.1:0-27892 GCF_041579695.1 Halopseudomonas sp.
CGCGACCCAGAATACCCCGGTTGCCTCGGCACTTATCAGTGTGCCGCGGGCGTGTTCTTCCTGTAGCCAGGGAATCACGCCGGGGTAGCGCTCCAGCATCTGGTCAAAATCGCCCCAGAACGCGGGCAACATGATCAGTTGTGGGCGCAGTGCGCTGAGTGTGGCATCAGTGGCAATACGGTCCTGACTGAAGCTGGTGACCGGCAGGTTGTCCGGAGCGACGATCGAGGTGCGAAAGCCCGGCGTCAGGCCCTGGCCGCGCCGCCGACCGTCGCGCAGACTGGCCATATGGAAGAAATCCTTGGCCTGCATCAGGGTGGAGGCGATCACGCCGTCAGTCGCCAGGATCGCAACCTGACGAAGGGGGGAGGGGGGCTGGCTGGGCTGAATCATGTCTGTTATCGCTTTTTATAAGGTGAATCGGCCATGCTATGACTAAAGCATCTTATACTATGGCGCAAGTGCCGTGTTCACCTTGATAAAAGGCGGAAATATGTGCTGATTGCCAGGAGCAGGGAGCCGGACCGTTTTTACGGCCCGGCGATCCGGCGCAGCGTCAGTTCATCGCGTCTCAGGGAGCCGGGTTGGGTTGGCTTTGATGGATTTCGGCGATGGCCTCCAGTACGCCGTCGGGCAGGCCCATGTTGATGCTGCTCAGGTTGCGGTTGAGCTGATCCATGTTGGTCGCACCGATGATATTGCTGGTAACGAAGGGTTGCCGTGTGACGAACGCCAGGGCCATCTGGGCCGGATCCAGTCCGTGATCGCGGGCCAGGCGCACATAACGGGCACAGGCTTGTTCCGCCTGCGGGTTGGTATAGCGGCTGAAGCGGCTGAACAGTGTCAGTCGGCCCTTTTCGGGGCTTAGCCCGTTCAGATACTTGCCCGTCAGAGTGCCGAAGGCCAGGGGGGAGTAGGCCAGCAGCCCCGTCTGCTCACGCAGGGAGATTTCTGCCATACCGACCTCATAGGTGCGGTTGAGCAGGTTGTAAGGGTTCTGGATCGAAGCAATGCGCGGCCAGCCACGGCTTTCGGCCAGATGCAGAAAGCGGCTCACGCCCCAGGGTGTTTCGTTGGACAGGCCGATATGTCTTATCTTGCCCGCCTTGACGAATTCATCCAGCACCTCAAGCGTATCTTCGATTGGCGTGATGGATTCATCGGGATTGTGCCGATAACCCAGGTTGCCGAAGAAGTTGGTGCTGCGGTCGGGCCAGTGCAGCTGATAGAGGTCAATGTAGTCGGTCTTTAGCCGCTTCAGGCTGGCATCGAGGGCGGCGGTAAGGTGCTCGCGGGTGAAGCGGGTCATGCCGTCACGGATGTGCGGCAGCCAGTTGCCGGGGCCTGCTACCTTGCTGGCGATTATCCAGTCTTCGCGGTTGCCGCGCTCGGCCAGATAATTGCCCAGGATACGCTCGGTCTCGCCATATGTTTCTGCTTTCGGTGGGACCGGGTACATTTCCGCTGCGTCGATAAAATTGACGCCTGCGTCTCTGGCCCGGTCGATCTGGGCGAAGGCATCTTTCTGCGTGTTCTGCTCGCCCCATGTCATGGTGCCGAGACACAGTGCGCTGACCTTGAGCTTGGTGCGGCCAAGAGGGCGGTATTGCATGGAGGTACTCCCTGATAAGATTGAGTCCGGTTAAAGCGCCATTAGGCTGAGCCAATATGGCATTGATTGTAAATAAGGGTTGTAATTTTTAGCTCCCTTGACATAATGCCCGCCACTTTCGACAGGATGCCTAGCCTGTCGTTGTTGTTTACAGCGCAGATGCCACCCAGACCCACGCAGCCCCCACTGAGTGTCTGTTCTAGGCTTTGTTGTCTTGTAAAAACACATTTCATTCTGTAAGATTCGCCCTCTTATTATTAGAGCGGCCTCTGAGGCTAGGATTAATGAAAACCTTCAGCGCCAAACCTGAAAGCGTAAAACGCGACTGGTACATAGTAGACGCAACCGGATTGACCTTGGGTCGTCTGGCTACCGAAGTTGCCACCCGTCTGCGGGGCAAGCATAAGCCCGAGTACACTCCGCACGTGGATACTGGCGATTACATCGTCATTGTCAACGCCGAGAAAGTACATGTGACCGGTAAAAAGGCACAGGACAAGATCTACTACAGCCACTCGGGTTTCCCGGGCGGTATCAAGTCGATCAGTTTCGAGAAGCTCCTTGTTCGCGCTCCCGAGCGTATCATTGAGTCTGCCGTCAAAGGCATGTTGCCGAAAAACCCCTTGGGTCGTGCAATGTACCGCAAGATGAAAGTGTACAAAGGTGCAGTTCATCCCCATGCGGCTCAGCAACCCCAAGAACTCAAGGTCTAAGGAGCATACTATGTCGGCGACACAAAACTACGGTACTGGCCGTCGTAAAACTGCCACCGCTCGCGTGTTCCTGCGTCCGGGCAATGGCAACATCCAGATCAACAGCCGCACCATCGAGAATTTCTTTGGTCGTGAGACTGCACGCATGATCGTGCGTCAGCCGCTGGAACTGACCGAAAGCGTCTCCAAGTTTGACGTGTACGTCACCGTCAAGGGTGGCGGTACTACCGGTCAAGCAGGCGCCATTCGTCACGGCATTACTCGTGCCCTGATGGAATACGACGAGACTCTGCGCGGCGTGCTGCGCAAGGCTGGATTCGTTACTCGCGATGCCCGTGAAGTCGAGCGTAAGAAAGTGGGTCTGCGTAAAGCGCGTAAGCGTCCTCAGTACTCCAAGCGTTAAGTCGCAAGACTTATCCCGAAAACGCCCGGTATCCTTATGGATCCGGGCGTTTTTGTTTGTGCGACAAAATGCCGCTAGCGGGGCGAGTGGTCCGTAATGCCCCGTATTTCGATGGCTTGAGAGAGCCTTGCCAGGTTGTTTAGTGATAGTTCACCTTGTCAAAAAAGGGGTTTTTCATTACCATCGGATTCATTTTGTGCAAGCGGATTAAAACTCTTAAAAGGGCTCTTAAAAGCCTGAATCAGCTGAGATGGGAGACGACTGGATGAGTAATGACGGCGTAAACAACGGCCGGCGTCGCTTCCTGGTGGCAGCCACAAGTGTTGTGGGTGCAGCCGGAGCCGTAGGGGTAGCAGTACCCTTCGTTGGATCGTGGTTCCCGAGCGCGAGGGCCAAAGCGGCCGGTGCGCCGGTCAGGGTGAATGTCGGCAAGCTCGAGGCCGGTCAGCAGATCGTCGCCGAGTGGCGTGGCCAGCCAGTGTTCGTCTCCAGGCGTACCCAGGAAGCGTTGCAGACGCTTGAAGAGATGAGTGATCGTCTGGCTGATCCGCAGTCCGAGGCGGCGGACCAGCCCGATTATGTCAGTGGTGTGTCCCGCTCAATCAAGCCGGAGATTCTGGTCGTGATGGGTATCTGTACGCACTTGGGCTGCTCTCCGCTTTTTCGCCCGGAGGTCGCATCAGCCGACATGGGTGAGGACTGGAAGGGCGGATACTTCTGCCCCTGCCACAGCTCGCGCTACGACATGTCCGGTCGGGTATTCCGGGGCCAGCCGGCGCCGCTGAACTTGCCGGTTCCCCCCCATAACTATGAGTCCGACGATGTCATCATCATCGGCCTGGATCCGGAGACAGTCTGATGGGCAAGCTGAACAGCTGGATTAATGAGCGCATGTCGGTCAATCGGGTGGTCGAAGATCACCTGACCAAGTACTACGCTCCCAAGAACTTCAATTTCTTCTATTTCTTTGGCTCTCTGGCCATGCTTGTACTGGTCAACCAGATCATTACAGGTATCTGGCTGACCATGAGCTATGAGCCATCCGCCGCTGGCGCGTTTGCCTCGATCGAATACATCATGCGTGATGTCGACTACGGCTGGTTGCTGCGTTACATGCACTCCACCGGCGCTTCTGCGTTCTTTGCGGTGATCTACCTGCACATGTTGCGCGGGATCATGTACGGCTCCTACCAGAAGCCGCGCGAACTGATCTGGCTGTTCGGTATGACCATCTACCTTGTGCTTATGGGTGAGGCCTTCATGGGCTACCTGCTGCCCTGGGGGCAGATGTCCTACTGGGGCGCCCAGGTGATCATCTCGCTGTTTGGTGCGATTCCTTTCATCGGTCCGGACCTGGCCCAGTGGGTACGCGGTGACTATCTGATTTCCGGCATCACCCTGAACCGCTTCTTCGCTCTGCACGTGATAGCACTGCCAATCGTACTGCTGGGCTTGGTCGTGCTGCACATCATCGCGCTGCACGAAGTCGGTTCCAACAACCCCGATGGTATCGACATCAAGAAGCACAAGGATGAGAACGGCAAGCCGCTGGACGGCATTGCGTTCCACCCGTACTACACGGTCAAGGACATTGTCGGTGTGGTGGTCTTCCTGTTCGTGTTCTGCATCGTGGTGTTCTTCTTCCCTGAGATGGGCGGCTTCTTCCTTGAGCATCCCAACTTTGAAGTAGCCAACCAGTTGAAGACACCGGATCACATTGCTCCTGTCTGGTATTTCACGCCCTTCTACGCGATTTTGCGTGCTGTTCCGGCGATCGGCGGCTCGGCGTTCCCCGGGGTTCTGGCCATGGGTGCTGCCATCGCGGTACTGTTTGTGCTGCCCTGGCTGGACCGCAGCCCGGTGCGCTCGATCCGTTACAAGGGCTGGATGAGCAAGGTGGCTCTGGTTGTTTTCTGCATATCCTTCGTCATCCTGGGTATCCTGGGTGCCATTCCGGGCACTGATTTCCGCACGCTGGTGTCGCAGATCTGCACCGTGCTGTACTTCGCCTTCTTCCTGCTGATGCCGTTCTACACCCGCATGGAGAAGACCAAACCCGTTCCAGAGAGGGTTACTGGCTAATGAAAAAGCAATTGATTGCACTGGTATTTGCCCTTGTGCCCTCGGTCGTCATGGCGGCTGCCACCGGCGTTCCGCTCGAGTCGGCTAACATCGATCTGCGCGATAAGGCATCGCTGCAGGATGGCGCACGGACCTTCGTCAACTACTGCATGGGCTGTCACTCAGCCCAGTATCAGCGTTACGAGCGCGTTGCCAACGATCTGGGTATTCCGCCGGAACTGATGATGGAAAACCTGGTATTTCCCGAGTCAGCACTGATCGGCGAGCACATGAAGATCGGTATGCGTCCCGAGGACTCCAAGCGCTGGTTTGGCGCGGCTCCTCCTGACCTGACCAACGTCACCCGTGTACGCGGAGAGGACTGGGTGTATACCTATTTGAAGACCTTTTACGAAGATCCTTCTCGTCCCTTGGGCGTAAACAACAAGGTGTTTGCGAATGTGGGTATGCCAAACGTCCTGGAAGAGCTGCAGGGCCGTCAGGTCATCGGTTGCAAGGCGATGCCTGTGAAGGAAGACGGCAAGGTCCAGAAGGATCCTTTGACCGGCGAGACGGTGATGGATGAACAGTGCGATGTGCTCAAGGTGGTCGAGGGTACTGGCGTCCAGAGCGAGGAAGAGTTCGACACTACCGTGCGCAACCTGACTGCGTTCCTGGCGTACTCCGGCGATCCGATCAAGCTCGAGCGTCACCGCATTGGTACGTATGTGTTGCTGTATCTGGCCTTCTTCTTCGTATTTGCCTATCTGCTCAAGCGCGAATACTGGAGAGATGTCCACTGATCAGCGGATTCGTTGATCAAATCCGCGCGCCCTTTGGGGCGCGCACTTGTTTCTGGGGTATAATCCCGTCTTACCACTAAGCACAGGCTGTTCTGAACAGCCCGTGTTTTCCATGTACACGCAACCGCGTGCTTTGCTGTTACCGCAATCCGCTACAGGATGAGGGTTGATTTATGGGCGTTACCGCCAACAAGCGTTCCTCGATGGCTTTTTTTTCCGATCCTAACGATCATTACTGTCACCGCGTACGAATAGTGCTGGCAGAAAAGGGCGTGACTGTCGATGTGATCAACGTCGAGCCCGATAACCATCCGGAAGAGCTGGCGGAAAATAACCCTTACAACACCGTCCCTACTCTGCTGGACCGGGATCTCGTGCTGTACGAGCCCAACATCATGATGGAATATCTGGATGAGCGTTTTCCGCATCCACCGTTGCTTCCGGTGTACCCGGTGGCGCGAGCCAATACCCGGCTGCTGATGTACCGCGTGCAGCGCGACTGGTGCGGTCTGGTGGATGCGATAAGCAATCCCAAGACACCCGCAGCCGCGGCGACCAAGGCTCGCAAGGAGCTGCGTGAAAGCCTGATCGGTGTTGCTCCGGTGTTTGACGAGATGCCTTATTTCATGAGCGAGGAGTTCAGCCTGGTCGATTGCTGTATTGCTCCGATCCTCTGGCGCTTGCCCATACTGGGCGTCGAGTTGCCCAAGCAGGCCAAGCCGCTGCAGGACTACATGGATCGGATATTTCAGCGTGAAGGCTTCCTTGGCAGCCTCTCGGCCGCCGAAAAGGAAATGCAATAAGTACCCAGTCACCAACCGTGTCACTCAAAGGAGGCCCGCATGGCTCAGATGAGCTCAAGCCGACCCTACCTGGTACGCGCGCTGTATGAATGGATACTGGAAAATGACTGCACGCCGTATGTGCTGGTCAATGCCAATTATCCGCTGACAAGTGTGCCGGACGCTTTTGTCGAAGCCGGCCAGATCGTGCTGAATCTTTCCCCCAGCGCGATCCGGCACCTGGAGATGGACAACGACAGGATCAGCTTCGATGGCCGTTTTGGCGGCGTTGCCCAGCAGGTCTGGATTCCTGCGCAAGCTGTGATGGCAATCTACGCCCGTGAGAACGGTCAGGGCATGGTGTTCGAAGTCGAGCCAGCGCCGGTACCGCCTGGCGATGAATCAGATACAGGACCTGCAGCAAGCCCTGCTGACCAGAAAAAGGCCAAGAGGCCTGCGCTGAAGGTTGTCAAATAGGACGCGCTAACCAATAAAAAACCCGGATCGGGTGATACCCGATCCGGGTTTTTTATTGTCTGCGCTCAGGTGCGTCAGTTGATATATTCGAACAACTTGACGATTCGCTGCACGCCGCCCACCTGTTGGACTGCCTGCACTGCAAGATCGGCCTCCTGTTTGCTGACCAGTCCGAGCAGGTAGACAATGCCGGCCTCGGTGGTAACCTTGATGCGTCGACCGGGGATGGCGCTGTCAGCCAGCAGGCGGGTTTTGGCGCTGGTAGTCATCAGGGCGTCGGTGTTGCGCGCAAGCAGCGGCAGGGCAGGGCCCACAGTCAGCTCATTGTGTACCACCTTGACCCGCTGAACACGCTGGGCCACCGAGCCGGCCAGTTCCTTGAGTTCCTGGCGGGGCACCTGGCCGGTCAGCAATACGACGCCGTTGTAGCTGACGACGCTGATCCGGGATTCGCGCTCCAGATCAATGTGAGCCTTGGCGATATTGACCGCGGTCTTGGTTTCAATCAGCTGGTCATCGATAGTGCTGCCAATAGTGCGGGTCCCCTTGTTGCTATCGATGGGGCTGTCGCGGGTAGCAGTGAGAATCGAGCCGCACCCGGTCAGTGACGCAATAAGCAGCAGACAAATTGTAAGTCTCATTCCTCACTCCCGAACAATTGGCGATCAATCAGATCGCACAGACAATGTATGGCAAGCAGGTGGACTTCCTGGATCCGTGCAGTGGAGCGTGCCGGCACCCGTATTTCCGAATCCTCGGGCAGCAGCAGGGAAGCCATGGCGCCGCCGTCGCGGCCGGTCAGAGCCACCACCAGCATGTCACGGTCATGCGCCGCCTGTATCGCTTGCAGCACGTTGCCCGAGTTGCCGCTGGTGGAAATCGCCAGCAGTACATCTCCGGGCTGACCCAACGCACGAATCTGCTTGGAAAAGATTTCGTCATAGCTGTAATCGTTGGCGATAGAAGTAATGGTCGAGCTGTCAGTGGTCAGGGCGAGGGCCGGCAGGCTGGGACGCTCGCGCTCGAAGCGGTTGAGCAATTCCGAGGAAAAATGCTGTGCGTCGCCGGCAGAGCCGCCATTGCCGCAGGTCAGTATCTTGCCCTCATTGAGCAGGCAGTTGACCATCAACTGGCTGGCTTGCTCGATACTCGGTCCAAGCACTTCCATTGCACGGGTCTTGGTTTCGATACTGTCGGTGAACAATTGCCTGATTCGGTGCTGCATATCCATAGGGAAGATTACTCGCTAGCAGGTGAATGCTTCCCGGATCCAGTTGTAGGAGCCGGGATCTGCGGGGTTGCCGTGCGCGGTAACAACGTCGAAACGGCAAGGGTTGTCGGCCAGATGGGGGTGAGTCAGCAGATAGTGCTGAGCGGCGGCGATCACTCGCTTTTGCTTGCGCCAGTCAATGCTCTCCACCGCGTTGCCCCAACGGCTGCTGCGTCTGTAACGGACTTCGACAAATACTACTGTATCGGCGTGACGCATGACCAGATCAAGCTCGCCCATCTTGCAACGATAATTGCGCGCCAGCAATCGCATACCGGCGTGCAGCAGCAGTTGCTCGGACTGTCGCTCGGCCTGGTTGCCGAGCTTCTGCTTTTCCGTCAGTTCGCTCATCGCACCCTGTTGTCGGAATTCGCGGACAGTTGGCCGCGCTCCATTACGCCCCAGCTCAGATTGCGGTGGATACGGCCATCGGCGGCGAGCGTGAGCTGGCCCGTAGCTCCGTTGATCCGGGTCGAAGGATGCTGCTGCATCTGCGGCAGGCGGACAAAAATTCGCTGGGCATCGATGCCCATCGCATAAAGACGGCCCAGTGGACCCTGGGCCTGAGGCCAGTTGCTGGTGACCTGGTCATACAGCCGGTCATCGCGCGTGAGCAGCCAGGGGATCTCCGCGACCATGATACCGTCCATGTCTGCGTTCTGTTGCCGATCCATGCCAACCTGGTAAGCGTGCGATGTCGCGTAGACCGGAAGTTCGGCAGCGTACTGGAAGGCCAGGGTAGGTTTGATCTGGCGCGCCTGCTGCGGATTGACGGCGATAAAAAGCGCGTCGAGATCCTGGCGGGGAGTGGGCTGCACCGCTACATTTCCATCCAGTGCGCGGGCGATGCGCTGGCCGCGTTGTTCGCTCTGGCGAATCTGCAGCAGGTCGGCAATCTGGCCCGATATTTCTGAGGGCTTATCGATGATAATGCGGCCGATCAGCACACCACCCATCTCCTCCCAGCTGCGCCGGAATGACTGATAGGCCCGCTGGCCCCAGTCGGTGGAGGTATGCAGCGCGGCCATTTGTCGATGACCCTGCTCCCATGCCTGGGTTGCCGCCGAGCGCGCCTCGTCCTCGGGGGCCAGGCCGAACTGAAACAGTCCCTGTGGGTAAGGTCCTTCGCGCTCGGCATAATTCAGCGCCAGGGTGGGTATGGGCAATGATTCTCTCGTGGCCAGGCGTCCGACCCGGTCGCGATCAAGCGGGCCAACAACCCACTGCACGCCGTCTGCACTGGCCTGTGCGTAAAACTGATCCAGGTTCGCGTAGGCGGTACTGTCGTAAAGACTGATGCGTGGCTGGTCCAGGCCTTTGCTCTGTGCCTGATACTGCGCTGCCAGAAAGCCGTCGCGCAACGCTTCTGCGGCGCTGGCGAGCGGGCCTTCGAAGGGTAGCAGCAGGGCTATGTGTTGTGGTCGGCTGGCATGCAGCTCGATCAGCTGGCGGATGGAGTCGGGCAGCGGCCGGGCGGCGGGATGGGCGCTGTTCTGCTCCTGCCATGACTTGATTGCCTGGACCTGCAGGTCCAGGTTGCGGAATTCGCGCTCGATCAACGCCAGTTCTATCCAGCCGCGCAATTCGTCATCGGCATTCTGCGCTGCCTGGGCAAGCTCGTCTGTGGGTACCTGCTGAAGGTTTTCCCAGATCGCCTGGCGATTGGCGTCGCGCTCGCCGGCGGACAGTATGCCGTGCATGAAAACCCGTTCGCGCGCCGCTTTCAGCGGTTCTCCGGCGGAGCCCAAGGCCAGTGCGCGCAGGCGCTGGATAGCCACCTGATCGGTCATGGGCAGGCTGTCGAGCTGGCCCATCGAGGGGTGACGCAGCGCGCGCAGGGCCATATCGGGCCGGTCCAGTGCCAGCGCACTGCGGGCCTGCAGGGTACTGAAACGTACCTGCTGATCCAGCGGCAACTCGCTCTGTGGAATGCGCTCGAGAATCGACAGCACCTGCTGTGGACGCTCGGCGTCGCTGGCGGCCTGGGCGGCATAAAGACGCAGCAGGTTGGCCTCAGCTCCGGTCTGTTTGTCGGCATCGGCGAGGATCTTTTCAGCAGACGCCTGGGGCGTGCGTGGCAGTTCGCTCAGGCTCTGGGGCGGGCTGGCACAACCGGCAAGCAGAAGGGCAAGAGCCAGCGACAGAATCGGAAGGCGTTTAATGCAGGGCATGCAGCGGTATCCTTGCTCAGGAGACGCATGACGCGTCCCGTGGGAGTTGTTGCAGATGTCATCAGGGCATTGTAACCAAGGGTCAGGGCGCGCGCCATGGACTGGGTCACGTCCTGTACAATAGGACATAAATGCTAATCGGAATTTGTCATGGCCACCTCCACCGGTACTCTTTTTATTGTTGCCACGCCCATTGGCAATTTGCAGGACATGACGCCGCGGGCGCTCGAGGTACTGGCCAGCGTGGGGCTGATCGCTGCCGAGGATACGCGTCATAGCGGCCGCCTGCTGCAACATTTCGGCATTACCACTGCCACCACCGCCTGTCATGATCACAATGAGCGTGACAAGAGCGCCCGGTTGGTGGAGCGAATGCGCGCTGGTGAAGACATGGCGCTGATCTCCGACGCCGGTACCCCGCTGATTTCCGACCCGGGCTACCATCTGGTCCGGGCCGCGCGTGAAGCCGGCGTGCGGGTTTGTCCGATTCCGGGTCCCTGCGCCCTGGTGGCAGCGCTCAGTGCTGCCGGCCTGGCATCGGATCGCTTCGCGTTCGAGGGGTTCCTGCCCGCCAAGGCCAGCGGTCGCCGGCAGCGCCTGCAGGCGCTGGCGACCGAGCAGCGTACCTGGATGCTGTATGAAGCGCCTCACCGGCTGCTTGAGTGTCTGGAAGACATGCTCGACATCCTCGGTCCGGAGCGTCAGGTAGTGCTGGCGAGGGAGTTGACCAAGACCTTTGAAACCATCCGCGGCGCGCCGATTGCCGAGCTGGTCGAATGGGTCCGCGCGGACAGCGACCAGCAGCGCGGTGAATGCGTGCTGGTCGTCGAGGCAATGCCCGCGCGCGCCGAGGATGAGGGCCTGGATCCCGAAGCCGAGCGGGTGCTGGATCTGCTGCTCGAGGAGTTGCCGGTAAAGCAGGCTGCGGCACTGGCAGCGAAGATCACCGGCCAGAAGAAGAACCGTCTTTACCAGATAGCACTGGGCAAAACCGCGGACTGATATCCGCGGCCTGGTGCGCTCAGCAGGCCTGGGCGGCGTCCAGCACCATGACCCGCTGCCCGGCCTTTACCGGCGAGCCGGGCTGCACATGTACTGATGCGATCACTCCGTCACAGGGCGCCAACAGCGGAATTTCCATTTTCATCGACTCCAGGATCACCAGCACATCACCGGCCCTGACCTGAGCCCCTTCGGCCACCTGGACCTGCCAGAGGTTGCCCGCAATGTGGCTCTCGATCCCCTGTTGGCCGGCCTGCAGCGGCTTATCCAGCACCTCCGCGGCGGGTGCCTCCTCGCTGGAGAAATCCGCCTGACCGTTGGCAATCCAGCGGTCGCGTTCGGCATTGAAGGCGGCTTGCTGATGCGAGCGGAAAGTCTGGATGCTGTCGGCTTCCTTCTCCAGAAAGGCCTGATACTCGTTCAGTTGCAGTTCCGTATGCTCGATCTGCAGCTCATGGCGCCCCAGCGGGAATTCCCGACGAATGCGCGTCAGCTCGTCAGCTGTGACCGGGTAGAAGCGGATCTGATCGAAGAACCGCAGTAGCCACGGCTGGCCATCGAAGGCCTCGACTTCCCGGTAGCGGTTCCACATCTGCAGTGTGCGCCCGACGAACTGGTAACCCCCCGGGCCTTCCATCCCGTACACGCACATGTAGGCGCCGCCGATACCAACCGAGTTTTCTGCAGTCCAGGTGCGAGCCGGGTTGTACTTGGTGGTGACCAGACGGTGCCGCGGGTCCAGCGGTGTGGCTACCGGAGCGCCCAGATAGACGTCGCCCAGACCCATGACCAGGTAGCTGGCCTCGAATACGGTGCGGTAAACCTCGTCCAGATCGGGAAGGTCGTTGATTCTGCGGATGAATTCCAGATTGCTCGGGCACCAGGGTGCATCCTTGCGCACCGTGGTCATGTATTTTTCGATGGCCAGCTGGCAGGCCGGATCGTCCCATGACAGTGGCAGGTGCACGATCCGTGAAGGCACCTTGAGGTCACGCGCCTGACAGACTTCTTCCCAGGTGTCCTCGACGATACGCAGCAGGCTGTTGATCGACAGGGTTTCTGGCTGGTAATGCACCTGTAGCGAACGGATTCCGGGTGTCAGGTCGTGGACCCCGGCCAGTTGCATTGCCTCCAGCGCCTGCATCAATGCATGTCCGCGAAAGCGCAGCACCAGATTCAGTTCCGGCTGGCCGATTTCCAGCAGCAGATGAGTGTCGCCGGACAGTCGTGCTACCAGCCGGGTATCTCCTTCGCCGATGTCCAGCACGACGGGCGATTCCGGCTCTACCGGTGCGCTGGATGGTGGACAATCCGCGCTCAGATGAGCGATGTCCTGCTGGCGGGATATGGCCAGCTCCCTTGCGGTTTCCAGGCTGACCGGTGTGAACCGTATACGGTCGCCGGCTTTGAGCTGGCCCATCTGCCACAGATCGGCTTCGATGATCGTCACCGGGCAGACAAAGCCGCCGAGGCTGGGTCCGTCGGGCCCGAGAATGACCGGCATGTCACCAGTGAAATCCACCGCACCAATCGCATAGGGGTTGTCATGAATGTTGGAGGGGTGCAGGCCAGCTTCGCCGCCATCCTCACGCACCCACTCAGGGCGCGGCCCGATCAGCCGCACCCCGGTGCGGCTGGAATTGAAGTGCACTTCCCAGTCGGTTTCCAGAAAGCGCTGCATGTAAGCCTCGGTAAAATATTCCGGGGCCGCATGGGGGCCGTAGATCACCCGTACGTTGCGCACCGCCGGCAGCGAGGGATGCAGGCTTGAGGGTAGTGCCGTACCGCTGGAGGTGTCGGCCAGCTCGCTGAGATGCAGTACGTCGCCAGCGCGCAGGGCGCGCCCCGCATGCCCGCCAAACTGGCCGAGAGTAAAGGTGCTTTTGCTGCCCAGGTAATCGGGGACCTGTATACCGCCACGAATGGCCAGATAGCTGCGCGCGCCCGCCCCGGCAATGGTGCCGATGCTCAGCTGGCTGCCCGCTCTGACCAGCAGGCTGGTATGCATGGGTTGCGGCTCACCGTCCAGCAATACCGGGATCTGCGCCCCGGTGACGGCGATCACCGCCTCGGTATTGAACGTCAGGATAGGGCCGGCCATGGTGATTTCCAGGCCGGCGGCATCCTGCGGATTATCCAGCAGTCGATTACCCAGCTGCAGCGCCAGGTTATCCATTGGCCCCGATGGCGGAACACCCACGGACCAGTAGCCGAGACGGCCCGGCACATCCTGTACTGTAGTCTGGGTGCCGCCACTGATGACTTCAAATGTGCTGGCCTGATAGGTCAGTTCATCCAGGCACCGAGTCCAGGGTTCACCTGAGGCAAAGGGCGCAAAGGTGAGAATCTGCCGCAGATAGTCGCGGTTGGTCTCTACGCCATACAGCAGGGTATCCCCCAGAGCCTGGCGCAGCGCGCCGCTGGCCTGCTCGCGGGTGGGCTCCCAACAGATGATCTTGGCGATCATCGGATCAAAGTAGGGTGGTATTTCGCAGCCGGCTTCCACCCAGGTGTCTATGCGCAGTGCCTGACCGTCGCCAGCGGGAAAATGGGCTGCGGTCAGCAGGCCGGGGCAGGGCTGGAAGTCGCGACCCGGATCCTCGGCGTAGACCCGCGCCTGAATCGCATGGCCCGCGGGCGCCAGGCCAGCGCCGAGTTCCGTCAATGGCGGCAGGTCGCCGGCAGCCAGCTGGATCATCCAGCTGACCAGGTCGACCCCCCAGACCTGCTCGGTGACGCCGTGTTCGACCTGCAGGCGGGTGTTGACCTCGAGAAAGTAGAATTGCGCCGCTTCGCTGTCATAGACGAACTCGACGGTGCCGGCACTGCGATAGCGCACGGCGCTGGCCAGGCGGGTGGCTGCTTCGCAGAGAGCCTCAGCCATGCCCTCGGGCAGGTTGGGTGCGGGCGTTTCCTCGATGACCTTCTGGTTGCGGCGCTGTACCGAGCAATCACGCACACCCAGCGCCAGTACCTCGCCCTGACCATCGCCAAATACCTGGACCTCGAGATGGCGGGCGCGCTGGATGTACTTCTCGATAAATACGCCAGCGTCGCTGAAGTTGTTCTGGCCGAGGCGTTTGACCGTCTCGAAGGCGTCGCTCAATTCCGCCGCGCTGTGACACACGCGCATGCCGATACCGCCACCGCCTGCAGTGCTCTTGAGCATGACGGGGTAGCCGACACGCTCCGCTGCACTGAGCGCAGAGGCGAGGCTGTCGAGCAAGTCCGTGCCTTCCAGCATCGGTACGCCATGCTCCTGTGCCAGTGCGCGCGCTGTGTGCTTCAGCCCGAATACCCTCAGCTGCTCGGGGGTAGGGCCGACAAAGGCAATGCCGGACGCCTCGCAGGCTTCGGCGAATGCGGCGTTCTCTGACAGAAAGCCATAGCCCGGGTGAATCGCGGTGGCGCCGGAAGCTTTGGCTGCGGCGAGGATTTTCTCCACATCCAGGTAGGTACCGGTAGCGCCGCCCTCACCGAGGGAAATCGCCTGATCGGCCTGCTGGATGTGCAGGCTGGCGGCATCGGCTTCGGAGTAGACAGCAACGCCATTGACCTTGAGGTCCTTCAGGGTTCGCAGTATGCGACAGGCGATAGCGCCGCGATTGGCAATCAGCAATGTATCGAACATCTTGGATAGTCCTCGGCCAGGTCGTCCTGGCTTACATGTTTGCGGCTCCGCGGGTCGTCCCTGCTGGAGCGGCTGGCTCAATCCCAGACCAATACTTCTGCGGGTGTCGGGTTGTATCCGTTACACGGGTTGTTCAACTGGGGGCAATTGGAGATCAGCACGATGATGTCCATGTGCGCGATCAGTTCGACATACTTGCCCGGCCCGGAAATACCGTCTTCGAAGGTCAGGCCGCCTTCGGAGGTGACCGGAACATTCATGAAGAAGTTGATGTTGGCGCTGATATCGGCCTTGCCGAGCCGGCCGTCATGCATACAGGCGCGCAGGAAGTTGTCTCGGCAGCTGTGCATATACCGGGTGTTCAACGGATAGCGCACAGTGTTGCTTTCCTGGGCGCAGGCGCCGCCGAGCGTGTCGTGACGGCCGCAGGTGTCGGCAGTGATGGTCAGCATCGGCTTGCCCAGGTTGCTGTAGAGCACGGTGCCGGTCGTCAGGTACACGCTGTTCTGTGCGCGCAGGGTGCGTTGCACGTCGTAACGCTCACGCGGGTTGCCTGCGCTGTAGAACAGGGTGTCGACTGCCTGGTTGCCTTCCAGGTCATGCAGGCGCAGCGTCTGCCCCGCCTTGATGTCCAGCATGAATGGCTCGCCGGCGCCAACGATGGCGCGATGGCTGGCGGTCTCGGCGGTTCTGTCGCTGTGGGTCAGTGTCATGGTCGCGGCCCTCAGAGGTGGATGCGGTCGGTGTTGTGCAGAGCGCGGGTATTTTCTTCCCGGGTCTTGCGGCATAGAACGGTAATGCCGTCATCGGCTACCTGGTGCCAGTCCAGCTGGACCGGTTTGGGCGCGTAGTCGGGGGCGGGGTCGAGGGGGTGCTGCAGGGCGGTGAGTACAACCAGGGTGTCCATGGGTGCGTAAAGCTCGATGAAATTCCCGGCGGCGGAGTTGTTCGGGTGAAAGACGAACCTGCCCTGTGCATCCACTGTTACCTTGCTGAACAGATTCAGGGTCATCAGTAGATCCGCGAGCCCCATATCCCACTTGCCCATTTCCACCAGCAGGTTGTCCATTCCGTTGCGGAAAAAGCCGTTGCGCAGTTCCTGATAACGCCCGGTGCCGTATTTGTCTTTTACCTCTTCGGCGCTGAGCACGCCGCCAAAACTGTCACTCCAGCCGCAGGTGTCGGTGACGATGGCTGCCAGCACACGGCCCATGTCGGAATACAGGCAATGGCCGGCAGTCAGCTTGGCGGTGTGCTGCCCCTTGAGGCTGTCGGGCAGGTTCAGGCGCTCGCTTTTTTCGTAGGCGTTGAACAGCATCAGGCTGACGTTGGCGCCGCCCTCCAGGTCGGTAATGCGCAGCAACTGGCCGCGTTTGAGCACGAAGGACGTATGCCCGCCGCCTGGCAGGGTTTCGCTGTACAGGGTAGGGCGCAAAGGCGCTGGGACACTCATTGGATAACTCCTTGCTGTTCGGGAGAGCTCGCTTTTCTGGCAACGTGACCGGGCAGCTCATCAAGCGCCTTGCGCGCCGCCAGCCGGTCACTGTTGAGGGGGATGTCGTAGGTAATGCGCGCGCCATAGGCGCCGGGGGCCTGTGGATCGATGCGCACCTTGTCGAACACCAGCAGTCGGGTGCCGAGGGTGAAGCCTTCGGTCAGATCGTGGGTAACCATGAATACTGTCAGGCCGGTCTTGCGCCAGAGTGACAGCAGCAGTTCATGCATGTCCTTGCGGGTGCCTGGATCCAGCGCGCCGAAGGGTTCGTCGAGCAGCAGGATGCGTGGAGCCTTCACCAGGGCCTGGGCGATTGCCAGGCGCTGCTGCATGCCGCCGGACAGGGCATGGGGATACTTGTCGACGGCATCACCCAGGCCGACTGCCTCAAGCATCTCCATGCTCTTTTCCCGCGCTTCGCTTCTGGCCCGGCCAAACAGACGTCCCAGTAATGGCGCGGCCTGCAGCTCCAGGCCGAGCATCACATTGCCTAGTACGGTCAGGTGTGGAAACACTGAATAACGTTGGAACACGACGCCGCGCTCCGGTCCAGGCTCGGCTACCAGCGGCTGATCGTCCAGTAATATGCGGCCCTTGCTAGGTTTCTCCTGCCCCAGCAATAGCCGCAGGAAAGTCGACTTGCCGCAGCCGGAAGCGCCCACCATGGTGATGAATTCACCGCTGGCGACGTCCAGGTTGAGATTTTCGAGTACGACGCTGTCGTCGTATTGCTGCCACACGTGGCGGATCGAGATGGCGCTCATATCAGTGGCCTCCCCTAGGCTCGAACCAGGGGAAAATTGCCCGGCGCAGCCCTTTGAGTGAACGGTCCATGGTGAAGGCGAGCAGGGTGATCCAGGCGACATAGGGCAGGATCACATCCATGGCCAGATAGCGGCGCACGAGAAAGATGCGGTATCCCAGTCCATCGGTTGATGCGATCGCCTCGGCGGCGATCAGGAACAGCCACGCCGGCCCAAGTGCAAGGCACAGCCCCTGGAGCAGCCGGGGCAGCAGTTGCGGCAGCACCACGCGAATCAGTACCTGCCAGGTGCTGGCGCCGAGTGTCTGGGCCTTGATCAGTAGTTCGGTGGGTATCTCGCTGACCCGCTGCTGCATGTCCCGGATCAGCACTGGCGTAATGCCGATCACAATCAGCATTACCTTCGAGAGTTCGCCAAGGCCCATCACGATGAACAGGATTGGCAGTATCGATAGCGGCGGGATCATCGAAATGACGGTCACCAGGGGGGAGAGCGGTGCGCGTACCATCGGGATCAGCATGATCAGGCCCAGCCCCAGGCTGACCGCAGCCGCTACAGCCAGGCCGGTCCCCAGCCGCTTGAGGCTCGCCGCGCTGTCGACCCACCACAGGTACTCGCCGCTGCGCCGGTCCGGGGTGAAGGCCATACGGTCGACCGCCTCAGCCATCTGGGTAAAGCTGGGCAGCAGCTTGTCGTTGGGGTTCTCCGCCAGGCGAGCCTGCGAACTATAGAGGTAGAGAAGCAGCAGTAGTGCAAAGGGGAGCAGTATCAGCCCCAGCCGGGAGACCTTGCCGGGGTTGCGGTTCATCAATCGGGACATGGGCAGCTCCGTGGGTTACAGGTAACGAGATCTCAGGTATCTGAGGCTCTCCCGGGCTTTTGTCCCGCCGTGTAACCCCCTGCTGGAGGTCGACAACTCTCGGACCAGACACCTGCAGAGCAGGTCGGAACCCTAGTTGTCCATTGGTATCAAGTTGTATCGGACCAGAGCCCGTTAATGCATCAGGGGTCTGAAACAACCCGAGTCTCGCATGCTGACCTATGCAATGCAGGGCCTGTGCCATGTTACTGCGGACATCGATCTGCGGGGGCCGCACCGCCATGGGGCACGGTAGGCCGGTGCCACGCACCACAGAAGTGCACCAAAATGGTGCGTTCAGTGCGCCGGGGTGGTGCGCGATCAGTATGGGCTTGCCGTGCTGGCCGAAGACGGATAATCTGCGTCTCAAGAGTTGGCTGGACAGTCGCCGTATCGCTTTGCGGTAGGGAGGAAAGTCCGGGCTCCATAGGGCAGAGTGCCAGGTAATCCCTGGGGGGCGTGAGCCTACGGAAAGTGCAGCAGAGAGTAGACCGCCGATGGCCCCGCAAGGGGATCAGGTAAGGGTGAAAGGGTGCGGTAAGAGCGCACCGCGCGGCTGGTAACAGTCCGTGGCATGGTAAACCCCACTCGGAGCAAGACCAAATAGGAACCCATCAGGTGTGGCCCGCACTGGGTTCGGGTAGGTTGCTAGAGGCAGTCAGTGATGGCTGTCGTAGAGGAATGACTGTTCACGACAGAACCCGGCTTACAGGCCAACTCTTATTATTTTCAGCCTTCGCATTCGTTCGAACGGCTTGCAGTGAAAACCCCGCTTGTTAGACCAAAAAAATCTTACTCCTAATGTAATACATTAAGTATCTCCATTATCTGATTGGAATGCTTCAGGTTGACCCCCGAAAGTTGATGCAAAATCTCGGAGCTACCCCTGTTTTGGGCACTAAACCCCCGCTATATAACGGTTTTTCCGTGAAGTCCTCACTTGACGGTGCGTGCGTGCGGTTCCTATAGTGTGACGAAGTGGTGTGAAGTGGGTGAAAGTGGGTTGTTTTGGATAAATCCCGTCATTTCACATGCCAACTCAAAGGGAGATGCAGCACCGTGTTTCGTGGAGCCAATGCCATCAATCTGGACGCCAAGGGGCGGCTTGCGATGCCGGCGCGGTATCGCGACCGTCTCGTGGAGCTGTGCTCGGGCCAGTTGGTGGCAACCATCGCTCTGGAAGAACGCTGCCTGTGGATCTATCCGATGCCCGCCTGGGAAGAGGTGGAGGCCCAATTGCGCAAGGCGCCTAACCTCAATCCGGCAGTCAAGCGCTTGAACCGTCTGTTGATCGGTAACGCGAATGAAATCGAGCTCGATAGCAACGGGCGCTTTGTTGTGCCGCCGCTTCTGCGCGAGCACGCCGGCCTGGACAAGAAGGTCATGCTGGTAGGACAGCTGGACAAGTTCGAGCTGTGGAGCGAAGACGCCTGGGAAGCCACCACCGCTGGCTACCTGGATCAGGAACAGAGTCTGGGCGAGCTGCCGGACGTATTGCAGACATTGAGCCTATGACCACGCCAACCCCTTTCTCCCATACCAGCGTATTGCTGGACGAGGCCATCGAAGGCCTCGCCATAAAGCCCGACGGGCTTTATGTAGACGGCACCTTCGGCCGCGGCGGGCATAGTCGTGCGCTCCTTGCCCGGCTCTCTGCGCAGGGCCGGCTCCTTGGCTTCGACAAGGACCCGGATGCAGTCCGGGTCGGTGCGAAGCTGGCGGCCGAAGACGGCCGCTTTGTCGTTATACAAAGGTCTTTTGCGGATATGGCCGAAGAACTGCGCCAGCGCGGGCTGCACGGTCAGGTCGACGGCGTCCTGCTGGATCTGGGCGTGTCCTCGCCGCAGCTGGACGATGCCGAGCGCGGTTTCAGCTTCATGAACGATGGTCCGCTGGACATGCGGATGGATCCGACCAGCGGTCAGAGCGCTGCCGAGTGGATCAACAGCGCCGCCGAGCAGGATATCGTTACCGTGCTCAAGGAATATGGCGAAGAGCGTTATGCCAAGCGCATCGCGCGCGCGATCGTCAGCCGTCGGGGCGAGCAGCCCTTTACCCGGACCGCGGATCTGGCCGAAGTGGTAAAGGTCGCCAACCCGGCCTGGGAAAAGCACAAGCATCCGGCCACCCGTGCATTTCAGGGTATCCGCATTTTCATTAATCGTGAACTCGACGACCTTGCCGAGGGGCTCAAGGCCGCGCTTGAGGTGCTCGCCCCCGGTGGCCGCCTGGTGGTCATCAGTTTCCATTCGCTGGAAGACCGTCTGGTCAAGCAATTCATGCGCCGCGAAGCCAAGGGCGCCCCCTTGCCCCGTGATTTGCCAATCCGTGCCGCAGATATCGATGTCAGCATCAATCTGGTTGGCAAGGCGATCATGCCCAGTGCTGCGGAAACCGCAGTCAATCCTCGTGCTCGCAGCGCCGTGCTGCGTATCGCCGAGAAGCGCCCATGAGTGCCCAGGCGCAACTGCCGTTGAGCGCGCAAGTGCGCGGCGGGCTGCCGCGCAGCAGTGGTTGGCTGTTTATCGTCTGGGTACTGGTGGTGCTCAGTGCTCTGGCCGTTTCCTATAGCTCGCACTGGAGTCGCGTACTGCTCAACGAGCTGGCGACGGAAATGGACCAGCGCGAGGATGCACAGGCGGAATGGGGACGGCTGGTTCTCGAACAGAGCACCTGGACGGCGCACAGCCGGGTCGAGACACTGGCAACCAGCGAGCTGAAAATGCGCGTGCCGGAAGCCAGCGAAGTGATTCTGGTGAAACCATGATCTCTCTGAAGCCGAACGGTAGCCTGCACCCCTGGCGTTTTCGCGTTGTGATCGGTGTGCTGGCAGTGTGCAGTGCACTGATCAGCTGGCGGATTGTCGAGCTGCAGGTAATGGACGGCGGCTTTCTGAAAAACCAGGGCGACAAGCGCAGTATGCGTCACACGGTAATACCGGCCCACCGGGGTCTGGTCACTGACCGGCATGGTGAACCGCTCGCCGTGAGTACGCCGGTTATGACCCTGTGGGCCAATCCGAGCATTCTCATCGATCACGAATCCCGCTGGGACGAACTTGCCCGGGCACTGGGCACTGATCCGAAGACCTTTGCTGAACGCCTGCGGGCCAATGCCGCCAAGGAGTTCATCTATCTGCGCCGGCACATGACGCCCCAAGACGGTGAGGCCGTCACCGCGCTCAAGGTGCCCGGCGTGAAAAGCGTTGAAGAATACCGCCGCTTCTATCCGACCGGCGAAGTGGCCGCTCATCTGGTGGGCTTTACCAATGTGGATGAAGCCGGGCAGGAAGGCCTTGAGCTGACTTACAACGACTGGTTGCAGGGCGTGCCCGGCAAGCGCCAGGTGCTGCAGGACCGCCGCGGCCGTCTGATCAAGGATGTACAGGTCGTCAGTAATGCGCGCCCGGGCAATGACTTGGCGATGTCGATCGACTTGCGCCTGCAATATATCGCCCATCGCGAATTGCGAGAGGCGTTGAAGAACTTCGGCGCCAAGGCCGGGTCCGCTGTGCTGCTGGATATTCGCACCGGCGAAGTCCTTGCGATGGCTAACCACCCGAGCTACAACCCGAACAACCGGTCCAACCTCAAGCCGGACATGATGCGCAACCGGGCATTGATCGACGTGTTCGAACCCGGCTCGCCAATCAAAACCTTTACCGTGGCTGCCGGTCTGATGAGCGGTCGCTATCAGCCCACCACCGTGATGGATACGCGCCCCGGCACCATGCGTGTATCGACGCTGACCGTACGCGATTTTCGCAACTACGGCATGCTGGATCTCTCCGGTGTGATCATGAAATCGAGCAACGTCGGCGTGGTCAAGATCGCGCTGGATATTGGTGCAGAGAACATCTACGCGCTGTTGCAACAGCTGGGTCTGGGTGAATACACCGGCCTCGGATTTCCAGGCGAAAGCACTGGTAGCCTGCCCAATCATCGGGATTGGCCACAGATCGAAACGGCCACGTTGTCCTATGGTTATGGGCTGTCGGTCACCGCCACGCAGCTGGCCCAGGCTTACGCTGCGCTGGCTAATGGTGGTCGCCGTCTGCCCCTCTCTCTGCTCAAGCTTGATGAAGCCCCGCAGGGTGAACAGGTCATTCCGGAACATATCAGCAAGCAACTCCTGACCATGCTGCGGGGCACGGTGGATGGCGAGGGTGGCACCGGCTCGCGGGCCCGGGTGCCCGGTTATCAGGTTGGCGGCAAGACCGGTACGGTGCACAAGACCGAGAATGGCGGCTACGCCAAGGACCGTTATCGTTCGGTTTTCGCCGGTATAGCGCCGATCAGCAACCCGCGTTTTGCCGCGGTGGTGGTCATCGATGAGCCGAGCAAGGGCGAATACTACGGCGGCCTGGTTGCCGCCCCCGTATTCGGCGAGATAATGTCCGGTGCGCTGCGCCTGCTCAACGTGACGCCGGATGATCTGCCGGCATTGCAGCAGGTTGAATTGCCGCCATTGCAGGCGCAGGAGGGCTCACGCGGATGAAGACACTCCAGCAGCTGTTCCCTGCGTGTCAGGGCGCGCCAGTGGACATCGAACATCTGACACTCGATAGCCGCGAGGTTCGTCCGGGCAGCCTGTTTCTGGCGGTGCCCGGTATCCTTCAGGATGGTCGCAGGCACATCGCCGGGGCGATCGAAGCCGGTGCCGTGGCCGTAGCCTATGAATCGGCCGACGGCTTTCAGCTCGACGGTAGCGTAGAGGTGAGCGGCAATGCAGTCATGGTGCCGGTCCCCGGGCTGGCAACCGAGCTTTCGGCTATTGCTGGCCGCTTCTTTGGCGAGCCCAGCCGGGATCTCGGGCTGGTCGGCATTACCGGAACCAACGGCAAGACCAGTGTCAGCCAGATGCTGGCACAGGCGCTGAGTGCGCTGGGCAAGCCCTGTGGTGTAATCGGGACCCTCGGCAGTGGGCTTCTGAATCAACTGGTCGATCACGGCATGACCACGCCTGACGCGATCAGCGTGCAGCGCCAGCTTGCCGCCATGCGGGACCAGGGCGCCGGCTGGGTAAGCATGGAAGTTTCGTCCCACGCGTTGGATCAGGACCGGGTAGCTGCGCTGGAATTCGATCTGGCAGTTTTCACCAATCTGAGCCGCGATCATCTGGATTACCACGGTGACATGGCCAGCTACGGCGCGGCCAAAGCCAAACTGTTCGACCGTCCGTTGCAGGCGGCGATCATCAATCTGGATGACGCCTTTGGCCGCGAGCTGATCGAGCTAAGCCCCTCGCGCTGTTTTACCTACAGTCTGAGCAACCCGGAAGCGGACCTTTACTGCAGCACCATTGAATACACCAGCACAGGCATTCGCGCCGCGCTCCACACCAGGCGCCGCAATGCGATGCTGGAAAGTCCGCTGCTGGGCGAGTTCAATCTGGCCAATCTGCTCGCGGTGGTCGCTACCCTGCTGGCACTTGAGGTCAGACTCGATCGCGCCGTCGCCCTCGCCGACGACCTGACTCCGCCAGCAGGGCGCATGCAACGACTCGGCGGTGGCGACAAGCCGCTGGTGGTGATCGATTATGCGCATACCCCCGACGCGTTGGAAAAAGCCCTTTCCGCGGCGCGCGCCCATGCCCCGGGCAGGCTGACCTGCGTGTTCGGCTGTGGCGGCGACCGTGACAGCGGCAAGCGTCCGCTAATGGGTCAGGTAGCCGAGCGTAATGCTGATCAGGTGTTGGTCACCGATGACAATCCGCGCAGCGAATCGTCCGCACACATCATCGAGCAGATACTCGCCGGAATGCAGCATCCACAGTCAGCCAGGGTTACGGCCAACCGCGCCGAAGCCATCCTCACCAGTATTGTTCAGGCGCAGGCCGGGGATCTGATCCTGCTGGCCGGCAAGGGACATGAAACCTATCAGGAGATTGACGGCGTGCGTCATCCTTTCAGCGATATCGAGCAGGCTGCCAAGGCCCTGCAGGAATGGGAGGCCGCTCATGCTTGAAGCCATGCGCCTGTCCCAGTTACTCAAACCCCTTGGCGGCAGCCTGGTGGGTCTGGATGCCAGCTTTGACAGTGTCAGTATCGACGCCCGTACCGTGGCACCCGGCGGCCTGTTCGTAGCGCTCGCTGGCGATCACATGGATGGACATGACTTTGTTACCCAGGCGCGTGAGAACGGTGCAGCCGCGGCCATGGTCAGTTACACCGTGGATGATCCATTGCCCCAGTTGCTGGTCCACGATTGTCGCTACGCCCTGGGGCAGCTCGGGGCCTTGGCTCGCGAGGCTTTCACTGCGCCGGTGGTGGCGATCACCGGCTCAAGTGGCAAAACCAGTGTGAAGGAAATGCTTGCCGCGATCCTGCGCGAGCGTGGCCCGGTACTGGCTACCCGCGGGAACCTGAACAATGAGCTGGGAGTACCCCTGACATTGCTCTCGCTGGAAGCCACGCACCAGTTTGCCGTTATAGAGATGGGCGCCGCGGTACAGGGCGACATCGAGTACAGCATGAACCTGGCCAAGCCACAGATAAGCGTGCTGACCAACGCCGGTATGGCCCATGTGGGCCGCTTTGGCGGGCCCGAGAAAATTGCCCTGGCCAAGGGCGAGATATTTACCAACCTGCCCGCCGACGGCAAGGCGGTGATCAATCTTGACAGTCCATGGTTCGAGCAGTGGTACCAGTCGCTTGGCCGCCGCACTTCGCTGGCGTTCAGTCTGACCAATCCGACCGCCCAGTTGCGTGCCGAGTCGGTCGAACTGGACGAACGCGGTTGCCCGGGTTTTCTGCTGGTCACCCCTAAAGGCTCGATTACCGTCCAGCTGAACCTGCTGGGTAACCACAGTATCGCCAATGCCCTCGCCGCCGCGGGCGCTGCGCTGCATCTGGATACCGAGCTGGAGGTCATCCGCCGCGGTTTGGGCAAGGTCATGCCGGTTGCCGGCCGCGCCTGTCCGGTGTCCGGTCGCAACGGCGCGTTGATAATCGATGACAGCTACAACGCCAATCCTGCGTCTGTGATGGCCGCCATTGACATCCTCGCCGGCATGGATGGCCGCCGCATTCTGGTACTGGGCGATATGGGCGAGCTGGGCGAATGGGAGCAGCAAAGCCACCGCGAGGTGGGCGCCTACGCCAGTGAACAGGGCCTGGATGCACTATTCGCGGTCGGTTCGCTGTCCGCGCTGGCGACAGAGGCGTTCGGCGATGGCGGCCATCTGTTCGGCAGTCGAGAGGAACTCGTTACTGCGCTGGCTGCGCAGCTCGACGGCAACAGCAAAGTGCTGGTCAAAGGTTCACGCAGTGCTGCAATGGAAGGCGTTGTTGCGGCTTTGACCGCGACCGGCGAGCCGGGCGGCACCGACAATAATAACGACAGGGCCTACTGATATGTTGTTGCTACTGACTCAATATCTGCAACAGTTCTACACCGGTTTCGCGGTGTTCCAGTACCTGACCCTGCGCGGGATTCTTGGCGTGCTTACCGCCCTGGGCCTGGCTTTGTTCCTGGGTCCCTGGATGATCCGCACGTTGAGTTTTCGGCAGATCGGCCAGTCTGTGCGTAACGACGGGCCGCAATCGCATTTGTCCAAGGCGGGCACTCCGACCATGGGCGGAGCATTGATCCTGGTCGCAATCGGTGTCAGCACTTTGCTCTGGGCTGATCTGAGTAACCTGTATGTCTGGGTCGTGCTGGGCGTGACTCTGTCCTTTGGAGCCATCGGGTGGGTGGATGACTATCGCAAGGTAGTAGAGAAGAACTCCCGCGGCCTGCCGTCACGCTGGAAGTATTTCTGGCAATCGGTGTTCGGTCTGACCGCCGCGATTGTGCTGTTCATGACCGCCACCGACCCGGTTGAGACCACGCTGATTCTGCCGTTCTTCAAGGAGATCGAATTCCAGCTCGGCATTTTCTTCGTGGTGCTGACCTACTTCGTGATCGTCGGTTCGAGCAACGCGGTCAACCTGACTGACGGCCTGGATGGTCTGGCGATATTGCCGACGGTCATGGTCGGCGGCGCGCTGGGCATTTTTGCCTACCTCTCGGGTAACGTGCGCTTCGCCGAATATCTGCTGATTCCCTACGTGCCGGGCGCCGGCGAGCTGATCGTCTTCTGCGGTGCACTGGTCGGTGCCGGCCTCGGTTTTCTCTGGTTCAACACCTATCCGGCTCAAGTATTCATGGGTGATGTGGGTGCCCTGGCACTGGGCGCGGCGCTGGGTGTCATTGCAGTCATCGTCCGCCAGGAGATCGTCCTGTTCATCATGGGCGGCATCTTCGTGGTGGAAACCCTGTCGGTCATCGTCCAGGTCGCTTCCTTCAAGTTGACCGGCCGGCGCGTATTCCGCATGGCGCCGATTCACCATCATTTCGAACTTAAAGGCTGGCCCGAGCCGCGCGTGATCGTGCGCTTCTGGATCATTACCGTGGTGCTGGTGCTGGTTGGCCTGTCCACATTGAAACTGCGTTGAGGAAAGTGTTGTGTCACTGATTACCACGGACAAGCAGCGGATCATCGTCGGCCTCGGGAAGACCGGGCTTTCGGTCGCCCGTTATCTGGCGGGCCGCGGCCTGTCATTTGCTGTGGCGGACACACGCGAGAATCCGCCGGGTCTGGATCAGCTCAAGCGCTTCGCGCCGATGGCCGATCTGCACTTGGGAGAGCTGGACCCAGCCGTGCTCAGCCGCGCGTCGGAGCTGATCGTCAGCCCGGGTATTGCCCTGGCTGAGCCGGCATTGATGGCCGCACGCGCCGCCGGCGTCAGTCTGGTCGGTGACATCGAGCTCTTCGCCCGTGAGGCACAGGCCCCCATCATTGCGATTACCGGCTCCAACGCCAAGAGTACCGTAACCACACTGGTCGGCGAGATGGCGGCAAAGGCCGGCAAGCGCGTCGCTGTGGGTGGCAATATCGGTACGCCGGCGCTGGATCTGCTGGACGAGAAAGCCGAGCTCTACGTGCTGGAGCTGTCGAGCTTCCAGCTGGAAACCACTGACATGCTGAATGCGGAAGTGGCCACCGTGCTCAACATGAGTGCCGACCACATGGACCGCTATACCGGTGTGGTTGCCTATCATCAGGCCAAGCATCGGATATTCCGCGGGGCTCGCCAGGTTGTCGTCAATCGCGATGACAATCTGTCCCGCCCCCTGCTCAACGAGCAGTTGCCTTGCTGGACCTTCGGGCTGTCGCGCCCCGACTTCAAGGATTTCGGGCTGGTCAAGGAGGAAGGCGAGCAGTATCTGACGTTCGAATTCACGCCGCTGATGCCGGTCTCGCAGTTGAAAATGCGCGGCGCGCACAACCATGCCAACGCCCTGGCGGCTCTGGCACTCGGGCATGCCGTTGGCTTGCCGATGGAACACATGTTGGACACTCTGCGCGAATTCACGGGTTTGCCGCACCGCTGCCAGTGGGTTGCTAGCCAGAGAGGTGTGGATTATTACGATGATTCCAAAGCCACTAATGTGGGTGCCGCGCTGGCCGCGATAGAAGGTTTTGCCGCCGATTGCCAGGGCCAACTGGTGCTGATCGCCGGTGGTGACGGCAAGGGCGCCGAGTTTGCGCCATTGCGCTCACCGGTACAGCAGCACTGCCGCGCCGTGGTGCTGCTTGGCCGCGATGCGCCACTGCTTGCCGAGGCACTGGATGGCTGCACACAGCTGATCCGCGTCGAGACACTGGAGCAGGCCGTGCAGGCAGCTACCGACGTGGCCCGGCCGGGGGATATCGTATTGTTGTCGCCTGCCTGCGCCAGCCTGGACATGTTCCGCAATTTCGAGGAGCGCGGCCGGTTGTTTGCCGAAGCCGTAGGGAGGCTGAAGCCATGATCGGAGTCGCTACGTTCATGAAATCGGCCGGGCCGCTGATCGGATCGCGCCG
>NZ_JBFGFI010000038.1:0-27695 GCF_041579695.1 Halopseudomonas sp.
CCTCTCCCCGGAACCGTGGCCACACAGAGTGATCAAGCAATCTGGGCTGGCTGGACATATCTTGTTGTTATATCGACCGTCGAACAAAAAACCTGAGCGTTAATTTGTTGGCGGTAATGATGTCAATTTGACGTTATTTGGTTCGCGTTTCAAGTGCTGGGACAGGCAAATAGGCAAAGCGTATCAGCACGTATTGCTGAAACGTCGGACCGCAGCCGCTGGCCGGTTCAGCTCAACTCGATCAGCAGCTGCCGGCCTTTGACCTGCTGGCCTTCGCTAGCCAGCAGCTGGCTTATTGTCCCGTCCATCGGGGCTCTGAGCGAATGCTCCATTTTCATCGCCTCCATGCGCAGCAATACCTGCCCCTTGCTTACGGTGCTGCCCACTGCTGCGGTGATCTCTGTCACAGCCCCGTCCATGGGCGCGAGTACCTGATGGGAGCTGCCGGCTTCGGCTGCAGCCGGTGGCTGGTTGGATATGTCTTCCAGTTGCAGATTGCCCCGTTGGCCATAGAGCGCGATGCGTGCGCCGTCGACCAGACAGGTGCGCTGTTGGCGGATGCCGTCGAGCTCCAGAGTGACCTGCGGCCCGTGCTGCCCGAGTAGTCGTATGCGCAGACTTGCCCCAGCGGTATCCACTCGCAAGCTACCGGTTTCTTCGCCGCGCAGGGCTGTGACTTCAACGCGGTGCATGTCGCTCTCATGGGCCAGCAAATAGCGGCTGGAAATGGCGGCGGTGTTGCTCCAGCCGTGCAGCTGCGAAAGATGGCTGCAGCGTTGGGCCGAAGCCTGGTAGAGCAGCGCAGCGGCTACGACCAGATCCTCTGCGGCCAACGGTTGTGGACCCAGGCTGGGGTCTGTGGCGAACTCCTCGGCGATGAAGGCGGTGCTGGTATTGCCCGCGGCAAATGCAGGATGTTCCAGTAGGTTGAGCAGAAACCGCTGGTTGGCATTCACGCCAAGCAGCACTGACTGCTCCAGCGCCTTGACCAGGCGGCTGCGCGCCAGCTCGCGGGTGGCGCCGTGGGCGATGATCTTGGCCAGCATGGGATCATAGTAGGGCGTCACCAGTTGGTCCTCGCACACACCATGGTCGATGCGTACGCCTTCGATGTGCGCCGGCTGCCAGAGGTCGATGCGCCCGGTCTGGGGCATGAAATCCCGGGTGGGGTCCTCGGCGTAAAGGCGCGCCTCGATCGCGTGGCCCTGCATGCCGATCTGTTCCTGGCGCAGGGGTAAAGGCAGTCCGCAGGCCACATCAAGCTGCCAGGCGACGAGATCCAGGCCGGTGACCATCTCGGTGACCGGATGCTCGACCTGCAGCCGGGTGTTCATTTCCAGGAAGTAGAAATTGCCATCAGCGTCGAGCATGAATTCGACCGTGCCGGCACCGCTGTAATCGACGCTGGCGGCGGCTTTTACCGCGGCCTGACCCATGGCGGCGCGCAGCTCGGGTGTCATTACCGGGCAGGGTGCCTCCTCGATGACCTTCTGATGGCGACGCTGTACCGAACAATCGCGCTCGCCCAGATGCACCAGGTTGCCGTGATTATCACCGAATATCTGAATCTCGACGTGCCGTGGCCGGATCAGTGCTTTTTCCAGAATCAGCTCCGCGCTGCCAAAGGCGCTTTGCGCCTCGGACCGGGCGCTGCGCAGCTGATCAGGCAGCTCGGCCGCCTGGTGCACCAGACGCATGCCACGCCCGCCACCGCCGGCACTGGCCTTGATCATCAACGGAAAACCGATCATTTCAGCTTGCTGTACCAGAGTGTCGTCGTCCTGGGCGCTGTCCTGGTATCCGGGGATGCAGGGCACGCCGGCTTCGAGCATGGCCAGCTTGGACAGACGCTTGCTGCCCATCAGGCGAATCGCATCGGCGGAGGGGCCAACAAAGATAATGCCTGCTGCGTCGCAGGCTTCGGCAAAGTCGGCGTTCTCCGACAAAAAACCGTAACCGGGGTGAATGGCGTCGGCGCCGCTGCGACGCGCGGCGTCCAGGATGGCGGTAATGTCGAGGTAGGATTGGCTTGCCGGGGCCGAACCGATGCACACGGCCTGGTCGGCCTGTTGCACGTGCCGGCTGTTGGCGTCCGCCGTCGAATACACAGCCACTGTGCGGTAGCCCAGAGCGGCGGCTGTGCGCATGATACGGCAGGCGATCTCGCCACGATTGGCGATCAGCAGTGTTTTGAAACCGGCCATGGCGATGGTCCTTGAATGAAGTGAAAGCAGGCGGGTATAGCTGGCTAAGGTGCCCAGCCGGGCTTGCGTTTCTGTATGAAGGCCAGAGTGCCCTCGGCGGCCTCCTTGCCGGTGACTGCCTCTGCGAAAGATTCGGCGGCCTGGTCGAGCAAGCTGCTCAGGGGCTGTTCACTGCTTGCGAGCAGTAGTGCCTTGGTATGCATATTGGCACCCGGGGCGCAGCGCAGGACCTCGGCGATGCTCCTGGCGAGTTGCTGCTCCAGCGCCGCTCCGTCGGCTTCGCAGTAATGCACCAGCCCCAGGCGCAGTGCTTCGACGCCGTCGAAGCGTGCCGCAGTCAGGGCTAGGCGACGGGCGTGGGTCAGGCCAATGCGGCGAACCACAAAGGGTGCGATCTGCGCCGGTATCACGCCGAGGCTGGTCTCGGGCAGGCCGAATCGGCAGTTTTCCAGACAGATGGCGATATCCGAGATGGAGGCCAGACCCAACCCGCCACCCAGAACCGCGCCTTCGAGGACCGTAATCAGTACCTGCGGCTGCGCCGCTGCGTCTTCGAGCAGGCGGCCGAAGCTGCGATTGATCCGGGCCTGGCCTTCCTTGTTCTCGCGGCGAGCGGCAGCCATGTCTCTAATGTCGCCGCCGGAGCAGAAATGGCCGCCCGCGCCACGCAGCACGATCGCGCGCAGGGTCCGATCCTTGGCGGCTGCGGCGAGCAGCGCGTGCAGCTCATCCAGCATCGCCAGGTTCATCGCGTTGCGGCTCTCCGGCCGGTTCAGCATGATATGCAACACGTTGTCCTGACGCTCCAGCAGCAGGGTAGTCGAGTCTGGCAGTTTCATCGCTCAGTCCTTGCGCTTGCCGGGCAGGGTGCCCATGAGTTTGCAGATAATGCCGAGCATGATCTCGTCGGCGCCACCGCCAATCGAAACCAGCCGCACATCGCGATAGGCGCGCGCCACCGGGTTGTCCCACATGTAACCCATGCCGCCCCAGTATTGCAGGCAGGCGTCGGTTACCTCGCGGCCCAGGCGACCGGCCTTGAGCTTGGCCATAGAGGCCAACTTGGTCACGTCCTTGCCTGATACGTATAGCTCGGTAGCGTTGTAGACCAGGGCGCGCAGGCATTCGATTTCGGTCTGCAGCTCGGCCAGGCGAAAGTGGATGACCTGGTTGTTGATCAGCGGCTGGCCGAATGTCTGCCTTTCGCGGCAGTATTCAATGGTGTTGTTCACACAGGATTCCAGGCCCTTGAGGATGTTGGCGGCGCCGAACAGTCGCTCCTCCTGAAACTGCACCATCTGCATCATGAAGCCCGCGCCTTCCTGGCCGAGCAGATAGCGTTGGGGCACGCGCACATCGTCGAAGAACACCTGGGCGGTCTCCGAGCTGCGCATGCCGAGCTTGTCCAGATGCGTGCTCAGGGTGATGCCGGGGGTGTTCATCGGCACCATGATCAACGACTTGTTGCTATGCGGCTTGCCCTCGGAGGTATTGGCCAGCAGGCAGATGAAATCGGCCGAGGGTGAGTTGGTGATCCACATCTTGCTGCCGTTGATCACGTAGTCGTCGCCGTCCTTGCGCGCGGTGGTCTTGATGCTGGCGACATCCGAGCCGCCGCCGACTTCCGATACCCCTATGCAGCCGACCATCTCGCCGCTGATCGCCGGGCGCAGGAACTGCTCGCGCAGTTCGTCGGAGCCGAAGCGCGCCAGGGCAGGGGTGCACATGTCGGTCTGTACCCCGATGGCCATCGGAATCCCGCCGCAGTTGATGGTGCCGAACTCCTCTGCGGCGACCACTGAAAAGCTGTAATCCAGGCCCATGCCGCCAAAGGCTTCGGGTTTGGAGATGCCCAGCAGACCCAGGTCGCCGGCCTTGCGGAAGATGTCGTGCATCGGAAAGTGGCCGGCTTCTTCCCATTCATCCACGTGCGGGTTGATTTCGCGGTCAATGAACTGACGGATGGTGCGGCGCAGCGCTTCGTGTTCCTGGGTCAGTAACATGGGGGTTTCTCCGGTTACAGGCGGGCTACGCCAAAAGTGTTGGAATTGAGCGGCCGCAGTTCGGCCTCGGCGCAGATATCCAGTAGCAGACCGAACAGGCGACGGGTGTCGCGCGGGTCGATCAGGCCGTCATCCCAGAGACTGGCAGTGCCATAGAGAGCGGTGGACTGGCTATCGAGCTTCTGTGCGGTGGCCTTTTCGAGCATGTCGAGCATCTTCGGGTCAGCAGTCTTGCCGTCACGGGCATGTTTGTCTTCGGTGACGATGCGCAGGACCTTGCCGGCCTGGGCGCCGCCCATCACCGCAGTGCGGCTGTTGGGCCAGGCGAAGATGAAACGCGGATCCAGTCCGCGGCCACACATTGCATAGTTGCCGGCGCCATAGGAGCCTCCGACCACCAGCGTGAGCTTGGGCACGCGGGCGTTGGCTACCGCCTGGATCATCTTCGAGCCGTGCTTGATCACCCCTTGTTGCTCTGCCTCGGTACCGACCATGAAGCCGGTGGTGTTGTGCATAAACAGCAAGGGGATATTGGCCTGGTCGCAGGCCTGGATGAATTGTGCGGCCTTGGTGGCTCCCTGGGGCGTTATAGGCCCGTTGTTGCCGATCAGGCCGCAGCGCCGACCAAAGATACTCAGATGCCCGCAGACGGTTTGCTGGTCGAATTCGTTCTTGTAGTCGAGGAATCGCGAGCCGTCGGCGATCCGGGCGATGATCTCGCGTACGTCATAGGGTGTTTTCGGATCGGCCGGCACGACGCCAAGCAACTCATCGACCGGGTACAGGGGTTCATCCCATGACATTTCGCGTCGAGCGGGGAGCCGCTCGTTCCATGGCAGACTGCTGATGATCTCGCGGGCCAGCCGCACGCCATCGGCGTCGTCCTCAGCCAGGTATTCTGCGGTGCCGGCAGTCTGCGCGTGCATCTCGGCGCCGCCCAGTTCTTCTTCGGTGGCTATCTCGCCAGTGGCAGCCTTGAGCAGGGGCGGGCCGGCGAGGAACATCTTCGCCTTGCCGCGCACCACCACTACATAGTCCGAAAGCCCTGGCTGATAGGCTCCGCCGGCGGTGCTTGAGCCATGCACTACGGTGACCTGAGGAATACCCGCGGCCGAGAGGCGAGCCTGGTTGGCAAATGTCCGCGCGCCTTCGACGAAGATGTCGGCAGCATAGGCCAGGTTGGCGCCCCCGCTCTCGGCCAGGGTGATTACCGGTAATTTGTTTTCTGCGGCGATCTGCTGCAGGCGCAGGGATTTTTTCAGGCCGCTGGGAGAGATGGTGCCACCCTTGATCGCACTGTTGTTGGCGATCACCAGGCAGCGCACGCCGCTGACATAACCGATCCCGGCAATCAGGCCGCCGCCAGCCAGGCTGCCGTCCTTGTCGTCGTGCAGCTTGTAACCGGCCAGCGGGCAGAGTTCTATTAAAGGTGCGCCGGCATCCAGCAGCAGACCCAGACGTTCGCGGGGCAGCAACTGGCCGCGCTTTTCAAATTTGCCCTTGGCTTCGGACGCCTTGTCCAGTACACCTTTCTCCACCGACCGGAAACTGTCGATCGCCGCCAGCATTGCCTCGCGGTTGGCTCTGAAGTCGGCATCATTAGCGCTCAGCGTGGATTCGATCACGGCCATGGTCAGTCCTTCGCCTTGAGAATGTCGGGCGTTACCGCGCGGTGAAAACCTTCAAATGCTGCGTTGTTTTTCGCCGGCGGCAATGGCCAAGCGCCGCTGCCCAGGCTGGCGCCGCCATCAATGCGTAAACTGGCACCGTTGATGAAAGCAGCAGCAGGAGAAAGCAGGAATACGATCGCCGCCGATACCTCGGCCTCACTGCCCAGCCGTTTCAGCGGCACGCTGTCCTTCAGCTTCGGGATGATGGCTTTCATTG
This sequence comes from Halopseudomonas sp., assembly GCF_041579695.1. Taxonomy (GTDB): domain Bacteria; phylum Pseudomonadota; class Gammaproteobacteria; order Pseudomonadales; family Pseudomonadaceae; genus Halopseudomonas. The sequence goes on from NZ_JBFGFI010000038.1 coordinate 6,095, forward strand.
CGCCGTCATAGGTATCCATGCCGCTGGAGGCTATCCAGCCGGGGGCGACGGCATTCACGGTCACGCCGGCATGCGCCCACTCGAACGCGGCGGTCTTGGTAAAGTTGTCCATGCCGGCACGGGCCGCGCCGGAGTGGCCCATGCCGGGCATGCCGCCCCACATGTCTGCGAGCATGTTGACGATGCGCCCACCGGTGCGGCTCATGCTCTGGGTGAATACCTCGCGGGCGACCAGAAAGCCACCAACCAGATTGGTGCGTACTACGGTTTCGAAGCCTTTCTGATTTATCGCTGCCAATGGGGATGGATATTGACCACCGGCGTTGTTGACCAGCCCATGAATCGGTCCGCACTCGCTGATCACCGCAGCGACCGTGTCGCGCACCTTGTCCTCGTCGCGGATGTCACATACCTGCCAGAGTGCCTGACCACCGTCGGCGATGATCTCCGCAGCTGTTTCCTGCAGTTTCTCCATCTTGCGCCCGACCAGTACTACCCGAGCGCCCAGGGCCGCAAGCTCGTGGGCTGTGCAGCGTCCGATCCCGCTACCGCCGCCGGTGACAACGATGGTCTGGCCAGTGAACAGATCCGCTTTGAAGATGCTCTGGTAGGTCATTGATACGTATCCGTTTTATCAAGAAGCGAAGAGGGTATCGCGATCGGCATCTGCAGCAGCTGCTGGGCAAAAGCCTTGCCCTGGGGGTCGATGCGCAGGCTGGCCACGCCGCCGCCGCCGAGACTGTTTTCCAGCAGGAAATTCAGGCTGTGACTGCCGGGCAGGTACCAGCGGGTCACCTTTCCCTGCTCCGGAGCCAATACATGCGCCATCCACTCGGCTACGGCCGCCTCGCTGAGGCTGGCGGCGATCCAGGACAGAAATGCCGGGTCGCGGGCCATTACGCCGATATTGCTGTGGTTGCCCTTGTCGCCGGAGCGGGCGACCGCCAGGCGGATCAGCGGTACCTGAGTATCCGGCTCGCCGATTGGCGCCGGCATTGCTGCCTCTTTCTGGCTGATCTCCTGTGGGTGGGAGCCACGGCCTCGTCGCGAAAGCGTGCCTGAATCGGGCAGGGCCACTGGTAGCAAGCGGTCGTCCATGTTTACCGCAAGCTCGCACCGGCTCTTATCAATCAGAAAAGAGAACAGGCGGATCATTGGATACACCGTCGGTCGGCCGCCGACGATGCCGGTCAGCCCTGGTGCCATGCCTGTCGCGGCTTGCGCTATCTCGCGGGAGAACAGCACCAGCGCCTCCTTGCGGGGATGGCTCACGGCAATCTTGATCACTACTTCGCGGGTGTCTGCACGCTTGCCATGCGGGCCGTAGGTTGCCTCGCTACCAAGCAGTTCCACGCAGGTATCGCGGTAGTCTTCCCAGCCACGCTGACGGAATATCTCCTGTGTTCTGGCGAGAATGGCCTGGCTGACCCGCTCTGCCTTGGCTACTGCGTCAATGCCGGCCATCAGGCAGCTGGCGGTGCACTTGAATCCGTCGGGCCAGGTCGCGCTGACCTTGTACTGGTCGCCGGGCGGCAGGCCGCGGGCCCCACGCACAGTGACCCGGTCAGGGGACTGTTGCTGCAAGGTCACCTGCGAAAAGTCGCAGATCACGTCCGGCAACAGGTAGGCGTATGGATCGCCGATTTCATAGAGCATCTGCTCGCCCACGGTCTGCGGCGTGACCAGCCCGCCGGTGCCTGCGGTCTTGGTGATGACGATGGTACCGCCGGCATCTATCTCGGCGATCGGAAAGCCGATGTGTTCATAGTCGGGAACCTTCTGCCAGTCGGTAAAATTGCCGCCGGTGCACTGGGCGCCGCACTCGATCAGATGGCCGGCGAGGGCGGCCTGGGCCAGCAGATCGTATTCATCCCAGGCCCAGCCGAATTCGTGCACAAGGGGTGCGCTGACCAGCGCGCTATCGACGATCCGCCCGGTAATCACGATATCGGCGCCCTGGGCCAGGGCTTCGACAATGCCCGGCGCACCCAGATAGGCGTTGGCCGAAACGCACATGGGCGGTAACGGCATACCGCTGTACATATCGGTTATGTCGCCTTTCGCCAGCGCCGGGAGCTGTGGGCGCAGGTCGTCGCCCTGCAGGACGGCAATCTTCAGCTGCACGCCGGCGCGTTGGCAGGCGGCTTGCAGCGCGGTGGCGCAGGCCTGGGGATTGATGCCCCCAGCGTTGCTGATCACCTTGATACCCTGGTTGGCAAGCGCGGGCAGCAGCGGGACGAGCACCTCAACGAAGTCCGGTGCGAATCCGGCATCGGGTTTTTTCATCTGGGCGCCGGCCATGATCGACATGGTGATTTCGGCCAGATAGTCGAACACCAGGTAGTCGAGCTTGCTTTCGCCCGCGACACTATTCACGAGCTGGGCCGCGGCGGTGCCGGTGTCGCCCCAGAAGGCGCTGGCGCAGCCAATACGGATGGTTTTATTCATATGCCTCTCCGTGTACGATCTGGCCACCATACCAAGCAAGCGCTTGGTTTGAAAAGCGCCGGGCGATAGGCTCTGATGTCCACGCTGACGTTTGGCGTAAATGCCCTGTTTCATTCCATCAAAGCGGAAGGACCGGTATGTCACTACAGCAGTTTGCGCCCGGCACGGAAGTCCGGGCGCTGATCGATTCAGGACTGGTCTCCGACCCGGCCACCCCGCGGGGCAAATTGTTGCAGGCAGCGGCCCATCTGTTCAGTACGCGTGGTTTTGACCGCACTACGGTGAGAGATCTGGCCGCCCGCGTGGGTATTCAATCGGGGAGCCTGTTCCATCATTTCAAGAGCAAGGACGACATTCTGCGTGCGGTGATGGAAGAGACTATTCATTACAATCTGGCGCAGATGCGCGCTGCCCTGAACGGACTGGATGATCCGCGGCAGCGGTTGCGCGCGCTGATTCGCTGTGAGCTGCAGGCAATCAACGGCGTGAGCGGGGAAGCCATGTCGGTGCTGGTGTATGAATGGCGCTCGCTCTCGAAAGAAGGTCAGCAACTGATTCTGGGCCTGCGGGAGGTATATGAGTCGCTCTGGCTGGAGGTTCTGCAGCAGGCGTGGGATGCGGGTCTGGTCAGGGTTCAACCATTTATCCTGCGCCGGTTAATGACGGGTGCGCTGTCGTGGACGATAACCTGGTACAAGCCGCATGGCAGCCTGACACTCGACGAATTGGCCGATCTGACACTAAAAATGTTAACGGCGGCAGAGTAGCCATAACAAATACAAGGTAGAATCCCGGCACCGGCCATTGGCCAGCAGGCGAAAAACAATAATATGCGGCCAGCTTTCCGTGCGCTCTTTCTACCTTTGCTGCTAACCGTCCTGTTTGCCGGGAGCGCGTCAGCAGCCGAGCCCCAGTCAGTCAGTGTCGGCGGCTACGTTTTTCCGCCATTCGTCGAGTATGGGCCAGAGTCGGGCTGGACCGGTCTGACGATAGATCTCATCGCGGCGCTTAACGCATCGCAGGAGCAGTACGATTTCGAGTTTTTTCCCACTTCAGCCACTCGCCGATACCATGACTTCGTCAACGGACGGTTTGATATGCTGTTTTTCGAAAGCCCTCACTGGGGCTGGAAGAACCAGTTGATCGTCAGTCTGCCCGGTCCGCGGGTCGGCGGGGAAGTGTTCATTGCTGCGGCCCAGCCGGGGCGCGGGCAGGACTACTTCGTCAGTCTGCATGGCAAACGTATTGCCCTGTTCAGCGGCTATCACTACGCTTTTGCCGGTTACAATTCAAACAAAAACTATTTGCGTCAGACGCATAACGCGATCATTACCTTCTCGCATGAAAGCAGTATGCAGATGGTGTTACGTAACCGGGTGGACCTGGCGGTTATTCCCCAGGGTTTTCTCCAGCGCTACCTGGACGGGCAGCCAGAGTATCGATCACAATTGCTGATTTCTGCCAAGCCAGACCAGTATTATCGGCATATTCTGATCAAGCGCGAATCCAGCGAGCCGCGATTGAGTGAACTGGCCAGTTTGCTCAAGCGCCTGGACGAGGAGGGCACAATGCAAGAGTTGCTCGCGCGCCACGGTCTGCTAATTTTCGAAGAATAATAGCGCTGCGATACATGCACTTGCCACTTGTCACTTGTCACTTGGCATCCAGTGCAGTTCAGCTAGAATACCTCCGCGCGCGTTCGCCACTAGATCTGCCACAGCGTCATATCTGCTTGCTCCCCTTTTTTTGCGTTTTTCAAAGGATTCCCAATGCTGTCAGTTTTAAAAAAATCCTGTTTTGCTGCTTTGCTGGTCGTCAGCCTTCCGTTCTCTGGCCATGTGCTCGGTGGCGGATCATCCGATGACCATTACAAGTCCACGTTCACCAAAGTGAACTCGAAGGTGGTTGTAGGCTGGATTGAGAAGGGGCGGATTCTGCCTGAGCACACTGCGGTGAAGATCAAAGTTGATTCCGGCGCACTGACGTCCTCTATGCACGCGGTCAACATCGACTTTTTCGAGCGCAAGGGCAAATCCTGGGTGCGCTATGACGTGCCGGTGAGAGACGCGGATACTGGTAAGCGGGTGAATCTGGAGTTCGAACGGCCGGTTTACCGCCGCATACTGGTACGCGGGGCCGGGGGCGAAGACCGTCGTCCGGTGGTAAAGATGAGCATCTGCATTGGCAAGCAGATCTACGAGGAGCAGTTCTCGCTGCGTGACCGTGGCGATATGACCTACCCGGTCCTGATCGGCCGTCGGACCATCGAGCATATCGGTCTGATCGATGTGTCGCGCACCTTCATGGTCAAGCTCGACTGTCCGGAGACTGCCGAAAGGGATGAGCGGGACAAGCAGAAGCGCATGCGCAATGATGAAAGTTTGGTCGATGAAAGCGAGGTCGACGAGCCGGAGCAGGTCGAGGAAGAGCACGAAGAGTGAGCTTCCTCAGCTGGCACCTGATGTGACTACCACATCAGGTCGTCGGGCACCTGGAAAGCCGCGTAGGGATCATCTTCAGCGGGGGTCTGGGCTTCGACCCTGGCAATATGTACCGGCCACTGGGGCGCGCGTTCGCTGACTTTTCCGGCAATATCCACCGGTATCAGTTCGAATGTGCCCGACAGGCGCACGACACCGAGCTGGCCCCGGCTGAGTTTGCCGAACTGTTCTTCGGTTACGTAGATCTTCTTGATCTTGTTCTTGTTGGCGAACTGATAGGGCGTTTCGCCGCCGGTACGATCCAGTTTGTTCTGCTCAATCAGCTGGCGGGCCTGCGCCTCGCCTTCCTTGCGTGCACTCTCTTCCTTGCGTTGCTGATTCAGTTGACGGTCGCGCTCGGCTTTGTCTGCACGGGCCTTCTCCACTGCTGCAGCCGTGTCGTGAATCTTCTCCGGCTCGGTTCTGGCTGACTTCTTCTTGGCCCGCTGGGCCTGCTTGAGCTTCTTCTCGTCGACCAGCCCGGATTTGAGCAACTGGGCTTGCAATGAATTGACCATGCTTTGGACTACCTGTAACGGGCTGTAAATGTCCGGGATATTTTAGACTTATTCGCGGTTTTTTTCCTGTCTTTCCTGTTCTTCCAGCTCGGCCTGACGGGCCTTGATCAGCCGCATTTTTTCCTTGCTGATGGGCATCTTGTAAGCAGTTATGTAGACTTTATACAGTGCGCCGAGAATGGTCATTACCGCTAACGCTATGAAAATCCAGCCTATAGTGGGCATGGGCAGGGTCCTTCAGGGAGGGTGGACGTTGTGTCCATCATGGGCAACACATCAACACAAGGCAAGCTATGCTGGCAACTGATCTGGTCTCCAATCTGCAATCTATGCTCCCCCTGCTGTGGCTCAATCCGGGTGACCGTACGCTGGACGATCCCTTCGCGCCCGAGCTGGTGGATCAGGCTGAGTACCGACTGAGACAGGCAGGTCCATTACTGGCGCAGGTGATACCCGAGCTTGCCGGTACCGACGGCTTGATCGAGTCGCCATTGCTGGATGCCGCACCCCTGCGTGATGTGTTGGGTGGTCAATCGCGTTGGCTGTTCAAGGCGGACAATCGCTTGCCTCTGGCCGGCTCGGTGAAGGCCCGGGGTGGGGTGCATGAGGTGCTGGAATTCGCCCAGGTTACGGCATTGGTCCACGGCTGGAGCGGTGACGATTTCAGCGATCTGGCTTCCCCCCGCTGGCGCGAGCTATTCGCCGACCACCGGCTGGTGGTCGGCAGTACCGGTAACCTGGCGATCAGCATCGGTCTGATGTCGCGCGCGCTGGGGTTCCAGGCGCAGGTGCATATGTCCCGGGATGCCAGCGAGTGGAAGAAGCGTCTGCTGCGTGAAAAGGGCGTGGAGGTGATCGAACATGCGGGTGATTATGCAGCTGCGGTAACTGCCGGTCGCGCCAGTGCCGGCGATGATCCCAGGGCGCACTTTGTTGATGATGAACAGTCGCTGTCGCTGTTCTGCGGCTACGCGGTCGCCGCCCGGCGGCTCGCTCTCCAGCTGGATGAACTGGGTGTCGAGGTCTCGGGCGAGCAGCCGCTGATGGTGTATCTACCCTGTGGGGTAGGCGGCGCTCCGGGGGGGATCACTTACGGTCTCAAGCAGGTATTCGGTGACGCCGTACACTGCTGGTTTGCCGAACCTCTGGCATCGCCGAGCGTATTGGTGCAGATGGCGGCGGGTGGTCAGGAGAAGGTCTCTGTCTATGATCTCGGGCTCGACAACAAGACCTTTGCCGATGGTCTGGCGGTGGCTCAGGCGTCGATGATTGCGACCACCTGCATGCAGGACCGCCTGGCCGGGGTCTTTACCGTCGGCGATGCGGCCCTGACCTATTACCTCAGAACGGCCTGGGAGACGCTCGGTGAAAAGATCGAGCCCTCGGCAGCAGCCTGCTTTGCCGGCCCGGGTTGGGTCACCGGCTCGGAGGCAGGAGAGCGGTGGTGCAGGGAAAAGCGGATTGACCCGGGCATGGCCACGCATCTGCTCTGGAGTACCGGAGGTAAGCTGGTTCCCGAGGATCAGTTCCAGCAGTGGCTCGACAGCTAGAGTGCGTCAGGTGCGCTCTGCATATCGGCAAAAGCTTTCAACAAGGCCGGATCCTTGCGATAGGGATCCTGCGCCAGAATCAGCCTGCCTTGATCGTCGGCTTCGGCAGTCCAGTAGCTCAAGATGATCTGAGGTCCATCCGCGACTGCTACCTGGTGAGTATTGTTGCTGCTGCGCAGGCTTTCGACGCGCTTCTGTTTGGCGGTGTCCATGCGGCTGAAAAGCATATCGGCAAGTTCATCGGCACCCTCCACCCTTACGCAGCCAGAGCTGATGTTGCGCTGAGCGCGAGAGAAGAGGTGCCTGTCCGGCGTGTCGTGAAGGTAGACCGCAAACGGATTGGCAAAACGGAAAACGACCTGGCCTAAAGGGTTGTCGGGACCGGGCGGCTGCCGGATCATCAAACCCGGTGGGTCATTCCAGTTGATGGTTTCCGGATCAAGGCGGTTGCCCTGATAGTCGATCACCACCAGATTCTTGCGCTTGAGGTAAGCCAGATCCTTGCGGATTTCGGGGAACATGTCCTCTTTGCGGATCGTGGGCGGCACGGTCCAGTCGGGATTCAGCGTAATACGGTCCAGTTGCGACACCAGCAAGGGCGTCTCGCGGGCCGCGCGGCCAGTGATGATCTTTGTCTGCCAGACAATCTCGTCGTTCTGGTAATGGCGAAGCTGATTCAGCGCATTGTTGACCAGCAGAGCGTCGTTCAACAACAGGGCGCTGATCCAGCGGAGTCTCTCCAGATTGATGCGCGCAATTTGCAGCCGCTCCTCGAGAGGCATGTTCAGCGCTGCCAACGTATTCGGGCCAAGCACGCCGTCGGCTTTCAAACCGTGATTTTCCTGGAAGCGTTCGAGGGCATCAGCAAGAGTCGGATTCAGGGTGGTGGCCGGTTCTGGTTCTGATTCAGGATTCAGCAATAGTGCCGTTTCTTCGGCGCTGGTTTCCTCTTTCTGTTGTGCTTCGCTCAGGTAATCCTCCCCTGTCAGGCGCGCTGCCAACAGTGATACCCGAGGGTCAGCCTCCCCAGGCCTGACCAGGTCTCCAGGGGGGATGATCTGATACTCCGGCGGCTCGTCACGCAACTGGATGTAGGCTGCGCGCAGATCCTGGTAGAGCCCGAGATCAGGCCGTGCCTGCTCGAAGGCGGCATTCAGATTGCGCAGGCCTTTGCGGGCCCATTCGTCGACCGGCGGAGGCGCCGGCGTGGCGTCTTCGTGCCGCCAAATCGGTTCATGTGCCTGCTGGTCAAGTCTGCCGCTGCCCAGATGTTCCAGAGCCAGCAGATATTCGCTGCTTGTGCGCAATTCCGCGCAGATATCAGGCGACTCCGAGACCTGCTGGCTGAACGAATAGTCAGCGGGGCTAAGGCCATCATCGGCAAGGGCTGCAAGTTCGTTGCGCAGCGCCTCGAGTCGCTGCTGTTCGTTCCATAGTGGAGCGAATTCGTTTGCCTTGTAGAGGGCATACAGGGCGGTTTCGATGTCGATCGTCCGCAGTTGCGCGAGTTGTGGGCAAGTCTCGGCCAGACCAGGTGTTTGCACACGCTCAGCCTCGGGTTCGGCCGCTGTTGTGTCCGGGCTGGCTGGCGCGGAACCTCTGAAAATCTCGGCAAGTTCGGTCTGGTTCGTTGGTTGGGCGAACGCGGATGTGCATATCGATGCGACGAACAGCACTGTACAAATCTTGAGCAAAAGGTACCCTCCCTCAGGTGACCAAAAAACAGGCCATGAAAAAGTGTTTGCACACCTTGCTCACAACTAGTATCAGTTGACACATTAGCAGACTTGCAACGTGTGCCACTGTTTTGATTTTTTTGAATTTTTACGGCTCGCTTTTTAACGTGAGTCGAGGGGGATTACAGATGCTTACCACATTACGCCGCGCCGGCGTTCTGGCAGCCCTTTGCCTGTTCGTAAGCTCCGGAGCGGTCCAGGCTGTGGGCACACCGCAACCGATGGCCGCGCCGCTTGTCACCCAGCTTGCACGCGTCGCACCTGATTTGAACGGTATCGTGCTGCAAAAAGCTGTTTCGGCCATGGAATGTGCGCTGGCCAGTGGCGCCGACCCTGCCGAGCGTCTGGCGGTAATTGATTTTTCGCTGCCGTCATCCGAGCAACGACTTTGGATATTCGATCTCCAGCAAAAGCGTTTGCTGTTGCAGGATCTGGTGGCCCACGGGTCGGGCTCGGGCGACAACTACGCCGCCGCCTTTTCCAATATTGAGGGCAGTCATCAGTCGAGCATTGGTCTGTTCCGCACCTCGGAAAGCTATACCGGACGTCACGGCTATTCGCTGCGCATGGACGGTCTCGAGCCCGGGATCAACGACCTGGCCCGCCAGCGCGCCATCGTGATTCATGCGGCGGACTATGTTGATCCTAATTGGATTGATCGCTATGGTCGGATCGGCCGCAGCCAGGGCTGCCCGGCAGTGCGTCCGGAAGTAGCCGGAATGGTGGTGGATAAACTCAAGGGCGGTCAGTTCATGTTCTCCTACTACCCGGACGAGCACTGGCTGGCGACCTCGGAGTTCCTCAACTGCCCGCAGCGTGACAAGCAACTGCTGGCGGCCAAAAGCGAGTAGCGACCGGTCGGTCGGTCGGGTTTATCCCGGCCAAAGGAGTTTCCTGCAATCGCCTGTCGAGATGGAACTCGACCCTCCCGGAAAAGCGCACTTCATCGCGGGAATGGCCGAGTTTCACCTAGGCAAAGGGGGGGGGCGCTACGCCACTGGTCGAGACGCAACCCAAATCTTCCGGTCTGGCTTCAGGGCCGCATGGATTGCATCAGCATCTTCAGAGTGTAGTCGACCAGCGCCTCCGGTTCGGGGCGGGCGGGGTCCGTGTCTGCCGATTTGCCGCATTGCATGATTACACCGTGCATTGCTCCGCGCAGATAATGGGCGGTCAATAAAGGGTCCGCTACTCTTTCGCTGCTGAGACTGCCGTCGGCGACGCCCTTTTGCAATGCACCCACCATCAGGTTCATTACTTCGATTTCGCAGGTCTGCAGAGCTGCGCTTTGTTCATCAGCATCTGCCAGATGTTCGAATGCGTTGGCCTGGGTGAGTACGTCAAAATAGTCTGGCGCTTCAGTGCTGAAACGATAAAAAGCGCGTCCAATGTTGCCTATCTGTTCGGCGCCTATTGCTGATTGTCCGATCGCCTCGGCGAAACGATTGCGCAGCGATTCACCCGCGCGCAGCATCAGCCCGCGCATGATCGCGGCCTTGTCCTTGAAATATACGTACAGCAGTGCGCGGCTCAACTGCGCCGTACGGGCGATTTCGTCCATTGAGCTCTTCTCGAACCCCTTGGCAAAAAATATCTGCTCTGCCGCGTCCAGAATGCTGTCGCGGCGGTCCTGCTTTTCACGCTCTCGGCGCTGGTCAAGGCTCATGGTTGTCCGTTGCAAGGTGGTTTGGTTCGTATTCTGGGAGGGCGTTGACAATCTGTCAATAAGTGACATTATGTATTTATCCCTCGCCGAACCCTGGAGCCCGGCCATGTCGCTACCATACGAATTTTCCCGTCCGCTGTCGCTTGCAGCAATAGCTGCGCTGCTGATGGCCTTGGCCGGTTGCGAAAGCGAGGGCTTGGTTCAGGCGGCCGATCAGCCACCTGCGGTCGTGGTCAGAGCGGCGCCTGTGGTGGCAACAGCGTCAGCTGAGCCGCTGCGCTTTGCCGGCGTGGTGCGCGCCCGGCAGCGGGCGCAGTTGACCTTTCAGGTGGGCGGGGTACTGCAAAGACGGTCTGTCGAGATAGGTCAGGCAGTAGAGCAGGGTGAGGTCATGGCCACGCTTTACAACCCCGAGCTTGAGCCCGCGCGCAATGCTTCGCGCGCTAGGCTGGAAGAACTCAAGGCGCAGGCGGCGCAGGCCGAGCGCGAGGCGCGCAGGAGTGACCAGCTGTTCGAGCGGGGTGTGATCTCCGCCCAGCAGCGCGAGCAGCAGCAGGCGCGTCTGAACGCATTGCAGGCAGGGGTCGACAGTGCCCGGGCCGCACTGGTCCAGACCGAGCAGTTGCGGAGCGAAACCCGGTTGCGCGCGCCCTTTGCCGGTCGTATCGAAGCGCTGATGGTAGAGCCTGGAGAGTTTGTCGCACCCGGGCAGGCGGTCATGGAGCTGGCGGCTGCGGAAGGCCTTGAAGTGGAGGTGTTGATCCCCGGGCATATGCTCGAAGGGCTCAGCGTCGGCCAGCAAGTCCCCCTCTGGGATGGGCTGCGTGATACCCCCCTGGTGGGACAGATCAGCGAGATAGGCCAGGGATCCTCCCGGGGGAGTGCCTTGTATCCGCTGGTGGTAGCGCTGGATCAGCAAGCCGCCCGCAGCGGTGATGCGCTGGAGGTGGGTATTGGCCAGTTCGCCGAGACGGGCCTGAGTGTGCCGATGGCCGCGGTCATGCGCTCCTTCGCGGGAGCGCAGGGTAGCCTGGCGGTGTTCCGGGTAACCGATGGCAAGGTCGAGCGTGTGCCGATCGAAGTGGCTGGCCTGCGCGGCGAATGGGCGACGCTACGTGGGGATTCGCTGCAGGAAGGGGATATGGTGGTTTACGCCGGGTTGACCCGCCTGTCCGCAGGTGATGCAGTTGAGTTGTTGCCATGAATCCGGCCTCTTGGGCGCGGCCGCGTCTGATCGGTCTGGTCACGGTCATGCTGTGTCTGCTGGGTGTCGCTTCCTACTTGACCATGGCGCGCCAGGAAGATCCCAGCTTTCCGTATCGTGCCGGACTGATCACCGTCGTCTATCCCGGTGCGATGGCCGAGGCGATCGAACGGCTGGTACTCGAGCCTCTCTCCGACGAGCTGACCCAGGTCGAGGAGATCGACTACTTTACCGCCACCGCACGCACCGGGGTGGCACTGATCAATATCGCTTTCGACGATTCAATATACGAGACCGATGCTGGTTGGGACCGGGTTCGACAGGCTATTACCCGGGCCGAACTGGATTTTCCAGAAGGTATTGCCCGGATCGAGCTGGATGACCGCCTGATCGATATTCCTGCGGTGGTGTTGTCGGTACGCGGCAGTGCATCCCTGGTCGCGCTGACCGAGGCCGCCGAACAGCTCAAGCGTAACTTGACCGATCTGCCGGGCCTGGCGCGCATTGAGCTCGATGGCGATGTGGACGAACAGGTCACCATTGCCCTGCGCGACGCGCAGATGGCCCGTCTGGGCATATCGGCTGACTACCTGGCGACTATTCTGGCGCAGCGCAATCAGGTGATCCCAGGTGGTTTCGTTGTAGCCGCAGGCAAGCGGCTGGGTCTGTTGCCCAACAGCGAGTTCAGCAGTATCGATTCGTTGCGCAGCACCCAGATTGCCCTGCCACAGGGCGGGAGTGTGCCACTGGATACCCTGGCCGAGATCTGGCGCGGGCCGGTCGAGCCAGCGCAGCCCAAGGCGTGGTTTGATGGTGAGCCCACGGTGCTGGTTGCCCTGACCGCGGTGCGCGGGCAGGAAGATGCAATCAGCTTCGGCGAGCGGGTACGTGAACGGCTGGAGACCCTGCGCCCGGGACTGGCGCCGCTGCAGATCGATGAGATGTTCTTTCAGCCCGACCAGGTGAAAGAGCGTCTGGATGGGCTGGAACAGAGTCTGTTGATCAGCGTGCTGATCATTATTGCGGTCGTAGTTGTCGGTATGGGATGGCGCATGGGGCTGCTGGTGGCGACCATGTTGCCCCTGGTGGCGCTGATCAGCCTGGGTATCTATGATCTGGGCGGTGGCATCCTGCATCAGATTGCCGTGATTGGTCTGGTTATTTCGCTGGGTATCCTGATCGACAATGCCATTGTCATGGTGGAAAACATTCAGGATCGACTCAACCAGGGAGAATCCCGGCAGCAGGCGGTGTATGCAGCCATACGCGAGCTTGCCGGCCCGCTCGGCGCATCGACCGCCACTACGCTCGCGGCATTCACTCCCCTGTTGCTGGCCAAGGGCGGGGCTGCTGACTTTACCCGTGGCATCCCGGTAATGATCATGCTCACCCTGGTGGTCAGTTACCTGCTGGCTGTTGGTGTGGCGCCGCTGCTGGCCGGGCGCTTTCTTCGCCCGGCGCCGCAGCGCAGCAGCCAATGGATGATGACCCTGAGCAGAACCCTGGGCACTGTCAGTACGACCGCCCCCTGGTGGGTCATTGGGCTGGGCGGGCTGATGGTGGTCGGCAGTCTGTTGCTTGCGCCCATGGTCAAGCTCCAGTTTTTCCCCAATGCAGACCGGCCGCTGGTGGTAGTGGAACTCTACATGCCCGAGGGCACCGACCAGCAGCGTTCTGAAGACGTCGCGGTGGCACTTGAGCGTGCGATACGCGAGCGACCGGATGTACTGCAGGTCCACCGGTTCGTCGGCTCGGCCGGGCCGAGCTTCTACTACAATCTGCGCCGCTCGCCACAGGCTCCGAACCGGGCACGCCTGGTGGTGGCTGTGACCGACCTGGCCGCTACCGGCGGCATCGTTCAGTGGGTTCGCGAGCACGTGGCTCAGCAGTATCCGCAACTCGAAATAGTTGCCGGGACGCTGGGGCAGGGCCCGCCGCGTGTCGCTCCGGTGGAAATGCGCCTCTATCATCCGGATGACACCGTGCGCGCCGCTGCTGCCGAGCAGCTATTCAGCCTGACCCGTTCGATTCCAGGCGCGGTGGACGTGCGTCATGATATCGACCTGGGCGTGCCGGTATTGCGAGTGGAAGTCGATGACGCCCAGGCCCAGCGGTTCGGGCTCACGCGGGCACAGATAGCGCGTGCGCTCAATACCACCAGTCTCGGTCTTGTGGTGGAGCAGTATCGCCAGGAGCGAGATCCCATCGCCCTGGTATTGCGTTCGCCCGAGGGCATGGCGCAGTCGCTGGAGCGTCTCAAGTCATTAAGTATATTCACTGCCGAAGGCCAGGCCGTGCCCCTGACAGCACTGGCCCGGCTCGAGCCCCAGTGGCAACCGGCAGGGATCTATCAGCGCGATGGCGTGCGCGTGCAGACCGTAACCGCGGGCCTGGAGGATGGCTACAGCTTCAGCCAGATCCTCGATCAGCTCAATGCCCAGCTGGCTGAGACACCCTTGCCGGATGGGGTTCGCATGGAGCTTGGAGGTGACAAGGAGGGATCGGGTGATGCCAACAGTGCGATCTTTACCAGCGCACCCATCGGCATGCTGCTGTTGTTGTTTTTCCTGTTGCTGCAGTTCAACTCGTTCCGCCGGGTCGGCATTATCCTGCTGACGGTGCCTCTGGCCGCAGTCGGCGTGTTCCCCGGCCTGGTGCTTTCCGGCGCGCCTTTCGGTTTCCAGTCGCTGCTGGGCATCATTGCGCTGGTCGGAATCGTAGTGAACAACGCCATAGTGCTGGTCGATGTGGTTGACCAGCGCCTGGCCAGTGGGGCGGATATTGTCGATGCGGTAGCCGAGGCGGTGGCCCGCCGTACCCGGCCAATATTGCTGACCACGGCAACGACCATTGCGGGTCTGCTGCCGCTGGCGTTTTCCCAGTCGACGCTTTGGCCCCCCATGGCCTGGGCGATTATTTCGGGTCTGCTGGCATCCACAGTGCTGACGTTACTGGTAGTGCCGGCCGTGTGTCGGCTGACGCTCGGTCGTCGCCAGGAAGATACGAAAGCCGCTGTAAGTGCTTGACTAGCCTGGCCGAATGTTTACAATGCGCGCCTGCTCAGTCGGACCTGGTCCCTGTTGCAGATGCGCAGTGGTAGTTCAGTTGGTTAGAATACCGGCCTGTCACGCCGGGGGTCGCGGGTTCGAGTCCCGTCCACTGCGCCATATTTGTCGAAAGCCCCCGAGCAGCAATGCCGGGGGCTTTTTTCGTTTGCCTGACCGTTCAGGGTAGACTGGCAGAAATCCTCCAGTCGGAGCCTGCCTGATCGTGATTCCATTGCTTGTGCCCGCCATTGCGCTGCTGGTCTGGACCCTGCTCGCCGAGCCGGCCCAGGGCTGGCTGTTTCTGCTGGTATGGGCGGCCAGCAGCTGGCTGATCCTGGCGGGGAGCCTGGAATCTGCTCGCCTGCGCCGGCGTGTCTGGCTGGACCAGTACCTGCTTGCCGATTCCCGCTGGCACCAGCTACTGCGCGGCGGGGTGCTGATGACGTCCTGGCATCTGCTGATCGCGGCACTGCTGGCCCTGTTCATGCTGGCCAGATTGCTTAACGCCAGTATCTGGTTATGGCTGATCCTGCTGGCGCAGATTCCTCTGATCTGGCTGCTGGGCCGCTGGATGGACGTCCGGCTTGGTGCCCATGTGAAACCTGAAGTCAGGCCGGCAGTGACCCGCAGGTTGCTGGTGCCATTGACCATGCTGCCGCTCCTGCTGTGCTACCTGCTGCTCTCGTTGAACCTGTCACAGCCGCACATGGGCGGCATCGGCTGGGGCGAGGCGGTGGATCGATATCTGCCGGACGCACAAAGCGCGATGGCGCTACTGGCACTGGTCGAACGCCTGTATCTGCTGCTTGATCTGACCCTGCAATGGGCGCTTCAGAACACCCTGGGCAGCATGGATGACAGCGGCGCGCTGGCGCTGCTTGCCTGGAGCCTGTTGCTGATCGGTGGCGCCGCCTTTGCCTGGGCGTGGGTGCGCATGCTGGTTGGCGTCGGGGCACTGTTTCCCCGGCAGGGAGACGCGCGATGAAGATCGCCGTGGTGCGACGGATCAGGCTGCTGCTCACGGTGACGCTCGCGGTACTGGTGCTGTTCGTGGCCATGAACGCCGGTTTGCGACTGCTCAACGAGCGTCTGGCGGACAATCGTCTGTTCGCCGTGCTGGTGAATGAGCAACAGTTGCTGCTCGATGGCGCCACGCTGCGCCAGTTCAACGCCGACCTGGTCCAGCTGACCCAGCAGCAGCGGCGCCAGGCAGAGGTCCGGATGTTGGAATGGACCGACAGCTGGCTGGACCAGAGCTTTGCCCTGGCCACTGCGGCGGTGCCGGACTACATGGACTGGTATTACTCGATGCCCGGTTCCTATAGCCGGCTCTTCCATGCGGTGGGCGGTGATCTGGATGAGTTCACGCAGGAGCGGATGTCCCTCTATCTGATGGAACGCAGTGGCCTGCAGCAACGGCTGGCTGGTTTCGACGAAGTCATGCTGGAGCGTTGGCAGGAGCTCGCAGCTACCCAGCAGCGCGTAGTGCAGCAACAGCTCACGGGTCTCTACGCCCGGCGCCAGGTGACTGCTGATGCGCAATCGGCCGAGCCGGTGCCAACGATCAATATCGATCTGGCCCTGGACCGGGGCTTTGCCGCCAGTGCTGAAGACATGCAGCGCTGGCGGACAGGCTCCCAGGTTTCGGCATTGGCCGGGGTCGGCACGCTGGGCCTGCTGCTGCGACGTTCACTGATTCCTCGGTTGATGAGCCTTTCGGCCGTGCAAGGCGGACGGCGTGCGGTGGCGGGATTTGCCGCGCGGCTGGCGCCACGGGTGGCGATGGCCGTCAGTGCAGGCGGCACCACCGCGGCGGTCACTGCGCCCAGTGGACCCGGGGCGCTGGTGGCCGGTAGCGTGGCGTTCCTGACGGCTGCGGGTACCCTGGTGATTACCGACTTCGCGTTGCTTAAGGCGGAGGAGGCGTTGCTGCGCGAGCGCAAGCAAACGGAGATCCGGGCGGAGCTGCTGGCCAGCCGGGAGATGCTGCGGGTTCAGTTACATCAGCAACTGCACGCGTCCATCGAGCATGCCAGCGAGCAGTTCGAACGCCTCCTGGCCCAGCCGTATGAACAGCCGGATATCGGTCGGCGCTTCCATATTCTCGGCCATTAGTAGGTCTGCGGCACGGCTATTGCTTCATCTCTAAGAGTGCGGGACGCGTTGGCGTCCTGCGCACACTCCGGGAGGTGATCATGAGCAGAGCGCTGGACTTCATTCTGGCCGCCAGACGCAGCGAAATGCATGGCCTGCAAGCGCTCGAACTGACCTGCCAGCTGGTCAGCGGCGTCAGCCGGTTGGTGCACGCCCTGCAACGCGAGCGGGGCTTTTCCAATATCTATCTGGGCAGCCTTGATCAGCGGTTTCTTACCCCGCTGACCGGGCTGAGCGACGACAGTCGTCATCTGGAAAAACAGGTCAGTGCCTGCTTTGACCGCATGGATCTGGAAAGCGGATGTGGCGCCGACAAGGCCCGCTTATTCAACCGTATTGCCTACGTGCTGCATTGTCTCGAAGGCTTGCCGGATCTGCGCGAGCGGGTGCGCACCCAGGCACTGAGCCCGCTAGAGGCGACCCAGGCATTCACGCGACCCATTGGCGGCCTTCTCACGGTGGTATTCGAGGCGGCGGATACCGCAGTGGATCCTGACATTACCCGCAGTCTGGTGGCTCTGTTCAATTTCATGCAGGGCAAGGAACTGGCAGGTCAGGAGCGCGCCACAGGTGTGGCGGGGTTTGCTGTCGGCCGTTTCGATTCGGCTGAGCTCGAGCGCATGACCTATTTCTGCGAGGCCCAGCAACGCTGCTTCGAAAGCTTCAGCGAATACGCCAGTCCTGATCTGCTGAAGGCCTGGAGTGCGCTGTCTACTGATGAACTGGTCAGGGAGATCGTGCGGCTGCGCCAGGTGGCAGTGCGATCTGCCGGGGCGACGCAAATTGGTGGGGCGTTGGGCGAGCTATGGTTCGAGCTGACCAGCCGCCGGATTGATGTTATGAAACAGCTCGAAGACATGATGACCGGGCAGCTACAGCAGTTGTGTCGTGAGAAAACGGCCCAGGCCCGTGCGGACCTGGCCAATCACCGCTCCATGCTGGGTCGTCTTGCAGGAATGGACGCCGATACCCAGGCGCCTGCCACCCGATTGTTCAACGTCCAGGCCTCTGACATGGACGCTGCGCCGCCGAATAATATGAGCTGTCAGCTCAACCGTTCGGTGCTCGACGTGCTGCACGATCAGACCCTGAGGTTGCAGGAGCTCAGTGTGCAACTGGATGACGCACGGCGCTCGCTGAATGAACGCAAGCTGGTAGACCGGGCCAAGCGCCTGTTGATGCTGCAGCATGGTCTGGGCGAAGAGGAGGCCTACCGCATGCTGCAGACAGCGGCGATGGAGCGCAGTCAGCGGCTGGCGGACGTGGCCCAGAACCTGCTCAATTATGCCGATCTGCTGGCCGGCAAGACCAGCCGGATCAGGCCCTGACGGGTTGCGGGTTGCACCCCAATAGCCCATCCCGGCAGCATTCGCGCCGATTTGGTGCGACCATGGCCTCGTGGGTTCTTGCCGTCGACCTTGTAACCAAAAGCTTCTAACCTTCCGCCAGCTTCAGGTGCCTGCCAACGATCATTGGAGGGTGAAACTGGGAAGCCGGTGCGCTTTTTCAAGCAACCCCGGCGCTGCCCCCGCAACGGTGATCGAGCGCGCGGATATCGAGCGTCTGCAGGCAGGCAGCGTCGCCGAACTGCTTCGGTTCGTGCCGGGGGTCAGCCTGACCAATACCGGCGGGCCGGGCAAGAACGTTGCGGTGAACATCCGCTCGAGCAAATCGAACGTATTGAGGTGGTCCGTGGCCCACGCTCCAGCCTCTATGGTTCTGAAGCCATCGGCGCCGACATTCAACCAGCTGTACTACCCCGGTTTCGGCAACCCGGATATCGAGGCAGAAAGCTCGCGCAACCTGGAAATCGGGCTGGACGGTGATCAGGCTTGGGGGCGCTGGTCAGTGACTGCGTTTCGCAATGAGATCGATGATCTGATTGCTTACTTCAACCAGGGCGCCGGGTTCCGCGCCTACGAGACTATTTCACCGTCCGCCTGAACTTTTTTATTTCAGCTTCATCTGATTGTAATGCAAGCCTTTTAAAGTCTCGTTGTAGTAACCGAGGCTTGCTTGTCTATGACATAACCAGAGGAGGTGAACGATGAACGATTACGTTGAAGAGTTGATGGAGCAACATGCTCAGGAGTGGGACCAGGATGCTGAAGACGCCGAAGAAATGTAGTTTCTTCGGTTGCTTCGCCTTATTTGATCCTTCCGCTATTACCCCCTACCCACGCATTAACCCCTTACTTGCCGTTGGTCCCGACGAAATTGCCCGGGAGCCTGGCCTGTCCAGCGTTTGAACGCCCGCTGAAACGCCGCCGGTGACGAGAATCCGAGCAGAAAGGCGATTTCACCCAGCGCCAGTTCCGTGTCCCTTACATAGGTCAATGCCAGATCGCGTCGGGTATCGTCGATGATGTCCTGAAAGCGCGTCTGCTCCTGTTGCTGCAGCTTGCGGCGCAGGGTCCATGAGGCCATGCCCAGGTTGCGGGCCACTGTGTCGAGGCTGGGCAGGCGCTGATGCAGCTGCGGTGACACAACTTCCTCAACCCGTTCACGCAGCCGACGATGCCGTCCAAGCTCATGCAGTTGGGCCTCGCATAGCGACTGCAGGTGGTTGAATGTGGCCGGGGCTGCCTGCACCAGCGACAAATCGAGGCTGGCGCGTTGCCATAGCAGTTGATTGTGCTGCTGGCCAAACAGCACCGGACATTTGAACACCTCCTCGTAGCGCTCGGCGTAGGCCGGGGCGGGGAACTCGATGTGCACCGCTTCAAGACGGGCCTGACCACCGGTCAGCTCCCGGCCCAGGCGCGCACGCGAAGACAGCGCGGAGTCCACCACGAACAGATTGAACCGGTTGTAGGGACTGATCGAATAGAAGCGCAGGGCCGGTGCATCGAAGCTGGAATGGCCCCGATAGTTCTGGCTGGACAGCCGCTCGAAGCGCACCAGCGTGTTGAATGCTGCCTGCAAATCACTCGCGCACTGGGCGGTCAGGCCCGCCAGGCCCAAGTGGCTGGCCTGGCTGTGCTCACCCATGAGTAGTCCGATGTCCTCCCGACTGCTGAGGCTGATGGCCGCCTGGCCCATGCGCATGAAGCGCGGAATACTTATGCGCGCATGGGGAGTGGCAAGGATCTCCCGGCTGATACGAAAACGCTGTAGCAGCGGATCGATGTCATGTCCCAGTTCCCCAAGCGCCGCCTGCATGCTGTAAAGGTAGCCGACCGACAGATCGCCGAGCTTCATGGCCTGAACTCCTCTGGTTACAATTCGGCGGGCTGGTGAGCGGCTAAATGTACTTCAAAGTCATAAAAATGTCATTCAGGGTGATTGAGCGCATGCCCTCGCGGGCCTATTGTCTTGCCACAGACAAAGACCGGGCATGTATCCGGTCACTCCCTGATGATGACATGACCGGAGCAAGACCATGACCGAGCACGCGCTCTATCCGCATCTGCTGGCCCCGCTGGACCTGGGCTTCACCACGCTGCGCAATCGTACCCTGATGGGCTCGATGCATACCGGCCTGGAGGAAAGACCCCACGGCTTCGAACGCATGGCCGCCTATTTTGCCGAGCGCGCCCGCGGCGGTGTTGGCCTGATCGTCACCGGCGGCATAGGTCCGAACGAGGAAGGTAGTGTGGGCGTAGGCGCAGCGAAAATGACTACGCCGGAGGAGGCCGAGCATCACAAGGTGGTGACCCAGGCGGTGCACGAGGCGGGCGGCAAGATCTGCATGCAGATCCTCCACGCTGGGCGCTATGCATACGGTCCCAAGCAGGTGTCGGCCAGCGCGGTGAAGGCGCCGATCAACCCGTTCACGCCAAAGGAGCTGGACGAAGCCGGTATCGAAAAGCAGATCCAGGATTTTGTCACCTGCTCCCAGTTGGCCCAGTCCGCCGGTTATGACGGCGTCGAGATCATGGGCTCCGAGGGCTATTTCATCAATCAGTTTCTGGTCAAGCACGTGAACCAGCGGACCGATCGCTGGGGCGGCAGTTACGAGAACCGCATGCGTCTGCCGGTGGAAATCGTGCGCCGCGTGCGTGAGGGCGTCGGCGCCAATTTCATCATCATCTACCGGCTGTCGATGCTCGATCTGATCGAGGGCGGCAGCACCTGGGATGAGGTGGTGATACTGGCCAAGGCGATCGAGCAGGCCGGTGCGACCATTATCAATACCGGCATCGGCTGGCACGAAGCGCGCATTCCGACCATCGCCACCAAGGTGCCCCGCGCCGCGTTCACCAAGGTGACAGCCAAGCTCAAGGGTGAAGTGAATATTCCGCTGGTCACGACCAACCGGATCAATACCCCGGAGGTGGCCGAGCAGGTACTGGCCGAGGGCGACGCGGATATGGTGTCCATGGCACGTCCGTTCCTGGCCGATCCTGAGTTCGTCAACAAGGCTGCCGCAGGGTTGGCGGAAGAGATCAACACCTGTATTGGCTGCAACCAGGCCTGTCTGGATCATACCTTTGGCGGCAAGCTGACCAGTTGTCTGGTCAACCCGCGCGCCTGCCACGAGACCGAGTTGAATTACCTGCCGGTTACCCAGGTGAAGAAGATTGCCGTGGTCGGTGCCGGCCCCGGCGGGCTTTCGGTTGCTACCGTGGCTGCACAGCGTGGCCATGAAGTGACGCTGTTCGACGCCGGTGATGAGATTGGTGGGCAGTTCAATATTGCCAAACGCATTCCGGGTAAGGAAGAGTTCTACGAGACCTTGCGCTACTTCGACCGCATGATTGCCAAGCATGGGGTGCGTCTGGTCCTGGGCAAGCGCGCGACTGTAGAGGATCTGCTCGAGTTTGACGAGGTCATCCTGGCCACCGGTGTGGTGCCG
>NZ_JBFGFI010000039.1:0-27412 GCF_041579695.1 Halopseudomonas sp.
ATTGTTGGTGTTGAGCTCTGCGTCGTTACCTGTGTCGTCCTTCATTTTGGCATCACCGTCATGCTTGTCAGCCATGGCAGGCGCGGCCTTGGCTTCAGCCTCCTGATTCTCGGCTTCGGTTATTTCGACCTCAAGCCCGCCATGGCGATCAACAGGATCTAGTGATTCTTCATTGCTCTGGGCAAATGCCGCGTAGGACCCAGCAGCGACAGCGATGGAGAGCGCAGTGGTGCAGAAGATGTGTTTAAGTTTCATTCGGTTCACCTCGTTATGTCGGCTGTTCTCGGCATTCCGCTGCTCTTTACGGCAGTGCCGATAACCTGGGTATATCAACTCTGATATTTCATCAGGCGCAACGTGATGGAACCAAGATAATGTGTTTAGTTCCAATCATGCGATGGGGTGTGCGAAGCCGCCGTTATAAACTCGTACGCGACCCAATGACCATTTCGCTGACCCAGCTGTTTAGTATTGAGTCGTAGGCGACCAGATGTTCTTCGCGGGACAAGGCATGATCAGCACCATCGATCAGGCGATGAGTCATGGATCGAGCGAGCGCAAAAGCATTGCGATAGTTCATGATGGTGGTATGTGGCACGAAGCGGTCATGCTCCGATTCCACTAGGAGAACATCTCCATCGAACTGCTCGCAGGCGGTGAGTGCTTGGTTCTCGTCGGGCTTGCAGACGCGATGGCGCAAACGCATCAGCGCTTCGCGATCAAGCAACTGTTTCGGGGTGTTCCAGTTTCCGTCGGGGTAGATTGCCGGAACCCGCAGAGCCAGCCAGCGCACGGGGCGTAAAGCCGACAGAAGCGTGGCGAGATAACCGCCGTAGCTGGTTCCGATTACTGCGATATTACTGCGATCCAGCGCGGGGTGGGCGGCCAGCCGGTCGTAGGCAGCGACCACATCAGCCAGATTCTGTTCGCGACTGACAGTTCGGCGCTGGGCGTCGGTGGCTTCGTGACCACGCAGATCGAAAGTCAGGCAAATACAGCCAAGACCTGCCAGTTTCATCGCGTGGCCCAGATCGCGCTGCTGACTACCACCCCAGCCATGCACGAACAGTATTCCCGGCAATTCGGTTTGCGGCCGCAGTATCATACCGGCGATCCGGGCATCGTCCACATCAAGATGGATGTCTTCAATGTGTGTTGTCATCGGCAAGCACCCTCACACCCTTGGTCAGATAGCCGAGTTGCGGATCCTCGCCGTGAAACAGTAGACAGGTGTCCGGCGGCAGATGTGCGCCACGGCCGTAGCGTTCGATCGAGGCCGCACGAACCCGCTGGGTCTGAGGGTTGCGAGCAAGGAGCTCCAATGCATAAATCTCGGCACTGCTGGCGCCGCCAATGCGCCATGACTGTTCGAGCACGCCCGACAACAGGCGACCGCGTCCGTCGGTGCCCTGAAGCACGTCATAATTGCGCCGCGAGGCGAGTATCTCTGGATACGCTTGTAATGCCGCATGCTCATACAGCCGGCTCTGCTTCACTGCGAGCACGGCCTGTTGTGAGAGGGGATTGCGCAGCAGGCTATCGTAGTCGCCTCACCCACGAGTAGCTCGGATCCGCCGTAGACCCATTCACCATCATTGTCACGCGTCTGGGTCTGGTTGCCGCAGTAACTGGCAATAATGCCGGCAACCCGCACCTGGCCGACGCTTAAGGTCAGCACATTTTCCAGGTCACGCTCGAGTACAACGCCCTGGGTGCCAAGCTCTGCGGCTCCCAGCTTGTGCAATGCATCATCCAGTTGCTGCGCGGTCCTGACCACAATCTGGCTGCGACCCGCTTTCGCCGTGGCCGGTTTGATACGGACCGCGCCATCGAGCAACAGCTGCGTTCCTGCATAGTGCGCGTCCTCAAAACTGAATGCGCTGAAACCAGCAAGCACGGCCTGGTCGGCAGATTCCATCATCTTCCGTGACCAGCCCTGTGGTGTTGTCGCCGATTCGCTCACCAGCGGATGGCTGATGACCTTGGTTGCGACAAACGGAAAGGGCACGCTACCGCCAAAAAAATCATCCTCAGACGCGATGCCCAGCGTGCGCTGCTGGTTGCCGACCAGAGTCGAATCCGGAATCAGGTAAAGGCGCTCGGCGGAGCGGTCCTTGTCAATCGCCACACCCTGGAAGCGGCAATCGAGCATCTCGGCGATGCGTGTACCCAGTATGGTATGGACCCTGAGCTCATGCTCCGCCGTCGCGGGATCGATGGCCACCAGTCTGACCCCCTCCTTGGTTACCCTGGCGGTTGCAATGTTGTCTTCACCCACACCCATCTCTCTGCCTCCCGCGACCTCGATGTTCCGATGGCTCGCTTTCGCCCGGTATCCTGGATATCGGCCCTGGATCACTCGAATGGTTCCCGTGTTTTACGTATGGCGGACGGCTGCCGGCCGCCTGAAACTGAAACTTTTGCGCATGGGTCAGGTCACCCTGTCATTACGCAGGAAAATGCGGAACACCAAACGGGGTAAGGGCTATGGCTCGGTCAATCTGGAAGGGCGCAATCAGTTTTGGACTGGTGCACATTCCCGTGTCACTGATATCGGCGACCTCATCGCAGCGGCTCAGTTTTGACTGGCTGGATGAGCGCACGATGAATCCGGTCGGCTACACGCGCATCAACAAGGTAACCGGCAAGGAGGTAAACAAGGAGCATATCGTCAAGGGCGTGGAGCTGGAAAAGGGGCGCTACGTGGTCCTCAGTGAGGAGGAAGTCAGGGCTGCAAATCCGGAGGCTACCCAGACGATCGATATCTTCGCATTTGTCGAGAGCAGCGAAATCCCCATGGAGAATATCCACAAACCCTGCTACCTGAGCCCGGGGCGTCGCGGCTAGAAAGTCTATGCGTTGCTGCGCGAGGCTCTGCTCGAAACCGACAAGGTAGCCCTTGCCAACGTGGTGGTGCGGACCCGGCAACGACTTGCGGTAGTCATGCCCAAGGACTCATCGCGCAGCTCGGACAAGGCTGACAAGTCCGATACAACTGAAGCCGAGGCGCAAAAGCCGGCGAAACGCTCGAGCAAGTGATCGCGATCTCATGAGGATCTTCACGCTATGGCCACAGCAGAGAGCGAATACAATCGTAAACGCGATTTCCGGAAAACTTCCGAGCCGCCGGAGCGAAAGTCCCCGAACACGCGCAGGAAGGCTGCAAATCGCGAGTTTGTCGTGCAAAAGCACGCTGCCAGCCGCCTGCACTATGATTTCAGGCTTGAGCTCGAAGGCACGCTGAAGAGCTGGGCAATACCCAAGGGACCTAGTCTGGACCCGAGCGAGAAGCGCCTGGCCGTGCATGTGGAAGACCATCCTCTTGAGTATCGCAACTTCGAGGGCAACATACCGAAAGGGCAGTATGGTGGCGGCGATGTGATCGTTTGGGATCGTGGCGTCTGGGAACCCGAAGGCGACCCGCGGGCCGGCTACGAGGCCGGCAAACTGGAATTCATCCTGCATGGCGAAAAACTCTCAGGTTCCTGGAATCTGATACGCATAAGCTCAAAGCGCAGCAGCGGCAAGGAGCAATGGCTGCTGATCAAGAGCCGGGACGAAAGCGCCACTGCCCATGACGAATACGATGTGGTCAGTGCAAGACCGGAAAGCGTGCTGAGCGGCGATCTGCTCCCTGTTGACCGGGACAAGCCCGCTACATGCAAGCGCACCGGTGCTGCCGCACCGACCACGCGCGTCGGCAAGCCGGCCAGTTCGTCAGTGCCCGCTGCGAGGAGCAAAAAGGCGGGAGCCCGGACCCGCAAAATCCCCGATCTCTTTGCGCCGCAATTGGCCACCTTGGTCAGCGAACCACCCGCCGGAGACTGGTTGTACGAGATCAAATTTGATGGCTACCGCATTCTTGCCCGGATTAAGAACGGGAAGGTGCGACTGTTCTCGCGCAACGGCAAGGACTGGACTGCCCGGCTGCCGCAGCAGGTTAAAGACATAGAGTCCCTTGGGCTGGTCGACAGTTGGCTGGATGGGGAAGTCGTGGTGTTGAACAAGGATGGGCTGCCTGATTTCCAGGACCTGCAGAACGCTTTTAATGCCGGGCGCAGCGCCCAGATCGTTTACTACCTGTTCGATGCGCCATTTCTCAATGGCAAGGATATGCGCGAAGAACCGGTCGAGGTTCGGCGCGCGGCCCTGGAGCAGGCCCTGGAGGAGGCGCCCGACGACACCTTGCGATTTTCCGCGGTATTCGATGACGACGCCAGAAGCATTCATGCCAGCGCCTGCGCCATGTCGCTGGAGGGCGTGATTGGCAAACGCAGGGGCAGTCTTTACGTCTCCCGGCGCAGCCCCGACTGGATCAAGCTCAAGTGTCGTTTACGCCAGGAGTTCGTGATTGTTGGTTATACCCCACCCAAGGGCAGCCGCAGCGGTTTCGGTGCGCTGCTGCTGGCAGTCAATACAGAGCAGGGCGCTGGCAAGCTGCGCTATGCCGGCCGTGTGGGTACGGGATTCACCAATGCAGAGCTGCGCGCACTGCACGAGAAGCTGCGCAAGCTCGAGCGCAAGACCAGGCCTCTCGCCGAAAGCCGGGGGCTGGGGGGCGCCGCTGAGGTGCATTGGGTCAAGCCGGAGCTGGTCTGCGAGGTCGAATTTGCCGAGTGGACCAAGGAAGAACTCCTTCGGCAGGGCGCGTTCATCTCTCTGCGCAGCGACAAGGCGCCAGAGGATATAGTGCGCGAACGACCGGCACCGCCGCAGGCGCTGCCCACAGGCAAGCGAGAGAAGAAACATGAAACCGGGTCTGCGCCCCGCAGCGCTGCAGGCAAAAAGAGCGAATCGGTAGCGGGAGTCAGAATCAGCAGTGGACAGCGGATCATCGATAGTCAAAGTGGCACTAGCAAGTGGGAGCTCGCGGCTTTCTACGATCGGATTGCCGACAGGATCCTCCCGCAGCTAGCCGGCAGACCGGTCTCGCTTTTGCGCGCTCCTGAAGGAATAGATGGCGACAAGTTCTTCCAGAAACATGCCCAGCATCTGGCGATACCCGATATCCGCTACCTTGACGAAGCGCTCGATCCCGGGCATCCGAGCCTGATGCAAATCGACTCGCGCAAGGCGCTGATTGGTGCGGTGCAGATGGGCTCTATCGAGTTCCATACCTGGGGCTCCAGCACTGATCGGATCGAAAGGCCTGACCGGCTGATTCTGGATATGGATCCTGATCCGCAGCTGCCCTGGCAGCGCATGATCGAGGCGACACAGCTGGTGCTTTCGCTGCTCGACGAGCTTGGCCTGGACAGCCGGATCAAGACCAGCGGCGGCAGGGGCACCCATATCATCATTCCGCTGGCGCGCTATGCCGGATGGGATGAAGTGAAAGCTTTCGCCAGAGCCATTGCCGAGCATATGGCAGCCCATCTGCCCGATCGTTTCACGGCGAAAATGGGACCTGAGAATCGCGTAGGCAAGATATTCACCGATTACCTGCGCAACCACCGTGGCGCGAGTACGGTCGCCGCCTATTCGGTGCGTGCGCGTCAGGGTTTGCCAGTCTCGGTGCCGGTCGCTCGGGACGAACTGGAACAGCTGCAAAGTGCAGCGCAATGGTCCGTCAGCAACCTGCATGAGCGTCTGGATGGATTGAAAAACGATCCCTGGGAGGGTTATTCGAACCGACAGCGCATTACCGCGCAGATGTGGGAGGCACTGAATGCGGAGAAGCCTTGAGAAGGGACCGAGTAGTCTGACCGAGTCAATCTGACCGAGTCACATCCGCTATCCTCAGGTGCGGCAGATTTCCGGGGTATTCGCGCTGCATGAAACCGACCAGATTTTCGCGCAGATAACAGCGCAGGTCCCAGGCAGAAGGCGCGTCAAAGGCGCTGGCCAGTGCACGCAATTGGATAACCTTGTCGGTGGTGTCGGTCACCTGCAAAACCTTGACGCGGCCGTCCCATAGCTCAGGCGCCTTTTCCAGCAGCCGGTCGAGCTCCGCGCGCAACGGTTCCAGGGGCATCGAATAATCAACCCAGAAATACACCGAGCCGATGATACTCGCTGTTTCGCGTGTCCAGTTCTGGAACGGCTGTTCGATAAAGTACTGCAGGGGCACGATCAGCCGGCGCTCATCCCATATGCGGATTACCACGTAGGTGCCGGTTATTTCCTCTATGCGGCCCCATTCGTTTTCAACAATAACCACATCGTCCAGCCGGATCGGCTGTGTTACGGCTATCTGCAGGCCCGCGATGATATTCCCCAGTACAGGCTTTGCCGCGAAGCCCACCGCCAGCCCGGCAACGCCAGCGGAAGCCATCAGGCCGGCGCCTATTTGTCGCACCGCTGGAAAGGTCATCAGCATGATGGAGAGCCCGAACAGCAGAACGAAGAAACTCAGCGTTCGGACCAGCAGCTGGGTCTGGGTATGGATGCGGCGCGCCCGCAGGTTGTTTCTGACATCGGTTGGGTTGTGCCGCTCTATGGCTTGCTGGAACGCCTGTACTGCACTGATACCCATCCACGTCACGACGCCAATAATCGCCAGCCCGTTGAAGTGCTGGATTCCATTGATGAACAGCGTGTCCTCCGGCGCCGCAGCCCATACGCCCTGCAGGCCGAGTAGCGGCAGGAAAAACGTGAACGGTGGACAAAGGTTGAGCACCACCTGGCTGACGAATGGCAGGCGCGACGTTATCCGGATCGCCAGTTTGCACAGGATCCTGGCAGCGACTACCAGCACAATGACGGCACAACTGGCCAGCAAGAGCACACGCAGCTCTGTCAATGCCAGCAACTGGCTCCAGTTCAATTCCATTGTTTTTCCATCAACATCCTGCCGTCTGGCCCTGAGGGTTTACTACGCGGGAGGCTTGCCCTTGTGGATCTTGCGATCCTCCCAAAGGCTCGCATAGCGGGTCTTGTGCAGCTTGCCCAGGGTGTAGGTAGGAATGCGGTCCTTGCGTGCAGCCTGCAGAATTTCAGTGCGTGGCAGTTCACCGTTCTGTATCAACAGGTCGAGCTTTACGCGGTTAACGAATTCCGCCGGATCTTTCAGATCCTTGGGTACAACTCGCTTGAATATACCGTAAAGCGTGGACTCGACGATCAGGACCAGGTCGCCGTTGGGTCTTGATTCGGTCGAGGTCTTGAAGTTTGACGTGTCGAAACAAGACGAATGATCGAAGGTCTCAACGCCTTGGGGAGTACTGCCGCGATCCAGA
This sequence comes from Halopseudomonas sp., assembly GCF_041579695.1. GTDB lineage: Bacteria > Pseudomonadota > Gammaproteobacteria > Pseudomonadales > Pseudomonadaceae > Halopseudomonas. The sequence continues at coordinate 7,179 of NZ_JBFGFI010000039.1, forward strand.
TTGGGGTTCGGTTCGGTCATGATGCAACTCCATACGTACCATGAAGTAATTGACACTGGAGTCGAGCGGATAATTCCGGATTGCCGACGAACGGCGCAATTGCACGCGTCATGCGGTGCAATCAGCGCCGGTGGCGAACGGTTGCGGTTCAGATGGAACCTCAGGCCGGTAGCAAGGGTCCCTGATGAAACAGCCAGTTCACCAGGAGGCCTCAATATGAGTGATGATCGCGTACCTGGACGAACATGAGGATGCTCGGCTCACCTGCGAGGAGATAAAGCGGCGCGGCGGCGACGTAATCAGTCACGCCGGAGATATAGCCCCGCGGCAGGTTTGCCAGGAGTTGATCGACAAGGTGCAGCTGATGTGGCCCCGGCCTATGTGTATCTGGCAGGTACCGACTCGGCCTATGTCTGTGGCCAGGTGCTGCACGTTAACGGCGGTAAGGTAGTCAACGGCTGAGGTCTGCTTACTACCAGTTTTTCACCATGCCACGAATGTTCATTCCTGCCAGTGCCAGCTGCAGGATGATCAACGCCCAGGCGTCGGCATAAAGACCCCAGATGACCCATAGCACATTGCTGGTCAGGAAAACCCAGAAGCCTATTTCGCGTCGATGTTTCAGTCGGGAGCCGACCAGCCAGGCTGCCGCGACCGTTACTGCCATGGCGGGCCACTGCACCCAGTCCAGATACTCCATTGCATCAATCCTTACTGCTTGTGAACGCGCTTTGAAGCGCCGCCGGGATGCCCGGCAATATGCCTGGGCCCTTTTTCAGACGGGCAAGCATGACAAGAAATGCGGTGCATCGTAAGCGCAAAAGGCTTTCAGATACGGATTTTCGTTGAACTAGAGGCGCTTGTATCAGTCCTCTTTTTAGTATCGGGGCCACGCTTAACCTATCTCCATCCTGTTTTTCCAGGGAGTCATTAATGTCCTTGTCACGTTCGAATAATCACAGCGAATACCCGGCGCTCGGGCTGTCGGTGGAAGACGCGGTAACGTACCCGCGGATTGCAATAGAGTCGGTAGCGCCGGTCCTGGAAGAAGGCCGGTTTGCGGCCAAGGGGGTCGAAGGCCAGAGGACCATGGTGAGTGCAGTGGTGTTCACCGATGGCCACGACAAGCTGGCGGTGAACCTGCGCTGGCGGCGGCTGAACGACGAGACCTGGCATGCAGTACCGATGGAATTTCTCGGCAATGATCACTGGCAGGCGCCGATCCGGCCCGAGCAGCCAGGCAAGATACTCTACGCGATTGAGGCCTGGCGTGATCTGTACGCCAGCTTCTATGACGAACTCGAAAAGAAATACCGCGCGGGCGTCCCGATAACGCTGGAACTGCAGGAGGGCGAACAGCTGATACGTGACGCCGCGCAGGCAGCACAGCCCGAATACGCCGTGGTGCTGGAGCAACTGATTACGCAGATGGACGAGGCTCACGCGCTTGACCAGCGACTGGCTTTCTTCCTGGCTCCCGAGACCCTCGCCTCCATGCGCGAGGCGGGCATCCGCTCGCATCATCAAATCAGCCGGAGCTATCCGCTGGAGGTGGAGCGCCAATTGGCACAGTTCGCCAGCTGGTATGAGCTGTTCCCCCGTTCGGTGACCTCCGACTCCTCGCGTCACGGTACCTTCCGCGATGTAATGGGCAGGCTGCCGGAAATCAGCCGGATGGGTTTCGATGTACTGTACTTTCCACCGATCCATCCCATTGGCCGCACGCATCGCAAGGGACCAAACAACTCGCTGATTGCCAGCGAGAGTGATCCGGGCAGCCCCTATGCGATCGGTAGCCCTGAAGGTGGCCACGAGGCGATCCATCCAGAACTTGGCAGCCTCGATGACTTCCTTGAGCTTGTGCGTCAGTCCCGGGCGCACGGGCTGGAGATTGCGCTGGACTTCGCGATCCAGTGTTCTCCCGATCATCCCTGGATCGAGGAGCATCCCGGCTGGTTCAGCTGGCGGCCGGATGGCTCCATTCGGCATGCCGAGAACCCGCCGAAAAAGTATGAAGACATCGTCAATGTTGATTTCTACCAGAAGGATGCAGTGCCGGATCTTTGGCTGGCACTGCGCGACGTGGTACTTGGCTGGGTAGAGCGGGGCGTAACCCTGTTTCGCGTCGACAATCCGCATACCAAGCCGCTGCCATTCTGGGAGTGGTTGATCGCGGACATACGCAAGGATCATCCCGAAGTGATCTTTCTCGCCGAGGCATTCACCAAGCCCGCAATGATGGCTCGCCTGGGCAAGGTTGGCTACAGCCAGAGCTATACCTACTTCACTTGGCGCAATACCAAATACGAGCTCGAGAGCTATTTCACCGAGCTCAACCAGCCGCCCTGGCGTGATTGTTACCGGCCTAACTTTTTCGTCAACACTCCGGATATCAATCCACAATTTCTGCACCACTCAGGCCGCCCGGGTTTTCTGATTCGCGCGGCGCTGGCGACCATGGGGTCTGGCTTGTGGGGTATGTACTCAGGCTTCGAGATCTGCGAATCGGCGCCGGTGCCGGGCAAAGAAGAATACCTGGATTCGGAAAAGTACGAGATTCGCCCGCGCGACTTCAACGCCCCGGGGAATATCGTCGCCGAAATCAGCCGACTGAATCTGATCCGCCGGCAGAACCCGGGCCTGCAGACGCATCTTGGCTTCCAGGGATACACCGCCTGGAACGACAACATTCTGTACTTCGGCAAGCGCACTAAAGATCTGTCCAATTTCATATTGGTCGCGATCAGCCTCGACCCACATAACGCACAAGAGGCGCATTTCGACCTGCCGCTGTGGGAGTTCGGCCTACCCGACGATGCCCATATGCATGGTGAAGATCTGATGACGGGGCACACCTGGACCTGGTACGGAAAGACCCAATGGATGCGTATCGAGCCATGGCACATGCCATTCGGCATCTGGCGCATCCGTCCGGTAGCATGAGGGAGCAATGTAATGAACAAGAGTGAAGACGAGACGATCACCTTTCTCAACGACCCGAACTGGTACAAGGATGCGGTGATCTATCAGGTACACGTCAAATCCTTTTTCGACGCGAACAATGACGGTATCGGCGACTTTGCCGGACTTATTCAGAAGCTGGATTACATAGCCGATCTGGGCGTCAACACCATCTGGCTACTACCCTTTTATCCCTCACCGCGGCGCGATGACGGCTACGATATTGCCGCCTATCGAGGCGTACATCCCGATTACGGCACGATGAGCGACGCCCGCAAATTCATTGCCGAGGCGCATAGGCGTGGCCTGCGGGTCATTACCGAACTGGTGATTAATCACACATCGGATCAGCATCCCTGGTTCCAGAAAGCGCGGAATGCGAAAAAGGGCTCCAAGGCCAGAGATTTCTATGTTTGGTCCGACACCGATGATAAATATCAGGGTACGCGGATCATCTTCCTGGATACCGAGAAGTCCAACTGGACCTGGGATCCGGTGGCCAAGCAATACTTCTGGCACCGCTTCTACTCCCACCAGCCGGATCTGAACTTCGACAACCCCCAAGTGCTCAAGGCGGTCTTGAGCGTAATGCGTTACTGGCTCGACATGGGCGTTGACGGATTACGTCTGGACGCGATTCCGTATCTGATCGAGCGCGACGGCACCAACAACGAGAACCTGCCAGAAACCCACGTGGTGCTGAAGAAGATCCGCGCCGAGGTGGACGCGCATTATCCCGACAAGATGCTGCTGGCCGAAGCCAACCAGTGGCCGGAAGATACCCAGATGTACTTCGGTGAGGGTGACGAATGCCATATGGCATTTCACTTCCCTCTGATGCCGCGCATGTACATGGCCATCGCCCAGGAAGACCGCTTTCCGATTACTGACATCCTGCGCCAGACGCCAGACATCCCCGCGAGTTGCCAGTGGGCTATTTTTCTGCGCAACCACGACGAGCTGACTCTCGAAATGGTGACTGACCGCGAGCGCGATTATCTCTGGAACTATTATGCCGCGGACCGTCGCGCGCGCATCAATCTCGGTATCCGTCGTCGTCTCGCGCCGCTGGTGGAGCGTGATCGCAGGCGGGTTGAACTGCTCAACAGCCTGCTGCTTTCCATGCCGGGTACGCCGACGCTCTATTACGGCGACGAGATCGGCATGGGTGACAATATCTTCCTCGGCGACCGGGACGGCGTGCGTACGCCCATGCAGTGGTCCATTGACCGCAACGGTGGCTTTTCCAAGGCCGATCCTGCCAGTCTGGTGCTGCCCCCGGTGATGGACCCGCTTTATGGGTTCCAGACCATCAACGTCGAGTCCCAGTTGCGCGATACACATTCGCTGCTCAACTGGACGCGCCGGATGCTGGCGGTGCGCAAGCAGCAGAAAGCCTTTGGCCGCGGCACGCTGAAAATGCTAGCTCCAGCCAATCGTCGGATCATTGCCTATGTGCGTGAATATCAGGGCGAGGATGGTCACAAGGAAACGATCCTGTGTGTGGCCAACCTGTCGCGCTCGGCCCAGGCGGCCGAGCTGGAGCTGGCGGCATACGAAGACACTGTTCCGGTCGAGATGGTCGGAGGCACATCCTTTCCGCCCATCGGCAAGCTCAATTACCTGCTGACGCTGCCGCCCTATGGTTTTTTCTGGTTCCTGCTAGCCGAGGAAGCGCAGATGCCATCCTGGCGTTTACCGGCGCTGGAGCCCATGCCAGAACTGCGCACAGTGGTGGTCAAGCGCAATCTGGGTGAATTGATGACCGACTCCTGTCGTCATATCCTCGAGCGGGAATCCTTGCCGGATTATCTGACCCACCGTCGCTGGTTCGCGGGGCAGGCAGCAGATTCGCCCAGGGTCGAAATGCTGTATGCGATTCCATTCGGTTCCGCTGCGGAGATGACCGTACTCAGTGAGATCAAGGTTGAGCATCACGGTCACACTGACCTCTACCAGTTGCCGATGGGTTTTATCGATGAGCAGGAAGCAAGCAGCGGCACCGGCCAGGCTGCATTACTGGCCATGGCCCGCTTGCGTCGCTTCGATCGGGTTGGCCTGTTGACTGATGCGGTTGTGCTGGACCGCTTTACCCGCGGCGTGCTGGGCAAGCTGCGCAGTGGGGAGGTAATGAAGGACGATAAACAGGAAATCCAGTTCCTGCCCGCCCCGCGGCTGCAGGATGTTGAGGAAGTCCCCGGCGAGGAGATCCATCTGAGTTCGGCCGAGCAATCAAACAGCTCGCTGATCATCGGCGAGCGGATGATGCTGAAGGTGATTCGTCGGGTGATGCCGGGCATACATCCGGAAGCCGAAATGGGGGGGTATCTCACCGAGGCTGGTTTTGCCAACATCGCCCCGTTACTGGGCGAAGTCCGTCGGGTTGGCGAAGGTGGCGAGCCGCACACGCTGATGGTGTTGCAGGGTTACATGAGCAGCCAAGGCGATGCCTGGCACTGGACTCAGGATACACTGAGCCGGGCGGTACGTGACGAGCTGGCCGGTGGCCTTTCGACAATGGAAAGCCAATACACCGCGCTGGCCGAATTGGCGAACTTTGCCGCGATGCTTGGCCAGCGGCTGGGCGAGATGCACCGTATGCTTGCGATGCAGTCAGACAATCCCGACTTTAGCCATGTATCCAGCCGTCGCGAAGATACCGCTGCATGGGCCCAGAGTATCTCTGAGCAAGTACACCAGGCCATGGATGAGGCGCTCAAGCTGTGCGATCGTTTACCGGCCGCAGCTGAGCCCGACCTTGACTGGTTGATTGACCATCGCCAGGAGGTGCTTGAGCTGGTTGACCGCCTGGCGCATAAGAGTGAAGGCGGTATCCGCATCCGCGTGCATGGTGATCTGCATCTGGGCCAGGTGCTGGTGGTCAAGGGCGATGCCTTCTTCATCGACTTCGAAGGCGAGCCGGCTCGCACCCTGGCTGAGCGACGGAGCCGTCACAGCCCGATGAAAGATGTCAGCGGCATGCTGCGATCGTTTGATTATGCGGCGGCATTGGTTATTCGTGATGTGCACAGCACCGATGTCTCTGCCGAGGCAGAGAAGGCGCGACTGACCATAGCGACGGCCTACCTCAAGCAGACCCGTGCCGCATTCATGGAGGCCTACCGAATGGCCGCTGCGGATGTGCCCCATGCGTGGGTCGATCGGGACGGTGAGAATGCCGCACTGGGGTTGTTCAGTATCGAAAAGGCTGCCTACGAAATTCTTTACGAAGCTCACCATCGTCCGGACTGGCTGAATGTGCCGCTGCACGGGCTGGTGGAACTGAGCCGTGCCTACCTGGAGAATCAACCTGATGAACAGTAATGACCAACAGGCTGCGATCGAGGCACTGGAGAGAGCCGAACACGGCGATCCATTTGCCTTGCTGGGACCGCATAAAGAGGGTGGCGCAACGGTAGTCCGCACCTATCAGCCCGGTGCATTGGGTGTCGAGCTGATGGATGCCGAGAATGGCGAGTTGATTGGCGAAATGCACAGCGGTGGAGCCGCCGGGCTGTTCAGTCTTGGTCTGCCTGAACCACGCCGGTATCTGCTGCGTATCCACTGGCCGGGCGGCGTGCAGGAGACAGAGGATCCCTACGCTTTCGGTCCGCAACTGGGTGAGATGGATATCTATCTGTTCAGCGAAGGCAACCACCGCGAGCTAGGCAACGTCTTCGGTGCGCAGTTAACCGAAGTCGATGGTGTCAGTGGCGTGCGCTTCTCCGTCTGGGCGCCCAATGCCCGGCGAGTCTCGGTGGTCGGTTCGTTCAACAGCTGGGATGGCCGCAGGCATCCGATGCGTCTGCACCAGCCGGCCGGCGTCTGGGAGATATTCATTCCCAGACTGGGGCCCGGTGAGGTGTACAAATACGAGATTCTCGGACAGCACGGTCTGCTGCCGCTGCGCGCCGATCCGATTGCACTGGCCGCCCAGATGCCGCCGGAAACCGGATCGGTCGTCGCCTCGCCATTGAGATTCAAGTGGCATGACGACGACTGGATGCAGCGTCGCAATACCGCGCGCCCGCACAAGGAGCCCCTGTCGATCTATGAGCTGCACGCTGGCTCCTGGCGGCACCGCGCCGATGACGAGTCTGCGGAAGGCGTGCAGATGAACTGGCAGGAGCTGGCCGCAGAACTGATTCCCTATGTGCAGGAGCTGGGTTTCAGTCATATCGAACTACTGCCGATCATGGAACATCCCTTCGGCGGATCCTGGGGCTATCAGCCGCTTTCGCAGTTCGCACCCACCGCACGCTATGGCTCACCCCATGATTTTGCCGGTTTTGTCGATGCCTGCCACCAGGCCGGGATCGGAGTGATTCTTGACTGGGTGCCAGCGCATTTTCCCAATGACGAGCACGGACTGGCGCGCTTCGACGACACTGCTCTTTACGAGTACGAGCATCCCTTCGAGGGCTACCATCAGGACTGGAACACGTGCATCTATAACCTGGGGCGTAACGAGGTTCACGGATTCATGATTGCTTCGGCCCTGCACTGGTTCAAGACCTATCACGTAGACGGGCTCCGGGTGGATGCGGTTGCTTCGATGCTTTACCGGGATTATTCGCGCAAGGCAGGCGAGTGGATACCCAACCGGCATGGCGGACGCGAAAACCTGGAGGCGATCGACTTTCTGCGCCATCTGAATGATGTGGTTGGCAGCGATGTGCCTGGCGCCCTCATGATTGCGGAGGAATCCACGGCCTGGCCGGGGGTCAGTCGTCCGACGCGCGAAGGCGGCCTGGGTTTCGATTTCAAGTGGAACATGGGCTGGATGCACGACAGCCTCAGTTATGTCAGCCAGGATCCGATGTATCGCAGCCATCACCATCACGAACTTACCTTTGGCCTGCTCTATGCGTTCTCAGAGCATTTCATGCTGCCCATTTCCCACGACGAGGTGGTGCATGGAAAAAAATCCCTGCTCGACAAGATGCCGGGTGATCGCTGGCAGAAGTTTGCCAATCTGCGACTGTATTTCAGCTTTATGTGGAGCCATCCGGGCAAGAAGTTGCTGTTTATGGGCTGTGAGTTCGGCCAGTGGCGCGAATGGAATCACGACGCGCAGCTTGACTGGTACCTGTTGCAGTACGCAGAACACCAGGGGCTCAAGACATTGCTGCAGGATCTGAACGCAATTTACCGGCAGGAGCTCGCGCTGCATCAGCTGGACGAGAGCGAGGCCGGGTTCGAATGGTTGATCGGTGATGACTGGACCAACAGCGTGTTCGCCTGGCTACGCAAGGGCGAGGAAGAAACGCAGCCACTGCTGGTGGTGCATAATTTCACGCCGACGCCGCGCGGCAGTTATCGCGTAGGTGTGCCGGTTGCTGGTGACTGGGAGGTTCTGCTCAACAGTGACGCCGAGCGCTATCAGGGATCAGCAGCAGGGACCCACGGGCGTATCGCGGCGGAGGAGAAAGAGGCGCACGGCAAGTTGCAGTCGCTGATGCTGGACCTGCCGCCGCTGGCAACACTGATTCTCAAACCTGCAGGCTGATCTGCCATGCGCAGTAAGCGCTCATGCAACAGCTTACTGATTGCTGTGCAGCGCCTCGGAACGTTTTTCCAGAATGAGAAAGACGACGCTGGCAATTGCCAGCGGGAATATGAAGTACAGCGCGCGGTAGGCAATCAGAGCCGCAAGCAGGTCACTCTTGGCGAACTCGTGCTGTAAAAGGGTAATGAATACCACCTCGATAACGCCCAGGCCCGCGGGGATATGCGTGATTACGCCGGCGATGCTGCTGATCATCAATATACCCAGAATCGTGGGGTAGTACGCCCCCTCAGGCATCAGCAGGTGAATCAGCAGTGCCATCAGTGACCAGTTCAGTGCCCCCAGGCCAGCCTGGATCAATGCCATACGTATCGGGGGCAGCAAAACCTCATGGCCACGCCAGTGCCATGCCCTTCTTTTCGATAGACCGCAGGCCAGCAGGTAGGCGGCTGCCGCAATAAGCAGGCCGATGCCGATCAGGCGCAAACCGGTAGCGCCGATTTCCCATTGATCAGGCAGAGTGATCAGGCCCAGTGTGAATATGCCCCCGGCAAGAATGATATAGCCCAGCCAGTTGGTAATCATACTCAGCGTCAGCACACGGGTGATGGTAGGTACCTCCAGACCCAGCCTGCTATAGAGGCGATAACGCAACGCCACGCCACCGACGAGCGCGCCCATATTGAGGTTGAATGCGTAGCAGACGAAGGTGACCGGGATCACCTGGCGCACCGGCAGCTTGTGACCGGTATAGAAACGGCCAAGCAGGTCTAAGCCGCAATAGACCAGATAGCTGACCAGAGCAATGGCGGCACCTGTCAGCAATATGCTATCGGGATAGTTGCGCAGCGTCTGGCTGACTTCCTGCCAGTCAATATTGCGTGCCTGGAAGTACAGCAGGGCAGGAATCAGGATAAAGAAAGCAATGGTCGATACCCGCTTGATCCAGAACCATTTGGTCCTGGACGGCTTGTGTTCCTCGGGTGCGGCCGATGTGCTCATATGGTCTTGTCTTGCTTGTAGTCCAGGATTTCTGTGTCTTCTGCAACGGGCTTGAGTTGTTCCAGGCGCGGCGTATGTGCTGGCAACATGCCGGCCATGGCCGGAAAGTGACGCAGGAGGTGAAAACAGGCCACGCTCAGCGGCGTCTTCCACCAGGCGCCGCGATTCACCTGTTCCAAGGTGATTTCGTTGCACTTTGCCTCGGCTAGCCCCTCCAGGTGCTCAAAGAGCTGCTGATTGAGCGCATGATCACGGATCATCAGATTTGCTTCCAGGTTGAGCGATAGGCTCAGCGGGTCCAGGTTGCTCGAACCAACAGTGCACCACTCGCGATCAACCAGCGCGACCTTGCCATGCAGTGGGCGCTCGCAATATTCGTAGACTCTTATGCCTGAGTGCAGCAGGTAACCATAGAGGAACTGGCTGGCAATCTGTGCCCAGCGCATATCCGGCAGGCCCTGGAGGATAAGCACCACATCGACTCCGCGTCTGGCGGCATTGCGTAACTCGCGGATAAGCCGGTAACCCGGAAAGAAATAGGCATTGGCGATCATCAGGCGATGGTCTGCCGAGCGGATGGCACGCATGTACTGTATCTCAATGTCGCGCAGGTGGCTGTCGTTGTCGCGAATCGACAGCAGCATGCTAGCGCTTCCGGAATGACGCTGGACCTTCTGCTCGGTGGCGTCGGGCCGGTTGTGCATTCTGCTTTGTGTCTTGCGGAAAAGATCCATGCTGGCGCGATGGATATCAGCCACTATTGGCCCGCGCACCTGAACGGCATAATCCTGTTTGGCCATCGGACCGTAGTCGGCAAGGTGGTCGGCCCCAAAGTTTATTCCACCAACGAATGCATCCTGGCAGTCGATCACCACAATCTTGCGGTGCAGTCGGCGAAAAAGATTGGTACGAAACCCAAGTAACTTTGGGTGTGGGTCGAACATGTGAATGTTGATGCCTGCCGAGACCATTTCCCAGACAAACGATATACCCAGATCGGCGGTACCGTAGCCATCCACCAGCACTTCAATATGCACGCCGCGCCCGGCGGCTTGGATCAACGCGTGCTGGAGCTCTCGTCCGACCTTGTCGTCGAAGAGGATGAAGGTTTCCAGCAGTATCTCTTCTTTAGCGGCGTTGATCCGCTCGAACACGGCAGGAAAGTACTCTTCTCCATTGATCAGCAGTTCTACCTGATTGCCGTCACGCCATTTGGGGTTCATAGATGTACCTCGACCGCCAGGGGAGCATGGTCGGACAGGTGCGACCATGGACGTTTGGACAGAACCTCCGGGTGCTGGAAGGTTGCGTTGCGAACATAGATCCTATCCAGACACAGCACTGGCCAGCGGGCAGGAAAACTCTTGGCTGGCGCGCCGAACTCGTCGACGAAGACTTCATGCATCCCGCATTGGGCCAGATGCTCGTCGGCGCGCTGACGCCAGTCATTGAAATCGCCGGCAACAATTACCGGAGCGCCTTTGGGTAACCGGTTCACTACATCACACAGCAGGCCAAGCTGTTGCTCACGGTGGTGCTCGCGCAGCCCCAGGTGTACGCAGATCGCATGTACTCCCTTGTGTCCCGGGACATCCAGGACGGCATGTAGCAGGCCGCGTTCCTCGGTCCCGCTCACGCTTACGTCAAGATTCTCGTAGCGCAGGATCGGAAACTTGGACAACAGCGCATTGCCGTGGTGCCCGTGCGGATAGACCGCATTACGCCCATAGGCAAAGTCGGGCCACATGGTGTCGGCAAGAAACTCGTATTGCGGCACCGAGGACCAGTTTGCGTAGCGCAGGCCATGTTTGAGGTTCTCCCCGAGGACTTCCTGCAGAAAGACCACGTCCGAGGACAGGGTGCGAACAGCATCGCGCAGCTCTGGCAGAATGAATCGGCGATTCAGCCAGGTAAAACCCTTGTGTGTATTGACGGTAAGAATGCGCAGCGAACGGACCGGCGGCGCCAGCTCGGTTGGTTTGCGCTCGGCACTACCTGATTTCATCGGGCAACCTCCTTGCCGTCCCTGTCCCTGCACAGGCAGCATGGTGGCAAATCGTAAAGGGGGTGGTGCCGCTGTGGATGTTCAATGGCTATGGGCTGCCGTGCCCCTGTTGTCGGATCGCTCGTGTGACTCATGTATCCTGGATTACCTTGCTTGCTTCGGTACTGAGTGAGACCTGAGGTCGGTGCAGGTACCGGGGTGGCCAAGGCAACGCAGGGCCAGCTCATGACCCTGGCTGCAGCGCTCGTCGGCCGCGCTCTGAGAGACCATGGTAGGCATGGGATCGTCCTCCCCCCCCCGTCGCTTGAATGATCTGATGTTCGATACAGTCTACGACCTGCAAGAGATCGCATAGTTCAGGCACGGATACGCTGGGGCACCCTCATTGCTCCTCCTCTTTCTGCAATTCGAACAGCATCAGTGAGCGATCATTCACCAGGAACTCGCTGCCCAGTTCGTGACGCTCACCGACTCTCAGCCGCGGACGACTCGTATCCAGCAGACAGTGCCACCAGGTGCCCTGAACAACCTCGGGCAGGTGGAAGCCGACCACATCATGATGGGCGTTGAGAATCAGCAGCAGGGTCGCGTCATGACCGCTACGGCGTATGCCGGTGGGCCTGGCGCGTCCGTCCATCAGCATGCCGAGGCAACGGGCATGTGGGTCCTGCCACTGCTCGGCGTTCATCTCGCTGCCGTCGGGCGCCAACCAGGTCACGTCCTTGATACCCAGCTCCTCTTCATACTCGCCGACTAGAAAGCGACCCCGTCGCAGAATCGGGTAGGCGCGGCGCAGTTGTGCCAGGCGGCGGGTGAACTCCAACAGGCTGCGGCCTTCCTGGTCGATGTCCCAGTTTATCCAGCCCAGCTCATTGTCCTGACAGTAGACGTTGTTGTTGCCTTGCTGGGTGCGACCGAACTCATCCCCGGCCAGCAGCATCGGCGTGCCCTGCGAGAGCATCAATGTCGCCAGCATGTTGCGCATCTGGCGCAGTCGCAGCGCGCTGATGTCCGGATCATCGGTGGGGCCTTCCTCGCCGTGATTCCAGGAATGATTATGCTCGCTACCGTCCTGGTTGTTTTCTCCGTTGGCCTCATTGTGCTTGTCGTTGTAGCTGACTACGTCGCGTAGCGTGAAGCCGTCGTGGGCCGTGACAAAGTTGACTGACGCAAAAGGTCTGCGGCCACGCTGGTTGAAAAACTCTCCCGAGGCGGTAAGTCGGCTTGCCAGCTCGCCTATCCGCCCCTCGTCGCCGCGCCAGAACGCGCGCACGGCGTCGCGGTAGCGGTCGTTCCATTCCATCCAGCCCGGCGGAAAACCGCCGACCTGGTATCCACCTGGGCCACAATCCCAGGGCTCGGCAATCAATTTTGTTTCGCTGAGTACCGGGTCTTGACGGCAGGCGACCAGAAAACCATGGCGCTCCTCGAATCCGTGCGCATGCCGCGCTAGAATCGTCGCCAGATCGAAGCGGAAGCCGTCGATCTGCATTTCCGTGGCCCAATAACGCAGTGAATCGGTGACCATCTTCAGCACGCAGGGATGCCCCAGATCCAGCGTGTTTCCAGTACCGGAATCATTGATATAGTAACGTTTCTCATCCGGCATCAGACGATAGTAGGTGGCATTGTCGATGCCGCGCATCGACAGGGTAGGCCCCAGCTCATTGCCCTCGGCCGTATGGTTGTAGACCACGTCGAGAAGCACCTCAAGGCCCGCGTCATGAAGTTGTGCGACCATTTCCTTGAATTCGCTGATGCGCCCACTGGCCGAGTATTCCGGGTGGGGCGCAAAGAAGGCAATGCTGTTGTAGCCCCAGTAGTTCTTCAGACCCTTTTCCAGCAGATGCTGATCATTGACATAGGCATGCACCGGCAACAGTTCGACGCTGGATACCCCCAGGGACTGGATGTGGCGGATCAGCTCCGTGGTTTTCAGTCCGTTGTAAGTCCCGCGCAGGGGCTTGGGCACATCGGGGTGCAACATGCTGATGCCACGCACATGGGCCTCGTAAACCAGGGTCCTGTTCCAGGGTATCTGAGGCTTTTTCTGATGCGCCCAGGTAAACGCAGGATCGATCACCTTGGCCTTGGGCATGAAAGGCGCACTGTTGCGTTTATCGAAACTTAGATCTGCATAGGGAGAGCCGATAGTGTATCCGAACAGGCTCTCTGACCATTCCAGGCTGCCCACGAGTTGCTTGGCGTAAGGATCAATCAGCAGTTTATGATGATTGAATCGATGACCGTCCTTGGGTTCATAGGGGCCATGAACCCGATAGCCGTATATCTGTCCAGGATGCGCGTCGGGCAGATAGCCGTGCCAGATTTCGTTGGTGTACTCGGGCAGTTCGATTCTCTCGAGTTCAGTTTCACCGGAGCTGTCAAACAAACATAGTTCCACCTTGGTGGCGTGAGCAGAGAACAGCGCGAAATTGACGCCCAAGCCGTCCCACGTTGCGCCCAGTGGAAAGGGGTGTCCTTCAGTTATCCGTGACTGCTGTTGCGCCTTGAAATCTTCGTAGCGCGTTCCTCGCTTGCTCCTCATGCGGCCTCCTGGATCAGCGGTTTTGCGTCTTGTTAGGCGGGGTGCGCGCCTTTGTCGCGGCCTGGGGCTTGTCCGGGGCGGTTGAGACTGCGTCGGCGGCAGCTTTTTTTTGCCGCGCTGTCGGCTTGCCAAGCAGGGCTGGTTTTTCCACCTGAGTTTCGTCTTTGGTCGGCGCCTTGCGCGTGGGTTTAGGTCTGGTGGCGGCTTCTGTTCCCGGGGGCGGGACGAATGCGCCCGCATCCTCGCTTTCGGCCAGCTTGCGGGCCATTGCCCAGTGCCTCTCGGTCTGGCCCTCGGGTCGGCCTTCGCTCTCCCAGATCTGGTATGCCAGTTCGCGGATACGATCTTCGTCGCTCGTCATGGTGATTGTTCCTTACGGTTTGAATGTGCTGATAAAGCCGACGGGCAATTGCGCCAGCACCTCGCTTATGGCGATCCGGCCCTCTCGGACTTGGACCGCCTCACCAGACAACTGGTTCGACAGCTGTCGCTCTTTCATATGCGGGGGAAGTATCACGCGAGTATTACTCCAGCCTTCTGAAGGCACCATCGGTGTCGGCTGATCGCGCAGCAACGGCGCCGTGAGCAATGGCACCACCACTATGACTGCCTTGTTTGCATGCTCGCGGGCGAAAGCGCACACGTTGTTAGCATGCTCGCCTGAGGTTTCCAGTGGTTGATAATTGCCGTGGCGGAATATGTCGGGATGCTTGCGCCGCCAGTCGAGAATCGTCGCAATCAGCCATTGCTTTATTCGGCCATCGTGCCAGACGGCGAGCAGCCGCTCGGGCGAGTCGTTGTTATTCAGTGCCGATTGCCGGGCGGAGTAGTCAACCGGTCTGCGATTGTCAGGATCCACCAGACTGAAGTCCCAGAATTCGGTCCCCTGATACAGGTCGGGTACCCCGGGTGCGGTAAGCCGGATCAGGCACTGGGCCAGGCTGTTGAGTGCTCCGGCTGGCGCCAGGCTCGCGGCAGCATGGGCAATCTGGCCGCGTAACACCTGATGTTCAGGATTAAGTAACAGGGCGGTGAGAAACTCGCGGCAGGCTGTTTCGTAGCTGCTGTCGGGTGCACTCCAGCTGCTCATCAGCTTTGCCTCGCGCAGGGCCTTTTTTTGCCAGGCCAGCAGCCGGTCGCAGTAGACCTGCAATCCGTCCTGGTCACTACTGTCTAGCTCCAGCGGCCAACTCGCCAACAGCGTCTGATATAGCATCATTTCATCACCGGGCGAGGGCGCGCTGACATCTGCCAGCACGCTGCGCAAGGGCGCGGCCGATTGTTGCCAGTCCCGCACCTGGTTAACGTACCAGGCGGCCCGTTCGCTGATCACAGCCAGCCTCGCCCGGGTGTCTTCTCCGCGCTTGTGATCGTGGGTAGCGGTGGTGATCAGGCTGATCGGGTAATCCAGTGCGCGGACTACATTGTTACGGTGGAATTCCGCCAGCGGCGCGCTGAAATGTTCCGGGTCAAAGCCCACGTCGTTGCGAGAGAGCAAAACGCCATAGCGATAGAATGCGGTGTCTTCTACTGCCTTGGCGGCTGCCGGAGAAGTGAGCTGGTGAAAACGCCGCAACACGCGCTGGCGAAGTTGGCGCACGGACCCTGGCGGAACCTGCTTGAGATTCTCGCCTCCCAGCCATCGATCGAGGACCTTCAGAATGGCTTCATCGGCTGGGGAGAGGCGTTCACTCGCCGCCAGCAGGGCGCGCTGGAAATACTTGCGATCCTGTTCCGAGCGGCCGCAAGCGGCGGCATAAGTGCGATAGACCGTAAAGTTGGCAATAAGCTCGAGCAATACCCGGCGTATGCCGTTTAGCGTCAGATCGCGGGTGCTCAGGTCTTCGCGCGCCAGCTGCATCAACCCCTCGGCAACCGTCTCGAAATCGGCGGCCAGCGAATTGCTGAGGACAAAACGTCTGGCGTCATATACTTCCTGCAGAAAATCAGCCGGCCGGCCGGTTTCGCTGGCCCATAGACGTTGCAGCGCAGCAGCTCCCCGGGAGTCGTGTTGCCGCAGGGAAACCTGGTTCATGAACTCGTAGCCGGTGGTGCCATCTACGTTCCAGTGCGCAGGTAGTACTTCGCCGCTACCGAGTATCTTTTCAACGTAGATCGGGAAACGTGCGGCTCGCACAGATGGGCCGATCAGGCCCTCGACACGGCGCCGCAACTTGCGGCAGTAGCCGCGGGGGTCGGCCAGACCATCAATGTGGTCGATGCGCAGGCCATCGACGAGCCCGCGTTCTACCAACTCGAAAATCTTTGCGTGCGCCGCCTCGAACACCTCGTGTGACTCCACCCTGAGACAGATCAGTTCATTGATATCGAAGAAACGTCGCCAGTTGATCTCATCGGCCGCGGTGCGCCAACTGGCCAGGCGGTAATGTTGGCGTTCAAGCAGTTCATGCATTCGACCACCGCTCTGTCCGGCGATCGGCGCGAAAGTGGCAAGCGCCTGGTGAACCAGTTCGATATTCGCTGGTGAGGTGCACAGCTGCGCCAGCTGCGCGCAGAGTTCATGAGCCCGGTCCGGCGCCTGACGATAGCCGTCGAGCGCGGCAAACCTCACTGCCAGCTCGTTAAGGTGGTGATCGTGCGAGCTGAGCAGAATGTCGGCGTAGCTCGGCGGCGTCAGCGGAAAACGATTGTCAAAATAGGTCACTGAGAAGGTGCCGCTTAACGCATCGAAATCAAGTTCAAGCTCGCCGTCACTCAGTGTCAGGGCATAGTCGCGGCCCAGGAACGGCGCGAGAATCCGGCCCTCCAGCAGAGGATCGCTGGAGTGCCAGTTGATGTCGAAAAAGTCGGAGTAAGGGCTGGATGCCCCCCATTCCAGCACGCTGTGCCACCAGGGGTTGGCGTCGCTGACGGCCATGTGGTTGGGCACGATATCCAGAATAAGCCCCATCTGGCGCTCGCGCAGTGCCTGCACCAGGCGTTCCAGCGCTTCTTCCCCGCCCAGTTCGGGGTTGATCATGGTCGGATCGACAACATCGTAGCCGTGCAGGGATCCGGAGCGTGCCCGCGTCAGCGGCGACGCATAGATATGGCTAATTCCGAGGTTCGCGAAATAATCCACCAGGCCGATAGCGTGCTCCAGGGTGAAGCCGGCATGAAACTGCAGACGGGCAGTGGCCCGCGGTTCAATCAATACGTCCTGTGTCATGCGGACTCCTGTTCGCGTTTTGCCCTCGCGGCGCTCAACCGCTGCAAACGACGTTGCACCTCTGTACCCGCTAGCAGTTCATCGACGTTTTGGGCGAGACGTCGGCGCCAGTTCGGGTGGATATTGCCCGGGCCGGGCAGGTTGGGTTGCTCCATCTCGCCCAGTGCATCCTCCAACGGCAATAGCACCAGTGGGGCGGGAGTCTTGCCGATGAACCCGATGCAGGCTTCGAGCTGCTCGCGGTCATCGCTCTCGCCTTTTTCCAGTTCGCCTGCCTGGCGCAGCGCGGCGATAAGTTCTTTTTTTTCTGCGCTACGCGTCTGGCGATCAGTCCTGCTTTCGTCGATGTCCCGGTGACCGGCCTTTTCCCGCCAGTCGATATCACGACCGGCGAGCCAGCCGCGCACGCTTGGCAGATCGTGCGTGGTGGTGGTTGCCAGCGCATCAGCCGGCCAATCATCCGGGGCGATGAAGCCGTTCTCGTCCCGTTCGAAATGCAGCACTCGCATGCCAAGCGCTCCGCGCGCAGCCAGCTCCTCGCGTAATCCCTCGGGCACCGTGCCCAGATCCTCGCCAATCACGATTGCCTTGTGACGCCAGGATTCCAGGGCTACCAGGTGCATCAGTTCCTCGAACGGATAGTTCAGATAGGCCCCCATCTGTGGTGAAGCACCCTCCGGGATCACCCATAAACGCTTCAGGCCCATGACATGGTCGATGCGAATTCCACCGGCGTGGGCCATGTTGGCCTGGAGCATGTCGGTAAAAGCCCGATAGCCTCGCGCCTGCAGACCCCATGGAGAAAAGGCCGAAACGCCCCAGTTCTGGCCCTGACTGTTGATAGTGTCCGGGGGGGCGCCTACCGATACTGCGCTGAGCAGCTCCGACTGCCTGGACCAGGCAAAGCTGCCCGCGCCATCGGCGCCGACGGCCAGGTCGCTGATCAGACCGATATGCATGCCGCAGCTGCGGGCAACTGATTGCGCACGCTCCAGGCCGTTATCGACGAGCCACTGACAGAACATGTGGAAGTCGACCTCACGACGGTGTTCATTGGCGAACTGTGCGACCGCATCGCTATCGGGGTCGCGGAAAGGAGCAGGCCAGTCGTGCCAGCTGTGTGCCTGCTGGTTCTGCTGCATGTAGGCATGCAGCGCTTCAAAACGGCAGTGTTGCTCCAGAGCCGCGCCACGCTTCTTACAAAAGCGTGCGAAATCCTTCGTCAGACCGTTGTCCCGGGCCGCAAAATGCTGATGCAGGTGGCGCAGCAGTTGTTGCTTGGCGGCAGACACCGCAGGCCAGTCAATCAGCGGTAGTGCTTCGAGTCTGGCCAGTTCCGCCTGCAGTCCACATTCATCGATCGCACGCTTGACAGACTCATCTCCGAGCACCCGCCCGGGCGTGGCGTACAGAGGGTTGTAGAACAGTCTGCTGGACGGCGAGTAGGGGCTGTACTGGTCGCTGCGGTCACTGAACAGGGCATGCACCGGGCTTATCGCCAGAGCGTCTGCGCCCGCGCTGGCCGCTCGGCGCGACAACTGTTCCAGAGCCAAAGTATCGCCTACACCGCCATCGCCGGGTCGGCGCAGTGAATACAGCTGCGCGGATAACCCCCAAAGACGCGCCGTAGAGAGGCCACACAGGTCGGCCACACTCAGGCAGCGCTTCGGAGCCACCGCCAGCGTGATCAGCTCATCCTCTATCAATAACTGGTGGTAGCCGCACTGGGAAATCCCCGGCAGGCGGGCGTTGTGATCCAGACGCCGATGCAGGCTGCGCTCATCATCCAGGACAATCTTGCAAGATGTGCCCGGGGCGAAGCGGCCCGCAAGCGAGACGCTCTGCTCTGCAATCATGGTGATCAGCGGACCCGCCTCGGCGCGGCGCTGCCGGTCTTGCTGTTCTGCCAGGCTGGTCCGTATCTGCTGCTCGCTGTCGGCGGGAAGCTCCAGGCTGGCCAACAGGGCGCGCAGGGCCTGGGTGTCGACTTTTTGCGGCTCGTCGTAGGCGTCGGTCCATTGGGTACTGATACCCGCTGCCTGTGCCAGGCTGATCAGCGATGCTTCTTTCATGTTTTGGCTCTCAGGGTGATGACGATGCTGTACGGTGGCAATATCGAGTGTTCTCTGCCGCAGAGGTTCAGGCCGTAGTGGAAAATGAGCTCAGTGCCGTTGCGTGCTCTGGCAGCGACAGACTTATCAGACAGGTTCAGATCGATATACAGCAGACTGCCGTCACCCAGTCGCCAGGAAGCTGACACAGCCTTTTCGGCCAGTACTTCTGCCCCTAGCCCCTGGCTGCCTGCCAAACGCGGGATGATCAGGTTGTGGCGCAGGTCAAGCAGGTGCCGGTAATAGTTCAGCCACTGTTCATGGGGCGGGCTGGAGCGGGCCGCCCAGTCTGGAATGCTCTGGTCGAAGGTGTCCCGGGCGTTGGGATCGGGAATCGTTTCGCGTACCTCGGGATCGGTGAAGCTGGAAAATTCCGAGAACTCGTTGCGTCGCCCCTGGCGAACGGCCTCGCCGAGCTTGGGGTTGTGATCGGTAAAGAAAAGGAACGGTTGCAGGCAGCCCCACTCTTCGCCCATGAACAAGAGTGGCACCATAGGCGATAGTAGAAGCAGTGCAGTTGCTGCCTTCAGAGCCCGATCATCGGCGAGTTCAGTCAATCGTTCGCCCAGTGCACGGTTACCGGTCTGGTCGTGGTTCTGTAGAAACAGCACGAAGGCGCTGGTGGGCAAAAGCGCACTGGGCTTGCCGCGCGCCTTGCCGTAACGATTGGGCTCGCCCTGGAAGATGAATCCTTCGCCCAGGCAGCGGGCCAGTTTGCCAGTCGGGTCATCGGCATAGTCGCTGTAATAGCTTTCCGTTTCGCCAGTCAGCAGCACGTGCAAGACGTTATGACCGTCGTCGTTCCACTGGGCCACGAAGTGATCTTTCAACAAGCTCACGTCGTTGTCTTCGTTTTCCAGAACCAGATGGGTGTGGCGGTCAGCGGGAACGGCCTTATCGACCCGTTCGGCCAGCTCGACAAGAAAGTC
>NZ_JBFGFI010000040.1:0-26640 GCF_041579695.1 Halopseudomonas sp.
GGCCAGCTGTTCGCTGACCATGGCGCCCCGCCCGGCAGCGAGTTCAGGCCAGGACTCGCTGGTGGTTTCCAGCATAGGCCAGGTCTCGGCATACAGCGGATGGTCGATGATGCCGCTCAACTGGGTCGGCCAGCCGCCGACACGGGTGTCGAGCTGCCAACTGGGCAACTGGGCATGCACCTGCGGGCTTTGCTCGAGCCACAGGCCTATGGCCTCCGCCTGCTGGGCATCCTGCGGGCGCACGTAGATATCCGCGGCCAGGCGTTGATCGAGCCAGCCGGTAAAGGTCTGACGAAAACCCTCGGTCATGCTGCCGACGCCGATATTGGCTGCCAGCGCCAGCAACAGTGCCATCAGCGCGACACTCAGACCCGACAGCTGTTGCTGGCTGTCAGCCCAGAACCATTGGCGGACTGGTCCACCCCGGCTCCGTTGGGCCAGCCGCAGCAGGGCCTGCAAACACAGCGGGAGCAGCCAGGCTGCTCCCAACAGCAGACAGGCCAGCAACGCAAAACCGGCAAGTAGGGAGTTGCCCCAGGCCATCAGCGCGCCGGCCAGCGTCAGAAGCAGCGCTCCGAGCAAGGTCTGCCGTCTGATCATGCGCCCTTGCGCCTCACGCCACGCCTGCGGCCTGGCCCAGGCAAGTACCGGCAAGCGCATCGCGGCGAGTACGCTGCCGCCGCCAGCAATCAGTGTGCCGAGCAGGCTCATGCCGAGACCGGTCAGCCACCAGCTGGCATCAAGCGTCAATTGGCCTGCCACTTGAGCGCCATACAGACCACGAAGACTGGCCGCCAGATCACCGACCAGCAGGGCCGCCAGCGCAAACCCACTGAGCACCCCGAGGCCGCCACCCAGAAGGGCCATCGCCAGCAACTCCAGCAGCAGGACCGCGAGCAGCGTCTTCAGGCTGACGCCGCAGGCGCGCAGTGTCTGCAACAGGCCTCGGCGCTGCTCCATGGCCAGATTCGCCGCGGCGTGAACGATGAACAATCCGACCACAAAGGCGAGCAATCCCAGCGCAGTGAGGTTGAGGTGGAAACTGTCGGTCAGGCGCACTAGGTCGCCTTCGTCGCCGGCCTGCCAGGCCAGGGGTACCTCGGCTGGCAACGCTGGCTGCCCAGCCGCGAAGTAATCTTCGACAAGCAGCTGGCTCAGCATGCCGCGCTGCCCCAGCAGCCGCTGAGCTTGGCCAATATCCACCAGCAACATTCCCGGCGGCAGATCCTCCACCACGTGCAGGGGCGGCAATCGTTCGCCACCCTCAAGCGTCGGGGTAGCGCCCGCCGCAAGTCCGAGCTCGGCTAGGGTGTCGGCGGCTATCCAGGTAAGCCCGGGCGGCAACAGGAATGCCCGCAGGGTATCCTGGTTCCCTATCTCACCCGTGACGGCGCCCTCGCCCGGCAGGGTAAGAGGCTCGATACCGGTCAGTTGCAGTCTGCGCCCGCTATCCTCGTCCGCCAGCTCGACCGTCCCGCGCAGCACGGGTGAAACCGGCCAGCCAGCACGGCGCAATGTGACGAAATACGCCTGCTCGAAACCGCGCCCCGCAGGATCCACCAGCACCGTTTGTGCACCGCCGGCAAACAGCTCTGCGGCGCGATCGTAGCTTTCACGTGCCTGGCTGTTGAGCGCCTGAACGCCGGTCCACAGCGCGGTGGCCAGCCACAGGCCGACCAGCAGGCAGGCAGCCTGCAGCGGATGGCGGCGCCAATGACTGAGCAGTGTGTGCAGCACCCATCCACAATGACGGATCACTTCCCGCTCCCGTGCACCCGACCGGCTTTCAGTACTACCTGGCGATCCAGCCGGGCCGCCAGGCTCGCGCTGTGGGTCACCATCAGCAGACTTGAACCGGCTTTTTGCACCAGTTCCAGCAGCAACGCCATCACCTCGTCAGCACTGTTTTCGTCCAGATTCCCCGTGGGCTCATCGGCCAGTACCAGCGGCGGCCGCACTGCCAGAGAGCGACCCACGGCCACCCGCTGTTGCTGGCCGCCGGACAGTTGCTCGGGATAGCGCTGCAGCAGATCAGCCAGGCCCAGGCGCTGGGTCAGCCAGTCCAGCCAACCCTGATCCAGCCTGCCCGCCAGCCGCGCCTGAAACGCCAGATTGTCCGCCACCCGCAGCGAGGGAATCAGATTGAATTGCTGGAATATCACCGCTACCTGATCACGCCGGAACGCCGCCCGGGCAGACTCGTTCAGGCCGGCCAAGGATTGCCCGGCAACATGAATGTCGCCGCTGTCAGCCTGATCCAGGCCGGCGACCAGATGCAGCAAGGTGCTCTTGCCGCTGCCCGACTCACCCATCAGCGCCAGGCTGCTCCCGGCCTCAAGTCGGAGACTGACGCCGTCCAGCACCGGCAGTTGGCCCTGTGGGCCGGGGTAGGACTTCTTCAGGTTGCTTATTTCAAGCACGTTGAATATCCCCCGCACCGGCAGAGTGCACCAATGCATTTAGCAATGGCTCCAGCGGTTCTGCCTGGCGTTGCCTGCGCCAGTAATCCGGAGACAACCCGGTCCAGCGCTTGAACGCCCGCGAAAAACTCGCAGCCTCGGCATAACCTAACTGCCGGGCGATGCTGTCGATGCCCAGTGCACTGTCGTGCAACAGCCTCTCGGCCAGATTACGCCTGACCCGCTCATCCAGTTGCCGATAGGAATGTCCCTCCCCTGCCAGGCGGCGATGCAGGGTACGCTCGGAAAGGCCGAGGTAAGCCGCGGCTTCACGCGCCGGGTGAATATGACCAGAGCGACTCATCAGCAACTGCATCACCTGACCGGCCAGCGGTGTATGGATATCTTCCAGGCTGTCGCACAGGTGCTGGCACAGGCTCGCGCAGGTGCGCTGGGTCAGTGCATTGGCCAGGGGCAGTTCGGTGCGAAGATCCTCTGCCGCTATCAACATATGGTTGCCGGAGGCCTGCGTGTTCACAACGCAGCCAAAGTGCGTCGAATACAGTGCCGGAGTGCCGGCGCCAGGCACGCATAAATCCACCCTCAAGGGTACAAACGGCCGCTGCAACAATTCCGAGAACAGGCATTGCCACGCGGTCATGCCTCGCTCGACTACCAGGCAGCGTGCATCGGCAGGCAGCACAGTTTCATCCAGCGTCATCAGCACGCCATCGGGATGCTCCTGCAGTGACACCGGACATATCGAGAGCGACAGGGGCCTGAACTGGCCGGTGACGTCGATCGCATCGCGCAGGGTTCTGCTGGCCAACATCGCGTAGCCAAGCAGGCCGAGACTGGTCAGGTGATAACGCCGACCGATCTGCAGGCCGATACCGGCGGCCGAGCGCTGCGCGACCAGATTGCGGATGACGGCAAGCTCCTGCCACAACTCGACGCGGTCGATGCTCTCGATATCGGCCGCCAGGGCCTGCGCGCTCCCTGCCCCATCTGTGCTAGCGGCCATGCGCTGCAAGCCAGTATCAGCCAGGCATTCGGCAGCGGCCACCCCTTTGTCTGCAGCGACCTCAAGCAAAAAACGCAGATTGGTATTGTCCCGTCTCTGTCGCCAGTCCAATGCTGCCTCCTCGTATTTTGGCAGTAATTATCATTCGGTGGCACAACTGATCATGGAAGCAGTATAGAGGCTCGGGCATGCTCAGAAGGTAAAAACCTATAACAAGAGGTAACCGCCATGCCCGAATTCTTCTATACCACCGCGCGCAACAACCTGGCCCGCAAGAGCCCTCACTTTCGCACCGCGCCGGTCGCCGGCGGCCTGGGTGCGGACATCCACGATATCGACCTGAACAGCCTTTCCGAGCAAGGGCAGGCAGATCTGCGCCAGGCTCTGCTGGATCACCAGGTCCTGTTTATCCGCGACCAGTCACTCAGCGTGCAACAGTTGGAGACGGTATCGCAGCGCTTTGGCGAGTTCGGTGTGGAGCCCTATGTAAAACCGATGGTCGATCACCCCCATGTGGTGCATGTGGTCAAGGAAGCGACCGAAGGAACACCGTTCGTGTTCGGCGGCGCCTGGCACTCGGACTGGTCATTCCAGGAATGCCCGCCCGCCTTTACCCTTCTTTATGGCCATGATGTGCCCGAGGTGGGCGGCGATACGCTGTTCAACAATATGTACCTGGCGTGCGAGTGGCTATCGCCGACCATGCGCAGGATATTGCTCGAGCTCAATGGCATCAATACGCCGGAATATGGCTACGGCCCTAACGCCAAACACAACGCCGGCCTGGAGAGCATGCAGATCGTCTATGGCGAGAACGTCGACCACGATGTGCGCTGTCACCCGTTGATTACCCGCCACCCGGAGACCGGTCGCAATGTGCTGTTCGCCAACCCTGCCTATACTCTGGGTATTGAGGGCTTGAAGGCCGAAGAGGCGAGACCCCTGCTGGACTATATATTCTCGGTAGCCAGCGCACCGGCATTCACCTGCCGCATGCGCTGGACACCGGGCACGCTGGCCATCTGGGATAACCGCTGCGTATGGCACCAGCCGGTGTCGGACTACTTCGGCCAGCGCCGCGAAATGTACCGAACGACTGTGGTGGGTGATAAGCCCGAGCGAGGCAGCTTGAATGAATGAAGAGAGGATTTTTGATCCACGCAGTGCCGCCGACGACCTGTTCGTGGCACGACGCAACCTTGAACCCTGCGAACCGGTGGCGGGCAAATACGAGATCGGCATGCTGGAGCAGGCTTATACGGTTCAGGAGGAACTGATCAAGCGCTTCAACTACGTGGGTCAGAAGACAGTTGGCTACAAACTGGGCCTCACTGACCCGCAAGCCCAGGCCGAGATGGCGCTGGAAATGCCGTTATTCGGAAAATTGGTGCAAGGCTGGAGCTATGAAGACGGCGCCAGCATACCCATCGAGAAACTGATTTCCCCACGAGTGGAAGGCGAGGTTGCTTTCATTTTCAGTGCCGCAGTGGACGATCCGGAAGTTGACGAGGAAACGCTGATGAACAGTATCGGCAAGGTTGTGCCGGCACTGGAAATTTGCGATTCGGCCTTTGCCGGCTGGCCTCGCAGCCTGTTCGACGCTGTGGCAGACAACCTGTCATCAGGTTTCTATGTGCTGGGCAAGGAGCAGCGGGATGTCCGCGACCTCGATTTCTCGGGCATGACGATGCAGCTCTACCGCAACGATGAAAAAGCGGTGGAAGGCAACGCCGGCAAGTGCATGGGCAGCCCGCTCAAGGCCTGCCTGTGGCTGGTCCGTGAGCTCGCTGAACGCGGCACCCCCGTGCAGGCCGGGGAAGTCATACTCTCGGGCTCACTGGGGCCCATGCAGAAAGTGGAAAAAGGCGATCGAATCCGGCTGGAACTGGGCGGTCTTGGCAAGCTCGAGTGCAGTTTCGAGTGAGGTGGCGACGGACAAATGGCGGGCAAAGAAAAACCCCGCCGAAGCGAGGTTTTGCAGAACATTGTTCCTGATCATCCCTAAATCGAGGTGCCTCCAGGCACTGTCCCTGCTCCGTGTTAATTCTTGATGCGTCCCTGCGTTGCTCCTAGCGGGATCAATACTACGCAGGGAGCAGGGACCTGCCCATAGTCGATCACCGCCAGGCCTTGTAAGCGTTTACCTACAAGGCCTCCTCGACTCAGAACTGGGCTGCGTCCAGCTCGAACAACGACTCGCTACCGGCGCGTACCGCTTCGCTCAATGAGTGAATGCGTGGCAGCAGGCGCTTGATAAAGAAACGTCCGGTGCCAAGCTTGGCGGCATAGAAGCCGTCGCCGTCCTGATCGAGCCGGGCGAGAGCGGCCTTGGCCATCCGCGTCCACATGTAGCCGTAGACTGTGTACCCAAACACGTGCAGATATTCGACCGATGCCGCGCCGATTTCGTTGGGATTGGTCTTGCTGCGATCGATGACCAGTGCAGTAAGCTCTTCCAGATTGGTCAGCGCCTTTTCCAGCGGCTGCACGAAATCGGCAAGATCCTTGTCCTGGTTGGCGGCGATAAACTCGCGGACCTCTTCGGCAAATACCTTGAAGAAGGCGCCACCGTTGGCCACGGTCTTGCGGCCCATCAGGTCCAGCGCCTGGATACCGTTGGTACCCTCGTAGATCTGACCAATCCGCGCATCGCGCACCAGTTGCTCCTGTCCCCACTCGCGCACATAACCGTGACCACCGAGAATCTGCTGGCCATGAATACAGCTCTCCAGCCCGATATCGGTAAAGAAGGCCTTGGCTACCGGTGTCAGCAGCGCAACCAGATCCTCGCCCTTCTTCTTGATCTGGGGATCATCGGCAAACTTGCTGATATCCAGCTGCGAACCGACATAGGTGGAGAATGCGCGGCTACCTTCAGTCATTGCCTTCATGGTCAGCAGCATGCGACGTACATCGGGATGCACGATAATCGGATCAGCCGTTTGCTCGGGTGCTATTGCGCCGGTCGGCGACCGGCTCTGGGTACGCTCGCGGGCATAGGCAACCGCCGTCTGGTAAGAGGCTTCGCCGCAACCGATACCCTGGATGCCAATCGACAGGCGCTCATAATTCATCATGGTGAACATGGCATTGAGGCCCTTGTTCACTTCCCCGATCAGGTAGCCTTCGGCGCCATCGAAATTCATCACGCAGGTAGCCGAGGCCTTGATGCCCATCTTGTGTTCGATCGATCCACAGCTGACGCTGTTGCGCTCGCCCAGGCTGCCGTCAGCATTGACCAGCACCTTGGGCACCAGGAACAACGAGATGCCCTTGGGTCCGGCTGGAGCATCAGGGAGCTTGGCCAGAACCAGATGAATGATGTTGTCGGTCAGGTCGTGCTCGCCGCCGGTGATAAATATCTTGGTGCCGGTAACCGCATAGGTACCGTTATCCTGCGGCACGGCCTTGGTGCGGATAATGCCCAGATCCGTGCCGCAATGGGGCTCGGTAAGGCACATGGTGCCGGCCCAGACTCCGCTGTAGAGGTTGGGCAGGTATGCCTGTTTGAGCTCCTCGCTGCCGTGGGCATCGAGCGCCAGGCAGCAACCCGCGGTCAGCGCGGGATAAAGCGCGAAGCTGTTATTGGCACCGTAGACCATTTCCTCGACCTGCACTCCGAGGGTCTTGGGCATACCCAGACCACCAAATTCAGGATTACCACCCAGACCGACCCAACCGCCTTCGGCGTAGGTGGTGTAGGCCTGTTTGAATCCAGCCGGAGTCGTCACCACGCCATCGTTCCAGTGGGCACCCTCTTCATCGCCACTACGATTGAGCGGGGCAATGGTCTGGGAGGTAATCTTGCCGGCTTCCTCGAGCATGGCTTCGGCTGTTTCGGCGTCAATCGCACCGTTCAGCCCGGGCAGGCTCTGCCACAGCTTGTCGGCTTCGAAAACCTCGTTGAGCACGAAGCGAATATCACGCAGGGGGGCTTTGTAATCGGCCATGGAAAATCCTCTTGCAGTAGCGTCGCCCGGACCATCCGGAACAGGGCGCCAAGTGTACCGCGACAACAAATAGATCGATAGCGTCTTTAAATGACCATTTTGTAAAATCCAGTCACAAACAGTTTCAGCACCAGCAAAAGAAAAACCCCGAACCAGTCGGGGTTTTTCGTACGGCTTGCGGCTTGCAACTATCTACGGATCAGAACTGCTCGGCAGTCATTTGCATCAAGTTGTCCGCACCGGACTCCAGCGCTTCCACGTGGGCCTGGGCGCGCGGCAGCAGGCGCTTGAAGTAGAACTCCTGAGTCGCCAGCTTGGCCTTGTAGAAGTCCTCTTCGCTGGTGCCGGCATCGAGCTGCTTCTGCGCGGCCATGGCCATCTTCACCCAGAAGAACGCCAGGGTGACGTAACCCGAGAACATCAGGTAATCCATCGCTGCCGAACCGATTTCCTCACGGTTCTGCATCGCCTTCATCGCGATTTTCTGGGTCATCTCGCCCCACTGGGCATTCAGCGCGCTGAGCTTCTTGATGTGCTCGCCGAACTGGGCATCGCCTTCGTTGGCCTTGCAGAAAACGTGCACCTCCTTGGTGAAGGCGCGCAGCATCTTGCCTTGGGTCATCAGTACCTTGCGACCCAGCAGGTCCAGCGCCTGGATGCCATTGGTGCCCTCATAGATCAGGCCGATGCGGCAATCTCGCAACTGCTGCTCCTGGCCCCACTCACGCACATAGCCGTGACCACCAAATATCTGCACACCATGATTGGTCGCTTCCAGACCTGTTTCGGTCATGAATGCCTTGCAGATGGGCGTGAGGAAAGCCAGCTGCTCTTCGGCGTTCTCGCGCTCGGCAGCATCAGAGGCGTAATGCGCCTTGTCCAGCAGCTGCGCAGTGTAAAAAGCCAGCGCCCGGTTACCTTCATTAAAGGCCTTCATGGTCAGCAGCATGCGACGTACATCGGGATGCACGATAATCGGGTCGGCAGGCTTGTCCGGTTCCGCAGGACCAGAGAGCGCGCGCATCTGCAGGCGATCCTTGGCGTAGGCCAGAGCACTCTGGTAGGACGCTTCACCGTGACACAGACCCTGCATGCCAGTACCCAGACGGGCATGGTTCATCATCGTGAACATGCAGTTAAGGCCCTTGTTCACCTCACCGATCAGGAAGCCCTTGGCATCATCAAAGTTCATCACACAGGTGGCCGAAGCCTTGATACCCATCTTGTGCTCGATCGAGCCGCACTTCACACCGTTACGCTCGCCGACTTCGCCGCTGGCGTCGGGCAGGAACTTGGGCACGATGAACAGCGAGATACCCTTGGTGCCCTCGGGCGCGCCCGGCAGCTTGGCCAGCACCAGGTGCACGATGTTCTCGGCAAAATCATGCTCGCCGCAGGAGATGAAGATCTTGGTGCCGGTGATCTGGTAGCTGCCATCGGCCTGGGGCACCGCGCGGGTCTTGGTCAAGCCCAGGTCGGTACCGCACTGCGGCTCGGTCAGGCACATGGAACCTGTCCACTGTCCGGCAAACAGCTTGGTAAGGTACAGCTCTTTCTGGTCCTGGCTGCCGTGGGCGCGAATCGCCGCCGCACAGCCCTGACTCAAACCCGGATACATGCTCCAGGCATAGTTGGCGGCACCTGTCATCTCGGCAGTCACGAAGCCGAGGGAAACCGGCAGACCTTGACCACCAAACTCCACTGGAGCAGTCATAGAGGGCCAGCCGTTCTCGACGAACTGGTGATAGGCCTCCTTGAAACCGGCCGGAGTGGTTACTACGCCGTCATCGATATGGCAGCCTTCTTCGTCACCGGTGCGGTTCAGGGGTGCGAGAACTTCGCCGGCAAACTTTGCGGCTTCTTCCATCACCGCGGAGATCACATCCGGGGTCGCGTCGGTCAAATTGAAACGCTCGTAACCTGCGCCGAAATTGTGCAGTTCTTCCATCACGAAGCGCATATCGCGCAACGGAGCTTTGTAATCAGGCATGATGCAATCTCCAAAATAGACAACTGGCTTGTGCCAACCGCCAGAATTCATACAGTCGTTTGAACACTATGCCGACCAGCGTTGCCGGTCAAGGCATATGCCGGCCAATTTCATTGCTTGATACAAAGCCATAAGGCACCGGCAAAACACAGACCGACCGCAAGCGACACAATCTGGAGAACTACCCGAAATCGCTGCGTTGAGCTCCTGCTTTTCGATGCGCTGCTCAGCCTCTGTATATTCCTTAAAGATATATAAAAATCAGTTTTCGTGCTTGGACAATATTAGAGTTCCCTTTTAAGGTGGCGACCTGAAAGGTTCCGGCACGCGGGGCCTCAGCTATATGACAAGGTTCGGGTTGATGAGCTGGGATTCACTGCCAATGATTGGCGTCGCCTTCCTGCTGTGCTGGGTGTTCTATGCCTTTGCCCGGGAAAAATTCAGTCCCGACGTCGTGGTCGGCATCGCGGTAGCGGTTTTGTTGGTCAGCAGCCTGCTGAGCCCTGCCGATGTGCTCGGCATCCTGTCCAACAGCGCACCCATCACTATTGCCTGCATGTTCGTTCTCTCCGCCGCGCTGGAGCGCACTGGCTGTGTCGAGGCTCTGGGCAAATGGCTATCGCGGATGGGTGGCGGCAGCCCGCTGCGCACCCTGTTCAGCCTGATGCTGACTGCCATGGTGCTCTCGACCTTTATCAATAATACGCCCGTGGTTGCCATCCTCACGCCTGTCGCTGTTACGCTCGCAGCCCAGGTCGGCAGCAAGGCATCGAAAATGTTGATCCCACTGTCCTATGCCACAATCCTCGGCGGTACGATGACGATGATTGGCACCTCGACCAACATACTGGTTGATGGCGTAGCGCGGGAACAGGGCATGGAGCCTTTCGGCATGTTCGAGATATTCCTGCCGGGGCTGATCATGGCCGCGATCGGCCTGGCCTTTATCATGCTGGTCGGCCACCGCTTGCTGCCTGACCGCGAAAGTTTGTCCAAGCAGTTGCGGCCCGATCAAAGCCGGCCTTTCATGACCGAACTGCTGGTGCCCCATGACTCGCCCGTGGTCAACCAGAGCATCAGTGAGGCCAAACTCAATGGCGACAGCGGTATTCAGGTACTGAAGATTTTCCGTGGCGACGAAGAGCTCTCCACGCCGGTTAACACCACCGTGTTGAATGCCGGCGATAGGCTGGTGCTGCATGCCAACATGCGCGATTTCATTGAGCTGCGCCAAACCGGTCTGTTGACGTTCAATCACGAGCAGCCGGCCAACTTCGAGACCATTTCTACCCGTGACGTAGTGCTGGCTGAAGCAATCGTCGGTCGCAATTCGCGCTACAGCCACCGGCCGATGCGCGACCTGAACCTGACCGCGCGCTACGGCATCCACGTGCTGGCGATCCATCGCCACAACGAAAACATTCAGGACAACCTGGACGACTTCCAGTTGCAGTTCGGCGACGTGATGCTGGTGGAAGGCACGCCAACGCAGATCCGCAAGTTTGCCGACAATGGCGACCTGATCAGTCTGAATACCGTGCAGGAGCGCGCCTATCGGCGCAACAAGGCGCCTATTGCGATTGCTTCGGTGCTGGGCGTGATGTTAATGGCGGCGCTACAGGTGATGCCCATCGAGGGGCTGGCGATGATCGCAACAGCCATTGTCCTGGCAACCGGCTGCCTGGATACCGAAGATGCATACAAGGCCATTGACTGGCGCATTCTGACCATCATCTTCGGCATGCTGGCGATCAGCGTGGCAATGAAAAAAGTCGGTCTGGTGGATACCGTGGTCGCCCAGGTGATGCTGCTGGCCCCCCTGATGGGCCCGCTGTTCATGCTGTCGTTTATTTACCTGCTGACCTCGGCGCTGACCGAGATCGTCAGCAACAACGCGGTGGCGGTGCTGCTGACGCCGATTGCGATGGGCGTAGCCTACCAACTGGGCGCCGATCCGCGGCCGTTCGTGGTCGCGGTGATGTTTGCCGCCAGCGCCAGCTTTGCAACGCCCATCGGCTATCAGACCAACACCTTCGTTTACAGCGCCGGCGGCTACAAATTCACCGACTTCATGCGCATCGGCATTCCGATGAACCTGATCATGTGGGCCACTGCGACGCTGGTTATTCCGTTGATCTGGCCGCTGTTTCCGGCTTGAGAACGGCTGGACGCGGCAGGCTTATTTAGCCGCTTCCAGCGCCTGCGCCAGATCCGCGAGAATATCGTCGACATGCTCGATACCGATCGACAATCGAACCATATCCCGCGGTACGCCGGCCTTGGCCAGTTCTTCGTCGTTCAACTGACGATGGGTAGTAGTCGCTGGATGGCAAGCCAGTGATTTCGTATCACCAATGTTGACCAGACGCACGATCAGATCCAGCGCATCGATAAACCGCGCCCCCGCTTCCTGACCGCCCTTGATCCCGAATGAGAGAATCGACGCTGGAATACCGCCCATGTAGCGCTGCGCCAGCGCGTGTTCGGGGTGATCCGGCAGACCCGCAAACTGTACCCAGCTCACCTGAGGATGCTGCTGCAGATAGTGCGCGACCTTCATGGCGTTCTCACAATGACGCTCCATGCGCAGGGACAGAGTTTCCAGCCCCATTAGTATCTGGAACGCATTCATTGGCGAAAGAGCCGCGCCCATATTGCGTAGGGGCACTACCCGGCAACGGCCGATGAAAGCAGCAGGACCGAAGGCTTCCGTATAAACCACACCGTGATAGGAGGGATCGGGCGTATTCAGAATCGCAAAACGCTCGGCGTTATCGGCCCAGGGGAAGGTCCCACCATCGATAACCATGCCGCCCAGCGTCGTCCCGTGCCCACCAATATACTTGGTCAGGGAGTGCACAATGATATCCGCGCCGTGTTCGATCGGACGACACAGGGCTGGGGTGGCGACGGTATTGTCGACGATCAGCGGCACCCCATGACGGTGCGCTGCTTCGGCCAGCGCAGCGATATCGATGATATTGCCCGAGGGATTGCCGACTGACTCGCAGAAGACCGCCTTGGTGCGCGAATCGATCAGACTTTCCAAGGCAGCGATGTCGTCATGGGCGCCAAAGCGCACCTCTATGCCTTGCCGCGGCAGCGTATGGGCAAACAGGTTGTAGGTCCCGCCATACAGCTTTGCTACTGAGACGATGTTGTCGCCCACTTCTGCCAGCGTCTGTATTGCATAGGTGATGGCCGCCATACCCGACGCCACTGCCAAACCCGCGACGCCGCCTTCCATGGCCGAAAGCCGTTGCTCGAGCACATCATTGGTCGGATTCATGATTCGCGAATAGATATTGCCCGGCACCTTCAAGTCAAACAGATCCGCACCATGCTGGGTATTGTCGAATGCGTAGGAGGTAGTCTGATAGATAGGGACCGCGACCGCCTTGGTGGTCGGATCCGGGGAATAGCCAAAGTGAACTGCGAGGGTTTCGAGCTTCATGTTCGTTAGGTTCCATCATGAGGGAATACCCAAGCATGCCCATGCAGCCGACCAAAGGTCAATATCCTAGTGTTTGCAGGACTCATCCGCGATCAGAGCCTGTAAGGTGCATGAGTTGCTCTATCATGAATAGTGTATTACCGCGGGCAAGACCCCGGGTCCTTCCACCACCAGACATTTCATGAGCGAGGCGCCACTGTGAATTCAACACCAGCCAACCCAATCATTGTTGCCAGCGATCTGAGCGGAGAGGCCGACATGGCACTCAGCCGTGGCTGTCAGCTAAGCAAGCGTCTGGGCGCGCCCCTGATAGTTCTGCATGTCATAGATAGCGGTGCCCGAGAGGATCTTATGCGGGCGGAAACGCAACTCCAGAAGCAGATCGCCCGCTGCCCTGACCGCCAGAATATAGAAGCACGTTTGTATGTTCAGGCAGGAAACCCGGCACAGGTCATTGTTGCCGTGTCGAAGAAGGAGAATGCAGCATTACTGGTCATGGGCCGGCACCATAAAAAGGGGCCCGAGCGTTTTGTCGGAACGACGCTGGAGAAGGTCAGCCGTCTGGCCACCGTGCCAACCTTGCTGGCAACCAGCGAAACCCCCGAGTACCGTTGCGCAATGCTTGCGCTGGATTTTTCCGCGTACGCCAGCGAAGCCCTCCGGGTCGCGGCTATGTTGCTCGACGGCGGCAAACTGCACGCACTGCACGTATCCAACCCACCTTCCGAAGCGATTACCTCAAAGGCCGGCAAAGACTTTATAGCTGAACAGCAGAGGGTCCTTGAACTGCTGATTGCGGATGAGCAGGAGACCCTGGACATGCTGGGAATCAGACGTCCGGAGGTACACCTTCTGGTGGAAAGCGGAGAAGTGCGAAGCCGGCTGGAGCAGACCGCCGAGCGCCTGCGCCCGGACTTTGTCGCCTTGGGCTGTCACAGCCGCAGCGGCCTTGAAGAGGCATTGATCGGCAGCCTGGCCAAGGCATTGATGCAGAACCCACCCTGCGACCTGCTGGTTACCCGCTGAAGCAGCGGCGGTATGCGCCGATGCTTTGAGGAAGGGCTTTTAGCGTGCTTCGATATGCTCATGCAAAGCAATGAATTGCTGGGTTAACTTGTGTCGCCCGTCGAGATAGATAAGCGGCGTGTTAACTTGGTGGGATTCACGCATCCGCACGGAGCTGGAAAGGTAAACCGGAAGCACCGGCAGTCCTTCGGCAATCAGCTCATCCAGCATTTGCTGGGGCAGCGAAGCCCGCGCCTGGAACTGGTTGACCACGATGCCCTCAACCTCCAGATCCTCGTTATGCTCTTCCTTGATGTCCTCCAGTTCGCGCAGCAAACCATAGAGCGCCTGCCGAGAGAAACTGTCGCAATCAAAGGGAATCAGGCAGCGGTCAGACGCAATCAGCGCCGAAATAGTATAGAAATTGAAACTCGGCGCGGTATCGATATAGATCCGCTCGTAGTTATCCTTGAGATCATTCAGCAGCTTGCGCAGCTTCTGGATTTTGTAACGCGACTCGAGCTTATGCTGCAACTCGCCGAGCTCGGGACTAGCGGGCATCAGCCAGAGATTCTCGAACGGCGTCTCGGTGACGAACTGCTCAGCCTTCTTGCTGAAAAGACTGCTGGACAAGGTCTGGGAAAAAAAATCAGCAATTGTCAGATCCACGTCCTCCAGTCCGTCACCGAGCAGATAATGGCTCGAGTTAGCCTGGGGGTCGAGATCGACCACGAGTGTCTTGTACCCAGCCGCGGCACTGACCGCGGCCAGATTGCAGGCGATACTGGATTTACCCACACCTCCTTTCTGATTGAAAATTACCCGCCGCATAACGCTCTCCCTGTCAGCTCTAGCTATCTCTAAATGTATTCAGACCACGATAGCAGAGGGGTCGTGATAGATCGCCGACAACTCGTGCACCGCCTCAATAAATGCGCCGGCATGAGCCGGGTCAACCTCGGGCGTGATGCCGTGCCCCAGATTGAAAACATGGCCGTTACCCTTGCCGTAGCTTTTGAGGATGCGCGCCACTTCTTCGCGGATAGCCGCTGGCTTGGCATAAAGCACGGTCGGATCCATGTTGCCCTGCAAAGCCACTTTTGACCCTACGCGAGCGCGTGCCGCGCCCATGTCGATGGTCCAGTCCAGACCCAGCGCATCGGCGCCGCTGTCGGCAATACTTTCCAGCCACAAACCACCATTCTTGGTGAACAGGATTACCGGCACACGGCGCCCGTCATGCTCGCGGATCAATCCGGAAACGATCTTGCGCATGTAGGCCAGCGAGAACTTCTGATAGGCGTCGGCTGACAGATTGCCGCCCCAGGTATCGAAGATCTGCACCGCCTGGGCTCCGGCCATGATCTGGCCGTTCAGGTAGGAGGTAACGGATTCGGCGAGCTTGCCGAGCAGCTGATGCATCGCTTCGGGCTGATCGTAGAGCATGGCCTTGGTCTTGCGGAAATCCTTCGACGATCCGCCTTCGACCATATAGGTGGCCAGGGTCCAGGGGCTGCCGGAAAAGCCGATGAGCGGCACCCGACCGTTGAGCTCACTGCGGATGGTGCGCACCGCATTCATCACGTAGCCCAGATCCTGCTCCGGATCAGGCACCTTCAACGCTTCAACGTCCGCCGGCGTGTCGATCCGCTTGCGGAAGCGCGGGCCTTCTCCGGTCTCAAAATACAGCCCCAGGCCCATCGCATCCGGAATGGTCAGGATATCGGAAAACAGAATTGCCGCGTCCAGCGGATAACGCTCCAGGGGTTGCAGGGTTACCTCGCACGCCCGTTCCGGGTTCATGCACAAACCCATGAAATCGCCCGCCCGGCTGCGCGCTTCGCGGTATTCCGGTAGATAGCGGCCAGCCTGGCGCATCATCCATACTGGCGTTACATCAACAGGCTCGCGCATCAGGGCACGCAGGAAACGGTCATTTTTCAGCTGGGGCATGAAATAGCATCCAATTGCGGAATCAGCGGCCATTGTACCGGGAAACCAGAGTAAAGATCAGCGGTGGCCGGGCAAACACGCGGGTCATGTTGCCGCACGATGTGTTGCTGCGTCGCCGGCAAAATACCGACAACACAAAAAAGGGCGCCCTCGGGCGCCCTCTTATCCGGCCTGTGCTTCAGAGCTCGAGATACTCGAGTATCCCCTCGGCGGCCTGACGGCCTTCCCAGATCGCAGTCACTACCAGATCAGAGCCGCGCACCATGTCACCGCCAGCAAATATCTTCGGGTTGCTGGTCTGGAAACGGTACTGTGCCTGCTCCACAGCGACCACACGCCCCTGGCTATCAGTATCCACATTCTTCCCGGAGAACCAGTCGGCCGGGCTTGGTCTGAAGCCAAAAGCGATAATCACTGCGTCGGCGGGGAGGATTTCTTCCGAGCCCGGAACCGGTTCCGGACTGCGACGGCCACGCGCGTCGGGCTCACCCAGGCGCGTCTCGACCACCTTGACGCCTTCCACACGGTCTTCCCCGACAATGGCAATCGGCTGGCGATTGAACAGGAACTTGACGCCCTCGTCCTTGGCGTTTTTCACTTCCTTGCGCGAACCGGGCATATTCTCTTCGTCCCGACGGTAGGCGCAGTGAACCGACTTGGCGCCCTGGCGGATCGACGTCCGGTTGCAGTCCATTGCCGTGTCACCACCGCCCAGGACCACAACACGCTTCCCCTTGAGATTGACGAAATCATCTTCGGATTTCTCGAAACCCAGGTTACGGTTGACGTTGGCGATCAGGAAATCCAGCGCGTCGTACACGCCGGGCAGATCCTCACCGGGGAAACCACCTTTCATGTAGGTGTAGGTACCCATACCCATGAAGACCGAGTCATACTCCTCAAGCAACTGATCGATGGTCACGTCCTTGCCCACTTCGGTATTCAGGCGGAACTCGATGCCCATGCCGGTGAACACTTCGCGACGACGCGACATGACGGTCTTTTCCAGCTTGAACTCGGGGATACCGAAAGTCAGTAGCCCGCCGATCTCGGGGTTACGATCAAACACCACCGGACTGACACCGGCACGCACCAGAACGTCGGCACAGCCCAGGCCTGCCGGGCCGGCACCGATGATCGCCACGCGCTTGCCGGTTGGCACCACGTGGGACAGATCCGGACGCCAGCCCATCGCGAAGGCGGTATCGGCAATGTATTTTTCCACCGAACCGATGGTCACAGCGCCGAAACCGTCATTCAAGGTGCAGGCGCCCTCGCAGAGTCGATCCTGCGGGCAGACACGACCACAGACCTCGGGCAGCGTGTTGGTCTGGTGCGCCAGCTCGGCAGCCTCGAGAATGTTGCCCTCGGACACCAGCTTCAGCCAGTTGGGGATGTAGTTGTGTACCGGGCATTTCCATTCACAGTATGGATTACCGCACTCCAGGCAGCGGTGCGACTGATCGGCGGCCTGCTCCGGCTTGTACTGTTCGTTGATCTCGACGAACTGCGTCTTGCGCATCTTCAGGGGACGCTTCTGCGGATCCTTGCGGCCCACATCGATAAACTGGAAGTCGTTTTTCAAACGGTCAGCCATAAATAAACCTCTTAGCAGCAGCGGTAAGCCAATATGGCACGGCTGCAAACATTCACCTTGGGTTCGGACCCGATCGCAATGAATCGGGCCCGATGCCAGACAACCACTTTACTGCGGGTTGGCGCGGGTGCTGCTCAACAGTGCGCCCAGGCTCGCAGCCTTGGGCTTGACCAGCCAGAAGCGACGGATGTAATTGTCCAGATTGTCCAGAACCTCGGCGCCCCAGGCGCTGCCGGTTTCTGCCACATACTCGGTCAGAACCAGGGTCAGGTAACTGCGATAGGATTCCATTGACTCGCTGGCAATCCGGTGCAATTCCACCAACTCGTGGTTCAGCTTGTCGAAGAAGCTGTTGTCCTGGTCCAGTACAAAGGCGAAACCACCGGTCATGCCGGCCCCGAAGTTGTGCCCAGTATTACCCAGTACACAGACCATCCCGCCGGTCATGTACTCACAGCAATGATCCCCTGCGCCTTCGATTACCGCGTGGCAACCGGAGTTACGCACCGCAAAGCGCTCGCCCGCGCTGCCGGCAGCGAACAACTGGCCGCCGGTTGCACCGTATAGGCAGGTATTACCGATGATCGCTGTTTCTTCCGAGCGGAACGGGCTGCCCTTGGGCGGCACGATTACCAGTTTGCCTCCGGTCATGCCCTTGCCGACGTAGTCGTTGGCATCACCCTCGAGGTACATGTTTAACCCGCCGGCGTTCCACACGCCGAAACTCTGGCCCGCAGTGCCCTTGAAGCGATAGGTCACCGGCGCCTTGGCCATGCCCTGGTTACCATGCAAACGAGCAATTTCGCCGGATACCCGGGCGCCGATCGATCGATCACAGTTGGTCAGCTTCATCTCGAATTCGCCGCCGGTCAGGCCGTCGATACAGGGTCGAGCCAGCTCGACCATCTTCTCGGCAGTCAGGCCCTTGTCGAAGGGCTCGTTGCGCGGCGACTCACAGTACTGCGGCTTGTCTGCCGGCACGTCCTTGCTGAACAGCAGCGGCTCGAGATTCAGGTTCTGCTGCTTGCTGGTGTTACCCGGCAGGATTTCCAGCAGATCGGTGCGGCCAATGAGATCCTGCAACTGGGTCACGCCCAGTTTGGCCATCCATTCACGGGTTTCGGTCGCGACATAGGTGAAGAAATTCATCACCATTTCGACGGTGCCGATGTAATGGTTGTCACGCAGGTGCTTGTTCTGTGTGGCGACACCGGTAGCGCAGTTGTTCAGGTGACAGATACGCAGGTACTTGCAACCCAGGGCAATCATTGGCGCGGTGCCGAAGCCAAAGCTTTCGGCACCCAGAATGGCCGCCTTGATCACGTCCAGACCGGTCTTCAGACCACCGTCGGTCTGTACCCTCACCTTGCCACGCAGATCATTGCCGCGCAGGGTCTGATGCGCTTCAGCCAGGCCCAGCTCCCAAGGAGAGCCAGCATAGCGGATCGAGGTCAGCGGTGACGCGCCGGTACCGCCGTCGTAGCCGGAAACGGTAATCAGGTCCGCGTAGGCCTTGGCCACACCAGCGGCAATAGTGCCGACACCGGGTTCGGAAACCAGCTTGACCGAAACAAGCGCCTGCGGATTGACCTGCTTGAGATCGAAGATCAACTGCGACAGGTCTTCAATCGAATAGATGTCGTGGTGCGGCGGCGGTGAAATCAGCGTCACGCCCGGCACTGCATAGCGCAGGCGGGCAATCAGCTCGTTGACCTTGCCGCCGGGCAACTGGCCACCCTCGCCGGGCTTGGCGCCCTGGGCCACCTTGATCTGCAGTACATCGGCATTGACCAGATATTCCGGGGTTACACCGAAACGACCAGATGCGATCTGCTTGATCTTGGAGCTGCGCGAGGTGCCGTAACGGGCCGGATCTTCACCGCCCTCACCAGAGTTCGAGCGTGCGCCCAAACGGTTCATCGCCTCGGCAATGGCTTCGTGGGCTTCCGGCGACAGAGCACCCAGGGAAATACCAGCCGAATCGAAACGCTTGAAAATGCTCTCCAGCGGCTCGACCTGGTCGATATCGATCGGCGTCTGATCGTCACGCAGGCGCAGCAGGTCGCGCAATGAGGCGACCGGGCGGCTGTTGACCAGTCCGGCGTACTCCAGATACTTGTCGTAACTGTCACCCTGAACGGCATCCTGCAGCGCCCGGACTACGTCGGGGTTGTAGGCATGGTATTCGCCACCAAAGATGAACTTCAGCAGACCACCCTGCTGGATCGCCTTGCGGGGATTCCATGCTTCCTTGGCCAGCAGGCCCTGCTCCATCTGCAGGTCACTGAAGCGCGCGCCCTGGATACGGCTGACAACGCCACGGAAACAGACGTCGACCACTTCGTCGGCCAGGCCGACCGCCTCGAACAATTGCGCGCCGCGGTAGGAGACGATGGTGGAGATACCCATCTTCGACAGGATCTTCAACAGGCCCTTGGAAATGCCCTTGCGGTAGCTCTTGAACACCTCATACAGGTCACCGATGACTTCCCCGGTACGAATCAGGTCGCCAAGCACTTCGTAGGCCAGGTACGGATAGACCGCAGTGGCGCCAAAGCCGATCAGGACCGCGTAGTGATGCGGATCGCGAGCAGTAGCGGTTTCGACCAGGATGTTGCAATCGCAACGCAGGCCCACTTCAATCAGATGGTGATGGACCGCGCCTACGGCGAGGGCCGCGTGAACCGGCAGCTTGCCTTCTTCGATATAGCGGTCGCTGAGCACGAGCAGGGTCTTGCCCTCGCGCACGGCGGCCTCGGCCTGCAACGCAATACCCTTGACCGCTTCGGCCAGGGGCATGTCTGCTGCCACGTTCAGCTCGATGCGCTGGACGGCGAAGCCCGGACGCTCGAGATTCATCAGTGTGCGCCACTTGGCAGGCGACATCACCGGGCTGCTGAGAATCGCACGATTGGCGTGCTCGGCAGTTTCTTCGAATACGTTGCGTTCCGCGCCGACACAGGTTTCAAGCGACATAACGATCGCTTCACGCAGCGGATCGATCGCCGGGTTGGTGACCTGGGCAAACTGCTGACGGAAATAGTCGTAGACCGAGCGTACACGGGTCGACAACACCGCCATTGGCGTATCGTCGCCCATCGATCCTACGGCTTCCTGACCATTTTCGGCCAGCGGTCGCAGCACCTGGTCACGCTCTTCGAAGGTGACCTGGAACATCTTCATGTACTGCTTGAGCTGCTCCGGGCTGAGGAAGTCCGAACCATGGTCGCGGTCGTTCATCGTGGCCTGGATACGCAGCGCGTTTTCCTTCAGCCACTTGCGATAGGGGTGGCGCGATTTCAAGCGGCCTTCGACATCATCGGTGTGCAGTACTTCACCGGTCTCGGTATCGACCGCGAGTATCTGACCAGGGCCAACCCGTCCCTTGCTGATTACGTCTTCGGGCTGGTAGTTCCAGACGCCAATCTCCGAAGCCAGGGTGATATAGCCATTCTTAGTGACTACATAACGCGCCGGACGCAGACCGTTACGGTCGAGCAAACAAACCGCGTAACGACCTTCGGTCAATACGATACCGGCCGGGCCATCCCAGGCTTCCATGTGCATCGAATTGAATTCGTAGAAAGCCTTCAGATCGGCATCCATGGTCTCGACGTTCTGCCAAGCCGGCGGAACGACCATACGGATTGCGCGGAACAGATCCATGCCACCCGCCAGTAGAAGCTCAAGCATGTTGTCCATGCTCGAGGAGTCCGAGCCGGTCACGTTGACGATCGGCGAGATGCTGTCCAGATCAGGCAACAGCTCGTTGGTAAACTTGTTGCGACGAGCGTGCGCCCAGTTACGGTTGGCGGTAATGGTGTTGATCTCACCATTGTGCGCGACCAGACGGAACGGCTGGGCCAGCGGCCACTTGGGTAGGGTGTTGGTGGAGAAACGCTGGTGGAACACGCTGATCGCGGTTTCCATGCGCTGGTCGCTCAGGTCCGGATAGAAGCGGCCCAGGTCGGCTGGCATCATCAGACCTTTATAGGAGATGACCTTGTGCGACAGGCTGCAGACGTAGAAGTCCGGCGCTGACTGCATGGCAATCTCGGTCTTGCGGCGGGCGTAGAACAGCTTGATGC
The DNA here is from genome assembly GCF_041579695.1 of Halopseudomonas sp. Classification (GTDB taxonomy): domain Bacteria; phylum Pseudomonadota; class Gammaproteobacteria; order Pseudomonadales; family Pseudomonadaceae; genus Halopseudomonas. The sequence continues at coordinate 21,461 of NZ_JBFGFI010000040.1, forward strand.
CGAACTGCTGTTCGTCCAGGCCTTCGCCGGAGACAAATACCTGTTCGATGCGCGGCATGCTGCTCAGGGCCAGCGGTCCAAGGACGCTACTGTCCACCGGCACTTCACGCCAGCCGAGCGATGCAAGGCCTTCGCTCTCGAGTGCGGCGTCAAAAGCCGAATGGGCCGCTGAAGTGGCAGCCTCGTCGGCACCCATGAAGACCATGCCCACGGCATATTGATCAGGCAGGGCGAGACCCAGCGATTCCTGGGCGACATCACGCAGGAAACGGTCCGGCTTCTGAATGAGCAAACCACAGCCGTCACCGGTCTTGCCGTCGGCGTTGATACCGCCACGGTGTGTCATGCACGTCAGGGCTTCAATTGCCGTCAGTAACAGGTGGTGGCTCGGCTCGCCCTGCATGTGGGCGATCAGGCCGAAACCACAGTTATCCTTGAACTGATCAGGCTGATATAAACCTGCTTTCATAGGCACACTCTCAAATGCTATTGAATTCAGACGCTTACGAGATTCAAACGAGACTGGATCTGGCTCGGCGCCGGACAAAAGGGGAGTAATTGTACACAGCGGTCATGATGGCCACAATTTTTTTTCGGCCGAAAGTGCCGCATAAGCGTATCCAAATGTCGTAAATAGGAAAGCTTTTCAGCGGCCAGACTACTAACGACGGGGGACAGGTGGTCTTACTGTCTCCCCGTCCGGTGACTTCAGTCAAGTGACTGCTGGATCTCACCAACCGATCGCGGCCAGGGGCTGGCCCGGCGCATCGGCTCCGGCAGATTTGAAATCCCCTGCTGGGCTTGCTGGCGACCAGGATAATTGCCCTGCGTGACTACAAACCAGGGCTTGTCCTGGTGGGTAGTTTCGAAAAATCTCAGATCAGACACACCGGGATTGGCCGCGATAAAGTCTCTGGCAGCCTCCCGGCTCCGCGAACCCAGCACCTGCAGGACATAACGGCTCGGCTCTTGCGCGCGGTACCAGTCCGCCCCAGCAACAGCCGAAGCGGGCTGAGCGGACTCCGGCGCTGGCGTCCTGGCGGCAGCAACCTCCACAGGAGCCTGCTCAACCGGCTCCTCCTGCTCGGTGTTGACCATCTCGGCTTCCGCAGGCTGAGTTTGCCCAGCGCTTCGGACGGCGTCTTGCGCGGCAGTATCACTGGCCTGATCATCGCCTGCGGCAGCACCGGTCCGGGCATCGGCCTGCGGATCGGAACGGCCACTCGATACACCTGGCTCGGCGTTCAGTTCGATCAGCTCGGCCAGCTGCGGGTCATCGGTCACATCCACAGGGACCACGGGTTCCGGGAGCTCGAGCACGGTGGTAACCGGCTCCTCCTGACGATCGCCCATGAACCATGCGAAACCGATGCCGACGGCTATCAATCCCACAGCCAGCAATGATTTTATCGGCAGCGGAAAACTTCGTGTCGCCAATGGCACGTCCTGCTGCTCCATGGCCTCGCGCATCGACTGCCGCGCGGCATCGTTGATGCGGCCGGGCCAGCCGCCGCTGTGCCGGTGAATCCACTGTATCTGGTCCTCGTCCAGCAACTCCACACCCTGCCCGGCAGCCTCGAGGCGCTGGGCGAGGTAATCACGTGTTTCGTCGATATCGTAGGGCTGCAGCGGTATCAGGTGCAGCCATTCTGCGCCCTCCTCCTCCGCGCTAACACCATCCAGCATCGGCTGAATGCTCTCATCGGCAAAGAGGAAAATGCGCAGGGGCGAATCACTGCCGCTGACGCGACTCAGCTCGACCAGTTCCTGCAAAGCTTCCTGCTCGAGCAGGTGCGCATCGTCAATGATCAGATACAGGTTCACGCCCGTTTCATGTAGCTGGCCAGCCCTGATCAGCAACGCTTCAGGATCACGGCCGCCGGCGTTGACTGCCTGGCAGAAAAACGAGGTTAACGCAGCTGCGTCGGAGAACTCGCGGGCCGTGGTCACCACGCACTGGGTCGTATCCTTGTTGCTACTGGCCACAAGCACCTGCCTCAGCAGCGTTTTACCGCTGCCCTCGGGGCCCGTGACAAGCAACACCTGATCGCCAAAACGGGCCAGATGGTGGAGCTGCGCCAGCACCGGCTTGCGTTGCGGGGTGAAAAACTTGAAACCCGGGGTGCGTGCCGCGAAGGGATCGTGGCTTAACTGGTAATACTCTTCGATACTTTCAGCACCGCTCAACGCGTTCATGCCTGCTTCCTGTCGGTCTGTCATGGGTGGGCCTGCGCAAGGGTGGCCTGCAAGGTTTCAGAATCAAATTCGGCGGTTACTGCTGCCTCACCAATGGACTTGAGCAGCACCAGTCGCAGTTGGCCATCCAGGACCTTCTTGTCTACCGCCATCAGCTCGACAAAGTCGTCGGGCGTCATGGCAGCAGGCGGCCGAACGGGCAGACCAGCCTGATCGATGATGCGAATACTGCGCGCTGCCGCATCCTCATCAATCCAACCCAGTCGCCTGGACATATCCAGCGCCATTGCCATGCCTGCACCGACCGCTTCACCGTGCAACCACTGCCCATACCCCTGATGAGCCTCAATGGCATGGCCGAAAGTATGACCGAGGTTGAGAATGGCACGAACGCCGCCCTCACGCTCATCGGCAGCAACGACTTCAGCCTTGATCGCACAGGACCGTGCTATCGCCTCGGTGATCAGATCAGGCTCCAGAGCCCGCAAGCCTGACATGTTTGCGTCCAGCCAGTCGAGGAATGCGGCATCGCGTATCAGACCGTACTTGATCACCTCGGCCAGTCCGGCGCTGACTTCTCTTGCGGGCAGGGTCCTGAGGCTCGCCGTGTCGATGATTACTGCCTTCGGCTGGTAAAACGCGCCGAGCATGTTTTTGCCGGCCGGATGGTTGATACCGGTCTTGCCCCCGACCGACGAGTCCACCTGTGAGAGCAGCGTTGTCGGCACCTGGATAAAATCGACGCCACGCTGATAGCAGGCCGCCGCGAACCCGGTCATATCGCCGATTACGCCACCGCCCAGTGCAACAAGCGTGGTACGCCGGTCGTGACGGGATGCCAGCAAGGTATCGAAGATCTGCTGCAGCGTTGCCCAGTTCTTGTAGGCTTCGCCCGTGGGAAGCACAACAGTCGACAACTGATAGCCTTCCAGTGTCTTGCAAAGGGCGTCCAGATAGAGAGGTGCCACAGTATCGTCGGTGACGATACAGACCTGCTTGCCAGCGATATACGGGGTGAACAGATCCCGCTGTGCCAACAGGGCGGAGCCTATGAATATCGGGTAGCTGCGATCACCGAGCTGGACCGTCAGTTGCTGCATATCAATCTCTCCCAAGCGAATCCGGCAAGAATACAACAGACAGCCCCGCCATGGGCAGCCAGCGGACAGACCCGAGGAGGGCAGACAATACGTGAGGGGTCAGGAATCGGATTCGAGCAATCGTCCGACAATGGTATTGACTACCACTTTGGGACCGCGCTGATCCGTATCGATGATTATATCCGCGATCTCCCGATAGAGCGGATCTCGTTTGGCCATCAGATCACGCAATACCCGTTCCGGGTCGGCATTCAGCAGCAATGGCCGTTGCCGGTCCTTGGAGGTTCTCTGCAGCTGCTGATCGACACTGGTACGCAGATAGACCACCAGGCCGTTGGCTGCGAGAGCCTGGCGATTGGCCTCGCGCATGACCACGCCGCCACCAGTGGCGAGTACTATCCCGTTCTCCATCACCAGCTCAGCAATCATTGCCTCTTCACGCTGGCGAAAGCCGTCCTCCCCTTCAACGTCGAAGATCCACGGAATATCGGCGCCGGTGCGCGCCTCTATTTCACGGTCGGAATCCTTGAAGGGATATTTGAGTTCCTTGGCCAGCAGCCGCCCGATGGTGCTTTTACCTGCCCCCATCGGGCCTACCAGAAAGACGTTGCGCAATGCGATTACCTGGCCACGGTGATGGCGCCGTTCTTGATGATGCGCGGAGTCAGGAAGATCAGCAGCTCGGACTTGGTTTCCATGGTCATATCGCGTCGGAACATTTTACCCAACACTGGCAGATCACCGAGGAAAGGTACCTTCGACTGGCTGTTCTGAGTTTCGCTGGAGAATACTCCGCCGATCACGATGGTCTCGCCATCACCTACCAGAATCTTGGCGTTGACCTCATTCTTTCGAATTGTTGGAACTCCGTTGACCTCGTTTGTGAAATCGGGCTCGTCCTTGGTGACGATCACTTCCATGATCACCTGATTGTCCGGCGTAATCTGCGGAGTCACTTCCAAAGAAAGAACGGCTTCAGCGAAAGCTGTAGTGGTCGCACCACTGGAACTGGCTTCCTGATAGGGGATCTCCGAACCTTTGAGGATCTTTGCTGTTTCCTTGTCGGACGTAACTACCTTGGGCTGGGAAATGATCTCACCATTACCCGTACTCTCCATAGCGGAAAGCTGCAAATCGAGTATCGCGTTGTTGGTAATGAAACCAATACCGATACCTGATGTGGAACCTGCCACACCAAGGTCGACGAAGGGCGTATTGAAAGGACGCGTTAATGAGCCCATAAAGCCAGCTGGCGCTTGACCTGTACCCGGTGTCAGGTCTGTTCGGCCGTCCTTGCCGAATGCACCGAATCGATCACCCAATTGAACGTTACCGCCCCAGCGAACACCCAGAGCCTTGTCGAAACCGACGTTGGCTTCCACGATGCGGGCCTCGATCATGACCTGACGGACTGGGATATCCAGCTGAGCCACGATTCGACGCAATTCATCGATTTTTTCCTGAGTCTCCAGGGCAATGATGCTGTTGGTACGATCATCTACTGTTATAGAGCCGCGTTGTATTCCTTCCCCTGCCGTAACTGAAGCAAAGAGGGTCGCTATATCGCTGGCCCGCGCATAATTAACCTGGATTAGTTCGCGACGCAACGGCGCCAGCTCGGCAATCTGCTTCTGGGACTCAAGCTCCTGCCGTTCACGCGCCGCAATCTCGTCCGCTGGCGCTACCAGCAGCACGTTGCCTACCTTGCGCTTGTCCAGCCCCTTGGTCCGAAGAACAAGATCGAGCGCCTGGTCCCATGGCACATTCTGCAGACGCAGCGTAATGCTACCCTGAACAGTGTCGCTGGCAACCAGGTTCAGGTCGGTGAAGTCGGCAATCAACTGCAGTACCGAGCGCACTTCGATGTCCTGGAAGTTCAGCGAC
>NZ_JBFGFI010000041.1:0-25531 GCF_041579695.1 Halopseudomonas sp.
CGCTACCAGGTAGATATGTCGGAAGCGGTCCAGGAAGAGCCGACCGCCTACGCCTGTTTCAACGACTTCTTCACCCGGGCTCTGAAAGACGGCGCGCGACCGATTGACCCGGCAGCGGACAGCGTCCTGTGTCCTGCCGACGGCGCAATCAGCCAGCTGGGAGCTATCGAGCACGGTCGTATTTTCCAGGCAAAGGGGCAAAGTTTCAGCGCACTGGAACTGCTCGGCGGCGATCCCGGGCATGCGGCTCTGTTCCAGGGCGGTCAGTTTGCCACCGTGTATCTGTCCCCACGCGACTATCATCGGGTTCACATGCCATTGGGCGGTGTGTTGCGCGAGATGATTTATGTGCCGGGCAAACTGTTTTCGGTGAATCGTAATACCGCAGAAAACGTCCCCGAACTGTTCGCCCGCAACGAGCGGGTGGTCTGTCTGTTTGATACCGATGCCGGACCGATGGCAGTAGTGCTGGTCGGGGCAATGATTGTTGCATCGGTGGAAACCCCTTGGGCCGGCTTGGTCGCTCCGCCGAGGAGACAGCTGCGGGCCGAACAATATGGCCGGGCTGCACCCAAGCTTTCCCGTGGCGAGGAAATGGGACGATTCAAGCTCGGCTCTACCGCCATCGTGCTGTTCGGGCCCGGCCGCACCCGCTGGGACAACTCCCTGCAAGCCGGCGATGCAGTCCGCATGGGGCAGAACATGGGCCACACCGTCGGAGAATGATAGCTGGGTGCCAGCCCGATACCATCAAGCCCGGTCGAAACCGAACGCAATGACCTCCTCAATGCGTTCGGCGCCCAGTGCCAGCATCACCAGTCGATCAACCCCCAGCGCCACTCCGGCGCAGGACGGCAAGCCTGCGTGCAACGCGTCGACCAATAACTCGTCAACCGGCAGTACCGGCCGGCCCAGGCTCTGACGCTGTTGTTGATCTGCCTTGAAACGCCGGCTTTGCTCCTCGGGATCGGTCAGCTCGAAATACCCATTGGCCAGCTCCATCCCGCGGACAAACAGCTCGAAACGGGCGGCACTGGGCATAGTGTCGTCGCCATCGACAACCTGCGCCAGAGCTGCCTGCGACGCGGGAAATGCATAGACCAGGGTAGGTTCGAGCAGCTGCGGCTCCAGGCAGTGAGAAAACAGTAGCTCCAGCCAGCCATCACGGCTCAGCTCGCCTGCAAAGCCAGTGCGCGCACGCGCCACGCTGGCCAGCTGTTCATCAGAACTGTGATGGATATCCAGCCCCAGCACATCAGCAAACAGATGCGCATAGGTAATGCGCCGGGGCGGAGCGCAGTCAAGCACCGTGCAAACCAGCTCGCCGACCTCGTCCATCAGCCGATGATGATCAAAGCCCGGCCGATACCACTCCAGCATGCTGAACTCGGGATTGTGCCGACCGCCGCTTTCGCCATTGCGAAATACCTTGCATAGCTGCCATATGGCCCCGCTGTCCGCCGCAAGCAGCCGTTTCATCGGGTATTCAGGCGAAGTATGCAGGTAATGCCAGGTGGATTCGCCACCGCCATCCGAAATGAACGCCGTGGCGAAAGGAAAAAGGTGGGGGTCGCTCACTGCCGCAGACGAAAGCACCGGGGTATCAACCTCAAGCACCCCTTTGAGGGCGAAGAATGCGCGTATTTGCTCTATCACTGCCGCTCGACGACGCAACGCTTCGATCGAGGCCGATGGCTGCCATTGTTGCATGCGGATTCCTCCCTGCGGAAATGAAAAAACCGGAGCCAGGCCCCGGTTTGCGTCTTGCGCGTGCTGCCGCTGTTATCTAGCGCGGCTGGCCGGGCGAGACTCAGGCGCGACCGACGTAGTCACCACTGCGCGTGTCTACCTTGAGCACATCGCCAACGTTGATGAACAGCGGTACCTTGACCACTGCACCGGTCATCAGCTTGGCCGGCTTCGTTCCGCCGCCGGATGTATCGCCGCGCACGCCCGGATCGGTTTCGACCACTTCGAGCTCGACAAAGTTAGGCGCGGTAACCACAATCGGCGCACCGTTGTACAGGGTTACCTGATAGATCACCTGTTCCTTGAGCCAGTTGCTGGCATCACTGATGGCCTTCTCGTCCGCGGCAACCTGCTCGAATGAACCGTCGGTTGCCATGAAGTGCCAGAACTCGCCGTCGGCATAGAGATATTCCATCTCCCGGTCCATCACATCGGCGCCTTCCAGGCTGTCGCCTGACTTGAAGGTACGCTCGTTCACCCGGCCGGTTCTCAGGTTGCGGACCTTGACCCGGTTGAACGCCTGGCCTTTGCCCGGCTTGACGTATTCGTTCTCGAGAATCGCACAGGGATCGCCATCGAGCATCACCTTGAGACCCGGCTTGAATTCATTGGTAGAATAATTGGCCATACATTTCCCACTGACAGTTTGAACGGAACATCCGGTAACGCGCAGAGCAAAGCTCAAGCCAGCAAATCCGGACTGCGACCGACGTGATAACCCAGCGTCAGACGAATGCCCTGCCACCCATGCGCGGAAAACCGCAATGATACATGTATCTGCAACGCCTGTTGAGCCCGCAAGCTGGCAAAATCTGCTCGCCTCAAGCATCACCGATCCAGGCGAATTGCTGCGTCGTCTCGATCTTGACCCGTCGCTGATTGACGCCGCGAATGCCGCAAGCCGGGAATTCGCCCTGCGCGTACCCGAGCCTTATCTGGCGCGGATGACCCCCGGCGACCCCAACGACCCCTTGCTCAGGCAGGTTCTGCCGGTTGGCGAGGAGCTGCATGAGCAGCCCGGTTTCGTGCTCGACCCCCTCGGCGAGCAGCACGCCAACGCGCTGCCTGGCGTGATACACAAGTACCATGGCCGACTGCTGCTGATCGTCAGCGGCGGCTGCGCAATCAATTGCCGCTACTGTTTCCGCCGGCATTTTCCCTATGAAGAAAACAATCCGGGCACCGCGCAGTGGCGCGAAGCACTGGATTACATTCGCCGGGATCCAAGCATCCGGGAAGTCATTTTTAGCGGCGGTGACCCGCTGGCGGTCAATGATCGACGGCTCGCCTGGCTGACGCAGGAAGTGGCCTCAATCCCCCATGTCCGGCGCCTGCGAGTGCACAGCCGGCTGCCGGTAGTCATCCCGCAGCGGGTGACTTCCAGCCTGATCGACGCTCTTTGCAATACCCGATTGCCAGTGACGATGGTGCTGCATTGCAACCATGCCAACGAGATCGACCAGGAACTGGCGCAGGCGATCCAGCGAATGCGTTTGGCCGGAATGACCTTGCTGAACCAGGCAGTCCTGTTGCATGGTGTGAACCACAAGCTGGATCAATTGATAGACCTGAGCGAAGCACTGGGTGATCAGGGCGTAATACCCTATTATCTGCATGTACTTGATCAGGTTAGAGGCGCGCAACACTTCAACGTCGATGACGCCACAGCTCGACATCTGGTTGGCAGGATGCTTACTCGGCTGCCGGGCTTTCTAGTGCCCCGACTAGTACGCGAGGTCGCCGGAGCAGCGGCCAAGGTGCCATTTCACGTGGACCTGGTGTCAGAGTGAAGCCATGACTGCTCCAAAGGCCCGGCACACCAGCCGCAGCACCACTAAACGGGGTAAGCGAAGCTTCGCGCGAGCCCGAGTTTGCTGCTAGAGTATTGACGATGTCGTCTTCTTTTTTTCACATATTCGGAACCCGCACCACAAAAGGCGGGGATCAAACTGGAACGTTTGACAGGGACAACACCGTTATGGATACCACCGCCCAAAAAATGGACTTGCGCATACCGCAACAAAGCCTCAAGTCACTGAGCTTTGCCGAAAGTAGCGAGAAGGGCATTATCCACTGGATCGCCAACCTGCCCAAAGCCAATATCGGTGAAATGGCGAGACAGCTTTATCAGGGGCTGATCGAATTCAACCAGCTCGAGATCGCACCGGAAAAGCGGCTAGCGATTCTCGAACAACTGCGTCCCGAGGTTCACTACGTCTGCAGCGCTCTGTCCAGGTACTATCTCGGCCAGTCCATTGTGCTGGAAGACAAGCCGCGCAAGGTGGCCAACCTCTCCCAATCATTGCAGAACCATCTGGCCAACGGTTACAAGATCGTCGTCGCCCAGGAACGTCAGGTTCGCTCGCGTGATCACTCCGCATTAATCGGCCTGGCCATCCAGCGTGCGGTGCGCGGACTCTGTGGCCCGCTGCTGCGCGCGTTCCAGCTGTACTGTCCGGTAGCCGATGGTGTCTGGCTGGAACTGCATCAATTATATCAGCTCGCACGCAAGCGCAATCTGCACCTGCAACCGATCCAGGACAACGAAAGCCTCGAAGGCAAACCGCTGAGTGTCGAGCAGTGTTACCTGATAGCCTTGCTGATGGGCTCCGCCAGGCCCAATCAGATGCGCCAGAGCGCAATGGGAAAACTGTTTGTGGTTCTCGAAGACTGGTCCCGCCTGGCTTCTTTGGTGCCGCCGGATGATCCTGAGGCTCTTTTCATAATCAACCCCTCGATGGACTGCCAACCGCGTTACCGCTCGCTGATACGTGAGGAGGATTTGTCGGAAAGCATGGGGTTGAGCACTGACCGCCTGGTGGGTGCGATCAAGGAGTATATGCTCAACGGCGAGAGCCAGAGCGGCCTGCGCGTTCCGGACGGTCTTGGCGTAGAGATGCTACAGCATCTTAGCCAATCCTGGGGCGATCTGGCGGAGCGTACCTTCAACCGCGTACCTGGCCGCGGCACGCTGAAAATCAGCATCGGCATGAGCGCCACGCACTTTCGTATCGCACAGACACCGTTCGCCAAATTCATCAAGGCCGACGAGAACGATATCAACCCGTTCTCCGACTCCGCTCAGCGCGCCAAACAGGAAGGCTGGGATTCCGTGCTGGACAGCAACCAAGCTCTGGACTGGCACTCATCTGGTGTAGAGCAGATCAATTACAACAATCTTGAAGACAGTGCCGAAGATGAAGGTGAAGAGCATTACCCGATTCACGCCCTGCCGATCGTCAATCACAGTCCGGGCGGTTTTTGCCTGACCTGGCCCAAAGAGGTCCCCAAGCAATTGCAGGCCGGTGAGCTGCTGGGCGTGCAGGAAGAGAGCGATCAGGACTGGAGCCTGGCCGTGGTGCGCTGGATACGGCAGGTACGCGGTGGCGGTACCCAGATGGGCGTTGAACTGGTTGCGCCACACTGCACCCCCTGCGCGCTCAAGCTGATACGCAAGACCGAGCAGCCAAGTCAGTACCTGCGGGCACTGATTCTGCCCGAAGTAACTGCGATAGACCGACCAGCAACCATCATCACGCCGCGCATGCCATTCAGCATCAACAGCAAGGTGATGATCCTTCAGGGCAACCGCGAGTCGCGCGCGCACCTGACAGACCGGGTCGCCGCCAGCGGCAGCTTCAGTCAGTTCGAGTATCGTGTCATCGAGGAGCCCGTCGATGGCAAGCGCAAGCCTCAACCGAGCGGCTCGGCACTGACGGTGAGCACCGATGATGACTTTGACTCGCTCTGGAAGTCTCTGTAAATTCAGATCTCGAAAACACCGGGCCGCGTCGGCCCGACTCAGTCTGGAAGATCATGGGCACCGAAACTCACGCCATCAGATTACTGGTTCTGGATGACTCGCAGAACAACGCCGAGCGCCTGGTCAGCATCCTGCGAAATGCAGGCCATGCCACCCGCGCCCACCGGATCACGTCAGTAGAGGATCTGCAGGAGTCACTGCAGCAAACCTGGGATCTGTGTCTGGCTGCCACGCAAACCAGCTTCATGGGTGCCACAGATGCAAATGCGATGATCCTGCGTCAGTCGCGTGACATTCCCTTTGTGCTTCTCACTCCCGAGCTGACCGAAAGCACTCGCGCCGAAGCGCTTGCCCAGGGTATGCATGACGCCGTCGCCGACTCCTCGGATGCACTGCTTGCACTGGTAATCAAGCGCGAACTGGGCAGCCTCGCGGCAAGGCGCCAGCAGCGTATTGCCGAACAGACACTGCGCGAGACGGAAAAGCGTTGCCAGCTTCTTCTCGACAGCTCGGTGGATGCAATCGCCTATGTGCACGACGGCATGCACATCTATGCCAACCGCGCCTACATACGACTATTCGGCTACGAGGACGCAGACGACCTGGCTGCAGAGCCGATGGTGGGCCTGATCGCGTCCAAGGACAGAGATGCCTTCAAGAGCTTTCTAAGGCATCACAATGACCAGGGCGGTCAGAACGAATTGCGCTGCTGCGGCGTCGATGTCGACGGCAAGCAGATCCCCATGACTCTGGCCTTTTCACCTGCCAGTTATGATGGCGAGCCCTGCACGCAGGTAGTCATTCGCGTGGAAACCGCCAGCGCCGATTTCGAGCAGAAACTCAAGACACTGGCAAGTCAGGATCTGGTAACTGGCTTGTTCAACCGTGCCTATTTCCAGGAAGAGCTGGAAAAGGTCAGCGAAAAGGTGGTCCAGGGCGGCATGGCCAGCTCGCTGATCTATATGAGCGTCGACAATTTCAACGCTGTACAAACCGATATAGGCATAGGCGGCGCAGACTTGCTGCTGGCCGATCTCGCACAATTGCTGCGCAATGCGTTCCCCGAGTCAACGCTGATCTCGCGCTTCAGCGATGATGCCTTCAGTATTCTGCTCAATGGCAAGGAGCCGGAAGCGATTGTCAGCGCTCTGGACAACCTGCGGGGCAAGATCGAGGCAAACCTGTTCGAAGCCAGCGGCCGAACCATACAGATCACGGTCAGCATGGGTGTTTCCTCGATCAACGAAACCAGTCCCAAACCCGAGGAAGCGATTGACCGCGCCCACCGCCTCGCAGAGCAGGCAAATCAGGCCGGCGGCAACGCGATCAAGGTCTTCAATCCACTTGAAGAGCTGGCAAACCAGGCCAACCGAGGCAATATCATCGCGATGGTGACGCACGCCCTTGAAACCAATGGGTTCAAGCTGCTGTTCCAGCCCGTGATAAGTCTGCGCGGCGACAACCACGAACATTATGAAACCTACCTGAGGCTGCTCAACTCCCAGGGCGAGGAAGTACCTGCCGCCGAGTTCCTGCCGGCAATAAACGACGCGGGACTGGCGGCGCATATCGATCGCTGGGTCATAAGTCAGGCAGTTCGACTGCTTGCCGGACAGCGGGGCAAGGGAACCGACACCCGTCTGCTGATCAATCTCAGCAGCGCGAGCCTGCAGGACCTGCAACTGGCGCACTGGGTCTCGGGCCTGCTGCAGGAAAACCGACTGCCCTCCGACAGCATCATTTTCCAGTTCAACGATGCCGATGCCAATACCTACATGAAACAGGCCAAGGCCCTGACCGAATCCCTGAAAACGTTGCACTGCAAAGTATCGCTGAGTAATTTTGGCTGCGCATTGAACCCCTATGCCGCACTCAAGCACCTGCAGGTAGATTTCATCAAGATAGACGGCTCTTTTGCCCGAGAACTGTCCGACCCCGAGGCCGTCACCACACTGAAGGAAATGATCGGCACATTGCATGGCATGGGCATACTGACGATCGTGCCCTACGTGGACAGCGCCACGATGATGCCGACACTCTGGCAAGCCGGGGTCAACTACATCCAGGGGCACTACCTGCAGTCACCCACCGACAGCATGAACTACGACTTCTCCGCCGAGTAATCGGCGGCTCAGAAGCCCTCTCGATCACGAAACCCGAGCAGATACAGGATGCCATCCAGACCCAGGGTGGAGATGGCCTGCTTGGCCGACTGCTTGACCAGCGGCTTGGCGCGAAAAGCCACGCCTAATCCGGCAATCGACAGCATGGGCAGGTCGTTGGCGCCATCGCCTACTGCGATAGTCTGCTCCAGACTGATGCCTTCGCGCTCGGCCAGCTCGCGCAACAGATCTGCCTTGCGCTGCCCGTCGACAATCGGCTCCACCACACCGCCGGTCAGCACACCGTTTTCTACCGGCAATGCATTGGCATATACATAGTCGATCCCCAGCCGCTTTTGCAGCCCCTCGGCAAAATAGCTGAATCCGCCGGAAAGAATAGCGGTCTTGTAGCCCAGACGCCGTAACTGGCTGATCAGTGTCTCGGCGCCCTCGGTCAGGCGCAGCGAGGCCGCCACGTCCTCCAGCACAGTCTCCGGCAGCCCTTTGAGCAGCGCCATGCGCTCGCGAAAACTCGCCCTGAAGTCCAGCTCGCCGCGCATTGCCCGCTCGGTGATCTCGGACACCTGGGCACCCACGCCGGCAGCCTTGGCCAGCTCGTCAATAACCTCGGCATCGATCAACGTGGAATCCATGTCGAATACCACCAGCCGCCGGTTGCGCCGGAAAATACTGTCCTGCTGGAAAGCAATATCGACATTCAGTTGCTGGGCGATGGTCAGGAACTCGGCGCGCAGCTGCGAGGGGTCGCCAGGTTCGCCGCGGACCGAGAACTCGATGCAGCCCTTGCCCTGGTCCGCCGGCAAACCCTCGGGTATGCGGCCGGACAAGCGGTCGATATGGTCAATATTCAAACCGTATCGTGCGGTAATCTCGCTTACCAGGGCGATATGTTCGGCGGTCACCCGGCGAGCCAAAAGAGTGACTATATGCCGGGGCTTGCCCTGCCCGGTAACCCAGCGCCCATACTCTTCCGGACTGACCGGCGTGAAACGGACCTGTTGGTCCAGCTCGTAGCCACGAAACAGAACATCTTTGAGCACGTCCGCCATCACTTCGCCACCGGCCATCTCCACCAGGATGCCAAAGGACAGCGTGTCGTGAATGACTGCCTGGCCGATATCCAGAATATTGACCTCCGCCCGCGCCAGAATGCCGGTGATGGCGGCTGTCAGACCAGGCCGGTCCGGTCCGGTTATATTGATCAGCACGATTTCCTTCAAGATGCCCGCTCCCGTCTAGACTTGATGATGGCAGCCATTCTACCTGCAATTGGCTACCAGCTCACAGATGCAGCCTTTTGCCGCCTGAGCGGAATGGCTATACTTTGCGCAGCCAGTGAACAGGCGGCCGGCATCGCCGATGCTGTTCATGCTCGCGGCCCCCTTTTTGTTCATTTCTTCACCGATATAGAGTCATACCTTGAATCAGACACCCCCGGCTTCCGAAAATCTGTTTCTGCGCTGCTATGCCGCATGGCGCGCCCAGAGCATGAAACTGACCGGCAAGCTGCTATTGCTCGCCCTGCTTCCGCTGGTGGCTATCCTGCTGCTCCTTGGTGTCGCGAAATTCCAGCTGCATGCCGATGTGGCCGAACAGGCTGACGCCATCGGCGATGAACTCGCCAGACAGGTTGCCGCCTCGGTGGCAGAGCCACTGGCCGCCGATGACCAGCTGAGCCTTAACATCCAGCTGGCGCAATGGAATCGCAGTCCCCTTATAGGTCACGTCCGCCTGTTCACTGCCGAGAATCGCCTGATAGCCGAAGCCGGGAACGAACCCGCCCGCGGCAAGCTGGCCCCCGGCCAGGGGCAGTTCAATGCCGTTGTGCATTTCCAGGAAACGATGGTGGGTCAGGTCCAGTTGCACCTCGCTGCCCAGCCCCTCCTCGGCCCGTCCAACAGCCTGCTCTGGCGTCTTTTCTGGGGTGCGCTTATTCTCGCGTTGCTCGCCGGACTTGCGGCGTGGCGGCTTGGTAGCGACATGCGTCGTACCCTTGAGGCGCTGGGTCACTGGTATGGCGACTCCGGACAACCCGCCCCCGGCGCCTCGCGCCGCGACGAGCTCGGCGGTCTGTCGCGCAGCCTGGAAAAGCGTCGTATTGTAGACATGCCGCCTGAACCAGAGCCCGAGCCCGAGCCCGAAGAGCAGTCGAGAACTGCCGATCAGAGCTCCGCGGAATCGACTGAAGATGAGCCTCAGGGCACGACAGTCCGGCCTGCGTCGCTGCAACCGGCCACTACCGATGACAAGCCCGGTAAAGCGGCTGATTCTGCGGACGACATAGCTGCCGAAGAACAATCGCTGGAAGAAATCCAGCCCGTGGATGCAGCGGTCGCAGAGTCGCCATCCGAAGAAGTATTGCAGCCGGCCATCGCCCCGGCGGAAACCGCCGTACTGGCGGTCAGGCTGGGCAACCAGGAAGCCCTGCGGCGTCTTGCCCGGCCAAGACTTATGCTAGTGCTCGAGCGTTATCGGACGCAGCTGGAACGGGCCTGTGAACTGTATGATGGCCACTTGCATACCCTGCATGACGGCACCAGTGTGATTGCATTCCACGCCAGGGAGTGTCGACAGGACGAACTCACCCATGCACTGTGCTGTGGAGAGCTGCTGCGCGTATTGGGTCATGAGTTGCAGGTGGAGATTGCAGATACCGGCATAACCCTGCACCTGCAACTGGCAATAGGCCACTGCGCAGACCTGAGGCCGGTACCGGACGCGGAACTGGCCGCCCGCCCGGAATGCCAGTCAGTACTTGATGTGGTGCAGCACAGCCGGAACCTGCTGCTGCTTGATGCCGCCTTGGCCGACAGCGCAGCTCTGCGCGAACGCGGCGTGGTTCGCCGGCTGGCGAGCCAGCCGGGAATATACTGCATCGAGAGGCTGCATGGCCCTTATCAGGCCATGCTGGAGCAACAGCTCACGCATTTTTACCATCAGCGTCCGGACTGACACCGGCCTTGGATGACTCCACGCTGACCTGGTCCACTTTCTGGAAACCGCGGGGCAACTTGTTGCCCCGCCTACCGCGCTCGCCCCGGTAATGCTCCAGATCGCCCGGCCGCAGCGTCAGTGTGCGCTTGCCGGCAGTGAGTACCAGATTGGCCTCGCGGGGCAGTACCGCGATGTCGAGCACAAACTCCTCACGGGTCTTGACCCGTGCCGAGGGCACCGAGAGAATCTTGTTGCCCTTGCCCTTGGCCAGTCTCGGCAGATCGGCAAGCGGGAACACCAGCAAACGACCCTCGTTGGACACCGCCACCACCTGATCCTCCTTGTCGTTGGCTATTGGCACCGGGCTCATCACCTTGCCCCCTTCAGGCACCGACAGTAGCGCCTTGCCGTTCTTGTTCTTGGCCAGCATGTCCGCGCCTTGGGCAACGAAACCGTAGCCGGCATCGGATGCCAGCAGATACAGCGCCTGATCATCCGGCATCAGCACGCTCTCGAAATGGGCTCCCGGCACAGGGTTGAGTCTGCCGGTCAGCGGTTCGCCCTGCCCCCGGGCCGAGGGCAGGGTGTGCGCCAGCAAGGAATAACTACGGCCGGTCGAGTCGATAAACACCACCTGTTGATTGGAACGCCCACTGGCCTGGGCCAGAAAGGCGTCGCCGGCCTTGTAGGCCAGACTGGCGCCATCCACATCGTGGCCCTTGGCACAACGCACCCAGCCTTTCTCCGAGAGCACGACGGTCACCGGTTCCGAGGGAAGCAGTTCGGTTTCTGACAGGGCCTTTGCTTCACGCCGCTCGACCAGCGGCGACCGGCGATCATCGCCATAGGTCTCGCCGTCGGCAATCAGTTCGCCACGCACCAGGTTTTTCAACAGCTTGTCGCTGCCCAGCAGCGCCTGCAGCTTGTCGCGCTCTTCGGCCAGCGCGTCCTGCTCGCCGCGAATCTTCATTTCTTCCAGGCGAGCCAGCTGGCGCAGGCGGGTATCGAGAATGTAATCGGCCTGCAGCTCGCTCAGAGCAAAGCGTCTCATCAGTTCGGCGCGCGGATGCTCTTCGGTACGGATGATGTGTATCACCTCGTCCAGGTTGAGCATCGCGATCATCAGGCCTTCCAACAGGTGCAATCGCGCGAGCACCTTGTCCAAGCGAAATTGCAGTCGTCGCCGTACCGTGGATATGCGAAACCCCAGCCATTCGCTGATCAGCCCACGCAGGTCCTTGACCGCCGGGCGGCCGTCTGTACCAATCACGTTCATGTTGATGCGGTAGCTGTGTTCCAGTTCGGTGGTGGCAAACAGATGCTGCATCAACTCCTCGGCATCCACACGATTCGAGCGCGGCACGATAACGATCCGGGTCGGGTTCTCGTGATCGGATTCATCGCGCAGGTCGGCGACCATAGGCAGCTTCTTGGTCTGCATCTGCGCGGCGATCTGCTCCAGCACCTTGGATCCGGAGACCTGGTGGGGCAGCGCGGTTATGACGATGTCGCCGTCTTCGCGAGTCCAGACTGCACGCGCCTTGACCGAACCACGGCCGCTGGCATACATCTTCAGCAGATCGCTGCGTGGCGTGATGATCTCCGCTTCAGTAGGATAGTCCGGCCCCTGAATATGCTCCATCAGCTCATCGAGACCGGCTCCAGGGTCATCCAGCAACCGGACGCAGGCAGCTGCGACTTCGCGCAGATTATGCGGCGGCACATCCGTGGCCATGCCCACGGCAATTCCGGTGGTGCCATTGAGCAGCAGATTGGGCAGCCTGGCGGGCAGCACCATGGGCTCATCCATGGTGCCGTCGAAATTCGGTTGCCAGTCGACAGTGCCCTGCCCTACCTCGGTCAGCAGCACTTCGCTGTAGCGGGCCAGCCGTGCCTCGGTGTAACGCATCGCGGCAAAGGATTTCGGATCGTCCGGGGCGCCCCAGTTGCCCTGCCCGTCTACCAGCGTATAGCGATAGGAGAATGGCTGGGCCATCAGCACCATAGCTTCGTAACAGGCCGAGTCGCCGTGCGGATGATACTTGCCCAGCACGTCGCCGATGGTTCGCGCGGATTTCTTGTGCTTGGAAGTGGCGCTGAGCCCCAGCTCGCTCATGGCGTAGATAATGCGTCGCTGTACCGGCTTGAGCCCGTCACCGATATGCGGCAGCGCGCGATCCATGATCACGTACATGGAGTAGTTGAGATAGGCTTCTTCGGTGAAAGCGGACAATGCCCGACGCTCGACCCCATCCATACTCAGATCCAGACTGTCACTCATACATATCCTCTGTTTGGCATAGCTGCCGGACTAGTTCGCCGGCATGTGTCAGCGCTGCTGACGCAATATCAATTCCCCACCGCGCTGGGTAAAGTCCAGCTGGCGTAGCGCGCTCATTCCGAGCAGTATCTCCTCGCCGTCCATGCCGGGCACAATACCGGCATTGACGTCTTGCAGACGGATAGCACCCAACTGCAAGGTACCTATACGGGTAGTGAAGCTGTCCGCGGTGCCGTTCGCGGTACTGACCGCTATCCGTCTGCCGCGCTGCAGTCCGAGGCGGTCGGCGACATTCGCCGGAACAGCGACGAAGGTGGCACCGGTGTCGAGCAGAAACGTAACCTCCTGCCCGTTAATTTCGCCACCGACCAGATAGTGCCCCTGGGGATTGGATTCCAGCCGCACTTCAACACCGCGCTCGGTAGTTGCCGATTCAGGCTGCTGATTCGGATTGAGTCTCCGCTCCTCTACCCCCGAGAACCAAATGACGGCCAGACTCAGCCCGGCAACCCAGGCAAGAATCATCATGACCCTGCCCATGCGCTGCGTGGATCCGGACTCGCTCAACTACCTGATCCTCCGACCGCTGGCCAGGTTCGCAGCCAGAACACAGCTCACAGCAGCACTTCCGCCATGTCGCCCTTGCTCTCCAGCCACACCTTGCGATCGGGCGCCCGCTTTTTCGACAACAGCATGTCCATCAGCGCTTCGGTTCCCGGCATGTCATCGATCGTCAGTTGCACCAGACGCCGGGTATCGGGCGCCATGGTGGTTTCGCGCAGCTGCAGGGGGTTCATTTCGCCCAGACCCTTGAATCGTGTGACCTGAATCTTGCCGCGCTTACCTTCGGCCTCGATCCGGTCGAGGATGCCCTGCTTCTCGGCATCGTCCAGCGCATAGAACAGCTCCTTGCCGATATCGATCCGGTACAACGGCGGCATCGCTACGAACACGTGTCCGGCGGCTACCAAGGGCTGGAAATGCTTGACGAAAAGCGCACACAGAAGCGTTGCGATGTGCAGGCCATCGGAGTCGGCGTCGGCCAGAATACAGATCTTGCCGTAGCGTAGCTGCAGCAGATCCGGCGAGCCGGGGTCTACACCTATCGCCACCGCAATGTCGTGGACCTCCTGCGAGGCCAGCACCTCGCCGGATTCGACCTCCCAGGTATTGAGGATCTTGCCACGCAGCGGCATGACCGCCTGGAATTCCTTGTCCCGCGCCTGCTTGGCGCTGCCACCGGCCGAATCGCCCTCGACCAGAAACAGCTCAGAGCGCCGGCTGTCCTGTCCAGCACAATCGGCCAGCTTGCCGGGCAGTGCCGGCCCCTGGGTGATGCGCTTGCGCTCGATTTTCTTGCCCGCTTTCAGCCGTCGACCAGCGTGATTGATTGCCAGCTCGGCGATCTGCATACCGATGTCCGCATGCTGGTTGAGCCAGAGACTGAAGGCATCCTTGACCACACCGGAAACGAACGCCGCCGACTCGCGGGAGGATAGTCGCTCCTTGGTCTGACCGGAGAACTGGGCCTCGGCCATCTTCAACGACAGTACATAACTGACGCGCTCCCAGACATCCTCGGGCGCGAGCTTGACGCCGCGCGGCAGCAGATTGCGGAACTCGCAGAACTCGCGAATCGCTTCCAGGAGGCCCGCCCGCAGCCCGTTCACGTGGGTACCACCCTGGGCGGTGGGGATCAGGTTGACATAGCTCTCCTGGACCAGATCGCCGCCTTCGGGCAGCCAGAGCACCGCCCAGTCGACCGTTTCCTGGCGCGCCTTGAGGCTTCCGGTAAAGGGCTCATCCGGCAGTTTGGGCCATTCCGCGCAGGCATCCATCAGATAATCACGCAGCCCGTCTTCATAGAACCAGGTGTGCTGCTCGCCGGACTGACGGTCGTCGAACTCCACGGTCAAACCGGGGCAAAGGACGGCCTTGGCCTTGAGCAGGTGCTTCAGCCGGCTGATGCTGAATTTGGGCGAATCGAAATAATCCGCATTAGGCCAGAACTTTACCGTGGTGCCGGTATTGCGCTTGCCGACCGTGCCAATGACCTCAAGCTCGCTGACCTTTTCGCCGCTCTCGAAGGCCATCGCATATTCCTGGCCATCGCGTCGCACCCGCACATCGACGCGCAGGGACAAAGCGTTGACGACTGAAATACCGACGCCGTGCAGACCGCCGGAGAACATGTAGTTCTTGCTGGAAAATTTACCGCCCGCATGCAGGCGGGTGAAAATCAGCTCGACGCCGGAGACGCCCTCCTCGGCGTGCATGTCCACCGGCATGCCGCGCCCATCATCAGACACTTCCAGCGCATTATCGGCATGCAGAATGACTGACAAGCGCCGGGCATGGCCGGCCAGGGCCTCGTCGACACTGTTGTCGATGACTTCCTGGGCCAGGTGATTGGGCCGTGTGGTGTCGGTGTACATCCCCGGGCGGCGGCGCACAGGGTCCAGACCGCTGAGAACTTCAAGCGCATCGGCGTTATAGGTCGATTGAGACATAGGCTGCCTGGTTATCCTTGATTCTTCTGATGCGGGGGAGATTAACACTCACTGCAGGGTGCCGCGCAATTCACCAACACGGCCCCCAAACCGCATCGATGCCAGACTGGCGCACTGCCTGCTGCGGCCATTAGGACGTCAGTATCCTACTGCACCCGGATCAGGCAAAAAAAGACCGGATTGCAACCGCGACACCCTGGTTTCGATACCACCATCAGGCAGCAGCGTCAGGCTGCGGTATCCTGGCGGCCGAGTATCGGTGGCAAAGTCTGAACTGTGCCTGGCAAACTGCACGCAGGTGGACGGCGTTGCCAGCAGCCGAAGCCCGTCAAGCTGCTGATCCAGCTCCTGATGGATATGACCCCAGAGCACCACCTTTACACGCCGGTCGGCGCGCAGGCGCGGCAAAAGATCGTCCACATTGAGCAATCCCAGCGGATCCATCCAGTCGCAGCCGATAGGCACCGGGTGATGATGCAGACAGACCATCACGAAACGCTCTCCAGCGCCGTCCAGCGCCAGCTCCAGCAGCTCGAGCTGGCTGACCGACAGATGCCCTGCGACTGCGCCGGGAATACTTGAATCCAACATCACAATGCGCCAGTTGCCGGCGTCGATCCAGTCTTTGCTGAAGCCGGTATCCGCACCAATACGGGCCATCAACGTGGCGTCATCATGGTTGCCGGGGATCCAGTAACAGGGCGCCGGCAGCGGTTCAACGGCTGCGATGAACCGCCGGTAGGCGCGCTCGCTGCCGTCCTGGGCGATGTCACCAGTCGCCAGAACCAGATCCACCCGGGACACTTCCTCGAGGACCAAATCAACCACCGCGCCGAGGCTATCGGAGGTGTCCAGTCCGAGCAGGTCGGCATCCGGGTCTGCATAGAGATGGCTGTCCGTAAGTTGCACGATGCAGACGGCGTCTGATTCGGTTCCTTTCGGTGATGGCATGGATCACCTGCTCCTGGTCACTGTCCCGCGCCTATGATGGCAATTAGATGGCGCTGATTCCAGCGACTGGTTAACAAGCCGAGCCTTCGCACAGCTCGGCACGGCGTTAGCGATGAATGATAACAGGCTGTGCGCTGCGGCCATAATGCTGGCAATAACCGAGCCATTCGCCGAGAAACTGATTGAGCTGGTACTTCTCGTCGGGCTGCAACATCTGCTCGTTGGGGTAGGGATATACCCCGCGGAAACGCCGGCGATTATAGGCAGCCACCACTTCTGCCATTCCGGCATCATGGTACAGCCGCACTTCCATACTGGGCGGGGTAAGCCAGTCGTGGTCACGCTGATGGGTCAGGCGCAGAGTGGTGGTGTAGCGGCAGCGCTCCAGCACATGCAGGCACAGGCTTTGCGGTTGGCCATCCTCTGCTTCGACCAGCAGTTGCAGATAATCCTCCTCGGCCATGTCGGGCATCAGCCTGAGCAGCCGCCAGTAGTTTGCTTCGCAGACTGCCTGGAGACCGACCAGATCGACCTTGTAACGTGGTTTGCGCAGAACAGTCATGGCCGTGCCCCCGCCTCTTCGCGCAAGCGCGACGCATGTGTGCTCAACCACTGCAGCGCGATAATGCTGGCGGCATTGTCTATCTGACCGCTCTCCATTGCGGCAATCGCATCGCTGCGAGACCAGACGCTGACCCGAATGTCCTCGCCCTCAGAGTCCAGCCCATGGATACCTCCCGCGCCCCGGCTGTCGACCAGTGCACAGAACAGATGGACCTGCTCATCGCTGCCGCCGGGCGAAGGAAAATAGCGCATCACCGGTATCAGCTGCAGCAGGGTCAGATCAGCCTCTTCACGCGCTTCGCGGTGAGCAACGGCTTCCGGACTCTCGCCGTCATCAAACAGACCGGCCACCAGTTCGATAAGCCATGGCCGCTCGCTCTTGTCCAGCGCGCCAACACGCACCTGCTCGAGCAGCACCACGGTATCTTCCCAGGGATCATACGGCAGTACGCATACCGCATCGCGCCGCACAAATAGCTCGCGGCGCAGCTCAGGCCCCCAGCCACCGCGAAATAGACGGTGGCGCAGGGTGAGAATTTCCAGCCGATAGAAACCGCTGAAACCGGTCTCACGGCGAACAATGTCCACGTCGGCGCGGGTAAAAGTATCCAACCAGAAGCCCCCAAGGCGATCTATGCGTTTATGCCTCTAAGCTCGCATACCTCCCGGGGCTTCGGCAAGACTTCAGACCTTTTGATACAACTGCGAACCACTCGACCTGAACTCCTCTGACTTGGCCTTCATGCCCTCTTCCACCGCCAGGTCGACCGCTTCGATGCGCTGCCCCGCCGCGTATTCACGGACTTCCTGGGTGATTTTCATTGAGCAGAATTTGGGTCCGCACATGGAGCAGAAATGCGCGACCTTGGCCGAGTCCTTGGGCAGGGTCTCGTCGTGGTAACTGCGCGCAGTATCCGGATCCAGGCCCAGATTGAACTGGTCCTCCCAGCGGAATTCGAAACGCGCCTTGGACAGCGCATTGTCGCGTATCTGCGCGCCGGGATGCCCCTTGGCCAGATCGGCGGCGTGGGCTGCGATCTTGTAAGTAATGATGCCGGTTTTCACATCGTCGCGATTAGGCAGCCCCAAATGCTCCTTGGGCGTTACGTAGCAGAGCATTGCACAGCCGAACCAGCCGATCATCGCCGCGCCGATACCCGAAGTAATGTGGTCGTAACCCGGCGCAATATCCGTGGTCAGCGGCCCCAGAGTGTAAAAAGGCGCTTCATCACAGCACTCGAGCTGCTTGTCCATGTTCTCCTTGATCAATTGCATTGGCACGTGCCCCGGGCCCTCGATCATGACCTGCACATCATGCTTCCAGGCGATTTTCGTCAGCTCGCCCAGGGTCTCCAGCTCGCCGAACTGGGCCTCGTCGTTGGCATCGGCAATCGAGCCCGGACGCAGGCCATCACCCAGGGAGAAGGACACGTCGTAGGCCTTCATGATTTCGCAGATGTCTTCGAAATGGGTATAGAGGAAGCTTTCCTGGTGATGCGCCAGACACCATTTGGCCATGATCGAGCCACCGCGCGAGACGATCCCGGTGACCCGCTTCGCCGTCATCGGCACATAGCGCAGCAGAACACCGGCATGGATAGTGAAATAATCCACGCCCTGCTCGGCCTGCTCAATCAGCGTGTCGCGGAAGATCTCCCAGGTCAGGTCCTCGGCAACACCATCGACCTTCTCCAGCGCCTGATAGATCGGTACGGTGCCGATCGGTACCGGCGAGTTGCGGATGATCCACTCGCGGGTCTCGTGAATATTCTTTCCGGTGGACAGGTCCATTACAGTATCGGAACCCCAGCGGATGCCCCAGGTCATCTTCTCGACTTCCTCCTCGATCGAAGAGCCGAGCGCCGAGTTGCCGATATTGCCGTTGATCTTGACCAGGAAATTGCGCCCGATGATCATCGGCTCGAGTTCCGGGTGATTTATGTTGGCGGGGATGATTGCCCGCCCGCGCGCGACTTCCTCGCGGACGAATTCGGCGGTGATTTCCTTCGGAATCGACGCGCCAAAGCTGTGACCCGGATGCTGATTGGTCAGCAGGCCGGCATCACGGGCCTCCTGCAGCTTCATATTCTCGCGTATCGCTATGTATTCCATTTCCGGGGTGATAATGCCCTTGCGCGCATAATGCATCTGCGAGACGTTGCAGCCTGCTTTGGCCCGTCGCGGATGACGCACGTGCGCGAAACGCATGCTGTCCAGCGTTGTATCACCCAGGCGCTGCTTGCCGAATTCGGAGCTGAGCCCCGACAATATCTCGGTATCACTGCGCTCCTCGATCCAGGCGCTGCGCACATCAGCCAGGCCCTTGCGCAAATCGATATTGACCTGCGGATCGGTGTAGGGGCCAGAGGTGTCGTAGACTGTCACCGGCAAATTCTTCTCGCCGCCCAGTTCGGTCGGCGTATCGGCCAGGTTGATCTCACGCATCGGCACCCGGATGTCAGGGCGCGAGCCGGTGACATAAATCTTGCGCGATTGCGGAAATGGCTGGGATGCGGCGCCGTCGGCGCCCGAGGAGGGGATGGCGATATCGGACTGTCTGGTGCTCATTGGTGTGCTCCACTGCGTAATGGTTCGCAGGGAACCGAAACGGCAGGCAACACGGACCTGAAAAGGTCGGCGAGCAGGCTCGCATCTCGATTCCTACGCCGGTGTTAACCGGATCAGGTTCAACGGGTATTATCTCAGCCCCGGCAAAACCGGAGGCACCCCGTCAAGATGAGCTGAAAGCTTAGCATTGCTGACCTGATCCGGGCTATGGCTGCGGCACCCCCGGCCGTCCGATCAAAACTGCGCTGTCAGCGCCGAGACGCCCACATTACCCCGAAGCCTGTGAAACACTTTGTTCCGCTCCAGGTCCCAAGCATTGCTTGACCCCCAGCCGACATCTCCTTAGCCTTGGCTCATTATTTACCCCATGCGAAGGATCTCTGCATGCTGCGCCCTCTGTACGTTGCCATTATGTTGGCAGGTGTCTCTGGCCAGGTTGCCGCCCAGGCTGACCTGATGACCGTCTACCAGGAAGCCCTGCTTCACAGCGCCGATCTGGCCGCCGCCGAAGCAGACTCGCTCGCCCAGCAGGAAGCGCTGCCCCAGGCGCGCTCACTACTGCTCCCGAATATTGCACTCGGCGCCGGTGTGGCACGCGAGCGGCTGGAGGTCGAGGGACAGGGCAGCGATACCTACACTACCGATTATTACCAGGCGAGCCTGACCCAGCCACTGTTCCGTGCCGAGCGCTGGTTCAATTACCAGGCCGCCAAATCGGTGAGCGAACAGGCACGGGTCGAGTTTTCCGCGACCCAGCAGGCGCTGATCATCCAGGTAGCCGAAGCCTACTTCAACGTCCTGCGCGCCTCCGACAATCTGGCCACCGCGCGGGCCGAGGAAGAGGCGTTCGAGCGCCAGCTCGACCAGGCACGCGAGCGCTTCGAAGTAGGTCTCTCTGCACGAACCGATGTCCTTGAGGCCCTGGCCGGCTACGACACCGCCCGCGCAACCCGCCTGACTGCCGAGACCAACCTGACGGTCAGCTACCAGGCCCTTACCCGGCTAACGCTGAGCGACTATGACCGCCTCGCCGGTATTCGCCATGAAATGCCCATCATGCCGCCGCTACCAGCCAGCCTGCAGGAATGGGTCGATACCGCAGCGATGCAGAACCTCAGCCTGCAGGCAAGCCGGCTGGCTGTGGAGACAGCCGCTGACACCCTGCGCAGCAGCAAATCCGCCTACCTGCCGACGGTTGATGCGTTCGCCCGCTACAACCACAACAGCGGCGGAGCCGATCTGGGCGGCGGACTTAACCCAACCAACCGGGCCGGCGATACCGAGCAGGCCAGCGTCGGAATCGAAGTCAGCCTGCCGCTGTTCACTGGCGGTGCACGAACGTCCCAAGTGCGCGAATCGGGCTATCGCCTGACCCAGAGCGAGCGTCTGAGCGAGGCAAGGCTGCGTGAAGTGGTAGAGGCCACGCGCAATCTGTTCCGCACGGTGACCTCCAGCGTCGAGGAAGTGGAAGCGCGCCGGCAGGCTATCGTTTCCGCCCGGGCTGCGCGCGACGCGACCCAGACCGGCTACGAAGTGGGCACCCGCAACGTGGTCGACGTGCTGGAAGCCGAGCGCAACCTGTTCCGTGCAGTGCGTGACTACAACACCACACGCTATAACTACATCATCGATACCCTGCGCCTGAAACAGGCTGCCGGCACATTGAGCCCGCAGGACCTGATGGAGCTGTCGGAGTGGCTTGATCCGCAATACAATCCGGACGAGGACTTCATCCCGCCCTTCGATGAGGAAGAAGCCCAGAGCATGTCGATGCAGCGCCCGGCGGCAGAACGCAGCGGGCAGATAGATGAAGGAACCAATCCCGCCACCCAGGATATGCGCAGCACCTTCTGATCAGGCGGACGTGCTGACTGGTGGTCAACGGGTGGATTGAGCCCTGGCGCTCTCGCCGCCGCTGGCGATCGTCGTGTCGATCCCCGCCAGCAACCTCTCCAGCGCACCCTGGTTGTCCATCACCACCGACAGCCCCGCGGCTCCCGCCTGACGCGCCGCCGTGGGCTCGCTCAGCAGGTAGCAGACCCTGGCTGCGAGCTCGCCCTGGTCATGCACACGTTGAAGAGCCCCGGCACCCTCAAGCAGTTCGCTTATTTCCGTGAAGTTGAAGGAATGCGGTCCGGAGATGATCGGCAAACCCAGTGCTGCCGGTTCCAGATAGTTATGCCCCCCGTGCGGCACCAGCGAGCCTCCGACAAATGCTGCATCGGCGCAGGCATAGAACATCATCAACTCACCCATGCTGTCGCCCAGCAGTACCTGGTCGGCGCGCATCGGTGATTTGCCACTACTACGCCGCACGCCATTCAGGCCAGCGCCTTCGATCAGGCCGGCAACATCGTCGAAACGCTCGGGATGCCGCGGCACCAGAATAAGCAGCGCATCAGCATGCGACTCCAGTACCCGCCGGTGCGCAGCGAGAATCTGCTCGTCCTCGCCGGCATGTGTGCTGGCAGCAATCCAGACCGGCCGGGCGCCCCACTGACCACGCAGATCAGCCGCCTGCTCGAGCATCTGCTCGTCGGGTTTCAGGTCAAACTTGATGCTGCCGGTAATCGTCATTGCCGCGCGGGGCACCCCCAGACGAGCAAACCGCTGGGCCTCGGCCTCAGTCTGCACCGCGACCCAGTTCAGCGCTGCGAACATCGGACGCACCAACCAGGCCACGCGCCGGTAGCCGCGCGCGGAACGCTCGGAAAGCCTTGCATTGGCCAGCACCAGCGGCACGCCGGCAGCCTTGGCCTCATGTACCATATTCGGCCATAACTCGGTTTCCATGATCACACCGATGCGCGGTCGCAGGCGATGGATGAACCGACCCTGCAACCAGGGCAGATCGTAGGGAAGGTAGGCATGGCCGACCTTGTCGGCAAACAGCTTGCGTATCTGCTCCGAACCGGTGGGCGTCATGCAGGTAATGGTGACCGGAATATCCGGATAGCGGCGCAGCATTTCACGCACCATAGGTGCGGCAGCGATCGCTTCGCCAACTGACACCGCGTGCACCCAGATACCGCCGGGGCGCAGATCCCCGCCCAGCCCCAGACGCTCGTGCCAGCGCCGGGCATAGGCTGGCGCCTTGCGAGCGCGCAGCAGCAGTCGCAGTAGAACCAGTGGCATGCACAGGGTAAACACGAGGCTATAGAGGATACGCGTCATTGGAATTCCTTGATGAGCCTGGAGCGCGGGACTACTTTCCAGAGTGGAACTAATAGTAGCAGATGTGACCTCGGGCACCGCCAGTGTCTATACTAGGGCGCCTTACCTGCAAATGACGACGCACAACTGACGCGCAAGCGCTGGAGTCCATGAGTAAAACTCTCGAAACCGACATCTGTATTCTTGGCGGCGGGATCGCCGGCCTATGGCTCAACGCGCGCCTGCGGGGCCTTGGTTACAGCACCTTGCTGATCGAGCGCGGCGCGCTGGGCGGCGGCCAGAGCGGCAAATCCCAGGGCATCATCCATGGCGGCACCAAATACGCACTGCATGGCAAGCTGACCGCCGCCGCCGAATCCATAGCCGGCATGCCCAATCGCTGGCGCACCTGCCTGCAGGGCGAGGGCGAGCTGGACCTGCGTGGTGTACGCCTATTGTCCGAGCATCATTACCTCTGGTCGCCGGGCAGCCTGATCAGTAACCTCGCCGGATTCTTCGCTAGCAAGGCATTGCGCGGCAAGGTGGATGCAGTCAAGGGCAAGGACCTTCCCGCGGTGTTCGCCGACCCTGCCTTCAAGGGCAAGGTATATCGGCTGGCCGAACTGGTTATCGATGTGCCTGATACCGTGCGCCGCCTGAGCGAGCTCGCCGGCGACAGCCTGGTGGCCGACAGCGCCCCGCAGATCGAGCGCCGCGAAGACGGCAGCATCGACGCCGTGCGTATCAACGGTCAGCGGATCAGGGCGCAGCGCTATGTACTGACCGCCGGAGAAGGCAACGAAGCGCTGCTCCAGGACTGGGGTGTCAGCCAGCCCGCCATGCAGCGCCGGCCGCTGCAGATGGTGCTGGCCAAGGGCCCGGACCTGCCGCCGCTATATGCCCACTGCCTGGGCAGTAGCCCCAAGCCGCGGATGACAATTACCACCCATCCGTGCAGCGACGGCCAATGGTGCTGGTATCTGGGCGGAGAACTGGCCGAACAAGGCGTACAGCTCACTCCGGATGCGCTGGTCAGCAAGGCACAGCAGGAACTGGCAGTGCTGCTGCCTTGGGTCGATCTGTCCCAGTGCCAATGGACTACCCTGCCGGTAAATCGGGCAGAACCTGCGCAAAGCGGCCTGGTGCGGCCCGACACTGCCTATCTGCAGCCGGTTCAGAATGTACTGGTCAGCTGGCCCACCAAGCTCGCGCTTGCTCCGGATCTGAGTGACCAGGCAGTGAGCCAGCTGCAGCTGCAGGGCATACGCCCGAGCCTGACAGATGACTACACGGATCTGCCGCGCCCACAACTGGCGGCCCCGGCCTGGGACATCTGTTTCCGATGACCAGCCTGCAACCCTTTCTACGTCCTTTGGGGAGCACCGGCTTGTCGGTCTCCCCGCTGGGCCTGGGAACCGTCAAGTTCGGTCGCAACCAGGGCGTCAAATACCCCGACCGTTTCGAACTGCCGGATGATCGCCAGGCACGGGGCATTCTCGCCCTGGCATGGGATCTGGGCATCAACCTGCTGGATACCGCGCCGGCCTACGGCACCAGCGAAGAACGCCTGGGAGGCCTACTCGATGGCCAGCGCGAGCAGTGGATCATCTGCACCAAGGTAGGCGAGGAGTTCGAGCAGGGAGAATCCTGTTTCGATTTCAGCGCTGCACATACCCGCCTGTCGATCGAACGCTCGCTGCGCCGCCTGAAGACGGACTACCTTGACCTGGTGCTGGTGCATTCCGACGGCAATGACCTGGACGTGCTGGACGGAGAGGTTTACCCGACCCTCGGCAAACTGAAACAGGAAGGCCTGATTCGCGCCTTTGGCTTCTCGGGTAAAACCGTGGAAGGCGGTATCCGCGCATTGGATGCAGGTGATTGCGCAATGGTGACGTACAATCTGCGGGAACAGCAGGAACAGCCAGTGCTGGACCATGCCCTGTCACACCACAAGGGCATCCTGATCAAAAAGGCTCTGGCCAGCGGGCATATATGTCTGCAGGGCGAGGATCCCATGTTCGCCAGCCTGCAACTCATCTATAGCCATCCCGCGGTTGCCAGCGCCATCATCGGCACCATCAACCCGACCCACCTGCGCGAGAACGTCGCTACGGCGCTCAGGGTATTGCATCGATAAGAGGCAAGCGCATGTCACGCATCATAGCCCGCAAGGATCCGGGGGTGTTCAGGACCCAGGCCATTGAGGTCAAGGCCAGCTCCGAGGTGCTCTGCTATACGCCCATCGGCAATCCGCTGGGATTCACCCAGATCCAGGAGCTGCGTCAACCCGTTGAAGTAGCCGATCCGGATAATTTCGAGCTGATCGCGGCAAACCTGGGTGTTTCTGTGGACCTGAGCCTGACCTGGCAGGAACGGCAGTTTCGCGTGCTTATCCGCCAGAAGCGGGTGGACCAGGGAGACAGCGTGCTAAAGCTGATTTCCGGCTACGTACCCGCCCACGAGCTCCGCGTTCCGCTGTTGCCGGTCATGACCGAGCTGGCCGAAGAGCTATTGATCGAATGCAGTCATGGCTGGCTGCAGGGCAGCTATCTGGATACCTGGCTGCCGACGCCATACGCCCCGCTGCTGCCACGCTGCAAACGCTACTCCTACAAGCTGTCTCCAAAGCAATGCGGCACCCGACCAGTGTTGTGCCGCGAGCTGCATCTGGTTGAACGCCCCCGCGCCTACCTGCACCTGCCGACCAATTCCCTGCAGCTGGTGTATGCCATGCAACTGGAGCTACCGGAGAATTGTGCCGACATGACTATCCTGCACGCAGACGAGCGCCTGGATGCCGGTAGCGGGGAGCTTATCGTGGAAATGGATTACCAGAAGCCGGAAATCTTTCTCGCCGAAATGCGCGATGGTGAGGCCACTGGCGAGCTGTTCAGTCTGGTGCGGGGTGAGTTGCAACTGCGTCGGCCGAAGC
>NZ_JBFGFI010000042.1:0-24180 GCF_041579695.1 Halopseudomonas sp.
CTTTTACAGAGGATAGGTAAGGCTACTAGGAGGCAGAACAGCTTGGGGGCATCAAATGCTGTGAAGTTCTGAGGGGATGATTACCCGTTAGCCCCTAACCTAGCTGAGGGTCTCTAGATTTACGCCGGCTGTAATGGTTCCAAGCCCCGCAGCATGCTGCGGGGCGTTAAATCACTTGCCTTTCTTGTGCTTGTGTACGTCCAGATCTGGATGCTTGGGCTGATTTTCTGGTGTAACACGACGACGCTGGTCTTTTTTGCCAGTAGAGTCAGCTATAGGCTTTGGTCCTGGTTTTATGGTCATACGACTCGCTCCATAAGTTGATATGTACATGCCTTTGCAAACCATCGCCGTGCAGCTACCCGCTCAGAGCGGGCACGTGGCCATGAGTCCAGGTAACACTGTAGCTTGGTTTACCTGACCAACCTTGATTCTCTCTTACAATTCCCTGAGCGGGAAGATCCTTAGCCACCTTCTAGCCATTCCTATCTGTGACCGAAATCCTGCGAAGTTTTCCGGTCTGGCCACCCTCTGGAATCTCGGGGCAGCATGTAAGCCAAGTGGAGGTACCGGGAGCAAGCCCGTTAATCTGTACCTGACCCGTTGGTGCTGTCGACCAGTAGCGCTCAAGCAAGAAGGGAAATCTCTCTCGCCCGCTCTGCTCATTGGATACACCACAAACGTGCGCCGGGATTTGGTTAAATCTGAGAGACGGGACCTGTCACGAGGCCGCGTCAGACAACACCACCCCATTCAATAGCACGGAGCACTCGGGAAGCTTGACGACCTCCAAGCTCGGTTCTACAAAGAAAAAGAGGTGCTTCACCACCCAGGCTATCATTAGGGGTGATCATCCAGCCCCTGGCTGCGCTCCGAGCCTCAAAAACAATTTCTGAGAGCACCGCCAACTGAGCCAGTCGGTCAAATCGTTCAGAAGCTGGTGAACCGAGCAGTATCGCCTTTTTCAGTCGTCGCCGAAGCGTCTTCACAGACATACCTGCAAAGCTGGAAATCGCCGAATCATCTAGATTGAAAGCCGTTTTGGCGGCAAATAGCCAGGTAACGTCAAATCCTGATCGAATTCCCCGAATCCGCTCACGCTCGGTCATCAGAAATAGCTTTTTGGCAATAATCCAAAAGCCGTGGGCGTCCGCTCCCAAGCTTACAGGATGATCACCTAGATGGTCTTTCGAGCCTGGCATTTAGAGTCCCTCTAAGCAACAGTCTACCCGCATTAGAGGATAGCACCCCCCCAGCATGCACCGAACAGCTTGATATCCGGCAGAGCTTCCCGCGTAATCCGAATGTCCGCGCCAGCACCGGTATGCTGCGGAACGGCCCGGCGTGATTCATCAAGATTATGATTGAGCAACTGCTCGGCCTCGCCGTAATCGCTAGTCGACAGTACTGGAGGACTGGAAAAAAGCAGCCGTATGGAGTTCGGATGGAGACTCATGGTCCCGCTGAATTATTGTTGTTATAAATGCAGCTTAATCCGCATCAAAAGACATCGATGCAAGTCCCCGACCAACGGGTCAGACCTGATTCAAAATCTCTTCCAATCCAGCCCTGGCACACAGCTCATCCTGATCTTCGGACCCCCCTGAAACCCCAATACCTCCAACGCACTGGCCGTCAACCT
This sequence comes from Halopseudomonas sp., assembly GCF_041579695.1. GTDB lineage: Bacteria > Pseudomonadota > Gammaproteobacteria > Pseudomonadales > Pseudomonadaceae > Halopseudomonas. Next base: position 1,643 of record NZ_JBFGFI010000042.1, read on the forward strand.
TGATCGGCAGCCCGCCTCCAAATACCACTAGCCGTGGACGTTGCGGAAAGCCTAGACGCATAGCCGGATTAGCGTCCAGAATCTGTATCCATTCGCTGGTAGGAAAGCCAAAGCTGGCAGCGGTGTAGGCTTTGTCAGTGGCGATATCGGCTGAATGCAGGAAGGAGCCATTCATACGCGCAAAGGACAGTGGAATTCCAGCCTGATCAACCACTGACACATTGATCAGAATATTCAACTCCAGCGCCTTCCTAGTAGCCGCTTCTACGGCCTTCAACGCCAATTCCCAGCGCAGGCCCTGCGCCAGCACGGTAATGCTCATCAGTTGCCCCCGTTTAGTTCAGCTCATCCATCCGTAGCCTGACAGCGCGCGCTGGTTATCGTCCAGATCAAACCCGAACAGGCGCTCGGGTAATCGCAGACCGCCCAAACCGAATGCCGTGTGCAACAGGCAAAGAGACGCATCATCCAGGCTGCGCTGCCGATGCTCGGGGCTGGGGTGCGCCTGAAGCGCACTATCCGATAGAGCCTCATACCACCGCTGCTCATCTACCCATTGATTCATCAGGTTGCGCCAGTAAGGATCATGCGGGCTGCGGTAGCCATGCGGCTCAACACCAAGCGGTACGTGATCAAGACAGACTAGTAACACCTTAGATTCACGCCAGCCTTGCAGGGCCTGGCCCAGCTCGCGGCACTGCTCCATGTTCATGGCGACGCTCAGGCGCAGCTCGATATAATCGACTGGCGGTTGCTCGAACAACATCGACGCCAAAGCCACTACGCTCGTAGAAGTGTTTCCATGGCGGACCAGCGGATACCCAAGTTTGGACAGCCTTGCGCTCAACTGGCCCTTGAGAGGTCCGGCACTGGCCGGACCAAGTAAATGCGGCTGGCCTGAATCGGCGCTGGCGGTGATAAACACCACCGCGTCAATCCGATTCTTGGAGTCCACCAGTCGGCCAATGAGTGACAGCGAGCGTGGGGCATCAGCTAGACTATCGCGGCAGGATAGATACAACACCGGCAAGCGCTTGTGCGTTACCGGTTGCTGCAAGCCCACCCTGATCATCAGCGCCTGACCTTGCTGGCCGGTTCACCACCGATACCGAAGTGCGCTTTGGGCATTTCACTGATGATGACCCGGATACTCGGCAGCGGCGCATCCAGCGCACGAGCAATCGCATCGCTGACTTCGCGGATCAGCACTTCCTTCTGCTCGTCGGTACGCCCTTCAAGAATATGCAGCTGTGCAATTGGCATAATCAGTCTCCTCAGACAAAGCGGGCGGAAACACTGCCCAGCCCCTGATAACGTACGGTGATATTGTCCCCGGCTTGTACCGAGATCGCAGCGGTGATGCCTCCGGTCATGATGAAGGTGCCGGCTGGGATATGCTCGCCACGCTCGGCCAACAGATTGGCCAGCATGGCCACGCTGGAGGCTGGGTGGCCAAGTACTGCGGCACCGGCACCGACATCCACTACCTCACCATTCTTCTCGACTACTACGCCAAAGTTCTTCAGGTCGACGTCCTCAACACTGGCCACCTGACCGCCGGTGATAAAGCGTGTTGAAGACGCGTTGTCGGCCACCACGCTGATCAGATCGAACTTGAAGTTCTCGTAGCGCGAATCGATCACCTCGACCGTGGGTACTACATAATCGGTCGCCGCGAGCACATCACCGATATGGCAACCCGGCCCTTTCAGTAGGGCTTTGGTGACGAAGGAAATTTCCGCCTCGATCTTCGGATGAATCAACTCCGCAGTATTCACCACGCCGCCATCCGGCACGCTGAAATAATCAGCCAAAAAGCCGTATATTGGCGTTTCAACGCCCATCTGCGCCATCTTTGCCCAGGAGGTCAGGCCCATTTTCAGACCGACCACCTTGTTGCCGCGGGCTTCCTTGCGGCGACGGATTTCCCACTGAATATCGTAGGCGTCGGCAAAGGTCATGTCCGGGTAGTCATTGGTGATCTTGGTAATATCCTGGCGATTGAGCTCGGCGTTTTCCACATGCTCGGCCAGCGCCAATACCTGTTCACGTGTCAGGGTACGTTGTTGATCTTTCATGCTGAATGCTCCTTGCGGGCAGCCAGTAAGTCCAGCGCCACGTCTACGATCATGTCTTCCTGGCCACCGACCATGCGCCGCCTGCCCAGCTCGACGAGAATGTCTACGGCCTTGAGGCCATATTTTGCTGCGGCCACTTCGGAATGGCGCAAAAAGCTCGAATAGACCCCGGCATAACCTAGCGCCAAGGTTTCGCGGTCAACCCGCACCGGACGATCCTGCAATGGGCGGACGATATCGTCGGCAGCGTCCATCAGCGTGTACAGGTCGGTACCGTGCTCCCAACCCAGACGTTCGGCGGCGGCGATAAAGACTTCCAGCGGTGCATTGCCGGCACCAGCGCCCATGCCGGCAAGGCTGGCGTCGATCCGGTCACAGCCCTCTTCTACCGCAACAATGGAGTTGGCCACACCCAGGCTAAGGTTATGGTGGGCGTGCATGCCGGTGTGGGTCTCGGGCTTGAGCACATCTTTAAGTGCGCGGAAGCGCTCGCGTATATCCTGCATGCTCATCGCGCCGCCGGAGTCGACTACGTACAAGCAGGTAGCGCCGTAGTCTTCCATCATCTTCGCCTGTTGCGCCAGGCCCTGCGGGGTTTGCATATGGCTCATCATCAGAAAGCCGACAGTGTCCATGCCGAGTTTTCGGGCGTGCTCGATATGCTGTTTGGAGACATCGGCCTCGGTGCAATGAGTGGCCACCCGCACGATACGAGCGCCGGCGCTAAAGGCGTTATCCAAATCATGGGTGGTACCGATACCAGGCAGCAGCAGCGTGGCGATCTTGGCGTGGCTGATCACTTCGGCCACTGCTTCGATCCATTCCAAATCGGTATGTGCGCCAAAGCCGTAGTTGAAGCTGGAGCCCTGCAGGCCATCGCCGTGGGCGACTTCGATGGAGTCGACCTTGGCCTTGTCCAGCGCACGGGCGATGTCCTGCACGTTCTTGATCGAATACTGGTGGCGGATGGCATGGCTGCCGTCACGCAGCGTTACGTCGGAAATATAGAGTTTCTTACCGGGATTGAAGGTCATGACGGAGCTCCTTAAGCCTTGGCCTGGTTCATCGACTGCGCCATACGCTCGGCGGTAGCCAGCGCTGCGGAGGTCATGATGTCGAGATTACCGGCGTAGGCCGGCAGGTAATGGGCGGCGCCTTCGACTTCGAGGAAGATCGAGGTCTTCAGCCCACTCAGATGACCCAAGCCGGGGATGTTAAGCGGCCGGTCTTCGGGGATCACATCGAACTGGACTTTTTGCTTCAAGCGATAGCCCGGCACGTAGCTGTTCACCGCCTGAACCATTTCCTCTACCGAGGCCTCAACTGCGGCCTGGTCAGCCCGCTCGCTCAACACATACACAGTGTCACGCATGATCAGCGGCGGCTCGGCCGGGTTCATGATAATGATCGCCTTGCCGCGCTTGGCACCACCAACCACTTCAATGGCCTTGGAAGTGGTTTCGGTGAACTCGTCGATATTGGCGCGGGTACCCGGGCCAGCGGACTTGCTACTGATCGAGGCGACAATTTCGCCATAGTGCACCTTGGCTACGCGAGACACAGCGGCGACCATCGGAATCGTCGCCTGGCCGCCGCAGGTAACCATGTTGACGTTGGTTTCGTTGATGTTCTGTTCTAGGTTTACCACCGGCACACAATAAGGCCCGATGGCCGCCGGGGTCAGGTCGATGATCCGCAGGCCCGGCTTGTGGCCGCGCAGAAAAACCTCGTTGTGCATGTGCGCACCGGCTGAGGTGGCATCAAAGATAAAGTCGATATCGCTAAACTCCGGCATCTTGACCAAACCGTCCACGCCTTCAGCCGTCGTGGCCACGCCCATGCGTGCAGCGCGGGCCAGGCCGTCAGACTTCGGATCGATACCGACCATAGCGCCCATGGCGATATGCTTGCTGTTGCGCAAAATCTTGATCATCAGGTCGGTGCCGATATTGCCCGAACCGATGATCGCGGCTTTCAGTTTCTTGCTCATGATGTATTACCCTCTTGGGGAAATGCTGTCTGTGCTAACGACCCACAATGCAGGTCAAACGAATCTCACGCTGGCGCTGCCCATACCACCGATATCCACGCGCATAAAGTCACCGGCCTTGACCGGCTCCAGCGGTACCAGCGAACCAGAGAGAATGACCTCGCCGGCTTTAAGTGAAATACCAAACCTACCCAGGGTATTCGCCAGCCAGGCCACGCAATTGACAGGCGAACCGAGTGCTGCCGCGCCTGCGCCGGTGCTGAGCACCTGGCCGTTCTTCTCTACCACCATGCCGCAGGTTACGAGGTCGATCTTGCGAGGGGATACCGCCTGATCACCCAGCACAAAGAGACCGCAGGAGGCATTGTCGGAAACGGTATCCTCGATCGCGATCTTCCAGTCCTGAATGCGCGAATCGACGATCTCGAAACACGGCATCACACACTCGGTCGCGGCCAGCACGTCAGCGTTGGTAACGCCTGGACCGGTCAGATCTTTTTTCAGGATGAAAGCGATTTCACCCTCAGCGCGGGGCTGGATCAGCCGCTGACTGATTGGCACTGCTTCACCGCTGTTGTAGACCATGGCGTCGGTCAGAAAGCCGAAATCCGGCTGATGTACATTCAGCATGTTCTGCACTGCCTTGCTGGTGACGCCGATCTTCTTGCCGATGACCCGCTCACCGGCGTCAAGACGCCGCTGCAGCATGCGCAGGGAAATGTGGTAGGCGTCATCGATACTTATATCAAAGCCCCGACTGGTCAGCGGGCTAACCATCTCGCGCTTGAGCATGGCCTGATACAGCTCATCGCCGAGTTGTTCGATCTGTTGCTGTTCCATAGTTAGTGCGCTCCTGCAGCGGCGTCCGCTTCATTGAGGAAGTCATTGACCAGTCGAGCGAAACGACCGGCATGTTCAATCTGGGTCCAGTGTCCACACTGGCCGAACACATGCAGCTGTGCACGCTTGATCAAATTGACGAGATCGAGCGAGGTTTGCAGCGGAATCACCAGATCTTCACGGCCGTGGATGACCAACGTCTCGTGGTCCACAGCACGGATCGCCGCCGGATCACTGGCCAGACCATCCACCCAGCGCTGGCGTGGGGCCGGGAACATCTGCGCGAAAGATTCCTGAAAGCCAGGACGAATACTGGCCTGATAGCGCAGCTCGGCCAGTTCGTCGGTCACCAAATTGCGATCGTAGGCAAATACATCCATCAGCCGGCGCATGCTGGCGAAGGACGGCTCATAACCCCAGACCTCATCCAGACCCTTGGTAATGGGGAAGCTGACGCCGGCGCTGCCCATCAGCACCAGTCGCCGCACGCGCTGGGGGTATTTGATCGCCAGCGCTAGAGCGATGCCGCCACCAAAGGAGTTGCCGACCAGGTCGGCTTGCTCGATGCCCAATGCATCAAGCACACCGATGGCATGCTCAACCCAGCTATCACGGCAGTAATTGGGCGTCTCCGGGCGCTCGCTATAGCCGAACCCGAGCATGTCCGGGGCCACGACACGGTGCTGTTGTGCCAGCTCCGGCATGATCAGCCGCCAATTGGCCCAGGCCGTGACGCCGGGGCCAGAACCGTGAATCAACATGACCGGGAAACCCTTGCCGTTGTCGTGGACATTGGTGCGATAACCAGCGGCGAGAATTTCTCGGCCCAGTTCAGGGCTAGTCGGTTGGGTATTCAGTGGTGCGTTCATGGCCGCCTCATAGCTTGATGCAGATATTTTTCAGTTCGGTGTAAAACTCCAGCGAGTGCACACCCCCCTCGCGGCCGATGCCCGATTGCTTGCTGCCACCGAAGGAGGTACGCAGGTCCCGCAGGAACCAGCTGTTGACCCAGACAATGCCGGCCTCGACCTGTGCTGCTACGCGGTGCGCGCGGGTCACATTTTCGCTCCAGATTGCCGATGCCAGGCCAAAGGGCAAGCTGTTGGCCAGTTCGATGGCTTCAGCTTCGCTGTCGAACGGGCGGATATGGCAGCAGGGCCCGAAGATCTCTTCGGTCACCACCGGCGAATCATCCTTCAGGCCGGTCCAGATAGTCGGCTGCACCCAGGCACCGTGCGCCAGCTCAGCGGGCATATCCGGTACGCCGCCACCGGTAATCACCGTGGCACCCTCGTCACGGGCCTTCTGGTAGTAGGACAGCACCTTTTCGCGGTGCTTGAGACTGATCAGCGGGCCGAAATTACTGGTTTCATCGTCCGGTGGACCGATCACCAGACTTTCCGCACCGGCTTTTAAGCGGGAAACGAATTCGTCGAAGATCGACCGCTCGACATACACCCGCTCGGTGCCCAGACACACCTGACCGCAGTTGGCGAAGGCCGAGCGCAGGGTGCCTTCGATGGCCTTGTCCATATCGCAATCGGCAAAGACGATGCCGGCGTTCTTGCCACCCAGTTCCAGGGATACTTGACGCACGCCTTTGGCAGCCGCCTTCATGATGGTCTCACCGGTTCCGGTCTCACCGGTAAAGGTGAATGCATCCACATCCGGGTGTTCGGTGAGGAAGGCGCCAGCAGAGTTGCCACCGAAACCGTGCACCACGTTATAGACCCCGTCAGGGACACCAGCCGCTTTCATCACTTCGCCCAGCAGCGCCGTGGTAGTGGGGGTTTCTTCCGAGGGCTTGACCACCACAGTGTTACCGCACGCAAGGGCCGGGCCGACTTTCCAGGTCATCAGCAGCAGCGGCAAATTCCACGGACTGATTACCCCGATGACACCCTTGGGCCGCCGAATGCCGTAGTTCAATGCGCCTGTTCCATCCGGAGTGGGCATCTCGAAGGACTCGGTGGGCACGTTCTTGATCAAGTCAGCGAAGACCTTGAAATTGGCTGCGCCACGCGGAATGTCAATATGGCTGGCCAGTGACTTCGGCTTACCGGTGTCCTGGCATTCAGCGTCGAGAAACTCGTCAAAGCGTGCATTGATGCCGTCTGCGACCTTGTGCAGTATCGCGGTGCGCTGGTCTACCGTCATTTGGCCCCAAGGCCCCTTGAAGGCTGCGCGAGCGGCTGCCACAGCCGCGTTAACCTCATCGCGGCCCGCTTCATGCACGCGACTCAGTACGTGGCCATTGGCTGGATTAACGTTATCGAAGGTCTTACCGCTGGCCGAACCGACGTACTCGCCGTTGATAAAATGTTTTATATCTTTCATAGCTGCGCAATCCTGGTTACAAACAAAAAGATCAGGTAAGTACGGTCAGGAAACGTTCGTTAAGAACCCGGTCGTGATAGAAAATAGCTTTGCCTAGTTCGCCGGCATCCCAAGTCACAGGCTCATGATCCGGATAGTGGTAGTCGCCACCGGCGAACACTTCGTTGCGGTTACCGGACGGGTCAAAAAAGTAGATGGTCTGGCCATGAGTCAGGCCGTGGCGAGTTGGTCCGATATCGATTGAGGTATCGGTCATCGAGATCAGATCTGCCGCACGCAACACGTCGTTCCAGGTATCCAGGTAGAACGAGGCGTGATGAAACTTGTTCGGTTCTGGATGTTCGATAAAGGCCACGTCATGAGCCTTGGTACTCACGGAAAGAAACTGTGCTATGCGCGTCCCGTCCGGGGTCAACACCTGCTCGGCGAGATCAAAACCCAACACATCACGGAACAGCTCATAGGTTTGCAACAGATTCGGGCCATACAGTAGGCAATGATCAAAGCGGGTGGCTTTCATACCGCTCAGATCGCGTGGCCATGCTTCAGGATTACGATTGTTTACGCCCCATTTACCGGTCTGCTGCTTGGTTGCAAACAGCTCGAAGCTGTGCCCGGTGGGAGCTACAAAGCGTACCCGGCGGCCGCAGTCCTGCAGTTCTCCGGCGGGGATGTCCTGTACTTCGCAGCCAAAGGCGACCAGCCCGGCGCGCAGCGCATCCAACGCCTCTTCGCTGACACATTTGAAGCCCATAAAATCCATACCGGGCTCGTCTGCGGGACGCAACACAACCGAGTATTTGTCGACTTCAGTCCAGGCTTTCAAATAAACCCGGCCCTGCTGGTCACGATCCATTTCGATCAGACCCATCAGCTCCGTATAGTGTTTAACCGCAGCATCCATATCGAGTACGCGCAGCTGCACGTGACCGGGGCGCATTACACCTTTTTTCATGACCAGTACCTCATTGGATTTGTTGTTGTGTCACGACCGCCGCCTTGGGCGTACGGCATTCAATCGTCAGATCGCTGAGTGGGTAGAGGCGGCAGGCCAACACCTCACCGCAGGCCAAAGCTGATTCGGGAACATGCTTGCGGCTCATCGGCCCACACTGATACTCACCTTTAAGCACCCGAACCTTGCACAGACCGCAGCCACCTCCGCGACAACCTACTGGAACGCAGCGCAAGCTATGCTGCTCCATAGCCTTGAGCACACTTTGCTCAGGATTACAGTTGAAGCAAGTGCCGCTGGCCTGCTCGGTAATCTCGTAATTCACCGTCATATTATTTTTCTCGACTGATGTTTCTCGGCAGATATTTCTCGATCCGGGGACCCTGCGATCAGATTTTCTTGAACAGTGCCGACCGGGTGGTCTCCTCAGCGCCGTCGGCTGCCGTGAAGAAGCGCTCCATAAAAATATCGCGTTCGAACAAGCGACCCTGCATCAAAGCACTGATAGCTGAGTCAATCATCGGCGGCGGGCCACAGAGGTAAGCCTTGTTGCCAGCAAAGCGGCCGGCAAAATGTTCCTTCGCCGCTTCATGCACATAGCCGCGAAAACCGGCCCAATCAGCGTCATCGTCTGCCTGGCTCAGCGCCGGTACATAAGTGAAGTTGCTGTGCTTGGCGGCCAGCTGCTCGAATAGTTCACGGTTGTACAGTTCATCGCGATTACGCGCGCCCTGGAACAGGGTCATCTGACGGGTATCGCCGTGCTCAAGCAGGTCGAGAATCATCGCTTGCGGGCTCGACAGACCCGAGCCGCCGGCGATAAAGATCAGATCGCCAGGCTGCGAACGGCGCACAAAATATTGACCGTAGGGCCCAGAGAGGCCGAGCTGGTCACCCACCTCAAGCTGCTGGTGAACATGTGTGGTCGCAGCGCCGCCTTCGACCAAACGAATATGCAACTCAACCTCGTCAGCGCGGCTGGGCGGGTTGGCCAGCGAGAATGCGCGACTGCCCTCGATTCCCGGCAGTACCAGGTTGATGTACTGCCCGGCCTGAAAGGTCATCGGCCGGACGAGCTTCAGGTGCACCCCCTTGATGGTGGGCGACAACGTGACAATGCGGGTTACCGTGGCGACGTAATCCTCAACCGGGTAGCCTTCAAAATCGTCGTCCACATCAATATCGGCTTCAATCACTGCATCGCTCTGCAGCGTAGCGCAGCAGGCCAACACCTTACCCTCGTCACGCTCGCTATCCATCAGCGCAAAGGGTGAGGCTTCACCAATGTCCACATCGCCCTCGACCACCTGAATCTTGCAGGTAGCACAGGTGCCGTGGCCGCAGGCAAAGGGCAACCACACGCCCTGGCGCAGCGCCGCCTGCAAGATGGTCTGGCCTTCTTCGACGTCAATCTGCTCGCCGATCGGTTCGATAGTCAGTGAGTAACTCATAGATTCGACCTCAGCTGGCGCAACCGTTGATGCCGTTCAGACCCGGAGTGGTCAGCGTGAGCATGCTCTTGTGATCAATGCCCTGAGCCAACAGACCGGCAGCGACATCGGGGTTGAATGGCTGGTCGTTCAGCTGCCATTGCGCCTGGGCAAAGTCCACTTGGGCGCTGTCCGGATGCGCGACGATGGCGGGACGCAAAACACCGCTGAAAAAATCCCCCAGCGTCATGTCAGGCGCCACCAGAAAAGCGAAGGGTGAGCAGTACATCAAGTGTTTTTCCCAGTGCACATAGACCACCTGCATACCGTTGAAGTTGGCCACCGTGTCCTTCGGCTGGGTGATGTACTCGGATATGGCTTTGACGCTCATGATGCGTTCCTCTTCTTGTTCTAATTGATCCGACGAAGGTGCATACCCCCGCCGGATGGCAAAGTTCGCGTAGCTCAGGCCGCGTTCTTGGGCTTGGCAGCCTGTGGTTCGAGGGGCTTCTGACCCTTGATGGCCTGCCAGCGTTTGTGATCGGGTGAACCCAGGTACTCGAAATTGTCCTGGCCGGCACCAATGTGGTAGTACTTGGTCACCACCGTTTCGACATCCGCGCCTTCGCAGTTGCCCTGGTAGATCTGGTGCACTGGCAACCAGGCCTGAATGTATTTCTCCGGTTCGTATTGGAAGATGTCGCAACACCCATCCGAGCAGAAGTGGTAGCGCTCGCCCTCATGCTCCAGACTGCGGTGACTTAGCTTGGTCGGATCATCCGGCTCGGTGAACAGAGCTGGTACCTGGCACACTTGGCACAGTTGCGGCAGAGTGGTGTTGTAGAAACGCTCACCCTTTTCCTGCAACGCCTGCCAATGCTCGAAGCGCGGACGGTAGTATTGATCGAAGGTGTCCGGGTATTGCTCCGAGAGCCAGTTCATTTCCTCTTCACTAGGGATCCAGGTATGGAAGTTGGTAGCCTGGCTGTACTGGTAGAAGGTTGACCACAGCTGGTGGCTGATGTGATCCTTGCCCTTGTTCGCCTCATCCTGATATTTGGGCGGGCGAATACCGTAGCGCTCCAGATCCTTGAACAACGCGCTACCGTTCTGCTCGTAATACACCTCCCAGGCGTCCTTCCAGGACATCACCTTGTTCGGCAGCATGTAGTCCATCATCATGCTGACCAGGCTCAACAGCCGATAACCGCGCCAGAACCACTTGTCGATCCAGTGCTGGATGATCGGCACGTTGTCTTCATGCTGTTCGAGCATGAACTTGATCACCTCTAGACCCAGTGTCATGTGCCGGGCTTCATCGGATTGCGCGGAGAAGCCGAAGGTCACCGTGGCCATGTCGCCGTTATAGGCGGCGCCAGACATGAAGGGCACAAACAGCAGGTTGGTCAGGACATACTCGAAAGAAAACGAGATTGCCGTCAGAAATTCGAACGGGCCGGCACTGCGCGCATCATCAAAGAACGACTTGGGCACCGAAAGAAACCAGACGCGGTCATGCATGTGGGCAAAATCATGCAGGCCATTGAAGTGCTTGTTGTAATGGCTCATGGCATGAATCTGCGTCTGCACGTGACGCAACTCGTCAATCGCCTGCATCTGGCAAGCGGTCCGCGCTCCGGCGCCGCTGAACTGCCGGCCAACCTTCGCATAGCCTTGAAAGGCACCGTACTCGAGCGGTGAGACGCCGGTCAGAAACAACTTCAACGCATTGACGTAGCGCGCGTCAGAAATATTCTGGTGACCGTTGTTCTGGGCAAAGGCATCGAAGATCGCATACAGCTTCTTCTCCTTTTCGGCCTGGTATTTCCAGTAGGCATCCATGGTCAGCCGGAAGGGATCCTCCCACTTGTCCCAATCAGTAATCTTGATGCCTTCGAAATCTTCCTGCGGGAAAATGTCCTTTTTCGACTGGTAGCTGGGCTCCCAGGCCATGTCGCGGGTCAGGTACTGGTACTTGTCTTTGAGACTGAGTTTCTTCTTGTTGGTCGCCATGATCCGATCTCCTAATTTTTCCACTCGAGAATGAAATGATCTTCATCCTCATCCACGTTGCCGCCGATGCTGATCACATCCAGAAGCATCTCCTGAACGTCCCATTCCCGGCCGATCTTCTCTTCAACCGTGGCTCGGTTGATTACCAGGCGCTTTTCGGCCTGGATACGGATCATCGCGGGTTGGTGCTGCACTTCGGCGTGGGGGTTGTCCTGCGCAATGGCTTCCACGATGTAACGGGCGTTGTCGTTATCCTGAAAGACGATAAAAGCGAGCTGGCTCATGCCTGTACTCCCTGGCTGTTAAGGCCAAGCTTTTTCAGCCGCGTGGCGAATTGGGCGCGCACGGTATCCAGTGCCTCACGGCCCACGCTGGCGTCGGCCAGTGGAGCCAACGCTTCATAAGCACGTGGCTCCCACTGGGTCACCCACGCCTGCAGCTGGACCGCATTGGTTTCGCTCTCGGCCATCACGGTCTTGACCATGGCATCGACCCAGCGCACGGTCTCCTTGGACCAATCACGCATGAACTCGGTGAGCATCGACACATCGGCCGCACCCTGCTGGTCCAGCCATTGATCGAACTCCTGATACATCAAGGGGTAGAGCAGGCCATCAATGATCAAGTTCTGCGTCAGGCTCAATTCGAACCAGTCCTTGATCACCAGCGTGTCTTCGACCAACCGGCGCATGGGCTGCCACAGCGCATCATCCATCCAGTAGGTTTTCGAGCGGTCCAGCGCTTCGCCGGTACCGCCATCGATGATCAGCGCAATGCGCGACAGATACTGCCCTGCCCCCAGCCGATCCATGGCCTGATAAATATGCATCTGGGTCACAGTGCCGGCGATGCAATCGCCAGCAATACCACTGTTGTTCATGTTCGCGCCCAGCTCGACATGCCGCAGCGGCACCAGAAAACGCAAAAGGGTTTCTTGCAGGGCTACCGGCAGCCGAGTGATCAGGCCACGCTTTTCGCAGAAACTGTAGCTGTGCTCGGTGGCTTCCTGCATCTTGGCGCGGTTCTGAACATAGGCGCCGTAATAGAACTGACGGGGATCGGTTACGCTGTGCCAGTCCGCCATGCGGATACAGGTGCGGGTCGGATCATTGAGCATGTGCTCAGGATCCCACAGCGGTTTGTAATGGAAATTGGTCACCGCTTCGATGTCGAAACTGGCTTCCTGATAACGGCTTGCCGGCTTGTCGCCGAAGCGCCGCTTGATGTTGCTGTAGGTATTGCGAATCGGCTCGACCGAATTGGTCTTGATTTCAATGCTCATATCAACGCTACCGTATTGTTGTTGTAAGGGTGTGCGAACCAGTTGGATCAGCGGCTTCCGTGCTCACCAAAACGCCACTTGACCATCTCCTCATCCACTATCCGAGCCATCTCTTCGCTCATATGCTGCACATGGTTGTGCTGGCAAAAATGCTCGAACGCCGCACTGGGAAGGACCAACTCAACAAACAGATCGGGATAGCCGATGGCAAAGTCGAACTCGACCAGGCGGGCACCGGGCTCACTGCGCACGCGAACATATCGCGGCATCTGATCAAAGGTTTGTGCGGGTTGACTCATAGCGCTGTCACCTGTGCTTGTTGTTGTGTGGAAGCAATAGAGCAACGCTTGTGCCAAGAACCAGGACCCTGTCGAAATATCCATCCATGTCATTGTTAACAAAAGATTTTTCTTTTTATCCAGGTAAATCAACGCGTCTTCAACAAAAAACAAATCCGCTGAAAATCCGCTTTTTTTTATCATTTGATCAAATGCACGATGGCATGCACGCAAATGCTCAGCCCACGAGTGCGGCGCAGCACTTTTCATCATTTGGTTGATTTTTGGGTGAATGCGAGTAAAAGATAAAAAAATAAAACTGCCGACGCATGGCTCACCCATGAGATATTTAGAGCCGGCAACACCCCGCTAATAAAAATAGGCAGACGCCATGGCGATCAGCTACAAGCCCCATGTCCAGTACGCGGATTATGTAGACCTGAGCGAGCAGATCCGCTTCCAAAGCGCCGAGGGAAAGATCTGGTTCGGGGAGCAGCGCATGCTGTTGATGCAGGTCTCAGCCATGGCCAACTTCCGCCGCGAACTGGTCAACAGCCTGGGAATCGAGCGCGCCAAGGGATTCTTCATGCGCATGGGCTACCAGTCCGGGGTCAAGGACGCCGAGCTGGCCAGACACCTGCGTCCGCACTGCAGTGAGCTGGATATTTTTCTCGCCGGCCCGCAGCTGCATTCACTCAAGGGCATGGTCAAGGTACGACCAATTCAGATCGATCTGGACATGGAATCCGGCCATTTCTACGGTGAGCTGGAATGGATCGACTCCTTCGAAGTGGAAATCTGCCAGACCGAATTGGGCATGATGAATGAACCTGCATGCTGGTCCCTGCTCGGCTATGCGTGTGCCTATACTTCCTCGTTCATGGGCCAGGAAATCATTTTCCGCGAAACTCAGTGCCGGGGCCGCGGGGACGAGAAGTGCCTGATTGTCGGTAAGCCCGCAGAGGAGTGGGAAGATGCTGAGGCATTCCAACAGTACTTTCGCAGCGACCCGATCATAGAGGAACTTTACGATCTGCAGAGTCAATTGAGCTCATTGCGTACCAGCCTGGAAAAACAGCAGGGGCAGTACTACGGGATAGGCCAGTCACACGCCTATAAATCCGTGTGCCAGATGATCGACAAGGCCGCCAAGGGTAAGGTCTCGGTGCTATTGCTGGGCGAAACCGGTGTTGGCAAGGAGGTCATCGCCCGCAGCGTGCACCTGCGCAGCGAGCGAGCCGAACAACCCTTCGTAGCGGTCAATTGCGCGGCAATACCGCCTGATCTGATTGAGGCCGAACTGTTCGGTGTCGAAAAAGGCGCCTATACCGGCGCCAGTCAGTCACGCCACGGCCGCTTCGAAAGAGCCAATGGCGGCACCATTTTCCTTGACGAGGTGATCGAGCTGTCACCCCGCGCCCAGGCTACGCTGCTACGTGTGCTGCAGGAAGGCGAGCTGGAACGGGTGGGTGATGCGCGTACCCGATCGGTTGATGTGCGCGTGATTGCCGCAACCAACGAATCCCTGGCCGAGGCCGTAGAAAACGGCCGTTTCCGTGCTGACCTTTACTACCGCTTGAATGTGTTCCCGGTAAAGATTCCACCCCTGCGCGAGCGCCTTGAGGATCTACCGCTGCTGGCCGAGCATTTCCTGAACAAATTCCATGGTGAATATAACAAACGTACATTGGGAATTTCCGACAAGGCACTCGAGCTGTGTCTGCATTACCGCTGGCCGGGGAATATTCGCGAGCTGGAAAACGTCCTCGAACGCGGCGTGATACTGACCGACAATAATGAATCAATCAGCCAGGATTCACTGTTTGCGGTATTTCCCGACAACCCCGAGTGCAAACACGAAGAACGACTGAGCGCGACCGGGCAGCTGGTCGATGTGCAATCGACGTCTGCGGTGGATGGTGACTGGGCCAGTCGCATCATCGCCGAGGGCATCAGCCTTGAAGTGCTGGAGCAGCAACTGATGCATAAAGCCATGGACATGGCTCAACAGAATGTCTCCCAGGCCGCCAGGCTGCTCGGCCTGAGTCGCCCGGCGCTGGCCTATCGATTAAAGAAAATCGACGCTTCGCCCTTGCCCTAGCGCACTAGTGCATTTTTCATAGCGAATTTACAGCCCGCTTGAACTCCCTGACCGGCTATCCATTCCTCGCTGGTTTCTAAACGACTAGCGCCGCTTCTGTGCATTTGATCAAAAGAGAAAGCACACCTGCAGCTTTGATCAATTGGTAAAAACACCCGCAGACGATGCTCACTCCCAGCAACACGAAGAAGCCTCACCAATCATAAAAATTCATATATAACAACCACCTGCATCACGAATACGCCACCAAGAGCTGTGCTGGCATGGCCGTTGCTACAAGCTGTTTAGTCGCTTTGCTTATACAAAAACAAAACAGTGGTGACGTAACATGCTTGATGCCCTATGGCGCGCTGCGCGCCCGCCGTTCAATCGTTTTTCCCCCCCTCTCGCTCTGGCCAGCCTTGGCGCTCTATTGATCGGCTGCGAGGCCGCGCTTGATCTGGACGCAGTCGCTCGGCAGGCAGAGCAACCTAACCAGCGCACTGATTTCTACCAGGCCATGGCCAGCAACGCTGAGGTCACCCTGTTGGTAGGCAATCAGGGCGTCGTGGTCAGCAGCCTGGACAATGGCCAACAATGGCAGCGCCAGCAGTTGTCCACCGACATGAGTCTGATCGATCTGGATGTCTGCCCGGATGGCAGTTTTATTGCCTTGAGCTTCGATAACCAGATTTGGCACGCCGATGCCCAAGCGCAGAACTGGATCGCTCACGCATTACCCAGCAGTGAGCAGATGATGGCAGCTACCTGCGCGCCAGATGGCAGCTGGTGGGCCGCCGGTGCATTCAGCACATTGCAGAATAGCGCCGATCAAGGTCAGAGCTGGGGCGAGATCAGCTTCGACGAAGACGCCATTTTCACCACGCTGCAATTCGTCAGTGCCAAGCAGGCGATTGTCAGCGGCGAGTACGGCTTACGGTTCATTACCCAGGACGGGGGTCGCAGCTGGGAGCCCTCCGGCAGCCTGCCGGATGAGTTCTATCCCCACGCCAGCCACTACAGATCCCTGGACCAGGGGTGGGTGGGTGGACTGAACGGTTTCATCTGGCACACCCGCGATGCCGGGGAAACCTGGCAACGCCAGCCCACCGGTACGGAAGCGCCGGTTTTCGGTTTTATCGATGGACCACAAGATCTCTATGCGGTGGGCGAGAACGCCACCGTACTGCAACTGCACGGACAACGCTGGGCGTCCCTGCCCACCCCAGACCAGCCACTGTACCTGCGCGCCGGACGCTTGCTGCCCAACCAGCATCTGCTGGCCGCCGGCGGCCGTGGGCTACTGCTGAACATCCCACTCCCAAAGGCCCTGGCGGCCAGCACTGATTGAGGATACCGACATGCCTGGAATGCACCGTTTTACCCATGCCATGCACGGCCTCGAAGTGTGGATTTTCCACAATCCGCGCAAGGTACTGGTCGCCATTGCACTACTCACCCTGCTGTTTGCCCTGCGCATACCGGGGCTGAAGATCTATACCGATTTTGCCGACCTGCTGCCCCAGCAGCATCCCTACATCGAGCTGCACAACAGCATCAAGGACAGCTTTGGTGGCGCCAACGTGCTGGTGGTGGGTGTTGCCTTTGAGGAGGGCGACATCTTCAGCAACGACAACCTGGCCACCATCGACCGCATCACCCACGCGGTCGACAACCTGCCCGGCGTCAACCATAACCTGGTCACCAGCGTGACCCATCGCAACTCGCGCAAGATCTGGTTAACCGAGGTTGGTTCGATCAATTCCGAGCCCTATTTCGACGCCCAGCAGGATGGATACAGCGAAGAGCAATTGGCCAATATGCGCGCTGATGTGGCCGCCAATCCGCGGATCTATGGGCCGCTGGTATCACCCGACTTCAAGATGGCATTGATCAAGGCGCAGCTGATCGAAAGCCAGCTGGACTACGAAAACACCTTCGCGCAACTGCAACTACTGCGGGAAAAGGAAGCCCGCGACGGGATGACCATCTATGCCACCGGCCAACCGGTGCTGGTCGGCTGGGCCTATACCTATATGGACCAGATCCTGCAGATCTTCATCTTCACGGTGTTGATCATGCTGGCGCTCCTGATCTTCCATTTCCGCAAGGCCTATGGCGTCCTCATCCCGCTGGGCGGCGTGATGGTCTCGACGATCTGGGGGCTGGGCATCATCAGTCTGCTAGGCTTCAATCTCGATCCGCTGGGTCTGGTCATCCCCTTTCTGATTGCCGCCCGCGCCATGAGCCATGGCGTGCAGCTGGTCGAGCGCTATTACGCCGAGGTTCGCGTGCTGGGTAACGGCCAGCAGGCCGCCCGCGCAACTTTTGAGAGTCTGTTTCGTCCCGGATCCCTGGGCGTAGTATCCGACGCGGTCGGCCTGTCGTTGATCGCCATCGGCTCCATCGCGCTAAACACCAAACTGGGAATCTACGCCTCACTGTGGGCGTCGACCGTCATCCTCACAGTATTGATTGGCGTACCGCTGCTCCTGTCGATCCTGCCCACGCCAAAGAACCCTGAACTGCGCGAAACCGCCCTGCGCTATGTCGGCGGCGCTTGTGCGCGCACCCTGTCGCGTCCGGGCGCGGCGCCCATTGTGCTGGGCATCGCCGCGCTGGCGATTATTGCCGGACTGATCTCGGCCTCCAACGTGCGCATTGGTGACTCCGAGCCAGGCTCGCCAATCCTCTACCCCGAGCATGATTACAATATTTCCTCGAAGGAGGTGAACAACCGCTTCCCCGGATCGGAGGAGCTGTACATCATCGCCGAGCATGATGAAGTTGGCGGACTGAAGCGCCCGCAGGTGCTGCGTGCATTGGGTGATCTGCAGGCGCATATGCTTGGCGATCCCAGCGTAGGCGGCAGCAAGGGATTACCCGACCTGGTCAAACAGGTCAACCGGCTGATGCACAATGATGATCCGCGCTGGTTCCAGATCCCCCACGATGCCGATTATGTGGGCGGACTGATGTTCACCTACATGGCCTCCAGCCCCATCCCTGGGGCACTCAACGAGTTCAACGATACCGACGACCGCATCGCCAACCTGGTTTTTTACTACAAGGATCGCCAAGGCGAAACCATACGCCGGGCCATGCATATGGCGCAGCAGTGGATCGATGCCAACGAGAGCAAGGTTGAAGGTCTGACCATTCGACTGGCCGGCGGCACCATGGGTGTGGCGGCGGCCATGAACGAGTCAGCATTCCAGACTAATCTGATTGTGCTGCCCTTGGTCTTCCTGCTGATTTTCGCTTTCGTCATGTTGTTCTACACCTCATGGCATGCTGGACTAATGATGTTATTGGCGATGTTCTTCGCCACTGCGCTGACCTACGGCTACATGGGCATCAGCGGGCTGGGCATCGATATCAATACGGTGCCGGTGATTGCCGTTGGTATTGGTGTAGGCATCGATTATTCAATCTACATGATGGATCGCATCCGCGAAGAAATGGCCAAGACCGGTGATCTGCGCGACGCGGTACGGCGTTCCATCGCCACCACCGGCATGGCGATAAGTTTCACCGCGATCACCCTGATGGCCGGGATCATCATGTGGGTGCTCCTCTCTGACCTGCGCTTCCAGGCCGACGCGGCCATGTTGTTGTGCGTGATGATCGTCATCAATGGCATTGCCGCCATGCTGCTGGTCCCTGCATGGGTCCTGGTCATGCGCCCGCACTTCATTACCGATGTGTACGTGGATGACGACGGCGTGCTGCATGCCGACGATCAATCCGACCCCGCATTCCCGTCATCTGCCCAGCATGGGGCGGGGGATGGGCTAATACAGGGCGTCTCCTGACGACACCCCGTCAGCGCACCCTATTCACCCTGCAAGAGGAACTGCCATGCAAACAACAATAAAAGGCCTGAAGCACTGGAGCCTATCGCTGCTTGGAAGCGCCAGTCTGGTTCTGACGCCTCTCGCCAGCGCGATCGCTGATGAGGAGATCAGATACAGCGGGTATTATGAGAATGCCACCTTCGTTCGCGATAGCGTGGGACTGTCCAAATTCCGCAACACCTTTCAACTGAACGCCGAGCGCAAAGTCGGCGACTTCGGTCTGTTCAACAACGTCTCATGGAATGCCGTACTACGCGGTACTTACGACGGCGTCTACGATCTGAACAAGAACGAATATGGGCGCGATGCTGGTGGCCCGGTGATGATTGAGAACATCGGCGGTGGCAATAGCGTGCCCCATGGCGGCGGACTGAAGCTACCCAATACCTTCGATGTGGCCAACAATCCCAACGAAGGTATGGTCGTGCTGGGTGAGAACCTGCATGACACCGACGGTGGCGTAGCCTTCGGCGTGCCGGTACAGCCCTGTGACGTAGACAGCCGAGGCTGTATCGATGGCTACCTCGACAAGGACACGGATGATCTGCGCTACAGCGAATTCAATGATCGCCTGGACTTCATCCGCGAGCTGTACGTGGACTTCGACTACAGTCTGGACAACGGCCATATTCTCAGCACCCGCCTGGGCAAGCAGCAGGTCGTCTGGGGTCGCACCGATCTGTTCCGCGTGCTTGACGTGATCAACCCGGTGGATTTTTCGCGCAATAACATCTACGACGAACTGCAGGATATTCGCATCCCGATGTGGATCCTGAAGACGGACTACCGCATGGGCCCTGGCGAGATTTTCGACGACCTGAACCTGTCCTTCGTCTGGAATTTCGACCGTTTCCGCCCGCATGACATCGGCCAATGCGGCTCGCCCAACAACATCCTCGATGCGGCCTGCTTTTTTCGTGGCATGAACAACCTCTGGGAAAATGGCGGCACTGTCGCCAACTTCGCCGGCGGTGAGCTGGCGACTGATTTCGGCCCCGGCCAGATTGGTATCCGCAAAGCCCACATGCCCGCATGGAGTCTCTCCAATGGTCAATTTGGCATCAAGCTGGAAGGTGTCTATGGGGACATCGGTTTCTCACTGAACGCCCTGACCTACCGCTCGCAACTACCTTCACTGCGGGGAGGTATCGTCGCGCAGAACGGCTTTACCGGGGAAACGGCAGTTTGGCCGAGTCTGATTGCGTTCGACATCCATTTTCCGCGGGTCAATATGATTGGTGGTTCGCTGGATTATTACGCCCAGGGGCTCGATACCGTGTTCCGTATGGAAGTAGCGCACACCGAAGGGGAAGAGTTCGCCAATACCCTGCAGTCGCGCCTGTACTCCGAGTCCGATGTGACTCGCTTTGTGATCGGCGCGGATAAGAACATCTTTCTGCCCTTCCTCAACCGCAAGCGCGCATTCCTGTTCTCTGGCCAACTGTTCGGTCAGAAAATCCATGAACATCAGGTTGAAGACGGCCTGGTGGGCAAGGTAGGCATGCCCGATTGGGAGCACAACTTTATCGGTACTCTACTGGTCAAGGGCTGGTGGATGAATGACCGTTTAAGCCCTCAGCTCCTCGCAGCACATGATTTCAAGGCCGAAGCCACCGCCATTGCACCGAGTATCGAATGGCTAGTTAACGACCGCCTGAAGGTCATTGGCGGCGCCAACATCAAGGTAGGGCGCGGGGCACGCGAGTTCGACGACTGCCGCAGCTGTAACCCTTGGGACCCCTTCACCGCAGCCTTTCCCGGCCACCCTGAAGGCCAAAGCCTAGGGCTGGGCGGCTATGAACCGCTGGGACGCTTCCGTGCTGGCCCGATCGGCATGGCACAAAAAGAAGACGAACTGCAGCTGACCGTTCGTTACAGCTTCTGATTACGAGGAACAACAATGTACAAGACTCTCAAGCACTCAACCCACTCCGTCCTGACCGCAGGCATAGTCGCCGGTCTGTTCAGCGCCAGCGTACTGGCCAACGACGCCCTGATAGATAGCAGCTTCCATCCCTACAAGGATGAAGCGCCCTCTCATGAGGGCCTGCAAGCCGGCTTAGTCATCAACCAGGGTAACCTGGCCCAGTTCAAAGACATCATCGATCCGGCCTTTGCCAATTTTATCGAGCAGGGTTGGCTGGAGGTCACCGTCGGTGACACCACGTCCTTTGATCTGCATCCAGGCTATATCGAGGCCAGCCGCAATGGCCTGGGCCAGGTCTCTCTTGGCACCACGGCAGGCGAAATTAACGGTTGGGTTGCCGGCCGGCCATTTCTTGAAGAACCTGATGCCAGTGATCCCAGGGCCGGTGAAAAGCTTGCCTGGAACTACAAGTATGGCTACAACTGGGGTGACAGCGCGGCGATTGCGCCTTTCTACTGGAAGTACCGGGACATGAATTCGGGCAAGCTGGAGCGGACCATTAAGTTCAACTTCCACTTCCTGAACTTCACTGGCCGGGTCAACCACGAGCCAGTCCCGGCGGTAACGCCGAATCCCTCAGAGCTGTTTCGCGGTATCTACGTGCAGGTACTGGAGCCCTATGACGTGCGCAACACCCAGTTGCTGATTCACCGTGCCCAGGATGATCTCAAGCGTGACAATTCTTGGCTGTATCTAGGCTTTCAGCGCCGAGTGCGTCGTCTGGCCACCGGCCAGGTGACCGATGCCTTCCTTGGTTCCGATCTAATGATCGAGGACTTCGAAGGGTACAACGGCCGTATCTCTGACATGAACTGGAGTTACAAGGGCACCCGTCACATGCTAATGCCGTTTTATAACCACAATGACATGCAGTTGGATGCGGAAACCCACAGTGACAGCGATGGCTATCAAGTGGTGGCCTTTGGTGGTCAAGGTGGCTGTTTCCCGGACATTACCTGGCAGCTGCGCAAGGTCTATGAAGTGGAGGCATCTCCGGTTGACAGTAGCCATCCACTGTCCAAGCGTGTGCATTTCATCGATGCGCAAACCTTCACCATTCCCCGCACAGTTTCGTATGACCGAAGCGGCAATCTGTGGAAAACATTCACCATTGGCCAGGCGCACCCTGATCATCACCTGCCTGCCAACAAGGGGACAGGTGTGTCAATTGACGACAGCTTCAGCATGATTGACGTACAGGCGATGCATTGCACCACCGGTCAGTTCAAGGGTCAGGTCAATCCGAGTTTAAGCACGCCGGATATGTTCAGCGTTCAGCATATGCGTGCTACCGGCAACTGATTTTGTTTGTGAAGTAGGCTGCTCCGACTTTAAGCCCGCAATGCGGGCTTTTTTTTGGTTCATCACGAATTCCCCGGCAATGCGTGATGAACCATTTATTTACCTCGTAGCGGTGGTCCTCTTCTGACCGTTACCTGGCTGTCGGTACAGGCTGCAATCGGCCAGAAGC
>NZ_JBFGFI010000043.1:0-23110 GCF_041579695.1 Halopseudomonas sp.
CAGTCAGCAGGCCGCGCCCGCCCGCCGGGAACCGATCTGCTCCGCCAAGCCACGCCAGTTCTTCTGTCGTGGCTTGTTGGTTTTTGCCGTAACTGCGCGGCACAACAGAAAGCGAGGCACTGAATAGATGACCGCATTGGTTGGCGTGATCATGGGCTCCAAGTCAGACTGGTCCACCTTGAGCCATACGGCCGATATGCTTGAGCAACTGGGTATTCCCCACGAGGTCAAAGTGGTGTCTGCACACCGTACGCCGGACCTGCTGTTCCAGTATGCCGAAGAGGCTGCGGGCAGGGGTATCGAGGTGATCATCGCTGGCGCTGGCGGCGCGGCCCATCTGCCGGGCATGTGTGCGGCCAAGACCCATTTGCCGGTGCTCGGCGTACCGGTGCAGTCGTCGATGCTCTCGGGTGTCGACTCGCTGTTATCCATCGTGCAGATGCCGGCGGGCGTGCCAGTGGCAACACTGGCCATCGGCAAGGCCGGAGCGATCAACGCCGCGTTGTTGTCGGCGAGCATTCTCGGCGCCAAGCATCCGCAATTTCACCAGGCATTACAGGATTTCCGCACCCGGCAAACCGACAAGGTGCTGGATAATCCAGATCCCCGCGATACGGCACAGGGCTGAGGACACACACATGAAGATTGGCGTAATCGGTGGCGGCCAACTGGGCCGCATGCTCGCACTGGCAGGCACCCCACTCGGCCAGCAATTCGCGTTCCTTGATCCGGCCCCGGACGCCTGCGCGCAAGCGCTGGGCGAGCATATACGCGCCGACTACAGCGATCGTGATCACCTGCGTCAACTGGCCGACGAAGCAGACGTGGTTACCTTCGAGTTCGAAAGCGTTCCCGCGGAGACGGTGGCTTTTCTCTCGCAGTTCGTGCCGGTGTTTCCGAACGCCGAATCCCTGCGCATTGCCCGCGACCGCTGGTTCGAGAAATCCATGTTCCAGGATCTGGACATTCCCACCCCCGAGTTCGCGGATATCCAGTCCCAGGAAAACCTCGAGGCGGCAGTCACGCGGATTGGTCTGCCCGCGGTGATGAAGACACGCACCCTGGGCTATGACGGCAAGGGTCAGAAAGTACTGCGCCATCCCGAAGATGTAGCCGGCGCCTTTGCCGAGTTGGGCAGCGTGCCCTGCATCCTCGAGGCCTTTGTGCCGTTTCAGGGTGAGGTCTCGCTGATTGCAGTGCGCGGACGCGACGGCGAGACAGCTTTCTACCCGCTGGTGCTCAATGTTCACGACAAGGGCATCCTGCGCCTGTCTGTGGCCAGCTCCAGCCATGCGCAGCAGGATCTGGCCGAGGATTACGCCAGGCGGGTGCTGGAGAAGCTGGATTATGTTGGCGTGCTGGCGTTCGAGTTTTTCGAAATCGACGGTGGTCTGAAAGCCAACGAGATCGCTCCCCGCGTGCATAACTCAGGGCACTGGACCATCGAAGGCGCCAAATGCAGCCAGTTCGAGAATCACCTGCGCGCCATCACCGGACTACCACTGGGTTCCACCGCCAAGGTAGGTGAAAGCGCGATGCTCAACTTTATAGGCGAGGTGCCGCCAGTGGAGCAGGTCACGGCGATAGCTGATTGCCATTTGCATCACTACGGAAAGGCGTTCAAGGCCGGACGCAAGGTGGGCCATGCGACGCTGCGCTGCGCCGACAACCAGGCCCTGGACGCACGGATCGCAGAGTTACAGGCGCTCATCGGCGTCTGAAAGATAACCGGAGCCCGGCATGCGTTCTTACTGGTTGTGTATTTTCCTGCTGTTGCCGCTCTGGCTCGAGGCTGCGCCGCGCACGGTCGATTGGCTGGATCTGCTGCCTCAGGAAGATTACCAGGCAATGCTCGACATGCCCGAGATCGGCCACGAAGGCACTGAGGAGCTCCCCGGCGACTTCAGCTCCAGTATGCGTCAGCGCGACGAAAACCTGCCTGAGGTGATGTACTCAACGCGTGTGGTATCCGAGCTGGACGGCGAGGAACTGCGCATAGCCGGCTATCCGGTCCCCCTGGAAAGCAACGCTGCCGGGCTCTACACGAGCTTTTTCCTGGTGCCCTATGCCGGCGCCTGCATCCACGTTCCGCCGCCGCCGCCGAACCAGATCATTCTGGTGGACTATCCGCGGGGTATCGCAATCGACGATATCTACGAACCCTTCTGGATGAGCGGAAAACTGAACATCGATCAGACCAGCAATGAACTCGCCGATGCCAGCTACCGGTTTGAGGCCGACAAGGTGTGGGTTTACGACGGCGAATGAAATGGCATTTGGCTATCCCCCTTACGGGTGGGTTACGGCTGCATGTAATCCGTTATGCTAGACCTCTGATCCAATACTAACCGGGAGTTCTGATGGAGTTTTTCAGATGGAATCGCTGATTGGTTTTGCGGGGCTGGCTGTACTCATCGTTGTCTATCTGCGGCGCTGGCTGTTGCGAAAAGAGATACCGGCACAGCAGGCGACGTCCTTCAAGGGAGAACTGTTTACCGTCGGCCAGGCTACGATCGCCCGCAGGACCACGCGACAACCAGCCCGCGCCAGCGTTATCGTCATGCCCGGCTTCATGGAAAATTTCCTGTACTTTACCGAATACTATGCCGACCCGGATTTGGAGCTGATACTGATTACCAGCGCCGACTACCACGTTCCTGTGCTCGATAAGCGGCCGGTCGTTCCCGCCTGGAGCCACGAGCCCAAAGCAGCACCCGGCTCCATCGCCTACGATGCCGAAGTTCTCAACATGGCCCTGCGCAACCTGGTGACCACCGCGAACGTGCGCGTGCACGGGCATTCCCGAGGCGGCGCAGTCACCCTGGAAGCAGCACGCCAGGAGCCCGGCCTGTTCGAGAATACCGAGGTAATTCTCGAGGCCCCGGTGCTGCCCCAGGGCAAACCCTATGCACCTCTGCCGCCGGTGGCACGCTGGTTTCTGCCTTTTTTCCTGCCCCTGTGGCAACAGCAACCTATCTCTCCGCGCAACCGCGCGGTGTGGGGTCCCCTGGAAAACCCCCGCAAGCGCGAGCTGATCATGGGTTTGCCATTCAATCCACGCCATTGTTCCACCATGGTCGCCAACCTCAAGGACATGACGCACTGGATGGACAATACCGGCAGCGAAATCTATCAGCACGTCAAACGCGGAGCGGTCCTCGTTCCCGGCAAGGATCGGGTTCTGCAGGCCGATGCGATGCGCGCCAGTGCGCAACAGGCGGAGAATCTCCAGGTCATCGAGATCGAAGGCGGCAGCCACTTCGTGATACCGGACAATCCCGACTCAATACCCCCACTGTTAACCGGCTGACCCTTGGCCTACCATTTCGACCCAGTGGGTATCGTGCATTCGTGCTTTCATGAGAAGTTTGCGATACCCCGCCAGCCCAGCCTCGCGCCTGCCGCCCGCGGCATTCTGGAATTACTACCCCCATACGACCAGCCGGAAGCCACAGCAGGGCTGGAAGGTGTCAGCCACTTATGGCTGCTGTTCGTGTTCCATGCCGCCTCTTCTGGACCCCAGCACCTCAGGGTGAGGCCTCCAAGACTGGGCGGTAACCAGCGCATTGGCGTTTTCGCCAGCCGCTCGACGCATCGCCCCAATCCCATCGGCCAGTCAGTAGTGCGCCTGGACGCAGTGGAGCAGGGGAAACTGCTGATCTCCGGAATCGATCTTCTGGACGGCACACCCGTGCTCGATATCAAGCCATACCTACCCTATGCAGACAGCCTGCCACACGCGCACAACGCGATGGCCGACACTGCCCCCCAGTTGATATCGGTCGCCTGGAAGCCCGTTGCCTGGCAGGCTGCCCGCGAGCACGCCCAGCGCTTGCAGCAGCCTGTTATCGAGCTTATCGAACAATGTCTGGCCCAGGATCCCAAGCCGGCCTACCAGCAGCCCCAGCCAGAGCGCGAATACGGAGTCCGCTTCTGGGACCTGAACGTGCGCTGGCATTACCCGCATGCCGGTTGCATCCAGATTGTGTCGATCGAACTGCAGTCGATAGCCACGGCCTGAGCCGCTGTCTGGACACCCTGCACTGGGTATCGGTCAGGGAGGCGACCAGCTCGCTCCCAGCAGCTATACTCTTTCCACCTCTGGAAGGCGGGCGACTACTCTTGTTTTATTACTCCCCCATGCTGCTGGGATTATGCCTGCTGTTTGCCGTGGCGATTGCGGCGACAGCCCTTTGGCGTATGTCCCGCCCCTATTCCGGCCCAGGGTTCTGGATGGCCGGCAGCTGGTCACTGATCGTCGGTATCCTGCTGTTTATCGGCTTCATCCTCACCGGCAGCCCGACATTGAATGTGCTGGGCAACGCTGGCCAATTGGCCGGTGAGGCGCTGTTCCTGCTGGGCATTTTCCGCTTCATGGACCGTGCGCTGCCCTGGTGGATAGTGCCCTTGAGCGTCAGTCTGATGATCCTGTTCAACATCCACTACTGGATGTTCGAGGGCAATTCGGACTTCCTGATGGGGGTCTATTCGACCATCGCAGGCCTTCTGCCGGTTCAGGCAATCTGGCTGCTATTGCGTGAAAAGTCCGACCCGGCCACCCGTCCGGCCCGCCTGCTCGTGGGTATAAGCCTGCTGGTGTACTCAACGGTCACACTGCTACGCGGGTACCTGGGATACCGCAACTGGTGGAACGACGCGCCCTACATTAATCCCTATGAGTCGTTCAGTTATCTGTTGCCTTACAATTTCGCCATTCCAGCGCTGGTGATGGGCTTTATCGGGGTAACGCTGATGACCATGCAGCGCATCCTTGCCAACAGTGAGCAACATGCCCAACGCGCCCGCCGGAGTGCCATGCGGTTCGAGCGTTTGCTGGGAGCCTCCACATCTGCTGTCATGATTGTCAGAGCCGGGCTGATCCGCGATGCCAACATGCGCCTGGAGCAACTCAGTGGTCTGCCACGCGAACGCCTGGTTCAACAGCCAGTGTTGACCCTGTTTCCCGAGCGCAACCAGAAGCTCATCGCACAGCACCTGTCGCGTCCTCATGCCTGCCAGCTGGATACAGAAGCACTGCATGTCAGCGGTCAGCAATTTCCTGCCGAAATCAGCATTGCGCCCCTAGGCGATGAAAGCCATGACCTGGTAGTGGAAATGCGTGACGTCAGCCATCGCAAGGCACTCGAAGAACAGTTGCTCCTGCTGGCAACGCAGGACTCGCTGACCTCGGCCCTGAACCGTCGCGCCTTCAACGCCGAGGCTCAATTGGCGCTGAAACGGGCGGCTCGCTATCAACGCCCACTAACTCTGGCAGTACTCGATCTGGATCACTTCAAGCGCATCAATGACGCCTATGGCCACCTGGCTGGCGATTTGGCGTTAAAGCGGTTCGCCGAGCTGTGCCGCAACGTGTTGCGTGAAGGGGATATCTTCTCGCGCTTCGGAGGTGAGGAGTTCGTGTTACTGCTTGCCGAGACAGATGCCAGCGCCTCTATGCTGCTGCTGGAGCGGCTCAGAAAGGAAGTGAGCGAACTGGTCCTGGAGCACGGACCCGATCATTTCGGCGTGCAGGTAAGCGCCGGCCTGTCGGAGTGGCAGCCTGGGGATACCCTGGACAGTCTGTTCAAGCGCGCCGATCAGGCACTGTATACGGCAAAATCGAGCGGACGCAATCGGGTAATTCCATGGACAGGCACCACCGCCGAGATTGCTACGGATATCTGATTGCAGCCTGATTGCCCTGAGACACGGCAGACCGTGTGAGCAACTGTGCTAGGCTTGGCGCTCCCTTTATCCGAGGATATGGCTTGATGTTCGATCTTGGTCATGTAGCGCTACTGATACTCGCCGTCGCAGCGGGTTTCTGGTGGTGGCGCACGCTGGGGCTGCGCGATCGAGCCCTCGCTCAGGTACGACAGCATTGCCGGCAAGCCGACGTACAGCTACTCGATGAAAGTATCTACCTGAACAAGATACGTCTGGGTCGCAGTAAAGGTCTGCGTTTGGCTCTGGTGCGCCGCTATGGCTTCGAGTTTACCGTCACCGGCGAGCGCCGCTATGACGGTTATATCGAGTTCCATGGCTTCAGGCCTCGACACGTTGAACTTGCGCCACATCCTTTCCCGGGCGGCGGGCCCGACGCTGCAGACGGCTCCTTCGGTCAACGGCTGCACTGAACCCTTGGTACTGGTTCCACGTGGAACCCTCCGTTGGCAACCGGTATGCTGACGCGATGAGCGAATCCATGGCGATTGAACATATTCCGGCCCATCTGATTGCCGGCCCCTTGGGATCCGGCAAGACCACGTTGCTTGGGAATCTGCTGCGTCAACGTCCGGAGAATGAGCGCTGGGCGATCCTTATCAATGA
This sequence comes from Halopseudomonas sp., assembly GCF_041579695.1. Taxonomy (GTDB): domain Bacteria; phylum Pseudomonadota; class Gammaproteobacteria; order Pseudomonadales; family Pseudomonadaceae; genus Halopseudomonas. Next base: position 6,331 of record NZ_JBFGFI010000043.1, read on the forward strand.
GTTTGGCCAGATAGGCATCGATGCCGCGCTGTTGCAAGGCGACGCTGCAGGCGTGCAGCTGGCCGAGATCCCGGGTGGCTGTCTGTGCTGCGTTAATGGCGTGCCTTTCCAGGTCGGCCTGGCCAGGCTGCTGCGTCGTACGCGCCCGCACCGGTTGTTTATCGAAGCCTCGGGGCTGGGGCATCCCCAGGAGCTGATGCGACAACTGGCTTTGGCACCCTGGCAGGGCGTGCTTGCATTGCAGCCCCTGCTGATGGTGCTTGATGCGCCCCGCCTGCTGGCCGGCTTCAGTCTGGGCGCGGCGCAGCAACAATCACTGGCCATGGCCGGGCTTGTGGTCCTGAACAAGGCAGAAAACCTGGTGCCGGATGATTGCACCAGCCTGATCAGGCAGATGCAGCCGGTGCCGGCGCTTTGCTGTTCACATGGAGCTCTGACGCTGGCACAACTGCCGCTCGCTCCCCTTCCCGACGCATGCGCAACCGCGCCGTCATTGCCCGAGGGACCACTGCCTGCTGGCGAGATGTGGCGGAGTACGAGCGACTGGCACTGCCGTGAACAACAGCTCGATAACCAGCGCAGTATCGGTTGGAAAATGCACCCCGCCGAGGTTTTCGATCTTGCTGCCCTGCGTGCATGGTTCAACAGCTTCCCCTGGCAGCGGGCCAAGGCAGTAATGCATACCGATCAGGGCTGGCTAGCTCTCAATGGCCTGCACGGCGAAAAGACGGACTGGCAGCCGAGCGACTGGCGCCGTGACAATCGACTGGAGCTGATAGCGCCGGATGCGGGCATGCCATTGCGTCCGCAGCTGGAAGCCGCCCTGCGCGCCGCAGTGATCAGTTCGTCTATCCCTGACCCGAGGAAGTCATCATGAGATCCTGTTCCTTTTTTTTCGCCCTGGCTCTGTCGGCCATCAGCTCCCATGCCTTGGCCCAGGCATGTGTAATCACTTCCAGTGACAAAGAATTGCCGATCCGCATGTGCCAGCAGAACATCAGTATTCCCGAAACACTTTTCACCAGCAGCTTCTGCCAGCCGCAGATACCCGATCGCAGTTTCAATATCGATTTTGTGCGGAATTGCCCGTCAGGTGCCTATGGCATATGCCGGGGCGCCAAGGCTGAAGGGATCGCCTACGAGCAGTCGATCCACTATTACAGCGATGCAGCCGACGCGCCCGTACTGGCAGCCTATTGCGAGAAGATCAGTAAGGGAACCTGGCTCGAACCAGAAGCGGAATAAGACGAGCTAGCGGCGCGGTGGCGGCCGATCAGTCAGTGCACCCAGGTCCAGCTTCTGTCCGACTGCCAGGCCCAGACGCTGAGCGGTGCCGGCCGGCACCTCGAGGACAAAACGCAATGCTTTCTGCGCATGGTAGATCTCGCAGGGCATAGCCGGACAGGGCGGTACTTCAGGGAAAATCCGGGCTATGACGCCGCTGTCGTCGATGTACACCAGATCCAGGCTGATAACCATATTGCGCATCCAGATCGCCGGTTGCGTACCTGTGGGAAAATCAAACAGCATTCCGGTGCCGCCCGGTAGCCGTTTGCGGCCCATCAATCCCTGTCGGCGATCGTCGGGATCCGCCGCATATTCCAGCTCGAAGCGCTCCCCGCCCAGATCAAGCACCATACGTTCCAGATGTGTGGTGGCGTGAGCTGTAACAAGGCCGCCGAGCAGGGCAAGGCAAAATAACCAGCCTGATAGTTTCCGCCGCATCAGAGGTTGTCCTTGAGTAAATTCTGATAAACCATATTGGTCAGGTAGAGCCTATCCTTCTCATGCAGATCGACAAACTCGACACCAGTTGCTACCAGTCCCTTGTTGCTGTCGTCCTGGCTGACGGCGCGGACCTTGCCCTTGATGGTCAGGTAGACATCCAGGCCGGACGGATTGATCCGGAACGCCAGGGTTACATCATCGTCCTTGTCTGCCACCGGCTGCGGCGAAACCATGCGTGCACCACCCCAACTCAGATCTACGATCTTCGCTGCCCCCCTGCCCCGCGGTGCTACCACCGACGTGACCAGTTCAACTGGCACCCGTGCGGAGGCGCGTATGCGCATCGATTGCACTGATTCCGGATAAGCGAGGTGGAGGTAGGGAAAAGGCGAAAGGTTGGATTTCAGAACCCGGGTCTTGTATGCCACTGCATCCTTGCCGACAAAGCCACGAACCAGGAACTGCTGGCCTTCCTTGATAAACACCAGTTTGCCCTGGGCTGTGGGACTGGTCACCAGGATGCTGACAGGCGCATGGAAACCCAGCATTTTCACCTGATAGCGCTCAGTATGCGTGGTATGCAGGGTCTGCAGCTGAACCATATCACCCGGTGCCAGCTGGACACTCGCAAGCGTGGAGATCTGCATCGCATGTGCAGCCGGGGTATCCTCCTCCTCGGCCTGCTTATCCTCGGCGGCGCTGGGCTCCGGTGCGGCTCGAAAGACATCCGATTTGAACAACTGTTCGAGCACTGGCTGATCGTCGATGATACAGGACTGCTCCATCAGTACCTGGCCATCGCGGTCCACCAGATCCCACGGCAAGGGATGCCCGAGGTGAATGTCTTTTTCCGTGAGAGGTATCAATGTCACCCCAGATCTCCATAACCTGCACGCAGTAGGAGCACAATGTAGCACAGTGCTGCTACTGCGTTACGCCGCTTATGCGCGATTCAGGAATAGATATCGGCACGAGTCCAGGGCAGGTCATGATGGCCATCGGGGAGAGGCTTGACCGCCAGGATCTGGTGAATATTGATCCAGTTCTTGCGGAAACCATAGGCGCAGCCGGCGAGATAGATGCGCCAGATCCGCAATGCCTTGTCCGAAACAAGTTTGCTGGCTTCATCAAGCGAGGACTCGAGATTGTTGCTCCAGTGCTCCAGCGTCAGCGCGTAATGCTGCCGCAGGCTTTCAACATCAACTACCTCCAGACCCTGTTCGGACATTTCGGCTACCGCCGTCGACAGGTGGGGTAGCTCGCCGTGGGGGAAAACATAGCGTCCGATGAACTTGCCGGCACCGCGCCCGACCGGTCGACCGTCGGTATGTCTGGCGGTAATCCCGTGATTCATCACCAGCCCACCGGGTTTGACTTGTTCATGCAGGATCCGAAAATACTCGCCGAGGTTGGCGTGCCCGACGTGTTCAAACATACCCACGCTGACCACTTTGTCAAAGTCTCCCAGCCCCGGCAGATCGCGGTAATCCTGCAACGCCAGATCTATTGCATCTCCCAGCCCCGCTGCGGCGTTCATCTCGCGCCCCAGGTCGAGCTGTGCCTGACTCAGGGTAATGCCGTAGACGCTCACACCGTAATGCTTGGCCGCGTATCGGGCCAAGCCGCACCAACCGCAGCCGACATCAAGCAGCCGTTCACCCGGCTTGAGCCGAAGCTTGCGGCACAGGTGATCGAACTTGTTCAGTTGAGCCTGCGCCAGGCTGTCTTCGGCGCTGTGAAAGTAGCCGCAGGAATAGGCCATCTCGGGGTCCAGCCAGAGCTGGTAGAATTCGTTGGAGAGATCGTAATGGTAGGAAATGGCCTCGGCATCGAGCGCCTTGTCATGGGCCGTGCGTTGCTGCACCGGGGCTGGCTCGTCGATCGCCGCATTCATGCTCAACTGGTCGGCGATCGCCATCACATTCATGATGGGTCCCTGGATTTCAAGCCGATGATCTACATAGGCTTCGCCCAGCATGTCCAAACTGGGGTGGGACAATTCAGCCAGAAGCTCAGGGTCGAGTATCTCTAGAGTAATAGCCGGATTGGGCCCAAGATCCACGCTAGGTCCATTATTGATTGCCAGCCGCAGCGGCAGCTGCAGTTTACTCAGGCTATCGGAAAATTGTGCCAGCATGGGTAGTCTCCGCCGTGTGTTCCTGTTGTTGTATATAGGACACAGGCGGCGGATTTCTGTTCAAACTATAAACAATGCGCCCGTTACTTCTTGGCTGGACGCTGCCAGTTTTCGATCAAGCGCTGGCGTGTACGCGCGACCGCAAGGGCACCGGCCGGAACATCCTGGGTAATAGTCGATCCGGCACCGGTGGTTGCGCCTGCACCGATTGTCACCGGAGCGACCAGCGCGGTGTTGGAACCGATGAATACACCGTCGCCGATCTTCGTGACGAACTTGTTCACTCCATCGTAATTGCAGGTAATGGTGCCGGCACCGATATTGACCTGCTCGCCAATCTCCGCGTCACCGACATATGACAGATGATTGATCTTCGAACCAGCGCCGATATTGGCTTTCTTGGTCTCGACGAAGTTACCCACTTTGGCTCCGCGATCCAAGCGTGTGCCTGGACGCAGCCGAGCATAGGGTCCGATATCGCACGCCTCGCCGACATCTACACCTTCTAGATGGCTGAAGGCTTTTATTAAACTCCCACTGCGTATGGTGCTGTTACGAATGACGCAATGGGGGCCTATCTCGACGTCGTCCTCGATCGTTACCTGACCTTCCAGCACGACATTCACATCGATAAAGATATCGCGTCCGACCACCAGCTTGCCACGCACATCGAGCCGCTCTGGGTCAGCCAGCGTAACGCCTTCGGTCATCAGCCGCAGTGCCTCGCGCTGTTGCCAGGTGCGCTCAAGCACAGACAGCTGCTGACGGTTATTGGCGCCCATCACCTCAAGTTCGTCTTGCGGATTCGCCACCTCGATCGCCACCTTGTTGGCAACCGCCAGGGCCACCACATCGGTAAGGTAATATTCGCCCTGGGCGTTATCGTTTGACAGGCTCTCGAGCCAGTTGGCAGCCTGCTCGCCAGGTAATGCCATGATGCCGGTATTGGCTTCAGTAATCAGCAGGTGCTCTGCGCTGGCGTCCTTCTGTTCCACGATCGCCTGAACCTCTCCTGCCGGATTACGCACAATACGGCCATAACCGGTAGGGTCGACCATGGTGACAGTCAGCAAGCCAAGCGTTTTTTTACCCGCCTGCTCACTGAGCTTGCGCAGGCTGTCCGTTCTGAGCAGGGGTACGTCTCCGTAGAGCACGAGTATCTGCTCAGCGCCCGTGGTGTACGGTACCGCCTGCGCTACTGCGTGACCGGTGCCCAATTGCTGACCCTGCAATACCCAGTTCAGGTCGGCGGCGTCCAGGGTTTCGCGGACTTTCTCGGCGCCATGGCCAATAACCACGTGAATATGTCGCGGCGACAACGCCCGCGCGCAATCAATAACATGCCCCAGCATGGATTTGCCGGCGACAGGATGCAGAACCTTGGGGAGCGCAGAGCGCATGCGGGTGCCTTGACCGGCAGCGAGAATGACGATGTCCAATATCATAGGGGAACCATAGCTGGATAAACGTAGGGTGATGATAGCAAATTTCTGTTATTGCCCGGCGGGTGTGGCCTGCGAAGAACAGGTACAAAAAAGGCAGCCTGAGCTGCCTTTTTCATCATTGCTGTAGCAGTGATCAGGACGGAGTCCGACCACCGTACTTCTTGCGCAGTTCCTGGACGGTACGCAGCTGCGCTGCGGCCTCGGCCAGACGAGCAGATGCAGTGCCGTAATCGAACTCGGAACCCTTCTCGCTCAATGCCTTTTCTGCGGCTTTCTTTGCTTCTTCGGCTGCAGCTTCGTCAATGTCGCCGGCGCGGACGGCCGTGTCGGCAAGCACCTTGACCATGCCCGGCTGAATCTCGATGAATCCGCCAGAGATGTAGAACACCTCTTCGCTGCGATCCTGCTTGATCACCCGAACCGGACCCGGCTTGAGGTCGGTGAGCAACGGCGTGTGGCCGGGCAGAATACCCAGGTCACCCATGTTCCCGTGTGCCACGACCATTTCGACCAGGCCTGAAAACAGCTCTTCTTCCGCGCTAACGATATCGCAGTGCACTGTCATAGCCATTTCATTGCCTCGATTCTGCGCCCGTTTGCACGGGCGCTCGCATTACATTTTCTTCGCTTTCTCGATGGCTTCATCGATGGTGCCGACCATGTAGAACGCCTGCTCGGGCAGGTGGTCGAACTCGCCATCCAGAATGCCCTTGAAGGCACGGATGGTGTCCTTGAGCGAAACGTACTTGCCTGGTGCACCGGTAAAGACTTCGGCAACGAAGAAGGGCTGCGACAGGTAGCGCTGGATCTTACGAGCGCGGGCTACCAGTTGCTTGTCTTCTTCAGACAGCTCGTCCATACCCAGAATCGCGATGATGTCCTTCAGCTCCTTGTAACGCTGCAGAACATACTGTACGCCGCGGGCCGTATCGTAGTGCTCCTGACCAATCACCTGGGGATCCAGCTGACGGGAAGTGGAGTCCAGCGGATCTACCGCAGGATAGATACCCAGGGATGCGATATCACGGGACAGTACCACGGTCGCGTCAAGGTGGGCGAAGGTGGTGGCTGGCGAGGGGTCAGTCAAGTCGTCGGCTGGTACGTATACCGCCTGGATCGACGTGATGGAGCCCTGCTTGGTGGAGGTGATACGCTCCTGCAGAACACCCATCTCCTCCGCTAGAGTCGGCTGATAACCTACCGCTGAAGGCATACGACCCAACAGTGCGGATACCTCGGTACCGGCCAGGGTGTAACGGTAAATGTTGTCGATGAACAACAGTACGTCACGACCCTCGTCACGGAACTTCTCGGCCATGGTCAGACCGGTTAGAGCAACGCGCAGACGGTTACCCGGCGGCTCGTTCATCTGACCGTAAACCAGGGCTACCTTGTCCAGTACGTTGGAGTCCTTCATCTCGTGGTAGAAGTCGTTACCCTCACGAGTACGCTCACCCACACCGGCGAACACGGAATAACCGCTGTGCTCGATCGCGATGTTACGGATCAGCTCCATCATGTTTACTGTTTTACCTACACCGGCACCACCGAACAGACCTACTTTACCGCCCTTGGCGAACGGGCAGATCAGGTCGATAACCTTGATGCCGGTTTCCAGCAGTTCGTTGGAGCTGGCCTGTTCCGCGTAGGAAGGCGCCGGGCGGTGAATGCCCCAACGCTCTTCTTCACCGATCGGGCCGGCTTCGTCAATCGGGTTACCCAGCACGTCCATGATCCGGCCCAGGGTCTTGACCCCAACCGGTACGGAAATGGCTGCACCGGAGCTGCTTACGACCAAGCCGCGCTTGACACCTTCGGTGGTACCCATGGCGATGGTCCGTACAATGCCATCACCGAGCTGCTGCTGAACTTCCAGGGTCAGACCCTTTTCGTCAACCAGCAACGCGTCATATACCTTCGGCACACCGTCGCGTGGGAATTCCACGTCGATGACGGCACCGATGATTTGAACGATACGTCCGCTACTCATGTTTGGTTCCTCTAAGTGGTATGAAACCGCTATCGTCTGGCCGGGTCTCAGGAGACCGCGGCGGCGCCGCCGACGATTTCCGAAATTTCCTGGGTGATCGCAGACTGACGAGCCTTGTTGTAGATAAGCTGCAGGTCGTCGATGATATCGCCCGCATTGTCAGTCGCATTCTTCATCGCGATCATACGTGCCGCCTGCTCGCTGGCGTTGTTCTCGATCACTGCCTGATAGACCTGCGATTCGATATAACGGGTCAGCAGACCATCGAGCAATTCACGCGCATCCGGCTCGTAGACATAGTCCCAGTGACCCTTGAGTTCCTCTTTGTCAGCAGGAACCAGCGGAATCATCTGCTCCACCTTGGGCTGTTGCACCATGGTGTTGACGAATGCGTTGGAGACCAGATACAGACGATCGATCCGACCCTCGTGATAACCATCAAGCATGACCTTGACGCTACCAATCAGATCGTTCAGCGAGGGTTGTTCACCCAGATTGCTGATCGAAGCGACCACGTTACCGCCGTAACTACGGAAGAACGTCTGGCCCTTGCTGCCGATCACGCACAGCTCGGTTTCGACGTTACGGTCACGCCACTCTCTCATGTTCGTGATAAGAGCCTTGAACAGGTTGGTGTTCAGGCCCCCGCAAAGACCACGATCCGTACTCACCACGATGTAACCTACCCGTTTGACTTCACGCTCTTGCATGAACGGGTGACGGTACTCCGGGTTGGCATTGGCCAGATGGCCAATGACCTGACGGATACGCTCAGCGTAGGGTCGGCTGGAAGCCATGCGCTGTTGTGCCTTGCGCATTTTGCTTACCGCCACTTTCTCCATGGCGCTGGTGATCTTCTGAGTACTCTTGATACTCGAAATTTTACCGCGTATCTCTTTTGCGCCTGCCATGTCTCACCTTTCAGGTTAGCCTGCGGCCAGATCGCACGAAGCGGAGCCTGACTTTGTCAGACCCCGCAATCGGCTTACCAGCTCTGGGTCGCCTTGAAGTTCTCGATGCCAGACTTGATACCGGCTTCGATCTCGTCGTTGTAATCGCCCTTCTCGTTGATCTTGGCAACCAGATCAGCCTTGTCGCGCTTGAAGTACGCCAGCAAGCTCTTCTCGAACGCGCCGATCTTGTTCATCTCGACGTCGGTCAGGAAACCTTTCTCGGCTGCGTACAGGACGATGGCCATCTCGGCAACCGACATGGGCGCGTACTGCCCCTGCTTCATCAGCTCGGTAACGCGTTGACCGTGCTCCAGCTGCTTGCGGGTAGCCTCGTCGAGGTCCGAAGCAAACTGGGCGAAGGCCGCCAGTTCCCGATACTGAGCCAGCGCGGTACGAATACCACCGGACAGCTTCTTGATGATCTTGGTCTGCGCTGCACCACCTACCCGAGATACCGATACGCCGGCGTTAACGGCCGGACGGATACCTGCGTTGAACAGGTTGGATTCCAGGAAGATCTGACCATCGGTGATTGAGATCACGTTGGTCGGTACGAAGGCGGAAACGTCACCGGCCAGAGTTTCAATGATCGGCAGAGCCGTCAGCGAACCGGTCTTGCCTTTCACTGCACCGTTGGTGAGCTTCTCGACGTAGTCTTCGGAGATGCGTGATGCGCGCTCCAGCAGACGGCTGTGGAGATAGAACACATCGCCGGGATAGGCTTCACGGCCTGGCGGACGGCGCAGCAGCAACGAGATCTGACGGTAGGCAATAGCTTGCTTGGACAGGTCATCATAGATGATCAGCGCGTCTTCACCGCGGTCACGGAAGTACTCGCCCATGGTGCAGCCGGAGTAAGGTGCCAGGAACTGCAGAGCAGCCGGCTCGGAGGCCGAGGCCGCAACGACGATGGTGTTGCTCATCGCGCCGTGCTCTTCCAGCTTGCGTACGACGTTGGCGATGGTCGACTGCTTCTGACCGATTGCCACGTACACACACTTGATACCGGAATCTTTCTGGTTGATGATCGCGTCGATCGCAATGGCCGTCTTACCTGTCTGACGGTCACCAATGATCAGCTCACGCTGGCCACGGCCGATCGGGATCATGGCATCGATAGACTTGTAACCGGTCTGTACCGGCTGGTCTACCGACTTACGCCAGATCACACCTGGCGCCACTTTCTCGACTGCGTCAGTCATCTTGGCGTCGATCACACCCTTGCCATCGATCGGGTTACCCAGCGCGTCAACAACGCGGCCAAGGAGTTCCGGACCGACCGGGACTTCGAGAATACGACCGGTACATTTGGCGGTCATGCCCTCGGCGAGGCCCAGGTAGTCGCCCAGTACCACCGAACCCACGGAGTCACGCTCCAGGTTCAGTGCCATACCGTATACACCACCGGGAAACTCGATCATTTCACCGTACATCACATCAGCAAGGCCGTGAATGCGCACGATACCGTCAGAAACGCTGACGATGGTGCCCACGTTCCGGGCCTGCGAAGACACATCGAGTTTCTCGATGCGCTGCTTGATAATTTCGCTAATTTCGGAAGGATTCAATTGCTGCATGCCATGTCCCTCAAATCAGGATTTCAACGCCTCGGCCAGCTTATCCAGCTTGCCGCGGACCGAACCGTCGATGACCAGGTCACCCGCACGAATCAACACACCGCCGATCAAGGCCGGGTTGATGGTCACATGAGGAGTTACTGTCCGGTCTAACCGCTTAGTTAGTGCGGTTGCCAGCGTTTTCTGTTGATCGTCGCTCAGCTCGAAGGCGGATTCCACCTCGACCACTATGCTCCGATCGTGTTCTGCCTTGTGCTGCTCGTAAAGCTCGGCAATTACCGGGATCAAGGGCAAACGGTCATGCTCGGCAAGCGTTCTGACATAATTGCCGAACCCTTCGTCGATATGACCCTCGCACACCATGAGCAGGTCTTCCGCCTTGCGCTCATCGGTCAAGCCGGGATTGCGCATCCTCTGAGCAAAAGCATCATCCTCGACCGCCGCCGCCGCCAACGCCAGCATGCCCGACCAGGCATCCAGCGTATTGGCGGCAGAAGCGAACTCGAACGCTGCCTTCGCATAAGGTCGAGCTAGCGTGTTGATAGTAGCCATCGCTCGCCTCGCTTAGAGTTGTGCGGCCAGTTTGTTAACCAGCTCACTGTGTGCCTTGGAATCCACTTCGGATCCCAGAATCTGCTCGGCACCCTGCACAGCCAGTACGGCTACCTGGGCACGGAGTTCATCCTTGGCGCGATTTACTTCCTGTTCGATCTCAGCCTTGGCGGCTGTGATCAGGCGATCACCTTCGGAACGTGCCTGGTCTTTCGCTTCCTCGATAATGAGGTTGGCACTCTTGTTCGCCTGCTCGATGATCTGAGCAGACTGTTCCTTGGTCTCACGCAGGGTCTGGGAAGCTTTCTCCTGGGCTAGGTCCAGGTCACGCTGGGCGCGGCCAGCCGCATCCAGGCCTTCGGCGATTTTTTTCTGGCGTTCCTGCATGGCCTGCGTAATCGGCGGCCATACGTACTTCATGGTGAACCAGACAAAAATAGCGAAGGCAATCGTTTGACCAAACAGCGTCAGATTAATATTCACAGCGATTTACCTCGTGCTATTCGTTGAGTCCCGGATATGTCGATCCAGATGATGTACCGCCGGGGCACTTACCAGAAGTAGCCCCCGCGGAGATCAAACTGGATTAAGCGGCAACGCCAGGAGCAACAACGAAGATCAGGTACATCGCGATACCAACACCGATCATCGGCACGGCGTCGAGCAGACCGGCCATCAGGAAGGTTTTGGTTTGCAGCTGCGGACCCAGCTCAGGCTGACGGGCTGTGGATTCCAGAAGCTTGCCACCCAGCAGGGCGAAGCCGATACCGGTACCCAGAGCGCCCAGACCGATCATGATGGCGGCAGACATGATTACGAGTTCCATAATTACTCCTAAAGTTCAAGGTTGCAGTTCAAGGTTGGTTATTGATTGAACACGGTTCGAGTGCGTCAGTGAGCATCCTCATGAGCAGCACTCAGGTACACCACAGTCAACACCATGAAGATGAAGGCCTGCAGCGGAATTACAAGAATATGGAAGATGGCCCATGGCACGTTCAGCCCCCATTGGAGGTAGAAGGGTAACAGAGCGATCAAGATAAACACTACTTCACCGGCATACATGTTGCCGAAAAGTCGCAGTGCCAGGCTCAAGGGCTTGGTCAGCAGGCCGAGGATTTCAAGGAACAGGTTGAAGGGAATCAGAGCCCAGTGCTTGAACGGCGTGAACGAGAGCTCCTTGATGAAGCCGCCGAAGCCCTTCACCTTGAAGCTGTAGAAAATAATCAGGATGAACACACCCAGGGAGATACCAAAGGTACCATTGGGGTCAGCGGTCGGAACGATCTTGAAGTAATCCAGACCCAAGGCATGGGCCAGACCCGGGATGTAATCCACCGGTATCCACTTCAGCGAGTTCATCAAAAATACCCAGACGAAGATCGTCAGGGCCAGCGGGGCGACCAACGCGTTACGGCCATGGAAGGTGTCCTTGACCACGCCTTGCACAAACTCGACAACCATCTCGACCATGTTCTGCGTCTTGCCCGGGATTCCCGCCGTGGCTTTCTTGGCCACCATGCGGAAAATGAACAGGAACACCAGACCCATGAAGACCGACCAGCCCAGGGTATCGATGTGGAATGCCATGAAACCCATGTCGGTCGCTTCCGCGCCACTCTTGGCCAGCGTCCAGGTAGCCTGTTCGACCACAGTGCCATCGGCACGTACATACTCGGCCGGCAGCTTACCGTAAGTCAGGTTCTGCAAATGGTGCTGGATATAATCCGCTGAAGAAGTTGCCATATTTGCCTCTAACTCAATGCTTTTGAAAACGTCGGACGATGAGCAATGCGCTGGCCCCCACTGCCAGTACCGCGAGATAACCGATGAACACCGCGGTTGGCTCCAGGGGTTTTACACCTACCCACACCAGCACAAAAAGTGCGGCTGTCAAAATTATCTTGCCGGCTTCGCCGGAGTAGAACTCCTTGACGATGGCCCTCGCCGAGCGGGCTCCGCTGTAGCGGTACACCCGATAGGCAAAATAGGCATTGGGGAGCAATGCGATCAGCCCCCCGAGCAAACCGGAATAACCGGCCACTGGACCCTGGAAAAACCACAGGATCAGGGCTGCCAGCACGGCAACCACAGATTGCAAACTCAGCACCGGAAAGGCAGGTAACTGTCGAAACGGGGTCTTGTTGGGTGTTCTTGCGTCCATCCACCCGCCTCGCTTTGATGACCTGTAGCTTCTTTTCGAGTCGCTGACTGCAACACACTGGTGCATTTACACCAGCTAAAATAGCGCGAGGAGTATAGGTTGAATAAAGATCAGGTTCAACAGCAACTGGCCAAATGCCGCTGGATCCGCCAAGGTTGGCCGGATCAGCGTTATTTGATATGCATCAGCACGCCATCGAGTTCATCCAGCGAACTGTAACTGATCACCAGCTTGCCCTTGCCCTTGGCGCCATGCTGGATACTCACCGACGCACCGATGCGTTCAGCCAGATCCTGCTCCAGTCGCTCAATATCGGGATTGACGCGGGTGTCTCCGGGATCACGCCGGGGGTTGAGCCACTGCCGAACCAGTGCTTCGGTCTGGCGTACGGTCAAGCCCTTGGCCACTACCTGACGCGCCGCCTGGGTCTGTTGTTCGGCGGGCAGTCCGAGCAGGGCCCGGGCGTGGCCCATTTCCAGGTCGCCACGTTCAAGCAGGAGTTTTACGTCATCAGGGAGCGACATCAGGCGTAACAAATTAGTAATACTGACGCGGGATTTACCCACCGCGTCGGCTACCTGCTGCTGGGTCAGTTCAAATTCCTGCTGTAGGCGCTGGAGTGCGATGCCTTCCTCTATCGGATTGAGGTCTTCGCGCTGGATGTTTTCGATCAGCGCCATGGCGATGGCGGCTTCATCGGGTACATCGCGAATCACCGCCGGAATGGAATCAAGACCTGCCTGCTGGGTGGCACGCCAACGCCGTTCGCCAGCGATGATCTCGTAGCGACCATCGGCTATCGGCCGCACCACGATAGGTTGCATGACGCCCTGAACGCGGATCGAGTTGGCAAGCTCTTCCAGTGCCTGCGGGTCCATGTCCCGGCGCGGCTGATATTTGCCTCGCTGGATCAGATCAACCGGCAAATCCTTGAGCTGCTGTTCCTGACTTTCTGCTTCCTGTCCGGTACTGCCGGGCTGGCCCAGCAAAGCATCGAGTCCCCGCCCCAAGCCGCGTTTCTTGACCGCCATGCGTCTATCGTCCTTTTTCTTTTAGTCGTTCGCGTTCGCCAGGGCGGCTGCCCGGGCGGCCTGCTTGTTGCGCCGCACCACTTCACCGGCCAGGGCGAGGTAAGCCACCGCGCCACGCGATTGCTTGTCATAGCTCAATGCCGGCATGCCGAAACTCGGCGCTTCAGCCAGTCGCACGTTACGCGGGATAACCGTCTGGTAGAGCTTGTCACCAAAGTGGCTGGTCAGCTGCGCCGATACGTCCAGCGTGAGGCTGTTGCGCGGGTCATACATGGTACGCAGCAGCCCCTCGATCTGCAGGCTGGGGTTTAGTACCGCAGCGATTCTCTGAATGGTATTGACCAGTGCTGACAGACCCTCCAGTGCATAGTATTCGCACTGCATCGGAATAATGACCGCATCTGCAGCCACCAGGCCGTTGACGGTCAGCATGTTCAGTGACGGCGGACAGTCGATCAAGACAAAATCGTAGGCATTGCGTGCCGAGGCAAGCGCATAGCGCAGCCGGCTTTCCTTCATTTTCATTGCCAGCAGTTCGACCTCGGCCGCGGTAAGGTCGCCGTTTGCCGGCAGCAGATCATAGCCACCATTCTCGGACCGCTGCATGGCCTGCTGGAAATCGCAGCGGTCGGTAATCAGCTCGTAAACGGAGTTGGTCAGACCTGCCTTGTCGATCCCGCTGCCCATTGTGGCGTTACCCTGGGGATCGAGATCCACCAGCAGCACCTTGCGCTTGGTTGCCGCCAGCGAAGCTGCCAGGTTGATACACGTGGTGGTCTTGCCGACACCGCCTTTCTGGTTGGCTATTGCCAATACCTTGCCCACAATGACCTCCTATCCGTTCAAAGTCTGAACCCGGCGCCGTAGAATCAGCAAATGCCGGTTGCCCTGGCAACCGGGTACGTTCAACCGGGTACTCTGATCTACTTCGAAGTCGACCGGCAGGGCTGCCAGCTCCTCTTCCGGGTATTGTCCCTTCATCGCCAGCCAGCGCGTTCCGGCATGACTCAGGTGACGGGTCATCTGGGTAAAATCGGCGACTGAGCTGAATGCTCGGGAAACAATACCATCAAAGGCGGTTTCGGTCTGGAACGCTTCAACCCTGCCCTGGGTTACCTGCAGATTTTCCAGCCCCAGCTCCAGCTTTACCTGGGTCAGAAAGCGGGTTTTCTTGCCGTTGCTGTCAAGCAGCAGGAAGCGAGAATCCGGGCGCATGATGGTCAGTATGATACCTGGCATACCCCCGCCGCTGCCTACATCGAGCCAATGTTCACCTTCGACGAACGGAAGGATACTCAGGCTGTCGAGCAGGTGTCGGCTGACCATCTCGTCGGGATCACGCACGGCTGTCAGATTGTAGGCCTTGTTCCATTTGTACAGCAGGGTCAGATAATCGAGCAACTGACTGCTCTGCGTGTCTGTCAGGGTGATGCCCAGTTCGGCAGCTCCGGTGGACAGTTCGGCAGCGTGATCGGACATGTTTATCAGGCCTCTTGCACAAGGCTGCTACTGGCTGCGCCGCGTTTCTTCAGATGAATCAGCAAAAGACTCACAGCAGCTGGAGTTACACCTGGGATACGCGAGGCCTGTCCCAGCGTCTGCGGCCTGACATCGGCAAGCTTGTGTTTTATCTCGTTGGACAGCCCATTGAGAGCCAGATAATCCAGGCTCTCAGGAATGGCTGTCTGCTCGTTCTGCCGCAGACGATTGATCTCATCCTGCTGCCGATCGATATAACCGGCGTACTTGGTATGGATCTCGACCTGTTCGGCGGCATCGGCGGGTATATCGACCTTGCCGGTCAGTTCGCACAGCGTGTTGTAGTCCACTTCGGGACGGCGTAGCAGGTCGAGCAAACTGTATTCATGAGTCAGTGGCGTGGCGAACTTCTCGGCAAACGCCTTGCCCATGTCACTGGCCGGCTGCACCCAGGTGCTACGCAGACGCTGATGTTCGAGGTCTATAGCTTCGCGCTTGGCACTGAATACGGCCCAGCGATGGTCATCGACCAGACCCATTTCACGCCCCTTCTCGGTCAGGCGCAGGTCGGCGTTGTCTTCGCGCAGTACCAGCCGGTATTCGGCGCGGGAGGTAAACATCCGATAGGGTTCGCGGGTCCCCATGGTGATCAGGTCGTCGACCAGCACACCGATGTAGGCTTCGTCGCGACGCGGACACCAGGCTTCCTGATCAGTCGCTCGCCGAGCGGCGTTCATACCGGCCAGCAGGCCCTGGGCAGCAGCTTCCTCGTAACCGGTGGTACCGTTGATCTGACCGGCAAAGAACAGGCCATCGATCACCTTGGTCTCCAGCGAGTATTTCAGGTCCTGAGGGTTGAAGTAGTCGTATTCGATCGCGTAACCGGGGCGCAGGATATGCGCGTTTTCCATCCCCTCGATGGACTGCACGACCTGCAGCTGTACGTCGAACGGCAGCGAGGTGGAGATACCGTTGGGGTATAACTCATGGGTGGTCAGACCCTCGGGCTCGATGAATACCTGGTGCTGGTTCTTGTCAGCGAACCGGTGAATCTTGTCTTCGATCGAGGGGCAGTAGCGCGGGCCGATACCTTCGATCACACCGGTGTACATCGGCGACCGATCGAGATTGTTGCGGATGATCTCGTGGGTACGCTCGTTAGTGTAGGTGATCCAGCAATTGACCTGCTGTGGATGCTCCTCGACCTTGCCGAGGAACGACATGACCGGTAGCGGGATATCACCCGGTTGCGCGGTCATCTTGCTGAAATCCACTGAGCGACCGTCGATACGCGGTGGTGTTCCGGTCTTCAGTCGGTCGACGCGCAGCGGCAATTCACGCAGCCGCTTTGCCAGTGTGGTGGCGGGCGGATCGCCGGCACGGCCGCCGGAATAGTTATCCAGACCGATATGAATCAGGCCACCAAGGAAAGTGCCAGTGGTCAGTACCACGTTGCTGGCGTGAAAGCGCATGCCCATCTGAGTCACGACGCCACAGACCTGATCATTTTCGACAATCAGATCATCGCAGGCCTGCTGGAATATCCACAGGTTGGGCTGGTTCTCAAGAATCTCGCGAATCGCCGCCTTGTACAGAATCCGGTCGGCCTGAGCCCGTGTGGCTCTTACGGCAGGGCCCTTGCGGCTGTTCAGCACCCGAAACTGGATGCCGGCAAGATCGGTTGCCCGGGCCATGGCCCCGCCGAGCGCGTCGATTTCCTTGAC
>NZ_JBFGFI010000044.1:0-22696 GCF_041579695.1 Halopseudomonas sp.
AACCGTGAACCACTGCAAAACCGTACAAAGCCTTATCCTGATGTCGCTGACCAGCCTTGTGCTGTCACCGGCTGCGGCAGAAACGCTAAGCCTGGTCAGCGGGAACGACTACCCGCCCTTTTCCGGTACCGACCTGACCCGGGGAGGCGTGCTCACCGAACTGGTACAGCAGGCCTTCAGCGCCAGTGGTATAGCGACCAGCGTAGACTTCAAACCCTGGACACGCGGTTACGAGGAAAGCCTGAGGCTGGAGTATGACGCGACGTATCCCTACCTTGGCACGCCACGACGTGCCGCCAGCTTTTTATATTCCGATCCCCTGTACCAGCTGAATCTGCGGCTGTACGTTCGCCACGACAGCGCGTGGCAGACCGGCAGCCAGGCAGAACTCGAAGACGCAACATTCTGCGTGCCCTCAGGATACGAGGTCAGTGGCTGGGTCCGGCGGGAGAGTGACCACCTGAATTTTGCCCGGCCACGCAGCATGCAACAATGTCATGCGATGCTCCAGCTCGGCCGGGTTGATGTGCTGATCAGCAATCCTGACGAGATGGCCTGGCAGGCAGCGCCATCAAGGCAGATGCCGCGCAATGTGCGCCAGCTACCGGAACCGGTGGATGACGTCACCCTGCATCTGATCATACCCAGGGACCATCCGCAGGCGCGCCAGCTGATCGACAGCTTCAATTCCGGATTGCAGCAACTGACCCGCAGCGGCGCGCGCGGCCAATTATTCCAGAAGCACCCGGATTACCGCCGCAGCCTGGGCCCGGGCGACTGATACGCCTCTTTACAGAGTCTTTACCTTTCTCCGGCCCGTGCTGACGCTAGCGACGGTAGACTTGCCGCAGACACTCCACCCAGGGCAGATTCATGCAGGCTGGCAAGACTCGATTTTCCTTCGCGCTGTTTCTGACGCTGGCAGGCGGACTGCTTCTTGCCACCGTGCTGGCCTGGTTCCTCTGGCTGGAGCCACAAAACCGCCCGCCCGACTATCTGACTGCCGAGGTCCAGCGCAACGATATCGAGGACAACATCACCGCGCTCGGCACCCTGGGCCCGCTGGACTATGTGGATGTCGGCACCCAGGTGTCCGGCCAACTGATGCGCCTGCATGTGGAACTGGGCGACCGCGTCGAGGAAGGCCAGCTACTGGCCGAAATCGACCCGACCTTGTATCTGGCCAGAGTAGAGGCAAGTACAGCCCAGCTTGAGAATCTGCAGGCGCAGCTTGCCGACCGCGAAGCACAGCACACTCTTGCCAGATTGCAGGCCGAGCGCCAGCAGAATCTGATTGCGCTGGATGCGACCAGCCAGGAATCGGTGGAAAGCGCCGAGGCCACCCTGCGCTCGGCAAAGGCGCAGATCGCGGCGATCAAGGCGCAGATCCGTCAGACCGAATCCACGCTGCGCGGCGATCAGGCCGATCTGGATTACACCCGCATCCATGCCCCCATGACCGGCACCGTGGTGCAGCAGCTGGCCAACCAGGGCCAGACCCTCAATGCCAATCAGACAGCGCCCGTCGTGGTGCAGGTCGCCGATCTGTCGACGATGACCGTGCGCACCCAGGTGTCGGAAGCGGACATCAGCCGCCTGGAAGTTGGCATGCCGGCGTATTTTTCCACCCTTGGCCGGCCCGACCGGCGCTGGGAGGGCACGCTGCGGCAAATTCTGCCCACCCCTTAGGTAATCAACAACGTGGTGTTGTTCAATGCCCTCTTCGATGTCAGCAACAGCGATGGCGAACTGCTGCCGCAGATGAGCGCCCAGGTGTTCTTCGTCCGCGAATCCGCCGACAACGTGCTGAGCATTCCAGTGGCATCACTCGGCCCTGACCGCCCGGGAGCAAGCGGCGACGACGGCAGGTCGACCAAAGCCTCAAAGCCCGGAGCGCGTTACCAGGTACAGGTGCTCAATGCGCGGGGCGAAGCCGAGCCGCGAATAGTCCGCGTCGGTACGCGCAATCGAATACTGGTCGAGGTACTGGAAGGTCTGGATGAGGGTGAACAGGTAATCACCGGCGGATTCACCCCGGGCGCCGATGGCACTTCCGGCCGCATACCCGGACGGTTCAGGTAAGGATGCCAGACTCTCTCATTCATCTGCAGGGCATCAGCCGGACCTACCGCAATGGCGGGATCTCGACCACGGTCCTGCATGATCTGAATCTGCAGATCAACCCCGGCGAGTTTGTCGCCATCATGGGCGCATCGGGGTCGGGGAAGTCGACACTGATGCATCTGCTCGGCTGTCTTGATCGTCCGACCACCGGCCGCCATCTGCTGCGCGGCCAGGATGTTGCGAGTCTCGCGCGCGACGATCTGGCCCGGCTGCGCCACGAAACCTTCGGCTTCATCTTCCAGAGTTATCACCTGATTGCTTCGGCCAGCGCCACCGAGAATGTCGAGGTGCCGGCCATCTATGCCGGCCTGCAGCGCGCCGAACGTCGCGGGCGCGCGGAATCGCTGCTTACCGGCCTGGGGCTGGGAGAGCGTCTGCGCAACAAACCCAGCCAGCTTTCAGGCGGCCAGCAACAGCGCGTATCCATCGCCCGTGCACTGATGAACGATGCGCAGATCATACACGCCGACGAGCCAACCGGAGCGCTGGACAGCCAGAGCGGCAAGGATGTGCTCGCCCTGCTGGCGCAGCTGAACCAGCAAGGCAAGACGGTCATTATCATTACCCACGATGCCGAGGTTGCCAGCCACGCGCAGCGGCTGATCGAGATGCGTGACGGTCGAGTCGTACGCGACAACGGAGCTCCGGCAGAAACGTCCACGCCAGCTCGCACTATCGATTCCGACGCATCTTCTGAAGCACAGCCGGGCGAGAATTCGCTCGCCTCGAGTCTGGCCGATGCCGGCGAAGCCGTGCGTATGGCCCTGCGTGCGCTGCGGGCAAATGTGTTCCGCACGGTACTGACACTGCTGGGCATCGTTATCGGCGTGGCTTCGGTGGTGGTGATGCTGGCGGTGGACAACGGTGCACGGCAGGAAGTCATCGAGCGGATCAGCTCACTGGGCACCAATCTGCTGCTGGTGCGGCCCGGCGCATCGAACACGCGCAGATCGCAGGATGGCTCGACCAACACCCTGATGCCGGTGGATGCCGAGCTCGCAGGCGAACTGGATAACGTGGTTGCGGTCGTGCCCGAGATGAGCGGCAGGGCCACCCTGCGCGCCGGCAATACCGATTATCAGACGCAGATCACTGCCACCAGCCCGGCGCTGCCGCTGGCGCGGGACTGGCCCGTGGCCAGCGGTGTGTTCCTCGACGAGGAGGACAACCGCCGCTATTCGGCCGTTACCGTGCTGGGCAGTACCGTGGCAGACAATCTCTTTGGCACCGGTGCCGACCCATTAGGGGAATATGTACTGGTCAACAACGTGCCCTTTCAGGTGATCGGCGTGATGGAGGCCAAGGGCGCAACGCCCTGGGGTACTGATCAGGACGATGTGATATTCGTGCCACTGAATACCGGCAGCCTGCGGCTGATCGGCCAGCGCCACCTGAATTCGATGACGGTGATGATCGACGACCTGACCCAGTCCGAACTGACCCAGGAAAGCCTGAGGCAAACATTGCTCCAGGCCCACGGCGGAGTCGAGGATTTCCAGATCCGCAACATGGCCTCGCTGCTGGAGGATGTCGCCGAGACCCAGAACACTTTCACCGTGCTGCTGGGTTCGATCGCTGCGATTTCCCTGCTGGTTGGCGGCATCGGCGTAATGAATATCATGCTGGTCAATGTCACCGAACGTACCCGAGAAATCGGCATCCGCGTAGCCACCGGCGCGCGTACGCGACATATCCTCCAGCAGTTCATTGTCGAGGCGCTGGTGGTGTCGGCCATCGGAGGCCTGCTTGGCGTCGCCTTCGGCCTGGCCTTCGCGGCCGGGCTGCAGGCGCTGGGCACCGCCATCGAATTCACCGCCGGCCCGGTCCTGCTGGCCTTTGGCTGCGCGTTCGCTACCGGCCTGATTTTTGGATACATGCCCGCCCACAAGGCGGCCAATCTAGACCCCGTGGTGGCCCTCAGTGCTGACTAGACGATATCTCCTTCTGCTGCCCACATTGCTCCTGACCGCGTGCAGTCTCAGTACACCCGTGCCCGGGAGTGCCGTAGTAGCACCAGCGCAGTGGAGCATGACCCCCGCAGGCTCACAATGGCCCGAACGTGACTGGTGGCAGCAGTATCAGACGCCGGAACTGGAGATGCTGCTGGCGCGGGCCGAAGCCGGCAACCTGGATCTGGCGACGGCGGCCAGCCGGCTGCGCCAGGCTGAAGCGCAGTTGCGCCAGGCCCGTGCTTCGGTACTGCCCCAGGTGAGTGGCAGTGTCGACGCCGGACGTAGCGGAAACGACAATACCAGCTCGACCTCCTACGGCGCAGCGCTGAGCACTCGCTATGAGTTGAACTTCTGGGGCCGCAACCAGGCCGTAACCGATTCGGCCCGCGCGACCTTGTTGGCCAGCGAGTACGACGCGCAGACGCTGGCTCTGAGCATCCAGGCCAGTGTGGTGAGCAACTGGCTGCAAATACTGGAAAACCAGCGACGCCTGACCCTGGCCCGTGACAGTCTGGCGAACGCTGAGCGGGTATTGAGCCTGGTCGAGACACGTTACCGGTTCGGCGCTGATGACAGCCTTGCGGTCAGCCAGCAACGCACGCTGGTTGCACAACTGCGTGCGAGCCTGCCGAACCTTGAGCAGCAGGCGTTGCAACTGCGCAATAGCCTGGCGTTATTGCTCGGTCAGACGCCGGAGGTCAGCTTGCCTGCCGCCACCCCGCTGGCTGACGTGAATGTGCCTCTGGTCGGAGCGGGCCTGCCAGCCGAACTGCTCAATCGTCGGCCGGATATTCGTGCCAGCGAGGCAAGACTGCTCGCCGCCAACGCCGACCTTACCGCCGCCCGCGCTGCGCTGTTTCCCACCATAGCCCTGACCGGTCAACTGGGCGCGCAGAGCGCCGCCCTCGGCACGCTGCTCAGCAACCCCGTGACCGCCTGGGCATTGGCCGCCGGCCTGACCCAATCGCTTTTTGATGGCGGCGGCCTGAGAGCCCAGGTCGATGGGTCCCGGGCCCGCCAGCAAGAGCTGCTGGTGGAGTATCGACGTACCCTGCTCAGCGCACTGGGCGAAACCGATACCGCCCTGGGGGCTGTGCGCCAGGCGCGCGAGCGCTATCAATTTCTCGAGCTGGCTACAGTGGAGGCGAAACAAGCATTCGATCTGGCGGAAATTCGCTACCGCGCCGGCTCCATCGACCTGCAATCACTGCTGGACACCCAGCGTACCTGGTATCAGAGCCAGGACACGCTGACCCAGCAGCGCGCGATCTGGCTGCTAGCCAGCGTTGACCTCTTCCGCGCGCTGGGTGGCGGCTGGCAAGCTCCAACGGTTGTTTATGGGGCTGACCAGCTGCGGTAAGCTGGAGGATACCGAGTCCCCGTCAAGGAAGCCCCATGCCCGACAGACTGCAGCTGACCACCCTGCATGGCCGTGAGTTCGAACAGGACCCGCACAACCTGGTGCACATGCTCAGGCATCTGCCGGCGCTTGATGAGCTCTGCCGCAGCCTCGGCGTGAGCCGCTTCAGCGAGTTCGTCGACATCAGCCTGCTGGAGCTCGACGACGCCGCAAGGCTGCTGGCCCGCGATGCTCTTCAGGCACCGGAGACCGATCCGGAAACCGGGATGGTGCTGGCGATAGAGGATCTTGCCTGGCATCCTGCAGCCATTGGAATGGCCAGTATCGAGGCCAGCGCGCAACACCTGGAGCGCGGCATCAGTGATATCGTTACCCAGGCTGAAATCCCCGGTCTGCTGGCCGAGCTGCGCCTGTGCCAGGCCAGACTGCAGCCACTAGAAGCTGAGGGTGGCCAGTTTCACTTTGCCGTGCGCAATGGCTGAAACCGCTGACCACCAGGAGCGCCTTTGTCGCGCAATCTGCCATCGCGTAATCACATGGACGTTTCTTGAAATATAACCAACGACTTTTCAACCCTGTTACAGCCTATCCTGCACTGAATAAATCGCACTTTCTCCGGGTGTCTGAATGACCGATCTGATCCGCATTGTCTATATAAGCCGCGCTACCTTTCCGATATCCGCCGCCAACGACGGAATCGAGCCGACGGTCGCACGGATCCTGTCGACTTCGCGCACCAACAACCGCAAAAATGGCCTGGTCGGTATGCTCTATTACGGAGACGGCTGCTTCTTCCAGTGTCTCGAAGGTGAAACCTCCAAGGTGCAGGCGTTGTACAAGACCCTGCTCAAGGATCCGCGCCACAAGGATCTGAAAGTACTTGCCAGCGAGCCGATCAAACGACTCTCGTTCCCTGACTGGTCGATGAAATACGTCCCGGTCGACGGCCACATGCTCAGATTGCTGGAAGAGCACGGCTTCGAAACCTTCGACCCCTACCGCTTCGACCACCATCTGGTCGAACGCGTCATGCAGCTGCTTCAGGGCGTGCCCGACCCCACCATTCCGGTGGTAGAAGCCCGCGCCTCGGCGCCAGCCCGCACGGTTCTGGCCGCATCCGCCCCCCTGGCGGAAACTCAGCAAGCGGCACCTGATGGCTCCGCCAAACTGAGCCTGGCAATCAGTACCGTGGCACTGGTAATCAGCCTGATCGCGCTGACAGTTGCCCTGGACCTGCTCTGAAGCCCCTGCATCAGGTCGCCTGATCGCCCATTGCCGACCACCAGCGGCTGGTTGTCCGTGCCGAGCTGACGGCATAGCTGGCATGCATGTCAGGCTCTTCGGGCAATGAATGCAGCGGCGCCCCAGCTGATTGTTTGCGATAACATCAGGCTTCGCCCCAGCCAGCCCGGAGATTACATGTCACAAACCCAACACCAGATGCTCGACGTCAATGGCATCCGCCTGAGCCTCTATACCGCCGGCCCGCCAGAGGGCCGTCCGGTCTGGCTGTTGCATGGCTTTCCCGAGTGCTGGTACTCCTGGCGTCACCAGATCGATGCGCTGTCTGCTGCCGGCTACCGCGTGCATATTCCGGAGATGCGCGGTTACGGCGTCACCAGCGCCCCTGCCGACCCCGCTGCCTACGACCTGATCACCCTCTGTGGCGATATACAGGCCGCCATGGATCACTTGGGGCATACGCAGGTTGCGATGATCGGACACGACTGGGGAGCGCCGGTGGCCTGGCACCTGGCCCTGCTCGAGCCGGAGCGGCTCGCGGTAGTATGCGGCATGTCGGTTCCGTTCGGCGGCCGCCCCAAGAGGCCGGCAATAGAGGTGATGCGCGAGCTCTACCAGGACCGCTTCCATTACATGCTGTACTTCCAGAAACCCGGTCTGGCCGAGGCGGAAATGGCCGAGGACATCCCACGCACCATGCGCGTCATGATGCACGGGATGTCCGGAACCGCGGGCGGAAGTACGCTGGTACAGGACAAACCCGCCGACGCCCGCTGGCTGGATGACCGTATCGATCCCGGAGTGCCCCCTGCCTGGTGCCCACCGGATGCCTTCGAGGTTTACGTGCAGACCTTCGAGAACAGCGGCTTCCATGGCCCGGTCAACTGGTATCGCAACTTCGAGCGCAACTGGGAGCGCACCGCCGGCCTGAGCGGCCAGCAGGTAACCCAACCGGCCCTGTTTCTGATTGGGGACCGCGATCCGGTCGGCGAACTGGAGGCGTATACCATCAAGAAAATGCCCTCGGTGGTACCCCTGGTTGAACAGCACGTACTGGCCGATTGTGGTCACTGGATTCAGGGCGAGAAACCACAACAGGTCAACGACCTGCTGCTGGCATTCCTGCATCGCAACTATCAGGCAACCACAGCCAGGCAGAACTGAAATCATAGGAGCAGCAAAAATGGCCTATCCCGATCTTGCCGGCAAACGTATCTTGCTGACCCAGGCGGATGTCTTCATGGGTCCGGTTCTCGAGGACACTCTCAAGCATAGTGGCGCCGAGGTACTCAGTAGCGCTGCCACACTGGTGGAACCTGATGCCGCCAGAGAGCTGATCGAGCAAAGCGGCGAGCTGGATGTACTGGTGATCAATCTCGGCGTACCGGCGCCTTCCACTGCCGCAGACAAGGCTGATGATGTCGAATGGCGGCAGATGTTTGATCACATGGTCGATCCCTTGCAGCGCCTGGTCCGTTCCGTGCTACCGGGCATGATCGAGCGCCAGCGTGGCAAGATTCTGCTAATGGGTAGCGCCTCGGCACTGCGTGGGATGAAGCGCGCCTCCAGCTACAGCGCTGCACGGGGTGCGCAGCTGGCCTATATACGGGCCGTAGGCGTCGAAGTGGCGAAGCACAACATCCAGGTCAATGCGATCGCGCAGAACTTCGTCGACAATCCGACCTACTTCCCAGCGGAAATCCAGCAAAATCCCGCTTTCCAGGAGCGTGTGAAACGCGAGGTGCCCCTCGGCCGCCTGGTCTCGGCGGAGGAGGATGCCATGTTCGCGGCCTACCTGTGCAGCGATGCGGCGAATTGTTTCGTCGGCCAGGTATTTCCGGTGTGTGGTGGGTGGGCTGACTGACTGAATGCTCAGACGCTGTTCACATCTTGATCAAAATTCGGACGGCAACAGAGGCAATTTGTAATGTGATTCTGCTATGGTTTTGAAAGATAAAACCAACAAGAGAATCCATCATGCCGTCTATCTCGGTGCGTCTGGCCTGTCTGACTTCCGCACTGGCCCTGGCCTGTTCTCCCCATGTAGTGGCCCAGCAATCGGGCCCGCCGCTTGCCGAAGCCATCGCGGCGGCGGGCAACTATCCTGGTTACCAGAACCGGATCAGTGAGGCCGAGCTGCAGAACCTGCTCAATGCAGCAACACAATCGGATCGTGCCCTGCGCAGTGCGGCCGAGCCCTTGATCAACCGCAGTCGCGAATCCGGTCTTTCGGCCTATGTGGAAACCCTGGGCATGGTCAGCACCGGGCAATCAGCTTTGCTTGAGCAGATGCTGCAGGCTCGCTACGGCAACACCCCTACTGCAACCGCGGTAGCCGACAAAAGCGGCATAAGTACTGGCTGGCTACTCGGCGGTGCCGCCGTGGTCGGGATCGCCGCCGCAGCTGGCGGTGGTGGTGGCGGCGGCGGTGGTGGCGGGAGCAGTGCGCCGGCAGATGATCCGATAATTGACAAGGATCCCGGCCTGCCGATGCCCCCAGGCGGCCCCCTCCCGCCGGGAGATGATCCTGCCCCGACTCCCACCGACCCGGATCCAACACCGGACTACGGACCCGAACCAGGCCCCGAGGATCCGGCCGACAAGCTGCTGCCGTTGTCCGATGAGCATGCGCTGACCAATGGTTATAACCTGACATACGGTCACGTCGCCCATGATCGCGGCTTTACCGGTCAGGGTAGCCGCATCGCGATTATCGACAGCGGCGTGCGCAGCACGCATATCGAGCTGGCCGGTCAGATCGCCGGACATTTCAATGTGCTGACCAATGAAACAACCGCGGAGGCCAGCAGCGACAGCGGAGATCATGGCACCCATGTTGCGGGCATTCTTGCCGCAAAGCGCAATAACACGGGGACAGTGGGTTATGCCTACGGCTCGCAACTGTTGAATGTGCGCTTCACCAACGATAATGATGAGATCACTGCCTCCGACCAGCAGCTCGCCAACGGCTTTGCCTGGGCCCGCAGCAACGGTGCCCGCTGGTTCAATAACAGCTGGGCAATCGACGCGACTGTAGCGCAAACCGGTCGTGCCGCTATCGACAGTGCATTCCCCGCCCTGCTCGCCGAATGGCGCACCGGGGTAGCCGACCAGCGCGTTTACGTCTGGGCGACCGGTAACGGATCCCTCGACCAGCCGCTGGTCTTCGCCGCGTTGCCGGCGCTGTATCCCGAACTGAAAAACCACTGGCTCGCGGTCGCCAGCGTGGATTCGGACACCGGCGTGCTCTCCTCATTCTCCAACGCCTGCGGCGATGCCGCCGACTGGTGTCTGGTCGCGCCGGGTACCGACATTGTCTCCAGCATCGCTCTTGGTGATAACCGCTATGGCCGGTTTTCCGGCACCTCCATGGCGACGCCTGCAGTGACCGGTGCGCTGGCGGTAGTCAGCCAGGCCTTCCCCACACTGTCCAGTGACCAGGTCGCGCAACGCCTGCTGTATACCGCTAACAAGGAAGGCCGTTACGCCGATACCAGTCTCTACGGCCAGGGCCTGCTCGATCTGGAGCTGGCGACGCGGCCGGTGGGCACGCTGACAGTGGTCAGCACAAGCGGCACGCCGCTGCCGGTAGCGGATTCTGCGCTGGTGCTGGGTGAACCCTTTGGCACAGCCAATCCACTCGCCGGCATCCAGGTAATGACCACAGACCAGCTGAGCGCCGGCTTTGCCATCGACCTGGGGCAACTACTCACGCCGCGTGACTTTCGCTATGACAGCGCCCAGGGCTTCGCGCAGCTGAGCCGCAGCCAGACTAGCGAAACCCGCGGCCACCAGCACCTTGACCGATTTTCCGGGGAAGGTTTTGATGACAGTCTGGTCATGACCTTGAGTCAGGGTAGCGGACAGTCACTGTCCATCGGCCAGGTGGCGGATATGGATATGCTCGACGGCGCCCAGTCCTGGGCCGGACTTAGCCAGCTCGACGCCAGCCTGGCATCGCCCTTCTGGCTTCAGCAGCAAAACGTACAGGCGCTGGCAATGCGTCAACGGATACCACTGGGGAAGGTTGGCGTTGTTGAGGTCACCAGCGCGGCCAGTGCCTTGCGACACGGTCTATCGGTCGGCCTGAGAGCAGGTACCGGGCCATACTCTGCAACTATCGAGGCAGGTTACCTGCAAGGCCGGGACGGACTGTTCGGCAGCCGCGGCCGCGGTGCCTTCGACCTGTCGAGTGCGAGCCGGACCCTGTATACCGGCATCAGAGGTCAACTGACGTTGGGTGCCCTGGCGTTCGGGCATGCGGCCTACATCGGCAAGACGCAGGTGGATGGCGGCGGCCTGTTCAGCGAGCTGGACAATGTTGTCAGCAGCAGCTGGCTGTTGTCCGGCGGCTACAGCAGCGGCAACCAGGACTGGGGACTGATGCTGCAGCAACCGCTGCGGGTCGAATCTGCTAACGCGCGGATCAACGTGGCAACCGGTTACGCCGACAATCTGTTCGACATGCAGTCAGTCTCGCTGAATCTGGCGCCCGACGGACGCCAGGTGAATCTGGAAGCGTTCTGGCGCAAGCGCCTGACCGGCAACCGGGACATCAAACTGTCCTGGCTGGGCATCAACGAGCCCGGTCATCAGGCCGGTGCGGAATCCATGCAGGTGTTGATGGGCCAGTGGCAACAACGCTTCTGAGCAATACTGCTGAATGACTGGCAGGCCGGAGGCCTGCCAGTCTCAGACGGCGTAAGCCGTCACTCGGCGCTCAGGTAGGAAGACCGGGTCAGCCCCAGACGCAGTGCATCGACGAAGCGCGCACGTTCGGCTGAAGTAAGCTTGGCACCGGCCACCTTGTCGCGATATCGGGTGACCAGCTCATCGGGCTCGAAATGTACATAACGCAGCATGTCCTCGATGGTGTCATGCGTCTCGATGCCGCCGTGGACCACCTTGCCATCACTGCGCAGGTAGACGTTGACCGAATCGGTATCGCCGAACAGGTTGTGCATGTCGCCCAGGATTTCCTGATAAGCGCCGACCATGAAGATGCCCAGCAGGTAATCCTCACCCTCGCGCAACTCGTGCACCGGCAGACTGTTCTCGATGCTTTGTTCATCCACATAGTGGCGAATCTTGCCATCGGAGTCGCAGGTCAGATCCTGCAATACCGCGCGACGCATGGGTTCTTCACCCAGGCGATTGATCGGCATGATGGGCAGTACCTGGTCGATTGCCCAGGTATCGGGCAGGCTCTGGAACACCGAAAAATTGCAGATGTACTTGTCGGCCATCTTGTCGTTCAGCTCGTCGAGCACCTGGCGATGCGAGCGCTGACGCGCCTTGAGCAGCGTGTGCAAGCGTGAGCACAGGGCAAAATAGCACTGCTCGGCCAGCGCCTTCTGCGCCAGATTGAGTTTGCCTTCGGCATACTGCGCGGCCACATCGCTCATGTAGTGGGTCGCGCGCCAGTAGGTCTCGGTGACCATCTCTATATCGTTGTGATCAAGCAGGCCAATCAGGTTGCGTACTACCTGGGGCAGGCTCTCGGGATCCTCAATCGGCGGCACGGTATCGTTGTGTCGCTCGACATCGGTTACCTGCACCACCAGGACCGCGTGGTGTGCGGTCATCGCCCGCCCACTTTCAGAAAAAATGTGCGGGTGGGGCAGGTCCTGCTCCTCACAGAAATCCCTGAGCATGCTGACGATGGTGTGCGCGTACTCACCCACGTCATAGTTGATCGAGCTGGCGTTGCGCGAATGCGTGCCGTCGTAATCCACGCCCAGTCCGCCACCGACATCGATATGGTCTACCGGCAGACCGAGTGCGCGCAGTTCGCCGAAATAACGAATGGCCTCGCGGAATCCGTGCTGATAATCCGCCAGGTTGGCAATCTGCGAGCCCATGTGGAAATGCAGCAGGCGTACGCCGTCTTGCAGGCCGGCATTGCGAAATTGCTCGACCACGCGCAGCAGCTGCGCGGCCGAGAGACCGAACTTGGATTTCTCGCCGCCGGTATCCGCCCATTTGCTCGAGGCCAGCGAAGACAAGCGCACGCGCAGACCTACCTGCGGGGTCACTCCCAGCTTCTCGGCCTCTTCGATTACCAGGCTGACCTCCGACTCCTTCTCGATCACGATGAATACGTTGTGTCCGAGCTTCTGACCGATCAGCGCCAGATTGATGAATTCGCGGTCCTTGTAACCGTTGCAGACAATGGTGCCACCCTTGGGTGCCAGGGCCAGCACGGCCATCAGCTCCGGTTTGGAGCCGGCTTCGAGCCCGATAGAAACGTTCTCGGTGGCAATGATATTCTCGACCACCGCTTCCTGCTGGTTGACCTTGATCGGGTAGAGCGCAGTGTAGCCGCTAGCATAGTCCAGCTCGGCAATACTGTGATCGAAGGCGCCTGTCAGCTGCCGCACACGGTCCTGCAGAATGTCCGGAAAGCGCACCAGCAGGGGCAGGTCCAGCCCGCTGTCTCGCAGTTGTGCGACCAGCTCATGCAGGTCGATAGCGCGGCCATCGGCGCCGCGCGGCATCACATCTACATGGCCCTGTTCATTGATATTGAAATAGCCGGCACCCCAGTGACGGATCCCGAAAACGCTACGGCTGTCTGCAACCGTCCAGTCTGATGCGTCTTCCTTGCGCGAACGTCGCTGTGACACCATCTGTTCCACCTCCTGAATAGGGCGATTCGAGCGCCCTGAAATCTTGAAAACAGGCTACAGGATAAAGCAAAACCGCTGGCCTCGCCCGCCCGCACCGCTGGATAACCACCTATTTCCCATCTGGATGAAGCCCCGCGCCCTCTGGCCGGAATACTGATCAACCGCTAATGTGCGTATCACCCAAAAAGGCCACAGGGTCAGACGATCGAGGAGCATTATCATGCAGCAGTATTTCAGTCTTGCCGGACGCACCGCACTGGTCACCGGCGGCAGTCGCGGCATCGGGAAGATGATTGCCAAGGGGTTTCTGGAAGCCGGAGCCCGCGTGATTATCTGCAGCCGCAAGAAGGATGAATGCGAAGCCACGGCCCAGGAATTGAGCCAGTACGGCGAGTGCCTGGCGATCAGCGCCGACTTGTCCTCCGAGGAAGGGGCCCGCCAACTGCATAGCGATCTGCAGCCGCACTGCGAGCAGCTGGACATCCTGGTCAATAACGCAGGCACCAGCTGGGGCGCGCCACTGGAGGACTTTCCGGTCAAGGGCTGGGAAAAAGTCATGCAGTTGAACGTGACCTCGGTATTCAGCTGCATCCAGCAGTTGCTGCCTCTACTGCGCAAGGCCGGCTCCGAAACCAGCCCGGCACGGGTAATCAACATTGGCTCGGTCGCCGGTATCAGCGCCTTCGGTGAACAGGCTTACTCCTATGGGCCGAGCAAAGCGGCGGTGCATCAGCTATCACGCATGCTGGCCAAGGAACTGGTCGGCGAGCACATCAATGTCAACGTCATCGCTCCGGGACGCTTCCCGAGCAAGATGACCAGCCATATCCAGGCCGATCCCGAGGCACTGGCTGAGGACTGCAAGTTCATTCCGATGAAGCGCTGGGGCCGTGAAGATGAGATGGCTGCGTTGGCCATCATGCTGGCCAGCACTGCCGGTGCCTACATGACCGGCAACATCATCCCGATCGATGGCGGCTTCACGCTGTAGAGGATCACTGCAGCGGCTGCCACAAGCACCGCTGCAATCATAGGTCGGAGCTGAACACCGCATTGTTCCTGCCGCGCGCCTTGGCCCTGTAAAGCGCCCGATCGGCGCACTCCAGTACCTCGGCAGTGGTAGCCCCATCCTCCGGCCAGAAGGCGCCGCCGATACTGCAGTCAACTTGCGCCTGTCCGGCATCCAGCTTTACCGGCACGCTGACCGCCCTGAGCGTGCGCGCGGCCAACTGACGGGCAATTCGCTGCACGTCGCCTGTTCCGGGCGACAGTACGATAACGAACTCGTCACCGCCCAACCGGACCAGCAGGTCATCTTCCCGGACCTTTGATTGCAGACGCTGGGCGATTACCATCAGCAGCTCGTCACCGGCAGCGTGGCCCATCTCGTCGTTCACCTGTTTGAAGCCGTCCAGATCAAGAAACAGCAAGGCCAGCGGGCGGGCTGGATCATGCCGATGCAGGAAACGCTCAAACGCAGCACGATTGGCCAGACCGGTCAGACTGTCGGTCAGCGCCATTTCCGACATTTCATCCAGACGAGTCTCCTGATGCCCCAGGGTCTCGACCAGGCGTCGAATGGATGCACTGAGAAGTTCGATTTCGCGGACGCCCCTGAGCACCGGAATCTGCGCATCCTCGCCGGCACTCAAGCGGTCAGCCGCGCGGGCAATCCGCTTGAGCGGAGCCGTCAGATAGCCACTGAGCAGCCAGCCTGCCACGGCAAACAGCAACGCGAGAAACGCTCCCGCAATCACGATGAAGCGCTGCATTTCATCTGCCGGCTGATCCGCTATGGCCAGAGGCTTGCGCGCGACTACGCTCCAGCCGAGGCCAGGGTAATCGCCATGGCCATCCGCAAAAGCCAGGCCCGTGAGATATTCACCCTCCCCCGGCCAATCAATTACGCTCCAGCCACCTCCGCCCTTTTCCTGCGTGAGCGGAAGAAAAGTCTCGGCCTGCTGACCGATCCAGTGGTCCGGCCCGAGCAGCACCGTGCCATCTGTGGCCAACACAAAGAACTCTGCCTGACTGTGATGCTCCGTGGCACTCAAGAGTGAACGGCTGATTTCCTCGGCCCAGGACCAGGACAAATGAGTGGCCAGAACCCCAAGCAGCTGGCCGTCCGCATTGCGCATCGGCCAGCTGATGTCGACAAACTTCATGGGTTCGCCAGTCGGGTTGGGCAGCAGGCTCTCCAGCAACAGTGCATCATGGACGTCGCCAATAAAAAGACCATCCAGGGCTTCCAGATAGACCGGTCGGTGAGCGATATTCACGCCCTCCAGGATCCGGTCGCTACCCACGTTTACCACACCGTCTGCACCGAGCAGGCCAATCCATGCCAGCGCCGGCATGCGCGCGCGAAGCTCATCCAGAATCCGCGCCTGCTCGGCCCGGGCGCCCGGTTCACGAAGGGAGTCGAGCTGAGAAAATACGCGAAAAACCGAGGCCCGGATCGCCATATCACGGTCCAGTCGATCGCCCATCTGGTACGCCAGCTCGATCAGGTCACGACCCGCTTCCTGACGGAGCCGTTCAGATAGCTGACCATAGATAAAGGCGCCCAACAGCCAACTGAGCAGCACCACGATAAGGGCGATCAGAAGGGCGAGGCGCGTTCGAAGGCTGGAGCTCGAACCCATTGCTGCATTCCTTGAATCTATTGGATTTTT
Organism: Halopseudomonas sp.; assembly: GCF_041579695.1. Taxonomy (GTDB): domain Bacteria; phylum Pseudomonadota; class Gammaproteobacteria; order Pseudomonadales; family Pseudomonadaceae; genus Halopseudomonas. The sequence goes on from NZ_JBFGFI010000044.1 coordinate 15,983, forward strand.
CTACGAATTATACCCGCCCCGTGGTCGCTGATGCGACCTTAGCGACTGGCTTGCCCCGGTCCCATTTCGTCTCTGCCACCACTTGCGCGATACCATTGCAGCCCCCGTATTACCTTCGAAAGCGAAGGAATGTGACGAATCTATTTAACAGCTATAAATATTTGATGAGCAAGCAATCTGGCCTGTACGCGCCTTTAACAGCGGGTTGAGATAATTTTCCAGATATGTTTATTATGTATAAAGCATTTACACGTAAATATCGGAACAACATGACTCAGACACCCGTAACACTACGAAAGCCAGAGGCCACTGATGGTTTCGCCCTGAATCAACTGGTAGCACGTTGCGAGCCGCTGGACACCAACTCGGTCTACTGCAACCTGCTCCAGTGCAGCGACTTTCGCGATACCGCCATCGCCGCACTGACCCATGACGGCGACCTGGTCGGGTTTATTTCGGGCTTTAGACCGCCGACACGCTCCAATACGCTGTTTGTCTGGCAGGTCGCAGTAGACAGCCGTATGCGTGGCCAGGGCCTGGCACTGAAAATGCTGATGACGCTGGTCAAGCGCGTCGCAGCCGAAGGTGTTACCCACCTGGAAACCACCATCTCACCGGGCAACGAAGGTTCCGAGGCGCTGTTCAAAAAGGCCTTCCGTGAACTCGGTGTCGAATATGAAACCAGTGTTCTTTTTTCCAGCGCCGAGCACTTTAACGGTCAGCATGACGATGAAATCCTCTACCGCGCAGGACCTTTTGCAATAAAGACTGCCTAAGAAATTGAAATCAGGAGAAACCATGAGCACCTTCGAACAATTCGAAAAACATGAATCCGGCATCCGCAGCTACTGCCGTTCCTTCCCGGTCCTGTTCAAGCAGGCACGCGGTGCAGAACTGATCACCAGCGAAGGCAAGCATTACATCGACTTCCTGGCCGGAGCCGGCACGCTGAACTATGGCCACAATCACCCGGTCCTGAAAAAGGCCTTGATCGACTATATTGCCGATGATGGCATCACTCACGGGCTGGACATGTACTCCGGCGCCAAGGAAAACTTCCTTGAAGCCTTCCACCGGATCATCCTCGAGCCGCGCGGTTATGGCGACTACGTCACCCAGTTCAGTGGCCCTACCGGCACCAACTCGGTAGAAGCCGCCCTGAAACTGGCGCGCAAGGTGACCGGGCGCAACAACGTGATCAGCTTTACCAATGGTTTCCACGGCGTAACCGTCGGCGCCCTTGCGGTCACCGGCAACCAGCATCACCGCGGTGCTGCAGGGGTCCCGCTGACCGATGTCAGCCGCATGCCCTATGCCAACTACTTCGGTGAAGGCGTCAACACCATTTCGATGATGGACAAGCTGCTCAGCGATCCGAGCAGCGGCATCGACAAGCCAGCCGCGGTAATCGTTGAAGTAGTCCAGGGCGAAGGCGGTCTGAACACCGCTTCAGCCGAGTGGATGCGCAAGCTGCAGAAGCTGTGCAAGAAGCACGAAATGCTGCTGATTGCCGATGATATTCAGGCAGGCTGTGGTCGTACCGGTACCTTCTTCAGCTTCGAAGGCATGGGAATCCAGCCGGACATCATTACACTGTCCAAGTCGCTGAGCGGCTACGGCCTGCCCTTCGCGGTCGTGGTCATGCGCCGCGCCCTCGACCAGTGGGAACCCGGTGAGCACAACGGTACCTTCAGAGGTAACAATCTGGCCTTCGTTACTGCTGCGGCTGCAATGGAGCATTTCTGGACCACCGACGAGTTCGCCAAGAGTGTCCAGGCCAAGGGCAAGATGGTCAAAGACCGCATGCAGAAAATTGTCAGCAAGCACGGCCCAAACTCCCTTTTCGTCAAAGGTCGGGGAATGATGGTCGGTATCAGTTGTCCAAATGGCGATATCGCATCAGCCATTTGTCGCGAATCCTTCGAGCATGGTCTGGTTATCGAAACGAGTGGTAACCATAGCCAGGTAGTCAAATGCCTCGCACCGCTGGTTATTACCGAAGAGCAGATTGATAAGGCCATGACAATTCTTGATGCGGCATTCGCCAAAGTTATGCAGGAAGACACCGCCGAGCAGGCCTCTTAAGGAGAAAGAATCATGATCGTACGCACACTGAAAGATTGCGAAGCATCTGAACGCAGGGTCAAGTCGGAAAACTGGGAAAGCACCCGCATGTTGTTGAAAGACGACAAGATGGGCTTCTCGTTTCACATCACTACCATTTATGCCGGTACTACCACGCATATATGGTACAAGAACCACCTGGAGTCGGTGTACTGCATGAGCGGTGATGGCGAGATTGAAACCATTTCCGATGGCAAGGTTTACAAGATCGAGCCAGGCACGCTGTATATTCTTGACAAGCACGACGAGCACTGGTTGCGTGGCGGCAAGACCGACATGAAAATGGCCTGTGTCTTCAACCCGCCACTGAGCGGCAAGGAAGTGCACGACGAGAACGGCGTCTACCCGGTCGACGAAAGCGTTACTGGCTGATTGCCCGCTGCCGGCAGGGCTGCCTGCCAAGAGTTATGAAGCAACTCTGTCGGCAACAGCGGCATAAGCCGTTGGTAAGAAGTCACCCGTATTCCCCGCGGGATACGAGCAACATTCACCAACGACAAAATGAGAATTATGCATACAGTAGAAAAAATCGGCGGCACTTCGATGAGCCGCTTCGATGAAGTAATCGACACCCTATTCATTGGTAATCGCAAGAAAGGCGAATTATACAACCGTGTATTTGTGGTTTCCGCCTATGGCGGTATGACCAACCTGCTGCTGGAACACAAGAAGTCCGGCGAGCCGGGCGTCTATGAACGATTTGCCGACGCGCAGAACGAAGATGCATGGCTGGACGCGCTCGATGCAGTACTGGTCAGCATGAAGACCAAGAACGCAGAGCTGTTCAGCGGCGAATACGAGCGCCAGGCAGCCGACCGCTTTATCGAAGGCAGGATCGGCGATGTCCGCGATTGTATGCTCAGCCTGCAGCAGCTGTGTACCTATGGTCACTTCCAGCTCACCGAGCACCTGATGAAGGTACGCGAGATGCTCGCGTCGCTGGGCGAAGCCCACAGCGCCTTCAATACCGTGCTGGCATTGAAAAAGCATGGCGTCAACGCCCGCCTGGTTGACCTGACCGGCTGGAACCAGACTGAACCCAAGCCATTCCTGGACATGATCAAGGACAGCTTTGCCGGTATCGATCTGAGCAAGGAACTGGTCGTTGCAACGGGTTACACCCACTGCAGCGAAGGCCAGATGAATACTTTCGACCGAGGCTACAGTGAAATCACCTTCGCGCAGATCGCAGCTACCACCAGCGCCCGTGAAGCGGTGATTCACAAGGAATACCACCTTTCCAGCGCCGATCCGAATCTGGTCGGTCTGGACAACGTGGTGACCATCGGACGGACCAACTATGACGTGGCCGACCAGTTGTCCAACCTAGGTATGGAAGCCATCCATCCCAAGGCGGCGCGCACCTTGCGTCGCGCCGGCATTCAGCTGCGCATCAAGAATGCCTTCGAGCCGGAGCATGACGGTACACTGATCAGCCAGGACTATTGCAGTGAGAAGCCCTGTGTGGAGATCATTGCCGGCCGCAAGGACGTATTTGGTCTGGAAGTGTTCGATCAGGAGATGCTCGGCGACGTCGGTTACGATATTGAAATCACCAAGCTGCTCAAGCAATTGCGCATCTATGTGGTAAACAAGGACTCCGACGCCAACAGCATCACCTACTACGCCTCCGGTTCACGGAAGATGATCAACCGAGCATCACGGTTGATCGAGGAAAAGTATCCGATGGCCGAGGTGCGCGTGCACAACATCGCCATCGTCTCGGCAATCGGTTCCGACCTCAAGGTCAAGGGTATCCTGGCCAAGACGGTTGCCGCATTGGCCAAGGCAGACATCAGCATCCAGGCGATTCACCAGTCGATTCGCCAGGTGGAAATGCAGTGCATCATCAACGATGAAGACTATGATGCTGCAGTCGCTGCATTGCACCGGGCCCTGATCGAACCGGAAAACCACGGAGATGTCATAGCTGTCGCGTGACACTGTGGCGCAGAATGATTCCGGACTGATCAAAAAAGCTGCAAGTAACACTTGCAGCTTTTTTTATGCTCGATTGGTAGCCCCTGCATGACCCCCGCACCTAGAATAGCCGGTAACAAGATATAACAATGGGAATCTCATTTTGATCGAAGCTGTCTGGATCGCGTTTGCCTTCATCCTTGGTCTGATCATGCGGCAGATCGGCCTGCCACCCCTGATTGGCTACCTGGCCGCAGGCTTTGCGCTGGCAGGTTTTGGCGACATGTTCGGTGTCGGTCCCCAGGACAGTTATATCCTGGCCCACATTGCCCACCTGGGCGTGCTGCTGCTGCTCTTCACTGTCGGCCTGAAACTCAAGCTCAGGAACCTGATCCGTCCTGAAGTTATCGGCGGCAGCCTGCTGCATTTCATACTCTCCACCGCGCTTTTCCTGCCAGGCATCCTGGTGTTGCTGGATATCAGTTTGCGCGAATCGATCCTGCTGGCAATCGCGCTGTCATTTTCCAGTACCGTATTGGCGGCCAAGGTGCTGGAGGGCAAACGCGAGCTACGCGCCTTCCACGGTCGGGTAGCCATTGGCGTGCTGATCATGCAGGATCTGATCGCGCTGCTGGTCATCAGTATTGCCAGCGGTACCTCGCCCTCCGCCTGGGCGCTGCTAGTATTTGCCATCCCCTTGCTCAAGCCCCTGCTCTATCGCCTGCTCGACATGTGCGGCCACGAGGAGTTGCTGGTTCTGCTGGGCCTGTTCCTGGCCCTGGTGATTGGCGGTGTCGGCTTTGAATCGGTCGGTCTGAGCTCGGAGTTGGGCGCGCTGGCCTTCGGCGCGATGCTGGCCAACCACAAACGTGCCGGTGAGCTATCGCAATCCCTGTGGAGCCTGAAAGAAGTCTTTCTGGTCGGTTTTTTCCTGCAGATCGGGATCGGTGGCCTGCCAGACGGCGACGCTCTCATTTTTGCGCTGGTAATGGCCGTCGCCCTGCCGCTCAAGGGTGTCCTGTTCTTCTTTCTGTTCCTGCTGTTCAAGCTGCGCGCGCGCAGCGCCTTTCTCAGCAGCGTGAGTCTGACCAACTACAGCGAGTTCGGCCTGATCGTCGCCAGCGTGGTGTTGCCGCAGTGGCTGATTCCGCTGGCTATTACCGTCTCACTCTCGTTCATTCTGTCAGCCCCCATCAACCGTCTGGCGCATCCGCTTTACGAACGCCTGGCTAACCGCCTGATTCCTTTCGAACGGGACATCCGCCACCCCGATGAGCAGCCACTCTCATTAGGTGACGCGGAAATTCTGGTCATGGGCCAGGGGCGGATCGGTCGAGCGGCATACGACAATCTGGCGGGCAAGGGTTTTCGGGTGGTCGGTCTGGACTCGGACCCGGCGGCGATCGAGACAAGCATCAGAGCTGGCCGGCGTGCATTGTTCGCCGACGCCGAGGATCAGGTGTTCTGGCAGAGCCTGGAAATGCCGCATGTGCATTCAGTGGTGCTGGCGATGAACGATCCAGAAGCCAAGACGATCGCCGCACAGAAGCTTCGAGAGCGGGGCTTTCAGGGCCTGATTGTCTCCCATGCCATGTACGAGGACCTTGCCGAGCGGCTAATCGAAGCAGGGGCTGACCTGGCCTATCTGACCATGAGCGAGGCAGGCAACGGCCTGGCCGAACAGGTTAACCGTGCTATCGTCAGCCGTCAGCCAGCACCGGATCACCTGCACAGCTGACCTGACGCTGAAGCAGAAAATCACCCACCTGCCGCGCAGCCGCGGCAGAATGCTCCTGCATAAAACAGTGCCCGCCCGGCATCGCCCGGGTTACCACGTTCGGATTGCTGGCAGCCAGCCTGCGGGCCGACTGCAAAACAAACGGGTAGGTCTTCTCGCCGTGCAACAGTAATGTGCCGCTACGGATCCGCTTCAGCGCCGGCCAGAGACGCCTGGGCATGCTCTCGAACACTTCCGCCTCCCGGCTCGGCCGGCATTTCAGTTCAACGCCGAGATCGTCGTGATCCTTTAGCGCATGATCGATGTGGGCCCGGAACGCCTCGTCTTCCCAGCCGCGAAAGATACCGCGGCCATGCAGCGCGCCGTACGCCGTGTCGCGATCCGGCCAGTGATGGCGGCGCGCGCGAGCGCTGTCGGCCATCGGATTGCGGCGCATGCCCAGCAGACTCAGGCTGTTACGCAGACCGATCAGCGTCAACGGAAACAACACCGGGTCCAGTAGCACCGCACGCTGGAACACAGCAGGATGGCTCGCCAGGAGCAGGCTGGTGAGCACTCCGCCGAAGCTGTGCCCACAGGCATACAGGGGCACGTCACCAAATTGCTCGCGGCCGGCCTGGAAGGCCTCCAGGGCCAGCTCGGCGTTGCGGTTCCAGCCCAGGAAGCGGCCGCCGTGATCACTCTCACCATGACCCTGCAGGTCACATAGCCAGAGATCGAAATCGACCGCGAGATGCCGAAGCATCGGCTCGTAGCTGCGGGTACAAAAACCGTTGCCATGCAGAAAATGCAGCAAAGGTTTGCCGCTTGGTGGCGTAAACCAACCGCGTGTAACGAATCCGGCACTGTTGGGGTGGGCCCAGGGTATCAACTGCATGGTGACTGGCTCTGAAAATAAAGCAGCCAGTGTAGTGAGAGCCGGCTTCGCTGTC
>NZ_JBFGFI010000045.1:0-22570 GCF_041579695.1 Halopseudomonas sp.
GGCATTACTCGCCGGACTGTTCGCGGCTAGCGAGCTCAGCCCCCTGGCCTGGAGCCAGTTGAGCATCGACAGGCAGTTTGTTCCATGAGCCCATTGCTCTGGCTGCTCGTACCCCTCACCCCGCTGCTGGCCGGCGCGCTACTGTGGCGTTGGCCCGAGCGCACTGCCCCCTGGCTCTGGCTAAGCTGCCTGCCCGCATTCCTGTTGAGTCTGTGGCCAGCCGCGGCACTGGAACTGAGCGTGCTCTGGCCCGGCGCAGGTTGGGGCGCAGATGATCTGCTGGCCCGTGCATGGCTGGCATTCAGCTCGGCACTCTGGGCCTGTGCGACTCGCTTCGCCCTCACCGACCTGGTCGCCGACCAGCATCGCCTGCGGTTCTGGTGCTGCTGGCTGCTGTCACTGACGGGCAACCTGCTGCTGATCATCGCCGAGGATGCCGGCAGCTTCTATGTGGGGTTCAGCATGATGAGCCTGGCGGCCTATGGTCTGATCGTGCACCAGCGCGGACCAGCACCGCGCCAGGCCGGCCGCCTCTATTTGCAGCTGGCCATACTCGGCGAAATGCTGATCTTTTCCGGCATGGTCCTGCGCATGCATGAGGCCGGCGGCGCACTGCAGCTGGCGGCGTGGCAAGAGGTACCGGTTGGGACGCTGACTGCCACAGTGCTGTTGCTGGGGTTCGGTCTGAAGGCCGGCTTCTGGCCGTTACACGTCTGGCTTCCACTGGCCCACCCGGCAGCTCCGGCAGCGGCCAGTGCCGTGCTCTCCGGGGCGATGATCAAGGCCGGCATCCTGGGTCTGTGGCGGTTCTTGCCCGCAGAGGACCCGCTGCTACAGAGCTTCGCGATGTCGCTGGTCGCGGTAGGCGCGATAAGCGCATTCTACGGTGTGGTCCTGGGACTCTTGCAGAGCAAGGCAAAAACGGCGCTGGCCTACTCGTCGGTCAGTCAGATCGGCTATCTGCTGGTGGTGCTTGGCCTGGCCTGGCTGCATCCACAGTCCGGCGCCGGGGCCGCTACGCTGCTGGCCCTGTATGGCGTGCACCACGGGCTGGCCAAAGGAGCGCTGTTCATGGGCGCGGGCCTGGCGGCGCACTATCCCCTCCGGGGGTGGCACTGGCTATTGATGGCCTTGCCGGCGATGGCCCTGGCGGGGTTGCCGCTGACCACTGGCGCGGCGGTGAAGATATTGCTCAAGGATACGGTCTATGCCAGCGACGTGAGCAACTGGCTGATGCTCCTCACTGCAGGATCCGCTGCGACGGCGGCGCTGCTGCTACGGGCGCTGTGGCTGATGTGGCGCAACCAGCCAGCGGCCGCCCGACCAGGTCCAGCTGCGGGGCAGTTGCTGCCCTGGGGATTGCTCTGTGTGATGCCGGCGATTCTACCCTGGCTATGGCCCGAAATGCGCCAGGCGTTGCTCGCCAGTCTGCCACTTGAAACGATATGGGCTGCCCTGTGGCCATTGCTGATCGCCGCGGCGGCGGCCTGGGCATTGCACACATTCGGCTGGACCATTCCCCCTCGCCTGCAAAGGCTGCCGAATCCGGCGCGAGCCGGCTCGTTGCGACTTAAGCGATTGCTGCAGCGCCCTCCCGTCCCACCGGTTCAGCCGGACGTGGAACTCCACAGGTGGCGAGCAGGCGAGCGGCGCTGGAACCGTCTGTGGAGCGGCGGGGCCGTGTCGGTCAGCGCCTGGATCGTTATTCTGCTGCTGCTTCTTGGCTGGCTGGGCTGAATAGCGCCAGCATACCCTGCATCGCCTCGGCCGGAATAGCTTTGCCGTTGAGCATTATGCTGCCGTCGGAGTAGACCAGGCTGGTCACCAGATTGTCGCCTTCCTGCCGGGCCAGTCTGGTTGTTTCAGCCATGCCGGCCAGCATCTGAACCATGACCTCGGCCTCGAGAGCCACCGCCTCCGGATCAGCGCCCGGTTCAAACAACGCTTTGTACATGATCACGTCGCGCAGCATGGGCCTGGATAACTGTACATGTGCATCCACCCGCGACAGTAGCTGAGGCACCAACTGTGCGGCCGGCACATCAAACGACTCGGGGCTGGCCAGCATGACTTCAGCGCGGGCCCGGCTCTCGCCGTTGGGCGTGCGGATTACCAGCAGATCCAGCGCCAGCTGCGGTTGGGCAGCCAGCATTGTTGCAATCGCATCGCGCCAGCGCTCGGATTGCTCTGGCGGTTCTTCGCCCTGGTAAACGCTCAAGGCCTGTTGATTGTAGAGCTCATTGATTTCGCGTGCGGCTACCTGGTCGAGACGGGAAAAGCTCCAGTTCATTCCTGCCGAACCCAACTCATGATCCTGATATGTTGCCTTTGCCAGGTCGAACTTGAGCGTCCCGGCCAGATTGCCGGCATCTTCGGTCAAGGTATCGGTCTGCGCCAGGCCTTCAAACACCAGGGTTGAGCCGGGTTCACCTTCCAGCCGCAGGGTTTCCACGGCCATCCGCCCTTCACCCAGGTAGAAGTCCGATGTGCCCCGGTGTCGATCGGCAAACAGCGTGATGTTCGACATTTCCAGCGTAAAGGGCTGTCCGGCTTCGGTTTGTGCCGTCAGCCGCATGCCGTCCGAGCGGCCGTCGAGCAGCACCGCATCGCCCGCCACGTCGGTGGCAAACTCCAGCGTGACCGGGGAGAATTCGGCTTTCATTTCCTCATCGTCGAAAACCAGCGGCGCCACGGCAAAGTTACCGTTGATGCTGCTTCCGTAACCGAGGGTACTGGTTATAACAACTGGCGGCTGTTCGCCACTGGCGGCGAACAGCGGCGCGAGATAATCGCTGCGCTCCAGTACCGCCTCGCTGGTTGCCATCACGGGCACCAGCTTCAGCTGCTTCAACCGCGACAGCGGGAACGGACCATGGACGAGCCGGTCAATGATGGTAACGGTGACTGGTCCCTGGTCTTCCCCACCCGGGTAGACGAAGTCATACCGGGCCGTGCTGGAAAACACCCCGCGTTCGAAGTCGGCCAACTCCAGAGTTACCGAACCATCCGGGAATGCCTCATCGATCTGCTCATTGCTATGCGCTACCGCATCACGCAGCACATCTTCCATTTGCGTGCCGGTGTACCAGGCGCCAGCGGTACCGGCGAGGCCGAGAGCTACAACGACCGCGACGGCAATCCCTGCTTTCTTCATGGGTCTATCCTTAATAAATATTGGAAAGTCAGCAGAAACTGTATGCCATCGGGGCTCTACTGTCAGCCCTGGAAACCCCCGCCGCACCGCAGCCACCCCATGATCGTCCATTTACGCTGCCTATCATGGCTCTGACGACTTGCGATCCGCCTGGCAAATGCCGATCCTTGATGGCTCGAACAGAACCATGCACAGGAATACCGCGTCGCCATGACAGAAAATAAAAACGCTTTTCATTGCAGCCTGACACCGCGCTTCACCGACCTGGATACCTGGCGGCACGTGAATAACTCGCGCATTTATCAGTTGCATCAGGAAGCGAGAATGCTGGCCCATCTGGACCTGCTTGGACCTGATGCCTGGTTTTCCGATGACGTGCGTTTGCGCCCGCTACGCAGTATTACCGATTTTCGTCGGGTCACCTGGTACGGCAGCGAGGTGCAGGCGCAGGTACAGGTGCAGACCTGCGCCACAGACAGCTACCGTGTACGCAGCGACCTGTTTCAGAACGGTGAACATGTAGGTACCCAGCAGGCCCTGATGGGGGCTTACCAGAACGGCAAACGGGTGGATCTGCCATCGGCCACCCGCGAACGCCTGGAGACGATCGCCAACGGAGATGCCGAGCCGCTAGCCGCAGCGGACTATGTGCAGAAAGTCAGTACGGTGACGGATTTCCCGGTTACCCAGCAATTGACGCCACGCTACGCCGACCTTGACGCTGACAGCCAGCGCAGTGAAGCCGCGCTGGCCCGCTACATGGAGCAGTCGCGTTTTGGCGCCATCCGTCATCTGGACCTGGGCGGTCTGGGCATCCTGATCGCCTCGATGGACGTCAGTTACCTGCATTTTCGCGCTGGCTGGAAGCCGGTGGACCTGCGCGCCGGTATCAACCGCGTCGGCAACAGCTCATTCGTGTTCACCGGCTGCGCCACCAGCGAACACGGCCTGCAGGCCGTGGCCAACAGCGTGATGGTGGTGATCGACCAGGCCAGCAGTCGCCCGGCGCCGATTCCGGACGTGCTACGCGAGCAGTTGCAGACACTGAAAATCTGAGCTGGTTACCCCGGTGCCGGCTAGTTGTACATGAAAGTCGGCCCCGGGGTCTCGCGCCCGTCATCCACCCCCACTTCGGTACTGACCAATGCGTTGAGGCCATAGTCAGATCGCTCGATTCAGGTATATGGGACAGATGCCATACGCGCTTGCGTGCTTGCGTGCTTGCGTGCGTGCATGCTGGCCGATGCAGCGCGGGCACCGATGGATGAGGCCAGGCTGCCGGCGGAGAGAACTCCCGCCCATTTCAGAAGCTCCCGTCGCTTCATCTGATGCTTCTTGCGCCATAGACGCGAGCTTTTGTCAGTAGACGACACTGGCAGGCTGACAAAACCGACTGCATAATTCCAATGCATTTTGAGATCCCATTCGATGCGGAGACCGCATGACCAATCTGCAGCAATTACGCCATTTCACCGCGCTGGTCGAGCATGGCAACTTCGCCCGCGCCGCCGAGGCGGTCCATCTCAGCCAGCCGGCCCTCAGCCGCAGCATTCAGGCCCTGGAAGCCAGCCTGGACTGCCGACTGCTGGATCGTCATACCCGCGGCATCAGCCTCACGGTGCATGGTCAGGTCGTACTTGAGCACGCGCAGCGGTTATTGGCCGGCAGCCGCGCCCTCGAGAACGCGGTGAGCCAGCTGGGTAATCTGGAAGCCGGTGAGCTGCTCCTGGGTAGCGGGCCTTACCCCGCTGCGCGGCTGGTGCCCCAGGCTTTGGGGCGGATGGCCAGTGCCTGGCCACGGGTGCGGATCAACCTGCTTCTGGACAATTGGTGGGGCCTGCGCGATCGTCTGTTACGAGATGAACTGGAGCTTTTCGTTGCCGATATTCGCGACCTGGAACACGACCCTCTCCTGCAGATCGAAGCCCTGGGTGTCCATCCGGGGATGATGTTCTGTCGTCCCGGCCATCCGCTCTCAGGACGCGCGGGCCTGAGTATCGACGATATGCTGGAATATCCGCTGGCAGCCACCCAACTGCCCGAGCAGGTGGAGCAGGAACTGAATGATGCGAGCAACCGTCAACAGCCGGTCAGTATTCAGTGCGATAACTTCATGGTGCTCAAGACTCTGGTCGCGCAGAGTAACGTGCTCAGCATGGCGCCATGGGATGTGGTTGCCGACGACGTTGCTGCCGGCAGGCTGGTGACCCTGTCGCTTGAACATACCCGTTTCAACCAGAAATCGGCCTACGGTCTTGTCAGCCGCGCCGGGCACACGCTTTCGCCTGCGGCGCAGGCGATGCGTTTGCAGATACTTGAGGATACGGGGTGCTGACAGAGCGCCACCCGCCGCGGACTACTCAACACGCTGCCCGGCAGATCCTCGCGGATCGCCGCCAGGTTTTCTGCTACCGCCATCAGGATCGCGACATGGGCGTCGTGCCCACAGGCGTGCATCGATCAACCACTGATCAAACGCCGAATAAATGCTGCTGATGACAAGGCAACAAAGCCGGCTCAGCAAGTAACAAACTTCTCACTCAGATCCTCCTCGTCCAGATAGGTGATACGGGCGGTCTTGAAGTTCAGATCCACGAGAAGGTGGCAATAGTACTCACCATGTCGCCAAGCCATGGCGACGCTGGAGTCGTTTGAATAATGGAGCTCGAAGCGACCGTCGAAGGCCGGGTAATGTGAGCGAAAGCGCATGAGTTTCAATAGCCGCTGCACAACCGGCTGTTCGATGGCCTCGTCAATTTCTTCCAGGCTGTAATAGTGCCGGTTGATATCGCGCAGCTCGCCGGTTGCGTTCATCAGCTCCTCATCATTACGCCCGGCCAGAAGTCCGACGTAATACACCTGAGGAATGCCCGGCGTGAAGAACTGGATCGCTCGGGCGGCGATGTAGCTGTCATCGTTGCACATCAAGGCGTCATAGAAGGTGCAAGTCAGCTGGTAGATTGCGCCCACGCTGTTCACCCGTGCCGCAGAACGGCGCAGGATCGGATCGGCGCTGCGTGCATTGATGTTGTCGATCAACTCCCGAATCTTGTTTTCCGGCAGTACACCCTCGACATCGGGAATACAGATACCGTCATGGGTATCGAGCACCGTGATGCTGTTACGCGGGCACATCCGCAGCCAGTTCTTCAGATACACGCTGTTGTTGTCCAGCAGCGTATAGAGCAGCAACGGCGGCAAGGCGAAGGCATAGGGATGCATGTTGCGACGGCTGATGGCGTACTGGAAGCTGGTGTGATCGTGTACCTCCGGCAGGCATTCGGCACCATGCCGGGCAGCGGTCTCGTTGACCCACTCGAGAATGCGATAGACATCCGGCTCGACCAGAAAGCAGCTGGTGCCAATACGCTTGGTGGTATAGCCAAATGCATCCAGACGCAGCAATTTCACTCCTTTGCTGGTGAGAAACTGGATGTACTCCTCCATCAGCCGATAGGTAATGTCTGCCTGGTAATTGAGATCGATCTGACGGTCGGTAAAAGTACACCAGACGCGGCCTACCTTGCCGTCAGCGAAAGTCACCTCGCGGAAAGGCTCTTTCTCCTTGCGAATATGGATCTTCGCCAGATCATCCGGCGTGATTTCGCCAAAACGATCCACATGAATAAAAAGCTCGGCGCTGGGCGAGTCAAACCCGTTCTGTATGAAGTCCTTGAACTGCTCTGACTCATCCGAAATATGGTTAACCGTCAGGTCCGAACAGACATCGTATTCAGCCGCAAGCCGCTCGATGTCTTCCCAGGTACCAAACGCCGGATCTACCTCCTTGTGCGTCAGAGGGGAAAATCCGGCATCGGCGTTGGACGGAAAGAACGGCAGAATATGGATACCGCCGATTGCATCGCACAGGTGCCGATTGATCGCGGCGTGCAAGTCCCGCAGGTTGTTGCCGATGCGATTGGGGTAACAGATAAGCTGGACTGCGTTGCGTAGAATCAAAGTACGTCACCTTTTCCAGGGTGAGAAGTCGGTTCTGAACCTGCCTTGTAGCGTAGCACCACAGTAGCAGCACCCCACTGCGGTGAACGCCCGTCGACGGCGGGGCAGCCTTTCTCAAACAGGGATTACCGCCCACAGGTGACGATGAATCTACTCCGAGGTTTACAACAATTCTCGAGATTGAAGTCTTACCGACGATATCGCAGATAAATGGGTCTGAACCGTCGCTGACAGGCTGGGTCGAATAGGTATGGCAGGCATTGCTTTGTTGACTGTTTCCCCGAGCATCGAGCTCTTACACCGACGGTAGGGTATGACAAAGATGACTCACTTCCTGAGTTTGAATTTGCCCAGTGCGCTTTATACCGAACATGAATGGTTCATAAAAGTCAGCCAGGGAGCCTTGAAAATACAAACTCATGCCGATCTTTTCCACTGGCTACAGGGAGATCTGCAAACCTATTTACCACATCAAATCCTGCTCGCCTCATGGCGAGGGGCCGGAGGGAATGCGCTCGAAGTCGATATAATTTCCGCGCTTCTGGAAATGCGTACCTCGAACGTGGTCAACGCCGATATAATGCCCCTTCGGCGGAATCTACTAGCGCGCTGGGAAAAGGGTGGGCATCAGCTTTTCGGGATTCAAAACGAAGATGGTTTTGAACTGGATCTGAGCAAACTCGACACTCCAGATTCGGTAGCGGCGAACTTCAAACGCATGCGGTCAGCGCTAATCCATGGCATAAAGGATGAGCGGGAGCGGGATCAGATACTGTACATCGTATTTAGCGAGACTCTCTGCCTTCCGCAGTCGGCTCAACTTTCTTTCAAGCTGCTCCTGCCTTATATAGACACCGCTTTGCGGCAACTGCCACCTTTGCGAGGCCAAGCCAATATTAACGGTGTGCAGGGTTCTTATGACGAGTTCGGATTATCCCAGCGCGAAAAGGAAGTCATGGATTGGGTAAGAGTTGGGAAAACCAATGAAATTATTGGCGTCATTCTTGATATCAGTCCGTTCACCGTGAAAAATCACCTCAAGCGCATTTTCAGGAAACTGGACGTGTCGAACCGGGCTCAGGCGGTGAGCAAGATTCATGAGCACGCTGAGGCAGAGCGCACCGAGTGACGCCGGGTAAAGCATGTGGCCGTTCGCGCACTGCCGATGGCTGCCGCCTGGGTTGTCTAGCCTGGGTTATCCAGCCAGTACGCCAGAGCCTGCACCCACGACGACATCAAAGACGACAGTAGAGGCGCCGATACTGGCTGAGCAGTTCGGTCTGCCCCGGCTTTGCGGGGTCAAGCAGGTATTCCGGAACCGAGAATGCAATGACCTCACTTGGGCCCGGGTCGAGCGTTTCGATGGCCCCCAATTGATCTAGGATACGGTTGATTGGAGCGGCGTGAGCGCTGAAGGGCAATTCATCCAGCGGCGGCCCGCTTTGCTGCGAGAAGAGTTCTACGATAATGCCCCAATAACGCTTTTTTCGTGCGGCAATATCGTTAACTCGGAGCGCGTATTCATTGAAGTCAGTGCGCGCTACCGTCCCAACGCCAGCCCCGTCCTGCAGAAGGACGTGTAACTGAGGCGCTGCCGCCCAGAGTGCCCGCCACAGCCTCTCGAACTGAGCCGGCGATTGCGCTCCGCTCACGTAGGTCGAAATACTCACCGCCTTTTCAGGGCTCAACTCAGTAAGTAAGCCGGTAAGATTCCTCAAATGCTCCCGGAGCAAACTCACTTGCCAGGAATGCGTCCAGGAGCGATCGTCGATTTCTTCGGAGAGATACCAGCCGACGAACGCCGGATGATCGCCTAATCTTGCATTGAGTCGATCCGCTGCCGCTAGCGAGCGTTGGCGAAGGTCTGCGAGGTACGCTGCCAATGCGTCTGCGGGGTCCGTAATCCGGCTGCCAAAGTCTGCATCGGCAACCAGGCCTAAATTGACGCGCAGCCCGTTTGAGTGCGCCTGATCAAGCAATGCACTCAGAAAGCTGATACCGGGCTCACGGCTCAGGTCCAGCTCACCGTAGACGCTCCACTGCAGGTAAAGGGTGTCGATCCCGACCCCGGAAATTTCCTGCAGCGCTCCCTGCCACGCCTCTGCAGAACGTTCGAGATCGGAGGTCAGGGGCTGGAGGAAGCTGGCGCGAAAGGGAGCACCAGAGCATTCGTTGGCGTCGGTTGGCAGGGACATGGCCATGAACAGCCAAAAGCAGAGTGGTTTCACCGGCCTTTACTCGTCATCACGTCAGAATCCGTATTGCAAGCGTAAGACAAGACCCGAATCTTCGTCGGTATTCCCCCCCACCATGCCACGGAACTCCGCCGCCAATTCAAAATTGCTGCTATGCGTGTGGTAGGCGTTACCGCCAAACCAGCCGCGCAAGGCAACGCCCAAGCCCGCCTCATAGCGGCGCTCGGTTTCGGCGTCATCCGTGTAGCTTGCGGCGGCGACACCGTAAGGCACCAGATGCAGGCCCTGGCCTATCTGCATGGCAACACCCTCGCGCCATTCCGCCACCAGAAACTCAGCCTTGTCTTCCACCACCTTGGCCGCATCCAGATAGACGGAGCGATAGTGCTGGTACTTCCGGTCTGGAGCGTAGGCTAAACCACGGCCGAAGGATGCGCTGGCCCGCACCATCCAGTCGTTTCTTGCCTCGCTCCCCAGCGCGACCAGCCGCTCGCCAGAGAGTAAAAAATTGACCGGCGCAAAAGGCTTTACCCGAAGGCCGACGCCGCCCTGGGTTTCGCTGCCCACTGGCGACAGCGTGTCGTCCTCGAATGCCCAGATGCTGCGCCCGTAAACCTCTGCATAGCGGCCATCTGAGACGTTATCCAGCCGGTAAGCGATGTCTATCCCGGCTTGACTCTGAAACCCGCTGAGGCCGACGGAAGCGTCCTGGCCCGAGGTACTGTCAACGCCGTTCATCCTCCGAACGAACACACCCGCGTTGAACTTCAGCCGGTCCTCTAACTGCTGCACCTCCTGGCGCCAGGCATAGCCACTCTCATCGGTACCGGTGCTGGCGGTGCCTTGGCCTTGAGAACCGTTATTCGCGGTACCCACCCAGGTTTGCGACAGATCTATGCGCTGGCGGAACGCCTTGGCTGCAGCCTCATCCTGCCCAAGCCGGCGATAGGTATAGCCGAGCTCCTCATACAAAGGCAGCCGCTGTTCATCAGCAGCCAGAGCTGCCTGGAAATGGCCCGCTGCGAGGTCATCATTGCCCGTCCTCAGATAGGCATAACCCAGGCTCGCCTGAAACTCCGAATTATCAGGTTCAAGCCTTACGGCCTGCTGGAATTCGCTGCGGGCAGCGCCCTGTTCACCGAGTTCCAGCAGGTACTGTGCCAGACTATAGTGTCGGAGCGCCGTGGGTTCGGCCAGTAGGGAACTGCGCTGTGCCTCCACTGCCAGCTGGGCGTCCCCATCCCGCGAGGCAAGCAGCGCGCGCTCTTCATACAGCAGCGCTTGGTCGGAGAGCGTCAGTGCATCTTCTTTTACCTGGCCCAGCACTCGAGTTGCCTTCTCGTGCTGGCCGGTAATTCGCGCCGCTCGACCCACATGCAGCATCAGTTCTGCCGGCCGGGTCTTATCTGTTTGGTAAAGCGCCTCCAAAGCCTGGGGTTCGACAGCTAATACACCCTCCGCTGCGGCAACGTTTACCCATTGCCGCATCACTTTGGGCAGATCCGGATGATCTGGAGGAAGGACTTCCACGAGTTGACGCAACTCAACCAGTGCCGCGCCATGGTCATCTGCGGCCAATAATATATCCACCAGTCGAGCACGTGCATCGGTACCACCTTCCAAAGCGACCAGGCGACGTTGAGTATTCGCTGACGCAAGCAGGTCTCCTGCACCCACCTGTCGCTCCGCCAAAGCGTGCAGGGCGGGTGGGTAGTCTGGCGCGAGTAAAACAGCCCGTTCCAGCGCCGCCAATTGGGCTGCTGTATCGCCCGCATGGGCATGCATTTCGGCAATCTCCAGCGCTATCGCCCCGGGCTCCTCAAGCTGTGACGGGTTTTCCAGCAGCCGGGACAGCTCCTGCACCGCATCTTCGGAGCGCCCCGACTCCTTGAGGAGCTCGACTTTAAGTTTTGTGCCATCCAGTTGCAGGTCATCAATAGAGTCAAGCGCGATCAGGGCTTGCTCCAGTTTCCCCGCCCGCCTCAACGCCTGCACCTGCTCCAACTGGAACCTCATCACGCTCTCTGAATTCGAGCCAGCACCTCTCGCCAAGGCGCTGCGGCGCTGACCGCCCGCAGCCTGCCGACGAATGAGTTCACCGAGCAGCTCTGCCTCGTCTTCATTGCGACCGAGGCGGCGATAGACGTAGCCCAATTCCTCGTACAGAGGCAGCCGGTCTGGGTCGAGGCTCAACGCGGTCTCGAAATATTTTGCGGCCCGGCGGTCGCCTCCTGCTTCCAGATAGTCATACCCGAGGCTTGCGTGATACTCGGCATTTTTCGGAGCCAGTATGATGGCCTGTTCAAGCGCCCGGCGAGCGAGGTCCGGATCACCCAGGGTCTTCCAGACTTGTGCCATATGATAGTGGCGTACCGCGGTGGGTTGAGCGTTCACAGCTTGCTGCTGCCACTGCGCGGCTGCCCTGTGCTCGCCTTCCATCTGGGCCAACTGGGCCTGTTCGTCATAGAACAGGGCGCGAATGTTCGGATCCTGTGCAGCCATATCCAGTTTGGCCAGAATCTGTTGAGCCCGGACCGGGTTACCGTCTAGACGCGCCGCGCGGCCTGCGTGCAACAGGTACTCGGGCGATCTTTTGCTGTCGGCGACATAAAGGCCCTCCCAGGCCCGGGCGGCTTCATCCCATTGTTGCTGGGCTTCAGCCAGGCTAGCCCATTGGCGCAATACGCGTATCCGCGCCGGATGTCCCAAGGGCAGCCTTTCGACCAGTTGCCGCAGCTCGGTCAAAGCTGCCTTTTGCTCCCCCGACGCCACTAACACGTCTACTAGCCTGAGCCGGTTTTCAGGCTGGGCTTCTACTGCAATAAGGGCTCTGAGAGTGTCCGATGCTGCCGCCAGTCGGTCGGCGCCAACTTGCCGCTCAGCCAGCGCGTGCAAGGCCGGAGCATGTCTGGGTGCCAGGGCCACAGCGTGCTCCAGGGATGTCATCTGAGCCTCGAGATCCCCTGCCTGGGCGTATAGCTCGGCGATTTCCAGGGCAATTGCGCCTCGATTTTCCTGTTGCGATGGTTCGTCCAGCAACCGCTGCAATACACCCACCGCGTCCTCGGTTCTGCCCAGTTCTGCGAGTAAAGAAGCGTGCAGACGCCGGCCATAAGGCGATGTCTGTTCCACCCTCTCCACCGCGTCCAGCGCCTGGGCGGTAAGCTGGGACTCGGAGAGTGCCTGGGCCAAGGCCAGATACAGGTCCGGATCAGGCTCACCCTCTTCCACCGCCAGTGAGAACGCCTGGGCACCTAGCTGCGGCTCACTTCGCTGCATGTGCAGATAACCCAGAGACGTGGCCAGTTCTCGCCGAAGTGTTGCTGATCCCACTCTTTCCAGTCCGCGATTTATAGTCACAATCGCCAGTGTGGGCTGCCCCATCTCCATCAGAAGCTGCGCTATCGCAAGCCATCCTTCAGGGGGGACGGCATCCGCAAGCATAAGGAGCTGCGTCGCCTCTTTCTGACGATCGAGTTTGATATAGGCTTGAACCAAGCGTAACCGATCTTCAAAGACTGGGGCTGCGGCAGCGTCTTCCAGTAGCGGCGGAATGGCTGCAAAATCACCACGCTGGAGCGCTATATCCACCAGTTGACGACGAATAGTACGCTGCTGGTCTTCGCTCAAGTCTTGGGTCTCAAGCGCGCGCCGCCAATCTGCAGCTGCCGAGTCGGTGCCTCCCTGGCGCAAGCTTGCCTGGCCGCGGTAAAGGTATCCAAGCCCCGTTTCGCGACCTTGCTCGATCAGCTTCGACGCATGTTCTGCTGCAGACCCTGGCTCATCGAGTGGTCCCAGCAACAGGACAACCAGGCGCAGCCGTACATCAACATCATCCGGATATATTTCAAGGACTCGCGCTAATTCTTTTGCTGCCTCAGCAGATTGCCCAGACCCGATCAGGCGCTCGGCTCGCTCAATCAAGGGGTACTTACGAAAGCTAGCCAATTCCTGTTCGAGCCAGCTTTGGCTACCCACTTTAGGTGTCGCTGCACGCTCGTTCCCGGTCGTTACGTCGGCTACCGAGCCCGCAGAAAACAGGCTGAATGCAACCGCTGTAAGGATGGACGTCAGGTTCTGCAGTCGTCTGAAAAAGCCGCGCCCGTTATTAGGCTGAGCGGCGGCAGGGAAGTTTCTTCGCATAATGCACCGTTCTGGTTGAGCGTTCATTATCTGGCTATTGCTTATGCTGCTTTGTCGAAGCCTTCCTGCACCTGTAAGGCTTGCTTTAGTGTTTGCTCGTTCAGCCAACCGTGGTCCAGCAAGAGATATCCCAGGGGCCGCGGGTCCGAACGCTGCTCGGCAAGCACATGGTGCAATTGTTCGGAGGCAATAGCCTCGAGGTCCAGTAACAGCTCACCAATGCGTCGCCTGCGGGGGTGCCCCATGCCGGCTGCCACGGGAAACGCGTGCTGGGTTTTGTCCCAACCCAGATGACGGCTATACACTAGATGTCCCGCAAACTGACGCAGTGCACGGTTGCAGGCAAAAAAATTGACTACGTTGGCCCAGATCTGCCGTGGTGCCGAGAGCAACCCCTGGCGCCAGCCATAGTAGTGGGTCATAAAGATAGCTCTGTGCAAGATCCGATTACTCAGCAATAGCGCGTTGATGATCATCAACCACCACAGCCAGCTGTCCACCGGCACCAGTTGCGGAAACCAGTAGCTGTCAGATAGCAGCACGTGGACAAGTTCCATCACCACTACGTTAAGCACCACAAAGTAGGCCAGGAAGCCAATCTGCGAGGTGACCAGTGCTTTGCGATCGCGGAACAGGATGTACTTGGTGGCCAGGCTTCCTTTCCAGCCGACGTTTGCCCAGCCTTGTAGCGCGATGCCGAGGATCCAGCGAGCCTTTTGTCGGTAGGCGGCCCGGAAGTTATTGGGGAAATACTCCCGCACGGCAATGTATTCGTCCGCATGGCCCGGCTCTTTGGAGTCAGTGGGGACCCGTACCCGCACAAAAACCTGGCGCATGCCCAGTTCGCGCAGCCTCAGGCTGATGTCGTAGTCTTCGGTAAGGCTCCCGGGATTGAATACTTCACCACCCCGTTCCCGATGCAGCGCTAGGATGGCGTTACGGCTGAACGCGGTGCCCACACCGGCGCTAGGCACTATGCCCGTCAGCGCGGCCCGCACTGGAACGTCTTTGGTATGGCATTCAGTAAACTCATCCTTGTAGTGTCCTCCGGTAAATTCCTTCCAGGGCCTGGGCAGTGGCAAGACCGGGATCTGCACGAGATCGTAGCGAGCGACCATATAGTTGAACAGTCGCAGCTCTAGTGGATGGACCACATCTTCTGAATCCTGGAGCACGAACGCGGCGAACTTGATCCCCTGCTTCGCCTCGAATTCGAGAATCGAAGCGATCACCTCGTTCAGGCAGTCCGCTTTGCAAGTGGGTCCGGAACGGGCGCCGACGACCTTATGAATGGTTGGATTGGCGGCCGCCACCGCGTCGACTTCCCGCTGTGTGTCGAGATCATTCGGGTAAGTGCCGACAAAGATGTGGAAGCGCTTATAGTCGAAAACCGTCAGTGCGTTGTGCAACATCTGCGCGATGACGTCGGCCTCCTGCCAGGCCGGCACCATCAGGGCGATTGGACGTTCCTCAGCGACTCTCAGGCTTTCAAGAGACGGGGTTTCAGCCCCTGAAGCACCGGTCAGGCGCTGATAAATACGACGACACCAGTAGCAAATATCGATGAACAGGTCATCGAAACTACTAATGGCAATCAGCACCGCAGTCGTTATGAGCAGTAGCTTTACGAAAAACCAGTAAATCGCAATGATATCGACCCAGTCCATTTCCCTTACTCCAAGGCGGCAACGGGTGACGAATGTTCACTCTCTGCCGGCTGCGACGAGAGCAACTCTGACAAAGCCTGAACAATGCGGGCCGCCGCATGACCGTCCCCGAAAGGATTAGTGCGTGCGACCATCGCGCGATAGGCTTCAGGGTCGTCGAGCAGCCGCTGCGCGGCACGAACCACGACGACCGGATCTGTGCCGGTAACTTGGGCATATCCGTGTTCGACGGCTTCCGGCCGCTCGGTCAACCGGCGCAGCACCAACACAGGCACCCCATAACTGGGCGCTTCTTCCTGTATGCCGCCGGAGTCGGTGAGTACCAGGTAACTCTGGCTAAGCATTCGCTGAAGACCGAGGTAGTCAAGCGGGTCTAACAGATGGATGCGCGGGTGCTGGCCGAGAATGCGGTGCACGGGTTCACGCACTCTCGGGTTCAAATGAACGGGAAAATCAATCTCGACATTAGGCCTGCTATCAGCCAGCTCACGCAGCGCGATACATACTTTCTCCATCTCGTCGCCCCAGGCTTCCCGCCGGTGCAGGGTCACAAGAATTCGACGCTGACCGCCTGCCGAGTTGTTGGGTTGTAACAGCTTGTCGCGAACGTGATTGACCGCATCGACGACCGTGTTGCCTGTCACCAGTATACGATCTTGCGCAATGCCTTCCCGACGCAGATTTTCCGCAGCCCGCGGCGTTGGCGCGCAATGGATGCTCGCGAGGCAACTGATCATCCGGCGGTTGGCTTCCTCCGGAAATGGATTGCCGCAGTCGAAGGAGCGCAGCCCTGCCTCGACATGAACGCAGGGGATACGATGGTAGAAAGCGATAAGAGCGCCTGCGAACGCGGTCGTGGTATCACCTTGCACCACGACCGCTTCGGGTGCGACATTGTCAAACAGGCGATCGAACTCGCTGATCAGATTATAAGTAAGTACGCCCAGCGATCCATTTGCGGTCATCGTCTCGAGCACCGTTCCGGGATTAATACCGAATGCCTCGAGAGCAAGATCCGCCAGAGTCGTGTGTTGTCCACTATTGACCCACTCAACGGCCTCAGCGCCAAATTTTTTGACCGCCTGAGTATAGACCGGGGCCAGTTTGATGACCTCTGGTCGAGTTCCAGCTATCACGAGTATCTTTTTCATAATCACCCGCTCTTTTCTTTGAGTTGAGTTTTTTTGCTCAATGCTGGTTGCTTCGCTAGTCGGTTGCTGAACTCAGTTCACTGCCATCCACCCAGGTGAAGCCCAACTGGTTGATGCCATTCACCAGCTTCTGAAGATCTTCAAGTCCCGGGGTGCCCAGGCTTGGCTCAAGCCAGAATGGGTGGAAGAAAAACGAGGCATAACTATTCCGGACTACCAGCGCGTATTGGGCATTCAGCAGGAGGTCTTGCCAGGTGTAATCAAAATAGGAGGCCGGGTCGATATCGCTGATGTCGTATTCGATGTTGCCCAGGTTTTCAGGCAGGATGCGCTGTCCGTAATAGTCGCTATGAATGATGTAAGGGAAAAACTGTCCCACTGCGAAATCCGGATCTCCATTTTGGCCAGCGAAGTCCGGTACATCCGCGGTGTAGTAGACGACGCGGTTGTATGTGGTATCGAAGCGCTGCGGAAAGGCACGGTTAGCGGTCGCGGAGGCGTGATAATGAGGCGTCTCCCAGGCATAGGGTTGTATGCCGAACGCATCGAACTCAGCGATACCTGCATCAAGTCGGCCTAGCACCCAGTCCGTTGAATCGCCAGCAACAGGCCTATTATTGACGATGTCCCAGAACTCGAAATCGTCTCCGCTAACGCCCGTCCATGGATTGAGTACATCACCGTATTGGTGGGTATAGCCGTGCAAAACAACGCTGCCGCCACGTCTGAGCGCGTAGGTGAGTCCACGGCGAAAGTCTCTGGCTTGGGCCAAAGGAATTTCCTGTGCGACGCCACCATTCCATTGACCCAGAGGGTCACGATAACGGGGTATGGCCGCGATCGAGAATTTAATCCGCTTACCCCTGAGATAATCCGTAAGGGTTTTCATCACTTCGTAGTTGGTCAGGGCGCCGACATCTTCCAGTCGAATCATAGCGAGCTGCTGAGGGGGCGTGTTCACACCCAACATATCGTGGAGAAGATCGGCGAAGACCAGATACCTGTCGCGTGGTCCAATGTAGGAAAACGGTATATCTGCGACATACCAGAAATTACCGGAGCGGATGACGTAGGGTAGACGCTGCCCGGTTTCGCCGTTTTCCACTTCGACCACAGTGGTGGCGAGCGCCGGATTGGTTGCGGTGGTGGCGCCCGTATCGGGATCGGCAAAGACGGTGTTGCTGAGGATGTCGTAATCGTAGTACTTCACCATGCTGCGCTGTTTGTACAGAACGGTGTCGAAAAATCCTGGCGCCATGTTTTGAGCGGATGGAGCAGCATTTAGGCCGACGAGCCCGTCGAATCGAAAGCCGCGAGTCGCCTCGAAATTAAATGATGGGTTCCAGGCCAGACTCCAGAGATTGTACTTGAACCACACCAGACTACGGTTGGTGGTTGCCGCGTCGCTCAGGAAGGCGGCGGGCAGCGCATTATCGTAGTATGAGCCAAGGTAGAAGGTTATATCGTTGGTCTCGATCTGACCGGCCACGTAATCTTCCACCGGCTTCATTTCAATGGATGTATCGAAGCCGCCCAGCAGATTACCGAGCATGATGGCGTAGGCCTTGCCGAGCTTGTTGTAACTGCTGCCGGGCTCTGAATCATAAAGAATGAGCGCCTGAACCGGGGCGGCCGAGGCCGTTGCGGCACCTCCCGCGAAAGTGAATATCAGGATCAGCGAAAGCGTGCGAATGATGAGAGAGCGTTTGGCAGACATGGTCTGATTTCTCCGTGATATGCGAATACTGGCTCAATGGCTTCTGGGAATGATTTGCTAGGGAGCCGATGTGGCTGACTTGTTGTCGCTCCTCAGAGCCTCCCTTGCCCCGCCTTCGGGCTCCCTTTACCGACATCTGGCTTCCCTATACCCGGTGGCACGGCACGCCCTTTGACGATTGGGCCGAATTCACCCGGCACCACCACAATACTGTTGCTTGACAGTGCGGGGCGCTGTCCGCGCAAGCCGTGCACGGCCCTGAATTCTTGCTTGCCGGGATGCTTCTCCGCCGCCCGAATTTTCTTGCTTTGTATCGATTCCCCCAGGGGCCGTACCTGCTCGCGCATCAGCACGACCTCCGGCATAGCGTTCGATCGTTCAGGTGCGGAGACCTTTTGCTTGACCTTGTCCGGGCTCGCAACACCAGGACCCGCGGCAAAAAGCAGGAAAAGCGCTACGACCGAACCCAAGGGAAAATAGCGAGTCTTCATTTTCATAAACAACTCCTGCCAGTAATGAACCTTCTCGGTCCCGCCCCCGCAGCTAGATAGGCAAACGACCAAGCGATGGTTTGAACCAGTGCGCCAGATAGTGGGCGCCCGTTGGCTGCTCACAGAACTTTTATATACCTGCAGGAGCTTCGCCTGATATGGCCCGAAAGGGCTAACGCCAGCAGAGAGAAGCAGGCGGTATAAGTGGTAGGTGGTCACATAACCCAGACCATGGCTGATTATTTCCAGGGCCAGGCATACCCAAAATATTTCTATGGTCCGCTTGCGCGCTATTTCGCCTAGCTTGGCCATTGGCAACGCCGTCACAGTCTGTTCGCTTTGCGGCCAATTTCCTTTGCGGGCTTGACTGATGCAATCGATACGCTTTGTGAGATAGAAGATAGCGTTAAGCAGAATCTCTCATCTCTGCGCCGGGATATCGCAATCAACGAGCAAGCCGCCAAAGTTTCCATCTATAACTGGAAGGCCGCGAAAGCACGGCAGGCCGCTGGTGGAGGCGTACCTCATTAGGAGGATGAGCAAGAAGGCGAATTGGAGATCGACTGAATAAATCGTCCGCTTCAAAAAAAGTGGGTCAACACCTCTGAGAGAAGTGGGTCGATTTAGCGGCCCTTACCGTTTAACGAAGCACAGCGGGACATCGGGACATCGGGACATCGGGACATCGGTTGTTACCTTATGTCGCGCTACAGCTGGGTTAGACCACTTCAATTCAATGATGGTTTGGGACCTGCCAAAGCAGAGGGAAACCTTTACCAACCGTCCGGGATAAGTTGCCTGCTAAAACTGTTGATCTCCTTTTCTACACTGGCTTCCAGTGTCAGGTCACAGCTGCATACACTAGCTTAATCTTGCGCTCTGGGCGGCTCATCTAGATCCGCCCTAAACCGGTTCCATTGAGTGCGGGAGTAATCTAAAGTAGCGATAATTTAAGGTTCTATCCAGAAGGGACGATTTTGATATTTTCAGACTTTTTACGTCCAAATAATCTATCGCAAAAAATGATGCGAGTCATTTTTTCCATTTACCTGGGCGTAACCTGCCTTATAACAAGCGCGCAATTTCTGGCCGAATATTTAAAAACGCAAAATTCGATAGCCAACGAATTGAAGCAGCTGGAAGAAACTGTCCGCAGTCCCATTGCGACAAGCCTGTGGCAATATAATAAAAATCAGTTAAATGTGCTTGTCACCGGGCTTTTAAAAATGCCTATTATCAAGGGTGTCGACATTTCAGACAAAGATTATAACAATATGATCTCTGAACGATCTTACACTCGATCCTCCGTTCCACTTTCCGTTTTCAAAACAGAATCAGACTTGTTTTGGACGCTTAATGGGAAAGAGATCTTTCTTGGATCACTGACCCTTTATTCCTCGTCAGAAGTCGTTTTAGAGCGCGTTTTTTTCGGATTTTATTTAATTGCAATTACAGCAATCATTAAGCTGTCTGTTTTGTTCTGGCTGTTTATATGGGCCTTCAATCGTTATCTGGCAGCCCCTTTTAAAGAGCTAATGGCCCAAGTTAGTGAAGTTCAAGCAAACCAGAATATAAGCAAGCGGATTGAGCTTTCGGTCAATGAAGACAATGAGCTTAAACAGCTTCAAGATAATATGAATAGAATGCTGTCGACGATGGAAGACGACCGGAAGCGCTTGCTGGAAGATGAAAGAGCTAAGCGAAACTGGTTGGAGGATGCCGTCGCGAAGCGTACAGAAGCATTGCAAATCTCGAATTATAAACTCAAGTGGTTGGCCGCACGGGATTCTTTGACGGGTGCTTTGAATCGGGGGAGTTTCTTTGAAACCGGGCAGCAACTGTTAACGTTGTCTCAGCGGCGAAAGTTGGAAGTGTCCTTTGTGTTAATGGATTTAGATAATTTCAAAGCTATCAATGATACCTACGGTCATTTTATCGGTGATCAAGTGCTGATTCATTTTATTAAGACAATTAAAGGGCTACTAAGAGAATCTGATCTCGTGGCCAGAGTTGGCGGGGAAGAGTTTGCGTTACTTTTGCCTGATACGGGAATTGAGGATGCCACCCGAATTGCAAATAAAATAAGAATAGCCATTGGCGCGTCGACTGTTAAGGTTGAAGATAAAACAGTGACCTACACCATGAGTACGGGTATTGCGTCATCCGAGACAGGGTGCTATTCAGCTGATGAGTTATTTAAACGCGCCGATTTGAAACTCTATGACGCTAAAAATAAGGGTCGTAACCGTGTCGAGAAATAAAATCGCCTATAGATCGTACGTCTTCATGTTTTTTTTGGCTTGGCTCGGCATGACTAACGTCAGTCACGCCGAAACATTAAGCGTTTGCTATGACCAATGGGCTCCTATGACAATATTTCCGTCTGAAGGAGCCCCCGCGCGGGGCGTTGTCATCGATATGCTGGATCAGATATACCCACCTGAGGGCTATGAGCTGGAGTATTACGAAGTTCCTCTGGAACGAGGATTGGCCATGGTCGCAGAGGGGCTTTGCGATATGTTGCCTGAGTATCCGTTTGCGATGAATTCAGAAAAAGACTTTGTGTATGCCGACGAAGAAACATTCGCTTACTCAACCGGATTTGTAATCCGGCAGGGTGACACTTGGCGTTATAATGGTATCCAATCGATAAGGGATAAGCGAATCGCAACAGGACCAGGCTGGGATTACAGTTCAATGAGCGTCGACTATCAGAGCTATATCGATGACCCCCAGAATTCGAATTTTGTTGAAGTGATTTCGGGTCATGATGATGTAGTGGACCGTATCGTCCGCATGATTAAAGAAGGCCGGATAGATTTATATGTGGATAACGAACTCGTTTTGCAGCATGTTTTAAATCGTCTGAACTTGAGTGATGATCTTGAAATCGTGCGCCCTGGCCTGGAAAATAAATTAATTGAACTACCGATTTTTTCAAAGAAAATTCCGGCGGCTAAAAGACAGAGACTTATAAGCATCTGGAATGAGGGCCGTTTGTCGCTCACGGATGAACAGAAGAAAACGATTTTCAGTAAGTATGACGTCATCCTTGAAGAGTGATTTTATGGAAAATCGAGTTCAGAAAGCGGGGTGAGGTTTTGCCTTGGCCTGGAAGCCACAACGTTCCGCAGCAGCAACTTGTGATTAAACGGTGTTATAAATATGGCAAGTTCCAAGACCTGCGTACTGCTTCTGGGTGAGCGCCGGGCGCTTCAATCATGCACATCCATAAACCTGCCAGCCCAAACGCGGTGCTCTTCCATCGTCGAATAGTTGGTCGCCCGCTCTGAGTAAGCAATCCATCTGGATCGGCCGGGTGGAACATTTCTTCCTCTCTAAGCTCTCCAGCCTATCTCTAGCTACGTGGCATGGCGGTCAACGCCGTGTACGTGAAACACTGACTTGGCAATGGCATGGCGGGCACGACGGTTCTAGGGTAAGCGATCCATAAACTCCATCTGGCGTTGATCGCTCTCGTTGCTTGATGATGTCAGCTGAAGAATCGAGTCCGGTATATGCCCAGTGACTGCGTACCGAACTCACGATGCTGCCTGATACTCCGACACCTTCATCTCGGATAACTTCAGTAAAACTGGTCGGCGCACTTCGTATTCGATCGGCAGCGGGGCATTTGCGCCCTATAGCACCTCTGACGAGGGTGAGGATGATTAGTACTGGCTCGCCGGGGTCATATGGCTTGAGGGGATCGAAGGGTCATCAGAGCGCGGCCTGATGCTTGAGAGTGCCCTTAACCGCTTGCATGACCGAGGTGATCTCGAGAAGTCCCGGCATCATACTCAGGATCT
Organism: Halopseudomonas sp.; assembly: GCF_041579695.1. Lineage (GTDB taxonomy): Bacteria > Pseudomonadota > Gammaproteobacteria > Pseudomonadales > Pseudomonadaceae > Halopseudomonas. The sequence goes on from NZ_JBFGFI010000045.1 coordinate 22,288, forward strand.
CTAACCAAAGACCAAAGCGACGTCAAAGTCCTACCCCAAGCGAATTTTGAGCAAAAAAAAAGACCTGCCATTTCGGGCAAGTCTTTGATTTTGTATGGTGCCGGCACCAAGAGTCGAACTCGGGACCTACTGATTACAAGTCAGTTGCTCTACCAGCTGAGCTATACCGGCGCGGGGTGCATTATATCTAGGCTGCGTGCTGTGTAAAGACGTCAGAGCCTGTTGTGGTTAAATTTCCTGGAAAAAGACCCTGTGAATAGCGTGATCCAGCTTGTGCATGAAA
>NZ_JBFGFI010000046.1:0-22274 GCF_041579695.1 Halopseudomonas sp.
GAACTCAGAAGTGAAACGATGCATCGCCGATGGTAGTGTGAGGTTTCCTCATGTGAGAGTAGGTCATCGTCAAGCGCTTATACTGAATAGCCCCGCCTGGAAACAGCGCGGGGCTTTTCTTTGCGCGTTATAAAAGCCTCACCCATCCACATCAAGCACAATCAAAACAGCCGCGCGATGGCCCCCGCCACGCCGTCATCCTCGCGAACGCGGGGATCCATTGGGCCTGGCAGAGTGCATCAAAGCCGGTTTTGCCTAAAATAGCCCGTTTTTGGGGACAGATTTGTTACTTCAAACTACCAGGCCCGGCAGGCGACCAGCTTGAATTGGTCTTATGCTTTAGAGATTTAAGTAATAAGTAAAGCCATATAACCAGAAAGTTGTTATAAACCTGGAGGTTGGTTAACCTGTGCAGCCTGATCGGGAGGCACTTGTCCGCATCCCACGCTTTCGGAGGTTTTATGACTGATCGATCTTTAGGTAAACGCCTTGGTGCTCTGGCGGGTGGTTTGCTTTTCGGCGCGAGCGCAGCTTTTGCTCCGGTACAGGCTGCCGATCAAGAATTGTTGAATTCATCCTATGACATTGCCCGCGAGCTTTTTTCCGCATACAACCAGCAGTTCGCGGAACACTGGAAGGAAAAGACCGGCCAGACCGTCGACATCAATCAGTCCCATGGGGGGTCCTCCAAACAGGCCCAGGCCATCATTCAGGGATTGCGGGCGGATGTGGTGACCTACAATCAGGTAACCGATGTCGACATCCTGCATGAGCGCGGCAACCTTATTCCTGAAGATTGGCGTCAGCGCCTGCCCAATGCGAGCTCGCCCTATTACTCCACCATGGCGTTCCTGGTGCGTGAGGGCAATCCCAAGAATATCCAGAACTGGGATGACCTGGCCCGTGACGACGTAAGTTCGATCTTGCCCAATCCGAAAACATCGGGGAATGGTCGTTACAGTTACCTTGCAGCTCTGGGGTACGCACAAAAGGCCTTCGATGGTGATGAAGCAAAGATAGACCAGTTCCTCAAGACTCTGCTTGGTAACGTCGCGGTCTATGACACCGGTGGGCGCGGAGCAACGACCACGTTCATCGAGCGCGGTATCGGCGACGTACTGCTCACGTTCGAGTCGGAAGTGAACAACATCGTCGCGCAAAACCCTGAAAGCGGATACCAGGTGGTAGTTCCCAAAACCAGCTTCCTCGCGGAGTTTCCGGTTACTTGGATCGATCGCAATGTCGAGCGCAACGGGACCGAGGGACTGGCCAAGAACTACCTCGAGTATCTCTACACTGAAGAGGCGCAGCGCCTGATCGCGGGCTTCAACTATCGAGTCCACAACGAGACGGTAAAAGCCGAGTTTGCCGACCGTTTCCCCGACCTGGAGCTGTTGCCCATCGAAGAAATTGCAGGAGATTGGGAGACGGCCATGTCCGTGCATTTCGCCCCGGGCGGCAAGCTGGATCAGTTGCAACGTCGCTGATATCGAGCATCCATGGATAAGATCATGAGCGTCGCACCACCCAAGGGTGGTCGCGTCAAAAGAGTATTGCCCGGGTTCTCGTTGAGCCTGGGCATTTCTCTTTTATTCATCAGCCTGGTATTGCTGCTACCGGTTACCGGACTGATCGTGCAGACCTCGGGTATGAGCCTAGCCGAATACTGGGTAGTGATTACCGACGAGCGTGTGATGGCGTCCTACCAGGTAACCCTGTGGGCTGCGGCGATTGCTTCGGTGATCAACGGCATGGTCGGCTTGCTCATGGCCTGGGTGCTAGTGCGTTATGATTTCTGGGGCAAACGGCTGGTGGATGCCCTGATGGACCTGCCTTTCGCTCTGCCTACGGCGGTGGCTGGCATTACCCTGGCAGCACTTTTTGCCGAGAATGGCTGGTACGGACAATATCTTGCCGAACTCGGCATCAAGGTGGCCTATACCCCCTTGGGCATCATTGTTGCGATGTCCTTTACGAGTCTGCCTTTTGTGGTGCGTACCGTACAACCGGTACTGGAAGACCTGGCCCCGGAGGATGAAGAGGCAGCCATGAGCATGGGCGCCTCGGACCTGACTGTATTTCAGCGGATCATCTTTCCGGCACTTTGGCCCGCGTTGATGACGGGTGTGGCGCTGTCCTTCACGCGTAGCCTGGGCGAGTTCGGTGCAGTCATTTTCATTGCCGGTAATACGCCCTACGTCAGTGAAATCACCAGTCTGATGATCTTTGTCCGGCTCCAGGAGTTCGACTATGCGGCCGCAAGCGCCATTGCATCCGTGGTGCTGATGGCATCGTTGGTGCTGCTGTTGGGAATTAATCTGTGGCAGGCGCGTTATCTGAAACGCCTGCACGGTCGGTGAGTCTGCGATGAAACAGTACAAGTCCAGTCTCAGGGTCGGCGAAAGGCCCTGGACCAAGTGGTTGCTGATCGGCACGGCATTGACGCTTACCCTGTTGATCCTGGTTATCCCGCTGGTCCTGATTTTTGCGCAGGCCCTGTCCGGTGGTGTTGGAACAGCCTGGGAGAACCTGACGAATGAATACACACTGCACGCGATCGGTCTGACCCTCTTTGTCGCTGCTCTAACGGTGCCCATCAATCTGGTATTCGGCGTCTTCCTTGCCTGGCTTGTTACCCGTTTCGAGTTTCCCGGGCGCAAGGCGCTGATTACGCTGATCGATATCCCCTTTGCGGTCTCGCCCGTGGTGGCGGGCCTGCTGTATCTGCTGCTGTATGGCAGTAACGGCTGGTTGGGTAGCTGGCTGGGCGATCATGATGTGCAGTTGATGTTTGCCTGGCCCGGCATCGTCATGGTGACCGTGTTTGTGACCTGCCCCTTTGTCGCCCGCGAGCTGATACCGCTGATGCAGCAGCAGGGTAGTGAGGAAGAAGAGGCCGGCGTCATTCTGGGGGCGAGCGGCTGGCAGTTGTTCCGCCGGGTTACGCTACCAAACATCCAATGGGCGCTGATCTACGGCGTGGTACTGACCAATGCCCGTGCGGTGGGGGAGTTCGGTGCCGTCTCGGTGGTGGCAGGCAATATCCGGGGCCAGACCAACACCTTGCCCCTGCATGTGGAGTTGCTTTATCAGGATTACAACGTCGTGGGCGCCTTTGTCAGTGCCTCATTGCTGGCCGCAATTGCTTTGCTGACGCTGCTGATCAAAGGTGTTGTCGAATGGCGGCAGAGTTCGCAACGATCCCCTGAAATCAATCCGTCGGAAGTACGCTGATGAGTATTACGGTAGAGCGAATCAATAAATATTTTGGCTCCTTCCAGGCGCTCCGGGACATATCGCTGGAGATCCCCGATGGCAAGCTGATCGGGCTTCTGGGTCCGTCCGGTTCCGGCAAGACTACCCTGTTGAGGGTGATCGCCGGTCTGGAGAATGCCGAAAGCGGTCGTGTGCTGTTTCATGGTCAGGATGTTACCCCCCTGCATGTCCGGGAGCGGCGTGTGGGTTTCGTATTCCAGCATTACGCACTCTTCCGGCACATGACCGTGGCGCAGAACATAGCCTTCGGGCTGGAAGTCATGCCGCGCAAGGATCGGCCCAATGCGGCCGCGATCCGAAAGCGGGTGGGCGAGTTGCTGGAGATGGTTCAGTTATCCCATCTGGCCGATCGCTTCCCGGCCCAGTTGTCCGGCGGACAGAAGCAGCGGATTGCCCTTGCCAGAGCCCTGGCGATGAAGCCGCAAATCCTGTTGCTGGATGAGCCCTTCGGCGCGCTGGACGCCAAGGTGCGCAAGGATCTGCGCCGGTGGTTGCGGGCGTTGCATGACGAGCTGCATTTCACCAGCGTATTCGTGACTCATGATCAGGAAGAGGCTCTTGAGCTCTCCGACCAGGTCGTGGTCATGAGCGCTGGCAAGATCGAGCAGGTTGACGACCCCCGCTCGCTTTATGCGCAGCCTGAGAGCCGGTTCGTATTCGACTTTCTCGGTCACGTTAACGTATTTGCCGGCGACCTGCGGGGACAGCGTCTGCGCCAGGCGGAAGGTTGGGTCGATCTGCCTGAAGAGTCAGGCAGTGACGCCGTCCAGCTGTATCTTCGGCCCCACGAGGTCCGTCTGCAGGACGAGCCGGCAGGCCATGCGCACCTGCCGCTACGTATCGATTCGATCAGCCTGATTGGCGCCGAGGTGCGGCTTGAACTCACACCCTGCGGCTGGCAGAGCGAGGAGCCGTGGGAAGTAGGCATCAGTCATGCCGAGTTCAACCGCTGGCAGCCGCAGCGCGGGGACAGGTGCTATGCTGTCCCGGATGTTGGTCATCTGTTTGATCAGGAGGGGCAGCCGCCCCGAACACTGAGCTGGGTCGGTCGTTGAGCTCTCTTCGTTAGCGTACGCGACCGCTCATTGGGAGAGTCAATGAATCCGTATGAGCGCTACGTACTGCCGAAGATGATCGATATCGCCTGTGGGATGGGTGACGTAATGAAAGCACGATCTGCAATCGTGCCCCAGGCGACCGGGGAGGTGCTGGAAATCGGCATTGGCACGGGCCTCAACCTGCAGTTCTATGACTCCGCCAAAGTCACCTCCATCGTCGGGGTCGATCCCGCCGCGCAGATGCAGACACTCGGCCGCAAGCGCGCTGCAGCCATCAGTATTCCGGTGGATATGGTGGCGGTTGACCTGCAGGGCATCCATGCTGAGGCAGATCGCTTTGACACCATCGTGATGACCTTCACTCTATGCAGCATCATCGAGCCGGTCCCTGCGCTGGAGGAAATGGCGCGGGTGCTGAAGCCGGGCGGCCGATTATTGTTCTGCGAGCACGGCCTGGCGCCGGACGCCTCCGTGGAGCGTTGGCAGCACCGCCTGACCCCTCTCTGGAAGCCGTTGGCCGGGGGCTGCCATCTCAACCGCAATATTCCTGAGCTTATCCGGGCCGGAGGCTTCGTGATCGAAGAGCTGCATAAGGAATACCTGCCGGGACCTCGCCCGATGACCTATGTCTACAGCGGGTGGGCGCACCAGGCTGGCTAGACACGAAAACCCTCGGTCAGATATTCGGCTGGCTCTTTGCAGCGTCGGCAACAACGCTCATGAGGATGCCAATATCTCGGCGCAGGCAGCAAGGATGGTCCGGGTGTCTTCGGGATTGCGGCCCGGCGCGCCGGCACAGTGGCCCCAATTGGAGATCAGCGGTCGGCACTCAGCATTGGTCATGCGTTGCGCCTCCCAGCAGGCGTCTTGCTGGGTGAAATACAGATCGGTGCTGCAGGGCATGATCAACGCGCGGGCCTTGATGGCTTTTAACGCGGCGCTAAAGTCGCCGGCGTATTGCGGGTCGGCGCTGATATCTCCTTGCTGCCAACTGGCGAGCACCGCGAGCAGGTTGTTGGCGTCCTGCGCCAGATGGTCCGTCTCCCAGTAAGACAGCAACGCCTCGATGCTGTCATGACCCAGACTGCGATAGAGTTCTTCTCGATAGAACGCCTGGCTGTAGGCCCAGCCTGCGTATACCCGGGCAAAGGCTTTCAACCCCGCCTCTGGTTGCCGGGTGTAGAAACCCCTTTGCCAGACCGGATCACAGGTGAGGGCTGCTTTTACGCCCTCCAGAAAGACCCTGTTGTGAGGCCAGCAGCGAGCCGTAGCGCACACGCTGAGGATACGTTGCACCTGGCCAGGGAAGGTGCAGCCCCACTGCAGTGCCTGCATGCCACCCATCGACCATCCCATGACCAGTGCCAGTGATGCATTGCTGAAGCGTGCTGCGACCAGTTTCTGCTGCGCAATGACATTGTCGTAGAGACTGACGGTGGGGAAATTGCCGTCGGTTTGTGTCGGGTGGGCGTTGGTCGGTGAGGTCGAGCAACCATTGCCGATCAGGTTTGGAATCACGATGCAGTAACGTGCCGGATCCAGAGGGCTGTGTGCACCAATCAGGGGCACGTTGCCGGAATGTGTTCCACCGTAGTACGTCGGCAACAGGATCAGGTTGTCTGCAGCCGCGTTCAGTTCTCCGAACTGCAGATAGGTTATTTGCGCGTCGCGCAACACCACGCCGCTTTGCAGTCTCAGGTCGCCGACCCTGAATTGATGCTCAATGCCCTGATTCTCAAACATTTTTATCACAGCCTCCAGAATCGCTCGAGCATGCATTCGTCATACAGCGAAGGCCACAGACGACTATATACATGCATGCTGGCATGTATGTTGAATGGAAGATTCGTACCAAGCTCGCCACTACCGGCGAGATCACGATCTGGAGTGCAGTCATGACGGTTCAGCCATCCGCCGAAAGCCTGAAACAAACCCTCAGGGACAAGGGTGTCAAATATGCCCTTGCCGGCTACGTGGATATCCACGGCATCATCAAGGGCAAGTTCGTCCCGGTCGACCACCTGGACCGGATGCTCAAGGGCTCGGAGCTGTTTACCGGCGCGGCCCTGGATGGGGTCCCGCAGGAGATCAGCGATAACGAAGTGGCAGCGATGCCCGATACCGCTACCCTGACCCAGTGCCCCTGGAACCCGGATCTGGCCTGGTTCGCCAGCGATCTTTACCTCGACGGTGCGCCCTTCGAGGCCTGTTCGCGCAATATCCTCAAGCGCCAGGTAGCGGAAGCGGCGTCTCTGGGTTTCAAATTCAATCTGGGGATTGAAACCGAATTCTTCCTGTTCAAGGATTCCCCCGATGGCGGCTTCGAGCCTATCAGCGGCCGCGACTCCCTGGCCAAGCCCTGCTACGACCCCCGCACCCTCGGCGACAATATGCATATTGTTGGCGAGCTGGTCGAAGCCATGAACAATATGGGCTGGGACGTATATTCCTTCGATCACGAGGATGCCAACGGCCAGTTCGAAACCGACTTTACCTATACCGACGCGCTGGGTATGGCCGACAGGCTGGTGTTCTTTCGTCTTATGGCCGGAGAAATTGCCCGCAAGCACGGCGCCTTTGCCAGCTTCATGCCCAAGCCATCCGCCACCCGTACCGGCAGTGGCGCGCACTACAACATGTCGCTGGCTGATCTGGAAACCGGCAAGAACCTGTTCGATACAGCCAACGGAGAGGACACCTATGGCTGTGGCGTAACGGCCATGGCATATCACTTTATTGCCGGCGTGATGAAGCATGCCAAGGCAATCAGTGCGGTGATCGCACCGACGGTCAATAGCTACAAGCGCCTGGTGCGCAAGGGCAGCATGTCAGGCTCCACCTGGGCACCGGTTTTCGTCTGCTACGGCAACAACAATCGCACCAACATGTTGCGCATCCCCTCCCAGGGCGCGCGAGTCGAATGCCGCGCAGCTGACATAGCCTGCAACCCCTATCTGGGCTCGGCACTCATCCTCGCAGCAGGCCTGGAGGGCATTCGCGAGGCGATGGATCCTGGCCAGCCACATCGGGAGAACATGTACAGCTATACCGATGAGCAGGTGCGCGACATGGACATCGAGATGCTCCCGCAGAACCTGGGGGAGGCCATCGACGCATTCGAGGCTGACCCGCTGTCCAGGAAGGTGTTCGGGGACGCAATGTTCGAAAGCTTCGTTCAGTTCAAGCGCGAGGAGTGGACCAGTTATCACACCCATGTGTCGGAATGGGAAATCAACCGCTACCTGAAATTCTTCTGACGCGTCCGCGTCAGTCAAAGCTGGCGCGGCTCTTGCTACGTTTTACGTTATCTAGACCCATGTTCTGGCAATTGCCATATCCCCTCAGGAGTAGATACATGAAAAAGCCTTTTGCATTCAAGCGTCGTATCAAGCAACTGCTCGGTGGTGCTCTCATGACCGCGGCGGTTTCAACCTTTCTTGTTGTTCCCAGCGCCAGTGCCGAGGAGCGCGACAGTTTCAAGATTGCCTGGAGCATCTACGCCGGCTGGATCCCCTGGAAGTACGTGGATGAATCCGGGATCATGAAAAAGTGGGCTGACAAGTACGGCATCGAAGTCGAGATCGTGCAGATCAACGACTACATCGAGTCGATCAACCAGTACACCGCAGGTGAATTTGACGGCGTGGTTGCTACCAGCATGGACGCCCTGTCGATTCCGTCCGCAGGTGGTGTCGATACCACGGCGCTGATAGTGGGTGACTACTCCAACGGTAATGATGGCCTGGTGATGAAAGGCAGCAGCGATATCAAGGATCTGGAAGGTGAGCAGGTCAATCTGGTTGAGCTTTCCGTTTCGCACTATCTGCTGGCCCGGGCGTTGGATACCGTCGGCATGAGCGAGCGTGATGTTACGGTCGTCAATACCGGCGACGCAGACATTGTCGCGGCGTTCAGTACGGACGGTGTAGAGAACGTGGTTACCTGGAATCCATTGCTGGCCGATGTGCTGGAAATGCCCAACGCCAATCGGGTATTTGACTCCAGTCAGATTCCGGGCCACATCAAGGATCTGACTATCGTCAACACCCAGACCCTGGCGGACAACCCGGCCCTGGGCAAGGCGCTGGTCGGCGCCTGGTTCGAGCTGATGGCGGAAATGAGCACCGATAGTGAAGCGGGCCAGGAAGCCAGAGCCTTTCTGGGCGAGGCCTCCGGTACCGATCAGGCGGGCTACGAAGCTCAGCTGGCTGGTATGAAAATGTTCTGGGAGCCTGCCGATGCGGTCGCCTTCATCTCCAGCGACCAGGCGATAGAGGCAATGGACAGCGTTCGTGAATTTTCCTACGAAAAAGGTCTGCTTGGCGAGGGCGCCAGCTCTCCTGATTTCGTCGGTATCTCCTTCCCCGATGGCAAGACGCTGGGCGACAGCGCTAATATAAAGCTGCGATTCGATCCCACCTATATGCAGATGGCGGCGGACGACGCACTCTGATCTAAGCCCGAACACCCCATGGTCGCCGACCATGGGGTTTTGCTGCTAACGGATAATCCATGCGCCGTACCAAAGAAGATGCTGAAAAGACGCGTCTGAAAATAATCGAAGCGGCTTTGACGCTGTTCAGCCGTAATGGCTACTCCAACACCACACTGGGCATGATCGGCGCCGAGGCGGGATACAGCAGGGGTCCGATTTACTGGCATTTCAAGAACAAGGACGATCTCTATCAGGCCGTGCTGGCGTACTCCCAGGAGCCGCTGGAGGGGCTGGTAAGCAGTGCGGCCGGATCGGGTACCGATGCGCTGGCTGCCATAGATAACTTTGCCCAGCAATGGCTTGAGCTGCTCGCGGAAGATGTCTGGTTTCGTCAGTCCTTCGAAATCCTGTTGAACAAGACCGAGCTGACCGATGCCATAGCGCCTACGATCAAACGCGAAAGGGAACTGACCCGGCACATTGTCGATACGCTCTCTCAGCTTGTAGCCAAGGCGCAAGATAACCAGCAGCTGCCCGCCACCCAGCCTGCCAGCAAGCTGGGTTTACTCATATACACCCATCTGATGGGCATCACCCAGAGCTGGTTGTTTGCACCGGATCTTTTCTGCCTGAAAGCGGAAAGAACCTTTTTTCTGCAACGACTCCAGGCTCTGCTGGCACAAGAATAGACTGTTCGTGCAACTAAAAAAGCCGGGGCTAGTGCCCCGGCTTTCCTATTCGCTTTCCCCTGCTTACTGGTCTACCGGCTCGATAATCGGGAAGTTGGCGGAAGGCTCTTCGATCAATTGCAACAGAGTAAAGAACGCCTGCGGGTTCCCGCCCAGAGTGATATCGCCCGCCTTGAGCGCGTCAGGGAAGGTGAGCTCGCGCAGCAGAATACGGTCCAGCGTGCCCCGTGTCATGCTCACGCTGGCATCCGGATTGTCGGCCAGGCTGCCGGCGCGATGGGTCAGGGTCGCGTTCTGCAGGTTCAGGCGGTACTTTTCGTCAATATCGGTCAACGTCCAGTTGATCACCAAGTGCTGACCTTCGGCTTTTTCTGCGTTCAGCCTTACGGCCAGGAGGTCGAAGAACATGCCGGCCTCCAGCGCTTGTAGCAGATCCGGTGAAAGCGCATTGCCGCGACGCGGCTCGCCAAGACCTTCGCGCAATTCCTGCGCACCGGTCAGATAGGCGCCGCGCCAGGTGCCGGCTTCGGCCTGATAGCCCAACTGTTCCAGGGCATCGGCTCCCAGCTCACGGGCGGCCTGGTGATCGGGCTCGGCAAACACGGCCTGACTCATGACCCAGGCGACCCAACGGTATTCGCCATTGGCGAAATCCTTGCGGGCCTGTTCGATCACCTCGTCCATCCCGCCCATGTAGCTGATGGTTTTGATCGCGTTCTCCTGTGGGGGCAGGGGATCTAGGTTCGCTGGATTGGCGTCATACCAGCCCATGTAGCGCTGGTAGATAGCTCGGGCGTTGTGCTTCAGCGTGCCGTAGTAGCCACGGGCATACCATTCCTGATCAAGGCTCTTGGGCAGCTTGATGTTTTCCGCAATATCGCCGGGCAGGTGGCCCTTGTTCATCATGCGCACGGACTGGTCATGAATGAACTTGTACAGGTCCCGCTGCACACTCAGGAAGTGCTGTGCGCGCTCGCGCTCCCAGATCGGCCAGTGGTGCTGGGCAATCAGGATATCGGCGCGATCACCAAAGCGTTCCAATGCCTTGTCGATGTAATGTGACCAGGCGCTGGCATCGCGAATGGCGGCGCCGCGGATGGTATAAATGTTATGCAGTTGCTGGCTGGTGATTTCAGCCGTGTTCAGTACCTTGAACTGGGGGAAATACATCATCATTTCCGACTCGGCTTCGGTGCCGTGAGCCATCTGGAACTCGATCTCGATGCCGTCGATGGTCAGGGTCGCATTGTCCGGCACGGTGTCGGTGGGCGCGATCAGCGTGATCGGCCCGCTGGCCAGTGCCTTGCCCAGCCCAGTGTCCACATGGCCGCGCTCGCCCGGTGGCACCACGGCGCCGAACTGGTAGGTAGCGCGACGGGTCATGGCATTGCCGGCAATCACGTTTTCGGAAACGGCATGCTGCATGAAGCCATAGGGCGCATATACCTTGACCTTGCCGGCGCGCACATCGGCTTCGTCGATCACGCCCTTCACGCCACCAAAATGGTCGGCATGGTTGTGCGTATAGAGCACTGCTACAACGGGCTTCTGCGGGCGATTCTGGTAATAGAGTTCCAGGCCGGCCCTGGCGGTAGCCGGGGTCAGCAGCGGATCGATGATGATCAGGCCGGTATCGCCTTCGATAATCGTCATGTTCGCCAGGTCCATGCCGCGGATCTGGTACATGCCCCCGGTCACTTCGAACAGGCCATGTATCGCGTTCAGCTGCGCCTGACGCCAGAGGCTTGGATTCACCGTATCCGGAGCTGCCTTGCCATTGAGAAAGGCATAGGCGGCCATATTCCAGGCCAGATTGCCCTCACTGTCAGTCACCTTGCCTTCTGGCCATTCGGCGATAAAACCGCGCCGAGCATCGTCGAACGCATGGGTGTTGTTAAAGGGCAGGGCATCGAGAACGGCTGCATTGCGCTCGGCAGTGAATCTCTCGGCTGGTTTCGGCTCGGCCAGAGCTGTCTGCACACAGCTGGCAACGAGGATGCTGGTCAATAATAGCGGGCGATATCGCATGGGAGGCACTCCGGCGTTGTTGTTGTCGGCTTGGTAGAAACTTTATAAGTAGCGACTTATATATGTCTAATGCATTTTTTTCTCATTTGTGATGCATTTTTTGCATTGAAAGGCATTCTTGTGTGCTTCGACTCAGAAAGGAGCATCGTATCGCCATACTTCACAGTTAAGCTTGTGCAGTCCAAGGTGTTAGCTGGGAAACGTATTTTCGCTCGAAGGCCGCCTTGTTTTTCACTATAATCGCGCGCTTTGCGTACGCTGGGCATCTCCCGGTTTATCGGCAATCAGCGGAGGGTGGTTGGGCCATGATCAAAACGCCGTATTACCTGATCGACAAGAGCAAATTGCTGCGCAACATGGAGCGCATCGCCTATGTGCGCGAGCACTCCGGCGCCAAGGCGTTGTTGGCGCTCAAGTGCTTTGCGACCTGGTCGGTGTTCGACCTGATGCAGCAGTACATGGACGGCACCACCTCGTCATCACTCAACGAGGTGAAGCTCGGCCGTCTCAAGTTTGCCGGGGAAACCCATGCCTACAGCGTGGCTTATGCCGATGACGAGATTGAAGAAGTTCTGGCCCATTCGGACAAGATCATCTTCAACTCGATCAGCCAGCTGCAGCGCTTTGCGCCTGCCTCCAGCGAACACGTCCGTGGGTTGCGTCTGAACCCGGGCGTCAGCAGCTCCGAGTTCCTGATTGCGGACCCATCGCGGCCGTTCAGCCGGTTGGGTGAGTGGGACGCCAACAAGGTGGCCGGGGTGATCGACCAGGTCTCCGGTTTCATGATCCACAACAACTGTGAGAACAGCGACTTCGATTTGTTCGATCAGATGCTCGGGCAGATTGAAGAGCGCTTTGGCGAGTTGCTCGAGCGGGTCGAGTGGGTCAGCCTGGGTGGCGGCATCCACTTTACCGGCGACGGTTACCCGCTGGATGCGTTTTGCGCGCGGCTCAAGGCATTCGCCGAGCGGTTTGGCGTGCAGGTCTACCTGGAGCCTGGCGAGGCGGCCATCACCATGAGCAGCTCGCTCGAAGTCACGGTGCTGGACACCCTCTTTAATGGCAAGAATCTGGCGGTGGTCGACAGCTCGATCGAAGCGCACATGCTGGATTTGCTGATCTACCGTCAGCCGGCCAGAATGGCCCCCTGCGACGGCGAGCATACCTATATGGTATGCGGCAAATCCTGCCTGGCGGGTGATATTTTCGGTGAATTTCAGTTCGAGAAGGAACTGCAGATCGGTGACCGTCTCTCATTCATCGATGCGGCCGGTTACACAATGGTCAAGAAAAACTGGTTCAATGGCGTACAGATGCCATCCATCGCAGTACGTCAGCTTGATGGCAGTGTCGAGGTGGTGCGCGAGTTCAGCTTCGACGATTTCGTAAACGGCCTCTCCTGAGGCATATAACCCAGCCTTTTCCAAGGAGGCGTTTCGAGGAAGAGACATGAAGAAAAACGTTCTGATTATTGGTGCCGGTGGTGTTGCCCAGGTTGTTGCACACAAGTGCGCGCAGCATAACGATGTGCTGGGCAATATTCATATTGCTTCGCGTACAGTCGAAAAGTGTCAGCAACTTGTCGACAGCGTGAAGGAGAAGGGCAGCCTCAAGGTTGCCGGTGAATTGCAGGCGCATGCGCTCGATGCCCTTGATGTCGAGGCGACCAAGGCGCTGATCAACAAGACGCAGTCACAAATAGTCATCAATGTCGGATCGTCCTTCGTCAATATGTCTGTGTTGCAGTCCTGCATCGAGACTGGTGCAGCTTATCTGGATACCGCTATTCACGAAGAGCAGGAGAAAATCTGCGAGACGCCGCCGTGGTACGCGAACTACGAGTGGAAGCGCCGGGAGCTGTGCGAGGCCAACAAGATTACTGCCATTCTGGGGATCGGTTTCGACCCGGGCGTGGTCAATGCGTACGCAGCGGTGGCGGTCAACGAATACTTCGACAGCGTCAGCGATATCGATATCATCGATATTAACGCGGGCAGCCATGGCAAGTACTTCGCGACCAACTTCGATCCGGAGATCAACTTCCGCGAGTTCACCGGCCAGGTCTGGTCCTGGCAAGGCAGTCAATGGGTCAGCAACAAGATGTTCGAGGTCAAGCGCACTGACGATCTGCCCGTGGTTGGCCAGCACACCAGTTACATGACCGGGCATGACGAGCTGCATTCGCTGTCGCAGAATCTGAACGTGCCCAACATCCGTTTCTGGATGGGCTTCGGCGAGCATTACATCAACGTATTCACCGTATTGAACAACCTGGGGTTGCTGTCCGAGCAGCCGGTGACGACCGCCGAGGGCCAGGAAGTGATTCCACTAAAGGTGGTCAAGGCTGTACTACCCGATCCTTCCTCGCTGGCGCCGGATTACCATGGCAAGACCTGCATCGGCGATCTGGTCAAGGGCAAGAAAGACGGCAAGGACAAGGAAGTATTTATCTACAACGTCGCCGACCATGCCGAGGCCTACCGGGAAGTGGGTAGCCAGGGTATTTCCTACACTGCGGGTGTGCCTGCGGTGGTCGCAGCCATCCTGATCGCCAATGGTGAGTGGGATGTGCAGAAGATGGTCAATGTCGAGGAGCTGCCGCCCAAGCCGTTCATCAACCTGCTGAACGAGATGGGTCTGCCATCGCGAATCCGTGATGAAGAAGGCGATCGCCTGCTGAGCTTCTGAGTTCTCACAGCCAGTGAAAAAACCGGCCTGCTCCCAGGCCGGTTTTTTTGTCTCTATCACACAGAGTCGGACGACTGTCGCTGGCGGTGACGACGCTCTGCTATGCCCTGTATCATTTGCCCTGGCCAATCCGGTCGGTGTAGCAAAGGGCTCCTCACATGTCTTCCCCCTTATCGGCAGTTCCAATGGCCATGCGTCTGGCGGGCGTGGCGGAAATCGAATGCGTTACTCCCGACCTCAACGGGATTCCCCGCGGCAAGGTGATGACGGTGGACGGCTTTCTGGGTGGGCGCCGGCTGCAGATGGCCCGCGGCGTATTGCTCCAGGCGTTGATGGGCGGCTATCCCGAGCCACGTTTTTTTGGTGATGACGACGGCGATCTGGAGCTGCGCGCGGTGCCCGAGCAGGTGCATGTCCTGCCCTGGGCCGACACGCCGCGAGCGCTGGCTGTCTGTGAGGCCGTGGAGCTCGACGGCACACTGTCCGGACTTTCCAGTCGAGCTCTGCTCAAACAGGTAATCGACCGCTATGCCGAGCGCAACTGGCAACCGGTAGTCGCCACAGAGCTTGAGTTCTTCCTGTTCGAACGGCATGCGGACGTCAATCAGCCATTTCAGCCGCCGGTCGGTATCGATGGCCGCCGCGACCCGGGTAACGCCGCATTCAGTGTGAGCTCCAGTAATGGATTGCGGCCGTTCTTCGATGAGATCAAGGTCGGCATGGCAGCGCTGGGGATTGCCCGTGACACTTTCATGCACGAGATGGGCGTGAGTCAGTTCGAGATCAACTTCGTGCATGGTGATCCGCTGCTGATCGCCGACCAGACCTTTCTGTTCAAACACATGTTGCATGAGGTGGCGCTCAAGCACGAGCTGATCGCAGTGTGCATGGCCAAACCGCTGGCGCGCGTGCCGGGCTGCTCAATGCACATCCATCAGAGCGTGGTCGAGAAGACCCATGGACGGAATATCTTCACCGACCCACGCACCAGCGAGCCGACCTTCAGTTTTCCGCACTACATCGGGGGCCTGCAGTTGTGCCTGGCAGACCTGACTCTGCTGATGGCGCCGAATATCAATTCCTATCAGCGCTTTTGTCACATCTTCGCCTCGCCTAACAACCTGTGCTGGGCGCAGGACAATCGCAGCGCCGGCCTGCGCATTCCGGCCAGTGAGCCCGAGGCACGGCGGATCGAGAATCGCCTGCCCGGCGCCGACGCCAATCCCTACCTGGCGATTGCCGCCAGCCTGGCCGCGGGCTTGCACGGAATCGATAACGAGATTGAGCCAAGTCCCGCCGTCGCCGGCCAGTTCACCGCACCGGAGCATCTGCAACTGCCTGGCTCGCTACACGAGGCGATCAACCGCCTGAGTCGCAGCACCCTGGCGCGCGAACTCTTCGACGACGAATTCATCGATGGCTATCTGGCGACCAAGACACTCGAGCTGGAACACTTTCTTGACGAGATAACGCCATGGGAGCGCCGATATCTGGGTTCGCAGGTTTAAGCTCGCAGGTATAGGCTCACGGGTCTGCGTCGTGCGACCTGATCTGTCGCGCTAACCCCTGATACTATGACCACGGATCTCTACCGTATCTGTGCAGACCGCTCAACGCAGGAGTATTGATGCAGGATAGCGCCAGTTTCACCCCCGGCAGCCTCGCCCCCGGGTTCATGGTTCTCCATGGTAACCGGCTGGAGAGTCTGCGTCAGTTGGTGGTTGACTGGATGCGTGAGTACCCGCTGGCACCGCTGGAGAATGAAGTGGTGCTGGTGCAGAGCAACGGTATTGCCCAGTGGCTGGAGATGGCGCTGGCAGCGGACCCGGAGGATGGTGGTTGCGGCATCGCGGCGGCGCTGGATGTACAGCTGCCGGCCCAGTTCCTCTGGCAGCTGTATCGCGGCGTGCTGGGCGCCGACAGCGTGCCCGGCAGTTCGCCGCTGGACAAGCAACCGCTGACCTGGCGGCTGCTGCGCCTGCTGCCAGCCCTGCTGGAAGATCCCGCTTTTGCGCCCCTGCAGCGTTTTCTGGCTGACGATGATGATTGCCGCAAGCGCTATCAGTTGGCTGAACGTCTGGCTGATCTGTTCGATCAATACCAGGTATATCGTGCCGACTGGCTGAATGACTGGGCGGCAGGCCATGACCGAGTGAGTCTGGCGCGCAGTGGCGCACGGCCACTGGCAGACCACGAGCTCTGGCAGCCGGCGCTGTGGCGTGCGGTACTGGCGGATGTTGGCAGCGAGCATGTCGGCAACAGCCGCGCGGGAGTGCACCCGCGGGCGCTGGATAGTTTGCTGAGCGCCGCTGAGCGACCGCCGGGCCTGCCGCGACGGGTGATTGTTTTCGGTATTTCCTCGCTCCCGGGGCAAACCCTGGAGGCGCTGGCTGCCCTTGGCCGTTTCAGCCAGGTGCTGCTGGCGGTACTCAATCCGTGCCAGTTCTACTGGGGCGACATCGTCGCTGATCGGGAGTTGCTGCAGCATCAGTATCGTCGGCAGAAAGCCAAGCCCGACAGCCCGCTGCAGCTGGATGAAAGCACCCTGTATCAACATGCCCACCCGTTGCTGGCGGCATGGGGCAAGCAGGGCCGCGACTACATCAATCTGCTGGACGTACATGACGAACGAGCCAGCTACGAAGAGCGCTTTGCCGCCATCAATGGCGGCCGCGTCGATCTGTTCGAGGATAACGCCGGCGCAACCCTGCTTCAGCAGCTGCAGCAGGATATCCTCGAGCTGCGCCCCTTGGCAGAAACCCGCAGTCACTGGCCGCCGCTGGCGGTTCAGCCGGGGCCGGCCGGCCTGGCTGCTGAGCTGGTTGACGATACCTCGGTGCGTTTTCACATAGCCCATAGCCCGCAACGGGAAGTGGAAGTCCTGCACGACCAATTGCTCGATGCCTTTGCCCGTCACCCGGGTCTGCGTCCGCGCGATGTCATCGTCATGGTGCCGGACGTCGATACCTACGCACCGCATATACAGGCGGTCTTCGGCCAATACACAGCAGATGACCGGCGCTATATACCCTTCACCCTGGCCGACCAGAATCAACGAGGCCGTGAGCCGCTGCTGATTGCGCTGGAGCATCTGCTGAAGTTGCCGCACAGCCGGTTGGCAGTCAGCGAAGTGCTGGATCTGCTCGACGTGCCAGCGTTGCGCACCCGCTTCGGGCTTACAGAGGCCGATCTGCCGACCCTGCAGCGCTGGATCGAAGGCGCCGGGATTCGTTGGGGCCTGGATCAACAGCGCCGCAGTGAACGCGGGCTTCCCACCGGTCTGGACAACAACAGCTGGCGTTTCGGCCTGCGTCGCATGCTGCTCGGTTATGCCAGCGGCAGCGGTGAGGCCTGGAACGCGACCGAGCCCTACGACGAAGTGGGCGGCCTGGATGCCGCATTGATCGGCCCGCTGGACCAGCTACTGCAGGCGCTCGACCGGCATGATAGGGCCTTGAGCCAGCCAGCCGCGCCGACAGTCTGGGGCGAGCGATTGCGCGCGCTGCTGGCAGACTTCTTTCTCGCCGCCAGCGAAACCGACCAGGTGCTCATCGGCCAGTTGCAGGAGAGTCTCGACCAATGGTTGGAGATCTGCGATGGAGTCGGGCTGGATGAGGCCCTGCCCCTGAACGTGGTCGCCGAAGCCTGGCTGGACAGCGTCGGCCAGAGTCAGATGAGCCAGCGTTTTCTCGCCGGGGCGGTGAATGTCTGCACGCTGATGCCGATGCGTGCGATTCCCTTTCGCCAGGTCTGTCTGCTCGGCATGAATGATGGCGATTACCCGCGGGCCCAACCGCCGCTGGACTTCGACCTGATGGCCAGTGACTACCGTCCCGGTGACCGCTCCCGTCGCGAGGATGACCGTTATCTGCTGCTCGAAGCGTTGCTCTCAGCTCGCGATACCCTGTATGTCAGCTGGGTGGGGCGCAGCATCCGGGATAACGGCGAGCGCCCGCCGTCGGTGCTGATTGGTCAGTTGCGTGACCACCTGACCTCCGGCTGGCAGTGCGTCGAACCGGAATTCGACGTGCTCGCCGCATTGACCACCGAGCACCCCCTGCAACCATTCAGCCGACAGTATTTCGATGGCAGCAACCCCGGCTTGTTCAGCTACGCCCGCGATTGGCGGATGTTGCATGACACGCTCGCGCAGCCGGTGGAAGACAGCCCGCTGCCCGCCGCGGAGCCCGGCGAGCCGATCGACCTTGCGGCTTTGCAACGCTTTCTGCGTAACCCGGTCGAGCATTTCTTCGCCCGGCGGCTGAAGGTCTGGTTCCGTGACGCGGACCTGCACAGCGAGGACGACGAGCCCTTTGCCCTGGACGGTCTACAGCGCTTCGAGCTGCGGCAGTGGCTGCTACAGCGCACCCTGGCAAGTGGGCTCGAGGCCGACTGGGATGCGGTGCTGGTGCAGGAGTCGGCTCGCCTGACGCGTCGCGGCAGCTTGCCGTTGGCTGGCTTCGGCGAGCTTGGCCGGCAGGCATTGATCGAGCCACTCACCGAACAGCTGGCGCGGTATCGGCAAATCGCCGAAATCTGGGACCATCCGGTAACCCAGCCGCTGACGCTCACGGCTACTGGCCCCGGTATCGAGCTGCAGGACTGGCTTGCCGGGCTGCGCTCCTCGACCACAGCGCATGGGCAGATGTTGTTGCAACTGGAGACCGGCCGCCTGCAAGACGGCAACGGCAAACACAAGACGCTGCGCTGGAAGCGGGTACTGCCGGCCCTGTGCAGACATTTGCTGGCCTGCGCCAACGGCCACGCGGTGCAAGGGTGCCTGGTTGCCGAAGATGCCAATCTCTTGCTGCACCCGGTGCCGGCGGAGCGGGCACAGGAGGTACTGCGCAGCTGGCTCGGTGCCTGGCTTGAGGGGTTACGGCAGCCATTACCGGTCGTGCTGGAAACAGCCATGACCTGGCTATTGGACGAGGATCTGGATAAAACCCAGAGGCAGTTCGAGGGCAGCGACTTTAAGCGGGGCGCATTGGCTGACAGTGTCGCCCTGCAGCGCAGCTATCCGGATTTTGCCAGCCTGCACGCTGCGGGTTTCGAGCTCTGGGCCCGGGCGCTGTATGAGCCGCTGGCGCGGATGCTGGAAGAGCAACAGCTGACCGTTCAGCCGGCGGAGGCACAGGAATGAGCACTAGTTACGTGAGTAATACGCAGCCCCCATTGGCCCTGCGTTGCCCGTTGCGCGGCAGCCGTCTGATCGAGGCGAGTGCCGGTACCGGCAAGACCTTTACCATCTCCGCACTCTACCTGCGGCTGGTGCTGGGACAGATAGCGGGCCAGGACAACGAGCTCGACTTTCCCCGGGCATTGCTGCCGCCGGAGATTCTGGTCGTGACCTTTACCGAAGCTGCGACCCAGGAGCTGCGGGATCGCATCCGCGCGCGCCTGGTCGATGCCGCCAAGGCCTTCCGTCACGAACTGGCCGACCCCGATCCGATCATCACCGCGCTCTGTGAACAGACCCCCACGGACCAGTGGCCCGGCTGTGCGCGCAAGCTGGAGATCGCCGCACAATGGATGGACCAGGCCGCCGTCTCGACCATCCATAGCTGGTGCCAGCGCATGCTGCGCGAACATGCCTTCGACAGCGGCAGCCTGTTCGAACAGACCCTGGAAACCGACCAGCGGGATTTACGCGCCCAGGTGGTCCGCGACTATTGGCGCGAGCAGTGCTATCCGCTGACGGGGCAGGCGCTGGATTGGGTGGCGCAGAACTGGCAAACGCCCGGCGCGCTGCTGCAAAAAGTACTTCCGTTGCTGCAGGAAGAGACAGCGTCCCAGCCGCAGAGCCTGCGGGAAATACTGGCCGGCCTGTTGGCGGAGAGGGACCGGGCGCTGCAGCAGATGAAAGCGCCCTGGACACAATGGCTTGATCCTCTGGTGACTTTTTATGAGCACTCATGCGAGGCAGGGGCGTTCAACGGCAACAAGCTCAAGCCAGCGATTTTCCAGCCCAGACTGGAACGCCTGCGCCAATGGTGTGAAACCCCGGGGGCCGAGCTTTCATTTCGCGA
The DNA here is from genome assembly GCF_041579695.1 of Halopseudomonas sp. Lineage (GTDB taxonomy): Bacteria > Pseudomonadota > Gammaproteobacteria > Pseudomonadales > Pseudomonadaceae > Halopseudomonas. The sequence goes on from NZ_JBFGFI010000046.1 coordinate 20,204, forward strand.
CGGCACGGGCAAGACCGGTTATTTCAAGCGTTTTACCCACGAGGGGCTGCAGGATGCGAGAAAAAAAGGCGTCGTGCTGGAATTGCCCCACGCAGTGCAGCATGCGCTGGATGACATGGAAACCCTGGAACAGCGACTTGAGGAGCTGCCTGATCTGCAGCAAGCCGCCCTCAGGCACGCCGCCGGCTGGATAGCCGAGCGCTTCGAGCAGGAGCAGCGCCGCCGAGCGCAGATGGGCTTTGACGATATGCTCAAACGCCTGGATGTCGCGCTGCAAGGGCCCAATGGCAAACGCCTGGGGGAGGTGATCCGCACGCAGTTTCCGGTCGCGATGATTGACGAGTTCCAGGACACCGACCCGCTGCAGTACCGGATTTTCGATGCGGTCTACCGCGTCGCCGAGAACGATCAGGACACTGCCCTGTTACTGATTGGTGATCCCAAGCAGGCGATCTACAGCTTCCGCGGTGCAGACATTCATACCTACCTGCGCGCCCGTCGGGATACCGCCGGACGGCATGAGAACCTGGATACCAACTTCCGCTCCAGCCAGGCGATGGTTGACGCGGTAAACCGGGTCTTCGATCTGGCGGAAACGAATAATGCGCAGGGCGCCTTTCATTTCAACCAGGTAGGCGATAATCCGCTGCCCTTCCTGTCGGTGAAAGCAAATGGTCGCAAGGAGGTCTGGCAGTTGCAGGGCGTCGCCGCGCCGGCCTTGAGTGTCTGGCACCTGTCCGCTGACGAGCCGCTGACAGGCGAGGCCTATCGCCAGCAGATGGCCGAGCACTGCGCTACCGCCATGGTCGATCTGCTCAACGCCGGGCAGCGCGCTGAGGCCGGCTTTGCACTTCCCGGCGGCCCCGTGGTCGGCGTCAAGCCGGCGGATATGGCGGTGCTGGTGCGTACCGGGCGGGAAGCCCAGTGTATCCGTCGCGAGCTGGCCGTTCGGGGCGTGCGCAGCGTGTACCTGTCGGACAAGGATTCGGTGTTTGCCAGCCTGGAAGCTCAGGACCTGCTGCGCTGGCTGCGTGCCTGCGCCGACCCGGGTAATGACGGGCTGCTGCGCGCCGCGCTGGCCAGCGCCAGCCTGGGGCTCAGCTGGGCCGAGCTGGAACGTCTGAACGAAGACGAGCGCTACTGGGAACAGCGAGTAGACCAGTTTCATGGCTTCCGCCGTCTGTGGCTGCGCCAGGGTGTGCTGCCGATGCTGCAGCAGTTGCTGCATGCCTTCCAGCTGCCGGCCCGGTTGCTCCAGCAAAGCGACGGTGAGCGACGGTTGACCAACCTGCTGCACCTGGCAGAACTGTTGCAGCGCGCCGCGCGCGAGCTGGACGGTGAGCAGGCGCTGATCCGGCACCTGCACGAACTGCTGCTCAATCCCGGCGACAGTGGCGCCGAAGAACAGATACTGCGACTGGAAAGCGACGCCGAACTGGTCAAGGTGGTGACCATTCACAAGTCCAAGGGGCTGGAATACCCCTTGGTATTTCTGCCCTTTATTGGCCACAGTCGGCCAGCTGATGGCAAGAAACCGCTGTGGCTGCATCATGGGGACACACGGCAGCTGAATCTGGCGCCGGATGATGAGGCCGTGGTTCAGGCAGATGCCGAGCGGCTGGGCGAAGATCTGCGGCTGCTCTATGTGGCGCTGACCCGCGCCCGCCATGCCTGCTGGCTGGGGCTGGCCGATTTGAAGCGGGGCAGGAGCGATAAGTCAGTGCTGCATCACAGTGCCATCGCCTGGCTTCTTACTGGCGGTGAGCAGGTGCAGCAGCCAGCGCAACTGGCCGACTGGCTGCGTGCCTGGGAAGAGCCGCAAACAATCGCGGTGGTGCCGGCGCCTGAGGTCGTCGGCACTGTTTACCAGCCCCCTGCTCTGGCCCCGGTTACCCTGCGCGAACGTCAGCCGGAGCACCCGGCTTTTGCTCGCTGGTGGATCGGCTCATACAGCGCGTTGACCGGTGGGCACGACACGGATTATTTCGCCGACGACAAGGAAGACATATTCGCACCCATACGACCGGGCGAAACAGCCACGATGCACCGCTTTCCGCGCGGCCCACAGCCC
>NZ_JBFGFI010000047.1:0-21789 GCF_041579695.1 Halopseudomonas sp.
CGATCGCGATACCGCCGCGTGGGCCCAGCTCAAGAGCGGCGCTGCGGCCCAGTGCATCCTGCGGCCGAATGCCGGCAGAGAACACAATCAAGTCGGTTTCCAGATGCTCACCGCCCTTGAAGTTCATGCGATAGCGATAATTCTGGCCCGCAACAATTTCTTCAGTTGCGCAACCCAGATGCACGCCGACACCCAGCGATTCGATCTGAGCGCGCAATGCAGCGCCGCCGGCGTCATCCAGCTGGACCGGCATCAAGCGCGGCGCGAATTCCACTACATGGGCTTCCAGGCCCAGGGATTTGAGCGCGTTCGCTGCTTCAAGGCCTAGCAGGCCGCCGCCGACCACCACCCCGCGGCGAGCGCCGGCAGCCGCTTCGCGAATGCCGTCCAGATCATCCAGCGTGCGGTAGACCAGGCGCGAATTGCCTTCGGCTCCGGTTATCGGCGGTACAAAGGGATAGGAGCCGGTCGCCAGGATCAGCCGGTCGTAGGGGTGGCGACCGTTGCTGGTGATGACCTCTTTGCGCGAGCGGTCGATATCCACTACCTGAACGCCGAGGTGCAGTTGCACGCCGGGCGTGGCATAGAGGTCTGCGTCGCTGAGAGCGAGTGACTCGGCATCACGCCCGCCGAAATACTCGGAGAGGTGCACACGGTCATAGGCGCGCTGGCGCTCCTCGCCGAATACATGGACGCTGAAGCGGGTGAGGGCGCCACGTTCGATCAGCTGTTCGACACAGTGATGGCCGACCATGCCGTTGCCGATGATGACCAGGGTCTCCTTGCTGGCCGTATGGGTGCTAGAGCTCATAGCCTTTCCTCCGTCTAAGCCGCTGCCGGTGGCAGTGACCCAAAACAAAAAAAGGCGCCTGAAGCTGCTGATCAGCTCCAGGCGCCTTTGCCTGATATTCATGGGTTGTTTACAGTGGGTGATTACCCGGCCACGCTGCCTGGTTCACCCGTCCCGGGGAGGGTCGCCATTGACCGCCGGGATTATCCGGCCGCGTACGCGACCGGGAAGTAATAGGTTTCAACGGAATCAAAGCAAGTTGTGTGCCATCCACCCCGGGTGGTGCTGGGGGCGTCAGCGCGGCAGAGCTGCAGGGCGCGCAAGAGCACCATTTGATGGGCGCTTGAGGGGTGCTACCAGGCAAGCATGCGCCGGCTGTGAGCGTCGACGGCTTCTGGAAATGCCTGATGGCAACGTCTGCTGATCGATCGATCGGGGTGCAAAAAGAGTGCGCATTCCCTGTTTTGGTGCGAATTTTGGTGCGAAAGCCGGCGTTGCGCGCTGGTTGAGCAGAGGTTTCTGGCAGAGGGAATAGGCAGTGTCGACACGCTTGATAACGGCAGAAGGCTACGCGCTCCTGAAGCAGGAGCTGGACTATCTGTGGCGCGAGAAGCGGCCGGATACCACGCGCAAGGTCACCTGGGCGGCCTCGCTCGGCGATCGCAGCGAAAACGCCGACTATCAGTACAACAAGAAACTGCTGCGCGAGATCGACCGGCGCGTGCGCTATCTGCGCAAGCGTATCGAGGACCTCAAGGTGGTGGAGCACAGGGCCGAGCAGGAAGGCCGCGTGTTCTTCGGCGCCTGGGTCGAGGTCGAGAGCGACGAGGGCGATCAGCGGCGCTTTCGCATTGTGGGTTACGACGAGATCTTTGGCCGCAGGGACTATATCTCGATCGACTCGCCGATGGCCCGCGCACTGCTGGGCAAGTCAGTCGGCGACGAAGCCGTAGTGATCACGCCCGAGGGCGAGATGGGCTGGCTGATCAACGCGATCGAATACACCAGCTAGCATCCCTAATGTTCGTCCGTACCGGCCGTCCGCCCCGACACGGCGGTGCTCAGCCGCCGCGGTTGATCAGTCGCATCGGGCTCTCGCGCACCACGGCCCGGGTACCCAGCGCTCCGGCAATGCCGATCAGCAAGGCGCCGGTCAGCGGTACCAGCAGCCAGAGCAGGTAATGCGGAGACCAGTCCAGATTCAAGGCGAAACGGTACAACAACCAGGTGATCAGCTCCGCGGCGACGATGGCCATGATGCCGGCAAGGGCACCCAGCAGCGCGAACTCCAGACGATTGGCCTGGCGCAGCAGCGCCCTGCGCGCCCCGAGCGTGCGCAGCAAGGCACCTTCATAAAGCCTGCTGTCCAGGGTCGACTGCAACGCGGCGAAAAGCACGGTGAATCCGGCCAGGAGCACGAACACCATCACATATTCCACTGCCAGCGTTACCTGGGCGAGAATGTCGCGAATCTGCTTGAGCAGCGCCTCGACTTCCAGCAGGGTCATGGCGGGGAAGGCCCGTGCCAGTTCGCGCAGATCATCCCGTTGCTCGGTCGGCAGGCTGAAACTGGTAAGCAGGGTTGCGGGCATGCTGTCCAGGCTGCCGGGTGAAAAGATGATGTAGAAGTTGGGGGTAAAGTTGTCCCAGTCGACCTCACGGATATTCAGTACCCGGGCCTCCAGTACCTGACCGGAAATCACGAAGCTCAGCACGTCCCCGAGGTCCACCCCCAGACTCTCGGCCAGACCCGATTCAATGGATATCAGCGGGTCGTCCTGGGGCAACGGATCAGGCCACCACTCGCCAGCCAGTAGCTGGTTGTCCGCGGCCATGGTGGCTGACCAGGTCAGGCTCAGATCACGGCTGACAGCCCGCTCACCCTGGCTCTCCTTGGTCACCAGTTCGCGCACGGGCTGGCCGTTGATCTCCGTCAGCCGTCCCGGCGTTACCGGGTATAGCGGGGCGCTCACCGCACCGATCCGGTCCAGGGTGGCAGTAAACTCCGCCTGCTGGTCGGGCATGATATTCAGTGCGAAGTGGTTCGGTGTATCCTCTGGCAGTTGCTGTTGCCAGGTATCGAGCAGTTCGGTACGCAGTATCAGCACCACGACCATAGACATCAGAATCAGACCGAACGCCAGTATCTGTCCGGCGGCGGCAATCGGTTGCTTGAGGAGCTGGCCACTGCCCAACCGCCAGGCCAGACCGGCATTACGCAGGCGGTTGCCGGACAGGCGCAGCAGCGTCCAGGCGACGAGACCGAGCAACAGGGCGGCAAGCGCACCGCCAAACACGACCGCCAGGGTGATGCGCAGGTTGCCGGTGAACTGCCACATCAGCAGGCTCAAGCCGGCAAGGGCCAGACCGTATATCAGCCAGCCGCTGCTCGGTAACGGGGCCAGGTCTCGGCGCAGCACCCGCAAGGGCGCTACCTTGCCCAGACGGATCAGCGGCGGCAGCGCGAAGCCGGCCAGGGCGATCAGCCCGGTCGCACTACCCACCAGCAGCGGCTTGAGGCCGACGCCCGGCATATTTGGCGGCAACAGATCGCGCAGCAACTGCACCAACCCCCATTGCATGACCCAGCCCAGTGCCAGCCCGATCACCGTGGCCAGCAGGCCCAGACACGCCAGTTGAATCAGGAAAATCGACATCACCCGCCTGCGGCTGGCGCCGAGGCAGCGCAGCAATGCGCTGGTGTCGAAGTGCCGGGTGGCGAAGCGACTCGCCGACAGTGCGACAGCTACGCCTGCCAATACCACTGCGGCAATACTTGCCAGCCCCAGAAACTGCGCAGCACGGTCCAGTGCGCTGCCAATCTGCTGGTTGTCATCCGCCACGGTGGTCAACCGCTGGTTGCTCTCCAGTCGCGGGCGCAGCCAACCGGCGTAATCCTGCAGCGCACCCTCCGGGCCGCTGAGGAGCAGGCGGTAGCGCACGCGGCTGCCCGGTTGCACCACCCCGGTTTCCTCAATGTCGGCAAGGTTCATCAATACGCGGGGTGTCAGGCTGTAGAAGTCGCCTGCACGGTCAGGCTCATAGGTCAGCATGGCGGTAATGGTCATACTGGCGAGGCCGACATCCAGTTGATCACCTATCTTGAGGACGAGTTGGGCGGCCAGGCGGGGTTCGATCCACACCTCGCCTGGCATCGGCACGCCCTGGGCAACCCGTTCACTGCCAAACATACGATCGGCGATGCGCATCTGGCCCCTGAGTGGATAGCCGGAGCCCACTGCCTTTATGCTGGACAGCTGCATTTCGACGTCGCTGGTCATCACGCTGTTGAAATCGACAATGTCGACATGCGAGAGACCTTCCTCCTTCGCTCTTGTCAGGTAGTCGTCAGGCAAGGGCGCGCGCGAGGACACCACCATGTCAGCACCGAGAAACTCGGCGGCGCGGTTGACCATGCCGCGCTGCAGTCGGTCGGTAAAGAAACTGATGGCCGTGCTGACCAGGACCGCGATGATCAGTGCCATGAACAGCACGCGCAATTCTCCTGCGCGCCATTCGCGGGCGAGCAGGCGGCTCGCCAGCGACCAGGTGCCGGTTTTCATCGGACCGGCTCCAGCAGACGCCCGGCTTCCAGTTGCAGGGCACTCTGGCAGCGTCCGGCGAGGCGTTGGTCGTGGGTGACCATAACCAGAGTGGTGTGCTGTTCGCGATTAAGCTCGAACAGCAGGTCGGTGATGTGTTGACCGGTGACTGCGTCCAGGTTGCCGGTCGGTTCGTCGGCAAACAGGATATCCGGCTCGCTGGCAAAGGCCCGGGCAATTGCGACCCGTTGCTGTTCGCCCCCCGAGAGCTGCCGCGGGTAGTGAGTGAGTCGCGCGGCAAGTCCGACCCGTTCGAGCAGATCAGCAGCGCGCTGGCGTGCGTCGCTGCGGCCATGCAGTTCCAGCGGCAGCATGACATTTTCCAGAGCACTGAGACTGTCGAGCAGCTGGAACGACTGGAACACGAATCCGACGTGGTCTGCGCGCAGTTCAGCGCGCTGGTCCTCGTCCAGGTCGTTGAGTATCTTTCCGGCCAGCTGCACCTCGCCACTGCTCGGCAGGTCCAGGCCCGCAAGCAGACTCAGCAGGGTCGACTTGCCCGACCCGGATGCGCCGACAATGGCCACGCTACTGGCCCGCTCGATCTGCAGGCTGACGTCATCGAGGATGGTCAATGTTGCTTCCGGGCTGCGGACGACTTTGCTAAGGTGGCGGGCAACGATCACGCTGTCTGACATGGAATCTGCCTTTTGATGAGGGTCTTGAAAAAGTATCTGGCAATCGCGCTTCTGAGCGTCCTGGCATGGCCAGCAAGCGCAGAGGGGATATTGATTGTCGGAGATAGTATCAGCGCCGCTTTGGGTCTGGAAATCAGCGAAGGCTGGGTGCGGTTGCTGGAGGAGCGTCTGGAGGCCAAAGGCGAGTCGGTTCCGGTGGTCAATGCCTCGGTCAGCGGTGACACCACCGCCGGAGGGGTGGCTCGCCTGCCACGCCTGCTGGAGCGTCATCAGCCGGACCTGGTGGTAATAGAATTGGGCGGTAATGACGGGCTGCGCGGAATGCGGCCGGCTAATATGCAACAGAATCTTTCGCAGATGGTCGAAAGGGCACAGGAGGCCGGAGCAGACGTGCTGCTGTTGGGCATGCAATTGCCGCCCAATTACGGCCCCCGTTTCACCGAGGCCTTTGCGCAGGTATTCATCGATGTGAGCGAGGAGCATCAGGTGCCGCTGGTGCCATTCCTGCTCGCAGGTATTGCCGGTGAGGCGGACCGGAGCCTGATGCAAGCTGACGGTATACATCCCGCGGCGAAGTCGCAGCCTCTGATACTCGACAATGCGTGGCCGGCGATTGATGCCTGGCTGGATGCCCGTGAGTCACGCTGACCGGTCCGGTTTTACTGCAGGAGAACGGCTGTGAGAGCAAACTGGATGGCCAGGCGCTGGTGTGTGGTCGAGCATGACGATCAGCATGACCTGTTTGTCGGCAAACCGTGGCACACTCATCTGGTAGACATAAATCTGCGCCTGGATGTACCGGTAGAGCGCACCCTTTGTGGTGACCTGCTGCCGGCACGACCGGTATTCACCGAGCTGCTGGGCTCCATCCTGCCGCAGTTGTGTCCGGAATGTGTATCCCACGCGCAGTCGCAACGTATCGCCGCAACCGCGCCTCGACAACGGGCGAGTGCCGGGCGCTCCGCTAGCCTGGCTGCAGGCGAAACAGCTGATGGATGCCGCCAGATAGATCTGGGCGTTGTTCAAGGGGACTGATATGCATAGTGCCAAACACCTGTCCGGCCGCACCTGCGGTCGTGGCCTGATTGTCTTGCTGGCATTCCTGGCCTGGCCTCTGGCTGCGTTCGAGTACCCCCTTCAGGGCGAAGGTCAGGAGCTGGTTGGCGAGGTCTATACAGTGACCGCCAGCTACGAGGATACCTTCGCGCAGTTGGGCGGCGAACACGGCTTCGGCTATCTGGAGATGATCGCCGCCAACCCGACTCTGGATCCCTGGTTGCCTGGTGAAGGTGAAGAGATACGGATGCCGGGTCTGCATGTGCTGCCTGATGCGCCGCGCAGTGGAATCGTCATCAATCTGCCGGAATACCGGCTTTACTACTATCCCCCGGAGGGCGGCAAGGTACTCACCTACCCGGTGGGTATCGGTCGTCAGGGCTGGTCTTCGCCGATCGGGGAAACCCGGGTGCTGCGCAAGGAGGCCAACCCCTCCTGGTACCCACCACAGTCTATCCGCGAGGAGCACGCCGCAAAGGGGGACATCCTGCCAGCGGTAGTGCCGCCGGGTCCAGATAACCCGATGGGGCCGTTCAAGATGAATCTGGCCATGAGCGGTTACGTGATCCATGGCACCAACAGGAAGTTCGGCATCGGTATGCGGGTCAGTCACGGTTGTTTCCGCATGCGCAACGAGGACATCACCAGTCTGTTTCCGCAAATCCCGGTCAATACGCCAGTGCGTATAGTCAATCAGCCGTTCAAGCTTGGACGGGACGCCAATGGCGACCTCTATCTGGAGGCGCATACCCCGCTAGACGAGCACGGCATGCCTTCAACACTCGATCGCCAGGCAGCTGTTCAGCAGTTGCTGGAGCAGCACAGTGATGTAGCAGCTAATGTGCATCTTGACTGGCAGGCGATACGCGATGCGGTATTCGCGGAGGAGGGAATTCCGGTTCTGATTGGCAGGTCCAGCGATCAGTTGCCGCCGGGAGAAGAGCCCGTCAGGGTATTCTGGTGAAGTCAACCAGTCTGGTTGAACCAGCCTGGCCGAACACCCCGGCTGGTTCAGCCGCAATGGTTCGGCCAGATCGGTACGAGCCAGCAACTGGGTCTTACTTGCGGCTGGCGCGCTCCAGCATGCGACGGGCGCGCTCGTTGGCTTCCTCCGCCTTGCGGTCAGCACGCTGTGCGGCTGCCATGGCTTCTTCTGCCATGCGATAGGCTTCGTCGGCACGCGCCTGGGCGCGGGCAACCGAAGATTCCGTGGCCGACAGGCGCGACTCCATTTGCTGGTGCTGATGTTCGTTGGTAGTACAACCCACCGCCAATAGTGCGGCGAGCGAAATGGCTGATAACTTCAGTGTGTTTTTCATAGATATATCCCCTTGCTGAACGGAACAGATAAACAAAATTTTGCCAACTGGCGAATGTCAGTCTAGCAGCAAGCCTGAAAAACGAAACCCGAGCCCATAACCCATTGGATAGACGCATTATTCAGCGTATGGAAGCGAGCGCCCGATAGTTGTAATGTCGGGCAGCTAAGGTATCTTGTCGCGAACCTATCGATAATAAAAAGGACGCTTTCTATGCTGGGGAATCTGGGACTTCTGGCCGGCCTTGCGCTGCTGATCTTCATGGCCATGCGCGGCATCAACATCTTTATAGCGTCACTGGTCTGCGCACTCGTGGTTGCCATTACCAACGGCTTGCTGATACCCCGTACGCTGCTCGAGTACTATCCCTCCGGCTCCCTGGGTGCATTCAGTTTTGCCGGGCGCTTCTTTTTATTGTTCCTCTGTGGCGCGATTTTCGGCAAGGCCATGGCCACCAGCCAGGCGGCCAAGAGCATCTCCCTGGCGATCACGCGCAGCCTTGGCGTCAAGCACACGTTGCTGGTCGGCATGATTGTCTGCGCGCTGCTGACCTACGGCGGTGTGGTGGTGTTTGTCGTGGTGTTTACCATGTACCCACTGGGTATCACGCTGATGCGTGAAGCCAACCTGCCCAAGCGTCTCTGGGCCGCCGCCACATCAGTGGGCGCGGGTACCTTTACGATGACCGCATTGCCCGGCACGCCATCCATCCATAACGTCATTTCTGCCAGCTCGCTGGGTACCGATCTATTTGCCGGCGGCTGGATCGGTCTGTTCGCGGCACTGATCATGGGCGGTCTGGGCATGTGGTATGTCGAACGTGGCTGGCGACTGGCCCAGGCCAACGGCGAAGGCTTCGTGGAGAACGCCCAGGACCGCCGTATGGAGCAGCTGGCCGGCGATCTGGATAACGTGCCCTCGTGGAAGCTCTCGCTGGTTCCGATGGCCGTTGTGCTCGGCACCATCATGTTGCCGCGGCTGATTATCGCGATGGGTGACTGGTCGCAGAGCGAGAGTACCTTTGCGTCGCTGCTGGTGTTCAGCCAGGCGCAACCGATCATCTGGCCAAGCATGGCACTGATTCTCGGTTCTCTGACCTGTGTGGTGCTCTTTCCCTCCATGCGTCGCAAGACGGTTGAGGTCTTTGGCCAGGGCGCCGAGGACTCCATCATGCCGCTGATCAATACCGCCGCGGTAATCGGTTTTGGTGGCGTAGTGACCCAGACCGCTGGCTTCAGCCAGTTCGCCCAGTGGATTCTGGGTGCGGACCTGCCACCACTGCTGTCTGTTTTTGCGTCCGCCAGTGTAGTATCTGCGATCGTTGGATCTTCTTCCGGCGGTCTGCAGATATTCATGCAGACCCTGGCACCGCAATACCTGGAGATGGGCATCGAGCCGGAAATCCTTCACCGTATCGCTGCGATAGCCTCGGGTGGCCTGGACTCGTTGCCACACTGCGGTGCGGTGATCGCCACCTTCATGATCATGGGCCTGACCCACAGGGAAGCCTACAAGGATATGTTCATGGTCACGGTGGCAATACCAGTGATAGCCTGTCTGGCATCCATAGCCTTGCTCATGGCCCTCGGGGTGGGAGTAAATCCACCCGCATAAAACGAATTGGCCCCGGGTGGTGAATTTTCTCCACGCCCGGGGGTCAATAGGGTTTGCAGGTGTTTCTGCTGCCGGAGAGAAAAAGAAATGAACCGTGAAATTAACATCCAGCATGACCAGAACGACAAGCAGTTCTACGTGACGATCGATGGCAGTCGTGCCTACCTGGCGTATATGGATCTGGGCAAGAAAACGCTGGATATCTACCGCACCTTCGTCCCCAATGCCCTGCGTGGCAATGGCCTGGCAGCCAGGCTCACCGAGCACGCCCTGCAGTATGCCAGCGAGCGCGGCTACCAGGTCATTCCTTCCTGCTCCTACGTTGAACGCTACATGCAGCGTCAGGAAAAGCTCCGCGCCCGCCAGCCCTGAGCCGTCCGGCAATTCCCGAACGGAGAAGTACCCCGAAAGAGGCAGCAAGCCTTCCCCCAATGCCCCGCAAACAAGTGAGCGGTAGTTGCTACGCTGTATCCTCAGTCGATACAGGGTGCCGCCAGCATGAATATTCAATCCTACCCAGATCTGATCCGCGCCGCCGATATGCAGCCAGAACCGCAGCGGCTGCTCTTCGTGTTCGCAGCAGCCGAGCTGCCTGACGGCGCCACCGCCGAACAGATCAGTCAGTTCGAGCAGGGCGAGGGCGGTGCGTTGACCCCGGTGCTGTGTGTCGACAAGTTGCCCGCCGAGGTGGCTGATTTCCATGTGCTGGTGGCTGAATCAGAACAGACCGGGCTGCATTGGGATATCGCCTTCGTTTCCGCCATGAGCGGCCGCGGAGGAATGCAGCCCAACAGCGACGAAGCGGAGCAGCCGCTGAAAATGATGATGGAGCAGATCCAGGCTGGCATGGTGGCGCAGTTTCTGGCGCTGAGTCGTGATGGTCAGATTATCCAGTTGTATTGAGGGGCCCGGCCATGACCAGAACGAGTCGAATTGGCATTCTTACGGTAAGTGACCGCGCCAGCGCTGGCGTTTACCAGGACCTCTCGGGCAAGGCGATTATCGATACCCTGACCGAGTACCTGACCAGCGAGTGGCAGCCGGTTTACCGGCTGGTTCCAGATGAAGCGCGGGAGATCGAGCGCATGCTCGAATATCTGGTGGATGACGAGGAGTGTTGTCTGGTGATCACGACCGGCGGCACAGGCCCGGCTATAAGGGACGTCACACCCGAAGCGACCGAAGCGGTCTGCGACCGCATGATGCCCGGGTTCGGCGAGTTGATGCGCAGCGAATCCCTGAAATATGTGCCCACGGCGATACTGTCGCGGCAAACCGCAGGCTTGCGCGGCACCAGTCTGATCATCAATCTGCCGGGCAAGCCCCGGGCCATTCGCCAGTGCCTGGATGCGGTTTTTCCGGCGATTCCCTATTGCATTGATCTCATGGAGGGGCCGTACCTCAAGTGCAACCCGGGGGTGATCAAGGCGTTCCGCCCAGGCGGGTGAGTCAGTCGGAGGTGGGCGTCCGCATTGACGATCGGGAAGTAGGCTCGCGCTTGGCCAGCCGCGCACAGTGTCGCGGCTGGATTATTGTCGTTTGAGCGTTCTGACAATCCGGCCCTAGGCGAGGCCGGGGCAAATCAGTCTGTTTTGCGCTCACGGCCAGGCAGAACGTCCTTGAGCTTGGCATGCATGCTGCGAACGCTCTCTACCGTGGTGTCCCAGTCGATGCAGGCATCGGTGACGGAAACGCCGTATTGCAGGTCCTTGAGATCCTTGGGGATCGACTGGTTGCCCCAGCCAATGTGGCTCTCGACCATCAGCCCGATGATGGAAGTGTTGCCTTCAATGATCTGGTTGGCCACGTTGTCCATTACCAGGGGCTGCAGGCCCGGATCCTTGTTGGAATTGGCGTGGCTGCAATCGACCATGATATTGGGGTTAATGCCAGCCTTCTCCAGTTCCTTCTCGCACAGCGAGACGCTGACCGAGTCGTAATTGGGTTTGCCGTTGCCGCCGCGCAGTACCACATGCCCATACTGGTTACCCTTTGTGGTAACGATCGACACCTGGCCATCCTGGTTGATGCCCAGGAAACGGTGCGGGCTGGAAACCGATTGCAGTGCATTGATCGCCACGGTAAGGCTGCCGTCGGTACCGTTCTTGAAACCCACTGCCGAAGACAGACCGGATGACATTTCGCGGTGCGTCTGGGACTCGGTGGTGCGCGCGCCAATGGCCGACCAGGAAATAAGGTCCTGCAGGTACTGGGGCGATATCGGATCAAGCGCCTCAGTCGCGGTCGGCAGGCCCATCGCAGTGAGATCGCTGAGCAGCTGACGACCGATGTGCAGGCCGTCTTCTATTTTGAACGAATCGTCCAGGTAGGGATCGTTGATCAGACCTTTCCAGCCAACAGTGGTGCGCGGCTTCTCGAAATAAACGCGCATGATCAGATATAGCGTGTCGCCCACTTCCTCCGCCAGCTGCTTGAGACGGCCGGCGTAATCCTTGGCCGCTTCCAGGTCATGGATCGAGCAGGGTCCGATGACGATGAAAATGCGGTGGTCCTTGCCGTCGAGAATGTCGCGGATCACCTGCCGGCTGTGTGTGACGGTCGCTTCGGAGGCGGCTGTCATCGGGATCTTTGCCTTCAGCTGGGCAGGGGTAATCAGTACCTCGTTGGAGGCTACGTTCAGGTCATCAATAGGTAAGTCGGCCATATCTTTTCCAGCGGTCATATAGGCGGCCAATCGGGCTGCCTTTATCAATAGCTCGACAGCTTAATCAAGGAAAGCGAAACAGGCTACCCCATGGGAGTATATTGCCGCGATTAAGCGGATCAATCGCCGACCATTGCCATGTTCGGCATCGCTTTGTCGCGTTGCTGACTGTCTTCCGCTACGTCACGCCATTACCATGGTGGGCTTGAATCCAATAAGAGAGGTCGCCATGCAAAGCGCAAAACCACGCATTGGGGTTATCGGGACGGGAGCCATAGGTGGCTTCTACGGTTTGATGCTGGCCAGGGCCGGCCATGACGTCCATTTTCTGCTGCGCAGCGAGTATGACGCGGTAAAAGAGCGCGGTATTACCGTGGACAGCATGGTTCATGGCAGCATGACGCTCCATCCTGTGCAGGCCTATCAGAATGTAGCAGACATGCCGCCCTGCGACTGGCTGTTGGTGGGCACCAAGGCTACCGGTAACGCAGACCTGGCGCCGATTATCGCGGCCGCAGCAGCTGAGGGCGCAAAGGTCATCCTGTTCCAGAACGGCCTGAACAACGAGGAGCATTTACGTCCGCTGCTGCCAGAGCATATCCACCTGATTGGCGGGCTTTGCTATGTGTGTCTGTTCCGCGAGGGCCCCGGCCTGGTCAAGCATCAGGCCAATGGCTTGATCGATCTTGGTTATCACTCCGGGTCGGCCAGCAAAGAAGAGGCGGCGGCAATCATTGCCGCGGCAGCGCAGATGTTCCGTGACGCGGGCATTGAAGCGCGCGAGATGGCCAATATCGACGCCGCACGCTGGCAGAAACTGGTGTGGAATGCCTCTTTCAATGGTGTTTCCGTTTTGCTGGATGCCGGTACCGAATCACTGCTGAAGAACCCCGCCAGCCGCCAACTGATTGGCGACCTGATGGAGGAAGTGGTAGGTGCAGCGAAGGCCTGTGGCCACAACATGCCCGAGGACTATGCTGCCAAACTGCTGAAGGCTACGCGGCACATGCCCGACTATTACCCCAGCATGTATCACGACTGGCTGCACAAGCGCCCGATGGAGCTCGACAGTCTCTACGGCGAAGCTCTGCGTCTGGGCTCCGAGGCCGGCTACAGCATGCCCAGAACCGCAGCCTTGTTGAACATGCTGCAGTTCGTGCAGGATAGCTACACGCAAAACCAATAGGGGCAGGACATGCCGGTCAAACTGGGTGAAAAGCTGGTGATCGCAATATCCTCACGGGCACTCTTCGATCTCGATGACAGTCATCAGGTCTTCGAGCGGGAGGGCCTGGAGGCGTACCGGCAATACCAGATCGACCGCGAAGATATACCGCTGGAGCGGGGCGAGGCCTTTGTGCTGGTGCAGAAACTGCTGCATATCAACACACTCCTTGCGGGCGACAGTCGTGTGGAGGTGGTGCTGCTCTCGCGTAACAGCGCGGATACCGGCCTGCGGATCTTCAACTCCATCCAGCATTACGGACTGAGCATTACCCGCGCCGCCTTCGCTGGCGGCCGGAGTCCCTTCGCCTATATACCGGCTTTCGGCAGTCAGCTGTTTCTATCCACGCATGCCGAAGACGTTCGCAGCACGCTGGAAGCGGGTTTTGCAGCGGCCACGATCCTGCCGTCCAAGCATCGCCGCGAGGAACGGGACGAGCTGCGTATCGCCTTTGACGGGGATGCGGTGTTGTTCTCCGATGAGTCGGAACAGATCTTCCAGCGCGACGGCCTCGAGGCGTTCCAGGCTAGCGAGCAGGCCGCTGCGCGCCAGGCACTGGGAGGAGGACCGTTCAAGGGGTTTCTTGCGGCTCTCAGCCGTATCCAGCGTGAATTCGCCAACAGTGACTGCCCCATTCGTACTGCCCTGTTTACCGCTCGGAGCGCTCCGGCGCACGAGCGGGTGATCCGCACCCTGCGCGAATGGGATGTTCGCCTGGACGAGTCGCTCTTTCTCGGTGGTCTGGACAAGTCCGAATTTCTGCGCGCCTTTGGCGCCGACCTGTTTTTCGACGACCAGGAGGGGCACTGCCTGAGCGCTGTCGGGGTGGTACCGACCGGCCATGTGCCCCATGGTGTCAGTAACCGCGTGCCCAAAGCGGGGGTATAGCCCCGGCTGTCATTTTTTTGCAAACCGCTGCGCTTTTTTCATATTGAATGGTCTAACCTGACGCGATAACAGGCTACTATGGTTATATGGCGCAGGGTTCAACGGGCTGGGGTGTCCGGCGCGGAAAAGATCACCGTGCCGGTCGCGGGCGGATATGACAGGGGAATGCACCGATGAAGCTGCAGCAACTTCGCTACATATGGGAAGTGGCACATCACGATTTGAACGTATCCGCGACGGCGCAAAGCCTCTATACCTCGCAGCCGGGTATCAGCAAACAGATCAGGCTCCTGGAAGACGAGCTCGGCGTGGAGGTATTCTCACGCAGTGGCAAGCATCTCACGCGCATTACTCCGGCAGGTGAGCGGATCATCCAGACCGCCGGCGAGATCCTGCGCAAGGTGGACAGCATCAAGCAGATCGCCCAGGAGTTCAGTGACGATCGCAAGGGCAACCTGACGATAGCCACCACCCACACGCAGGCGCGTTACGCGTTGCCGCCGATTATCAGCCGTTTTATCCAGCGCTACCCGGACGTGTCCCTGCACATGCACCAGGGCACGCCAATACAGATCTGCGAAATGACCGTGAACGGCACCGCCGATTTCGCCATTGCCACCGAGGCGCTGGAGCTGTTCTCCGACATGGTGATGATGCCGTGTTATCGGTGGAACCGCTGTGTGATCGTGCCCAAGGGGCATCCGCTGACCAGAGTAGGGCCGCTGACGCTGGAGGCGCTGGCCGAGTACCCGTTGGTGACCTACGTGTTCGGCTTTACCGGCAGGTCCAAGCTCGACGAAGCTTTCAGTAACCGCGGACTGAGCCCGAAAGTAGTATTCACCGCAGCCGATGCTGACGTACTAAAGACCTACGTCCGGCTCGGGCTGGGGGTGGGTATTGTGGCGAAGATGGCGGTGGATCCGCAGGTTGATGACGATCTAGTGATGCTTGATGCGGGTCACCTGTTCGAAGCCAGCGTGACCAAGATCGGCTTTCGCCGCGGTACTTTTCTGCGCGGTTTCATGTACGCCTTTGTCGAAGCCTTCGCCCCGCATCTGACCCGCGAGCGGGTCGACCAGGCGTTGCTGTGTCACAGCAAGCCCGAGCTCGACGAGCTGTTTGCGGACGTGGAGTTGCCGGAGCATTGAAAGGGAGCTTCCAGCTCGGGCTTACCCTTTCGCTATCAGATTCCCGCCGTGCAAGCCGCATTCCTTCTGCGTGGCTTCCTCCCACCACCAGCGGCCTTCGCGCTCATGCTGGTTGGGCAGTACCGGCCGGGTGCAGGGTTCGCAGCCAATGCTGACAAAACCGCGTTCATGCAAGCTGTTGTAGGGTATCTCCAGCATGCGGATGTAATTCCATACATCCTCGCTGGTGTAATTGGCCAGCGGATTGAACTTGATCAGTGAGCGCTCGGGTGTACTGAAGCCACCGTCCACTTCCACTACCGGTACGTTGGTGCGCGTCGGGCTCTGGTCCTTGCGCTGGCCGGTGATCCAGGCCTCGACGCCGGACAGCTTGCGGCGCAGCGGCGCAATCTTGCGGATGCCGCAGCACTCGCCATGGCCGCTTTCGTAGAAGTCGAACAGCCCCTTTTCCTTTACATAGGCTTCCAGAGCCTGGTGATCGGGTGAGAGCACTTCGATCTGAATACCGTAATGCTTGCGTACCTGCTCGAGAAAGCGATAGGTCTCCGGATGCAGGCGACCGGTATCCAGCGTGAAAACGCGGACGTCGGGATTAATCTTCCAGGCCATGTCCAATACGACAATATCGTCTGCGCCGCTGAATGACAGCCAGAGGTCGTCAAAATTGTCGTATGCCAGCTGGAGTATCTGCTGGGGTGATTTGCCGGCGTATTCCGCGGCCAGTTTTTCTACATCGAAAGGTGTTTGGGGCATCAGGCTCTCCGGGGCTGGGCGCCTGTCGTGGCAGGCGGCCGTTATGGCGGGAAGTCTAGCAAAGCAGCTTTAGTCCATCCTCTTTTATTTAGTTATAGTTTAATGCCATTAAGCTATCAAAACCGGGTGGAGCGGGTCGCTGCCATTGCACAGGACAGGGACAAAAGGTAGATTGTTGCGCCAACTTGACTGCCCCTTTTCTTCTTGCCGACACGGAGTGACCTGTGGAAATCGCCTGCCTAGACCTCGAAGGTGTTCTGGTTCCGGAAATCTGGATTGCCTTTGCCGAAAAAACCGGTATCGCCGAATTGCGCGCGACCACACGGGACATCCCGGACTACGATGTATTGATGAAGCAGCGTTTGCGGATTCTCGATGAGCATGGTCTCAAGCTGGGTGATATCCAGGAAGTGATAGGCACGCTGAAGCCGCTGGATGGGGCCCCTGAATTCGTCAACTGGCTGCGCGAACGTTTCCAGGTGGTGATTCTCTCGGACACCTTCTACGAGTTTTCCCAGCCACTGATGCGTCAGTTGGGCTTCCCAACCTTACTCTGCCATCGCCTGATTACCGATCAGAACGATCGCGTGGTGGACTACCAGCTGCGCCAGAAGGACCCCAAGCGCCAGTCGGTGCTGGCGTTCAAGAGCCTCTACTACCGGGTAATCGCCGCTGGTGATTCCTACAACGACACCACCATGCTCTCCGAAGCGCACGCCGGCATTCTTTTTCACGCGCCGGATAATGTTATTGCCGAATTTCCGCAGTTTCCTGCCGTGCATACTTTTGAAGAACTGAAGAAAGAATTCATCAAGGCGTCGAATCGACCGCTGGGTCTTTGATTGGTCGGTTTTGTCTGGTTCTGTGCGAAAGTCAAAATGGATTCCCGCCTTCGCGGGAATGACGGGTTATAGCTGCGGGAATGATTGGGTTATAGCTGCGGGAATGACGGGGTAATAGCGGCGGGAATGACGGGTTTTAGCTGCAGGGATGACGGGTGGTTAGAGCGCACAGGTTCTGCTTTTGACCATGGACAGCAAACTACGTATCCCACCGTTGCCGGTTAAGCGCCCAGCCAGGCGGGGTGCGGGGTGGCGAAAGTGTCTGAAACAGGGACGTTTCTGACAAGCCTCCATGGATGGATTCACGGCGTCTTTCGCAGCCTCGGCTGGCTGGGAGCTCGTATGCTTCGAACTATGCCTTACGATGTTGAGCGTTTGGGTGCGAGCCATGCTTAACAGTCCGGGCTAGTGTGCACCGGCACGACAGGATCCCTTCTATTCCAACGTCTCCATCAGCACCCTGACCTTGGTCAGGGTTTCCTGGTACTCGGCCTCGCCCTCCGAGTCAGCGACGATTCCCCCGCCACCCCAGCAATACAGCCGGTCATCCTGATGGACCAGGCTGCGGATGGCGATGTTCAGATCCATCTGACCCTCGCACCCGATGTAGCCGATGCTGCCGCAATACAGGCTGCGTCTGACCGGTTCCAGTTCCTCGATGATCTGCATCGCGCGGATCTTGGGTGCGCCAGTGATTGAGCCGCCAGGAAATGACGCCGCAAGCAGGTCCAGTGCATCACGCCTCTGGTCCAGCGTGCCGGTCACGCTACTGACCAGATGGTGCACGTTCGGATAGCTTTCCAGCTTGAACAGCTCGGGTACGCTGACGCTCCCCAGGGCGCACGTGCGGCTAAGATCGTTGCGCAGCAGATCGACAATCATCAGATTCTCCGCCCGGTCCTTCACGCACTCCTGCAATTGCTGCGCGAGTACGGCGTCTTCTTCTGCTGTGCGGCCGCGGGCGCGGGTGCCCTTGATGGGCCGGGTTTCCACTGCGCCGTCGGTGACGCTGAGGAAGCGCTCCGGAGAGAGGCACAGCAGGCTGTGCTCCTTGTGCTCGATGTAGGCAGCAAAAGGTACCGGGCATGCGGTACGCAGGCGCCTGTAGGCCTGTAGCGGGTCGCCACGACAGCTGGCGCGAAAACGCTGCGCCAGATTGATCTGATAGCAGTCGCCGGCATGGATGTAATCTTTTATGCGCCTGAACGAACGCTGATAGTCGTCACTGGCTTGCTCTGGCTGAAACGGTGCCTCAAGGCGGAAAGCACCGGGTTCGGCCGGACTGCCGTTCAGCAATTCCAGTATCTGCTCACGTTCTGCCGGAAGAATGGCTGGATGGCAAACCAGCCAGCAGCGCCGCTCAGAGTGATCGCTGACCACGCTCCAGGCATAAATACCCATCTGCAGCGCGGGCAGCCGAATGTCGGCGACGGCCAGGTTCGGCAGCGACTCGAGCAGACGGCCGAAGTCATAACTGACATAGCCCAGCGCCCCGGCACCAAAAGGTAGCTGTTCGCCGTCTGGCCACGTTGCAGGGGGAAGAGTATTCAGCGCTACACGCAAGCGGGCGAGGGTGGCTTCGCCCGTCTCGTTTGCCAGCGGCGACACCGTAGTGCGCGGGCCGGCGGAAAGAATACTGTAACGGGCAAAGCGTTGGATGCCGGCTGCCGAATCCAGCAAGACCGGCTGGCCCAGCGCTCGTAACGTGGCCAGCCGCGGCACCGGATCGGCCTGATACGGCAGTTCGGTCAGCTGATAACAGCCGGTGTCCGGAGCGGTCATGCCGAGGCGCCAGACTCCTTGTCGGTTTTTGGCGCGATCGATGCCGGTGGACCGAAATGCCGCTGTGCATAGGCTACGCGTTCAGCAACAGTTTCCGTGCGACCGGTTTTCTTTAGCGCTGCCAGGTGGCGTTCCACCATATGGCAGCGGTATGTCAGGCCGGCATCGTTGGCGATTTGAATGTTCAGTCCCGGACGCGCATTGAGCTCGAGAATCAGCGGTCCCTTTTCCTCATCCAGTACCAGGTCGACACCGATATAGCCCAGCCCCGATAGCTCGTAGCAGGACGCGGCGAGATTCATGAAGCCGTCCCAGTCGGGCAGCTGAACGCCGTCGACCGGATTGGTGGTGTCCGGATGCTTGCTGATCTTGTTGTTCAGCCAGGTACCCTTGAGGGTCAGGCCGGTTGCCAGGTCAACGCCTACGCCGATCGCGCCCTGGTGCAGGTTGGCCTTGCCGCCTGACTGCCGTGTGGGCAGACGTAGCATGCCCATGACCGGGTAGCCCATCAACAGGATGATGCGGATATCAGGGACGCCCTCATAGCTGATGCCCTTGAACAGCGGGTCCGGCGTCACGCGGTATTCGATCAGCACGCGGTCGCGATGGCCCCCGAGCGAATACAGGCCGGACAGGATGCTGGAAATGTGGTGTCCGATGTCATCGCGGCTGATGATCTTGCCGGAAACCGACTTGAACATTCCCTCGAACCGATCGGCAATCACGATAATGCCATCGCCACCGGCCCCCTGGGCCGGCTTGATGACGAAGTCGCGATGATCCTTGATGATCTCGTCGAAGCGGTCGATGTCCTTCTCGGTCTCGATGACACCATACATCTTGGGTACGTTGATGCCGACTGCGACCGCGCGCTCCTTGGTCAGGATCTTGTCGTCGACCACCGGATACAGATGGCGCTTGTTGTACTTGAGCACGTAGTCGGCGTTGCGACGGTTGATGCCCATGACGCCATTCGCCTTGAGCGTTTTCCAGGTATTCCAGAAGAACATGGTTTTTCCTCAGCCCTGTTTGGTCAGCGCCTTGAAGCGCATCAGTTCGGTCAAGCGGTAACCGCGGTAGCGGCCCATGGCGAGCATGAACGCGACCAGAATCAGCAGCGTGGCCGGGAAGGTGAAGAAGAAGTACGCCAGCTCTGGAATCGTCATCAGCAGGTGCGCGAGCGTTGCCGCGACCAGGGTTCCCAGGGCGACCTTGAAGGAATGTCCGCCGCCACGCTCTTCCCAATTGATCGAGAGACGCTCGATGGTCATCGTCAGAATCACCATCGGGAACAGCGACACGGACAGTGCGCGCTCGATTCCCAGCTTGTGGCTGAACAGGCTGATGATCGCGATGATGATCACCACGAAGGTCAATACAATCGACAGGCGAGGCAGCATCTGCAGTTTGAGGTGCTCAAGATAGGAACGCAGGGACAGACCCAACGCGGTAATAAGGGTAAACAGCACGATGCCCCAGCCAACCTGGGTCTCACGGAATGCCAGCGAGATCAGTACGGGGGTGAACGTACCCAGTGTCTGGATGCCGATGATATTGCGCAGCAGCAGGATGACCAGCACGCCGATCGGAATCATGATCATGACCCGATACACCTGCTGGGCATGCAGCGGCAGGCCATAGAGGGAATATTCGAGCAGTTGCGAAGAACCATTATCGGCAGTCATCTCGGCCAGACGCAACGCGTTCATTTCGCTATTGGTAACCGTCAGGGTCAGTTGTCCCCGGCGGCCGCCGTCGATATCGAACAGCGGTTCGCTTCCGGTCCACCAGACCAGGCGGTTTTCGGGTATGCCCTGCTGCCCGGTTTCCGGGTGGAAATAGAGCCAGCGCTCGCCGTTATGGCTGCGCAGCCAGAGCTCAGGCTCCTGGTTGGTCAGATTTTCCAGGCGGATGGTGTGCACCAGCTCCAGCGGAATGCGCGCCTGGGCGAGCAGTACGTCAATGACCCGCGCTTTGGCTATCGGCGAGGTATCGCCGCCCAACAGCAGCTTGACGTTGTCATCAGTGATGTCGTTGACGCGGCTGATGGCTTCGCTGATGAACGTCTCGATATCTGCAGAGTGCTGGCGGATCGGGCTGATCAAAGCGTTGACCGCGACCTGTTCGGCGCCCTCGAGGGCTATCGGGTCTCGCAGGGGCGGCATTACTGCCGCCGGTGGTTCACTGCTGTAGCGCTGGGTGAGCACCAGGCGGTAATACAGGGCCTGGGTGCCGGTAGCCCGGCGCGCAGACCAGGTTACCCTGCGGTTGCCGTTCTGCTGGTTGATGCTCACCCCATAGTTATTGGAAATGAAGCTTTCATTTAGGCTGACATAGTCCTGGGCGAGCGGCGGTATGAACATCTGCGCCTTGACCGGTACCCCTTGTGCCGCCTCGAATTCGAGCTTCGCATCGAGACTCCAGATGTCGTCTGTCTCATCCTCTGTCAGCGGGATTTCCATGACATAGATCTGATAGCCGGTAATGGCGACACCCAGACAGAGCAGGATGGCGATCAGGATTTTCAGATGCGTATTGATCGATTGCATAGTGTTCTCAGCGGCAGAATTGGGGCGTGGCGCGTTTTTTATTGGGCAGGGCGCGGCCGACGAATGGCATCTTAGCATGACCAGCCGCTGGCTCGTAGTAGGCACAGTGTCATGTCCGAGACAGAGCCGGAGCGCCCTTGGAGCAATATGTTCCAGCGATTCCTGGATGGATTGTTGACAATAACGTGTTGTGGAGCGCAGAATTTGCCTAATATTGTGTTTCTGGCAAACTATTGTCTACAAGGTTGCTGTGATGGTGGAGATTAATATCGAGTCACCCGCATTGACGCTGTCCGATGGCGCCTTTCAGCGCATCCAGACTGCTATCGTCAAGGGTGAGATTCCCCCCGGGACGCGGATCAGCGAGCAGTATCTCTCCACAACTTTTGGCATTGGCCGCGGGCCGCTGCGCGAGGCGATACGCCGTCTGGAGGGCCGCCGCCTGGTGGTCAGAATCCCCCATGCCGGGGTGCGCGTGGTCTCTCTCAGCTATGAAGAGCTGCTCGAGCTTTATCATGTGCGTGAAGCCCTAGAGGGCATGGCATGCCGTCTGGCAGCCGAGCACATGAGTGAAAACGAGATCGCGACGCTGCGCGAGGTGCTGGCAACCCATGAAAAGCACAGCGGGCTTCAGGCCAACGAGTCCTACTATCAGCAGGAAGGGGATCTGGACCTGCACTATGTGATTATTCGCGG
The DNA here is from genome assembly GCF_041579695.1 of Halopseudomonas sp. Classification (GTDB taxonomy): domain Bacteria; phylum Pseudomonadota; class Gammaproteobacteria; order Pseudomonadales; family Pseudomonadaceae; genus Halopseudomonas. Next base: position 21,568 of record NZ_JBFGFI010000047.1, read on the forward strand.
GAGCAAGAACAAAGCTCTCAGCGATATGCTGCTGGGTGATCTCTATCATCTGGTACGCATGTACCGTTACCGCTACTCCTCAACGCCGAAACGTCCCCAGCAGGCGTTCGCCGAACACCACCGAATCATCGAAGCCATCGCCGATCGCGATGGCGAACTCGCGGAAATGCTGATGCGCCGTCATATCAGCGCCTCACGCCGCAATATCGAGCGCCGCATGCA
>NZ_JBFGFI010000048.1:0-21745 GCF_041579695.1 Halopseudomonas sp.
AAACCGGTGATGATGATTTCCGCCGCAATCATATCAACCGCAAAGGCAGCATCGTGAGCGGCCCAGGCGAGTAGCCTGCCGACGGCGGCAATCCCCAGCAGCATGCAGGCCGGGTAGTACCAGATGCGTTGCGCGGTGAGCAATGCGACCAGAATCAGCGTTCCAAGCGTCAGGAAGAATGCGGTGAAATCGCCGATCTGGCTGCTGCGTCCTAGCCCGTCGAGCAATGGCATACCCAGGCTGGCAGCCGCTCCTGCGGGGTCTATCAACCAGCGCAGACCGATCAGCAAGAAAAGCACGCCAAGCAGCGCGACTACCACCCGTATTATCTTATTCATTGTTCTCTCCCAGGCTTCAAATGACGTTGGTATTGGCCTGCAGACTCTCCAGGCGATCCCTACGCTCTACAACTTTCAGGCCAAACAGCAAAAAGGCGCCCAGCAGCATCACCGCGGCCGCAAACCAGAGCCCAATGGCGTAACCGCCAAAACGCGCGGCCAGCATTCCGGTCAATGCCGGCCCGATGATCTGGGCCAGACCGTAGGCCAGAGTCATACGACCCATCATACGGGCGGGGCGGGTGGGGTAGTAGCGCCCGGCCATCGTCAGCACCAGGCTGACCATGCCGATGAAGGTGGCGCCGAACAGCCAGGCGCCCAACAAGGCCGCCCACAAGCTGTGGTGCAGCACCGGTAAGAGAATGCCCACTACCTGTAGCAGCGCGGCCATGATCAGAGCGTTCAGTTCCCCGCTGCGCCGGGCGACCAGATCCCAGATGATGCAGGCGGGCGCAGCGCCGATTCCGAGCAGCAGGAAAGCCAGATTGCCCCGGCCACTCAGGCCTGGCAGCTGCTCGACGATCGCCACAATGAAGGTGGCGCTGACTACATAGCCGATGCCGGCGCAGAAGTAGGCGGCCATGAAAAGCTGCAGATACAGGCGGCTGGGCGGGCTGTCTGGCATCGCTGCGCCACTGGAGGTCTTGCCGCTGGTATCCGGTGGTGGCAGCCAGCGTAGTGCGGGTATCGCTAGCACTATCCCCAAGACGCTGAGCGCCAGCCACTGGTCCCGCCAGTCCAGCCATGGATCAAACATCGCAATAAGCGCAGCGCAGAGGGCGATACCCAGTCCGATGCCGGAAAACTGAATACCCAGCTCACTGCGCTGCCCGTGCCGCATCAGCCAGTTGAGGATCAGCGCGCTGCCCAGCAGCATGCCTGCGGCGCTGGAGAGGCCTGCAATGAAGCGTGACAGGCCCCAGATCCAAAGGTTGGTACTGGTCGCCATGATCACTGTACTGACTACCGCAAGCAGAATTCCCCAGCGGTATAACCGGTCCTTGAGCCTAAGGTCGCCGATGAACGATGCCAGCAGCGCACCACTCAGGTAGCCGGCATAATTGATAGCTGCCAGCCACCCTGCGTCGACCACGCCGAGGCCGGCCTGGACCTGCATTTGCGGAAGCATCGGTGTGTAGGCAAAGCGCGCCACACCGAGCGTCAACATGAGACTGAAGATACCGGCGCAGAGCACTTGCAGGCGCTGGGCAGCAAGAGTCATGGTTTAAGTATGCATGCCCTGCCCTGAGCTCGCCATACCTCGATGGTCGAAGTGGCGCCAAGTTTGCTGGGCGGGGTGGCCCCGGCTCGGCAGGACTCCGATCGCCAGAACTAGTTACTCTCAGTAGGTACTTGGCGGATCGCTGGCCGGAAACGACTCGTCGAGGGTTTCATCCAGCAGTTCCTCTCTGTGCTCGTCGCGCTTTTTCTTCTCGGACTCGCTCTGATTCCTATCTTTCTCGTGACCCTTGTCGCGACCCTTGTCGCGACCCTTGTCGGGCGCATCGTTGGCGTCTGGTTTGTTCATGGCAATTTTCCTCGCAAGTGACCCGCATCGGCCAGGAAAAACAAGAATGGCTCCTGAGATAACGACTTCGGGTATTGCATGAAGTTCAGGCAATCTCATGCGGCTATCCGAGGAATTGGCTAATAAACAGCTTATTCTGCCTTCAAGTTGCCGTGCCAGACCGGCAGCTCGAGATCCTCCGGCTCCTCCACAGGGCCGCCAGCGCGACTCTTGAACGCCCCCTCTTCGATGGGTACGCGGAACAGGGCGGTTGCTTTGCGCTCTTTCACATTGGGTGCACGCACCTGATCCCAGCGGTCGGGTTCCAGATCATCGATGATCGTTCTGAATGCCGCATCAAACTCCGCTTCGTCGATTACTTTCGTTGCCTTGCCGAACAGCACTAGAGATTGGTAATTGGCGCTGTGATTGAAAGCCGATTTGCTCATCACCCACTCTTCGGTCACCGCGAACGACAGACAAAGCTGAATGCCTGAGTTGAGGCGCTGCGCGAGACGTCCTCCGTTGAGTGTGTGCAGATACAGATTGTCGCCCATGCGCCACGCGGTGATAGGAATGATCCGCGGCTCGCCCTCTTCGACGAACGCAACATGTGCTGTTTTCAACCTGTCGATCAGCGCGTAGGCCGGGGCGCGCTCGTAGCTGGCGCGCTTGGCAGCGCGCTTGATCTTGCTGCGCGGGCAGCAGGTCAGCGGGCCTGAAGAGACGATACTGTCTGAGGGTGCCATGGGAGCTCCATTAACTAGTGACTATCCGTGGCTCCATTAAACGAAACATCTGATACCATCAAAAGATCCAGATTATGAAATTTCAGGGGGCCAGTTGTGATTGACGATGTCCATCTGGACGGCGACGGGCCGCTGCAGCACCAGCTCTATCAGCAACTTACCCAGCGGATCATTCATCGCCGCTACCTGCCAGGCAATCGCCTGCCCTCCAGTCGGCAACTCGCGCAGGATCTTGGCGTCAGCCGCAATACGGTGACCGCGGTCTATGACCAGTTGAAGGCGGAAGGCTTTCTGCAGAGCAGGGCAGGCCAGGGCGTTTTTGTGCATGAAAACATCAGCCCCAGCATGCTCCAGCCAGGTAAGGGCTCGACCTTGCGACCACTGAGCACGAGCGGATTGCTGCCGCCGATCCCGCAATTGACCGACAGACATATCAACCGAGCGGAAGATGCCAGCCTGCCCTTTCAGCCCGGGTTGCCGGACTTGGAAGCGTTTCCGATCCGCAGCTGGAACCGCATCCTGCACCATCACGAAAGCCGCCGGGCCCTGCGCGGATACGACAGCACCCAGGGTTACCGGCCCCTGCGTCGGGCGATCGCCGAGTATCTGCGCTCATCGCGCGGGGTGCGCTGTCAGGAGCAGCAGGTCATCATCACCAACGGCGCGCAGCAGGCCCTGTCGTTGATCGTCGATGTACTGCTGGAGCCGGGTGATCCGGTATTCTGCGAGAATCCGGGATATCGCGGTGCCCGCTATGCTCTCGCCTCTCGTGACAATCCGATCACCCCGGTTCCGCTCAGGGAGCAGGTGCTGGATGTGGATGCCCTGAATGCGCTCGGGCCTGCCAAATTGCTGTTTTGCACACCCACTCACCAATACCCGATGGGAGGGATCCTGGATATTTCCCAGCGTATGGCGCTGTTGCACTGGGCCCAGCGCAACCAGACCTGGGTAATCGAGGATGACTACGACAGCGAATTTCATTTTCACAAGAAGCCGTTTGCAGCGATCCAGGGCATGTACGAGGATGCTCCGGTGCTCTACGTCGGTAGCTTCAGCAAGACACTCATGCCGGCGCTACGCGTGGGCTACCTAGTGGTGCCGGAACCACTGGTCGAGCACTTTGTGCAGTCAAAGCGGACCCATGGCGGGGAGAGCCCCCTGCTGACCCAGGCAACCATTGCCGAATTCATCGAAACAGGACAATTCACCCGCCATCTGCGCCGCATGCGCCAGCTGTATCGGGGCAAATGGCTGCACTTCCAGGCGCGGGTCGCCGAAGAGCTTGGCGGATTGGTGACGCCGGTAGCGGAAAGCGCCGGCATGCACCTGGTGCTTGAGGGTAACTTCGACGATCAGGAGCTGAGCCGCTGGCTACGGACCCAAGGTATTGGCAGTACGCCGCTGAGCGCCCACTTTACCGGCGATGCAGCGAGCACAGGACTGGTAATGGGCTTCGCCAGTGCCAGCGAACGCGAGATCGAGCAATGCGTTAGTCTGCTCAAGCAATGGCTCACCTCAAGCATGATCTCGGGCTGACGCCTGCGCTGCAAAACTCACCAATGCGGCATTCACCTGCGCGCACGCCTCGCTCTGAACCCAGTGTCCTATGCCTGGCAGCATCACAATCTGCAAATCCGGAATCCGTGGGGCCATTCTTCTCATGAGCTGTTCTTCACTGGCACCGCGGATGACGCTGTCGGCGCTGCCAACCAGAAACAGCACCGGGCAGGTAATCTGCGCATCACGATAGGGCTGCATCAGCCGCCAGTTCTCGTCGAGGTTGCGGTAGTAATTGATACCGCCGGCGAAACCGCTGCGACGGTAGGCATTGACGTAATAGGCCAGTGCCTCATCGGTCAGCCAGTCCGGCTGCTCACGTGGCTTGCCGAGACGGCCGATCCAGCCGCCGCCTTCGGCTATTGAGCGGCCAAGCACAGGCGGATCGCGCGGTGTGTCCGGGGAGCAATACAGCGCGCGCAAAATGCCCTGAGGATCGGCATCGAACTCGGCCTCGGCCACACCCGGTTCCTGGAAATACAGCTGATAGAAGAAGTTGTCGCCGAAATGTTCGTGCAGCAGGGCCGTGGGCGGACGGTCGCCGATTGGGTGCAGCGGTACACTCATATTGACGAGCCGTGAGACCCGTTGCGGATGGCGCAGCGTGAACTGCCAGCAATTGATCGCGCCCCAGTCGTGACCTATCAGCAGCACCGGCTTTTCACCACCGGCCTGGCGCGTGAGCCCCTCCATGAATTCGCAAATGCGCGCTACGTTGAAGTCTTCGATCGCCGGCAAGCCCATGGTCTCGCCAAACCCCGGCATGTCCGGAGCTATGGCGCGGTATCCGACGTTGGCCAGGGCGACCATCTGCTGCCGCCAGGTAAACCAGCACTCGGGCCACCCGTGAATGCACAAAGCCACCGGCCCCTGTCCTAAGCTGGCCACGCGGGTGCTCAGACCGGTGACGGTCCATGTCTCGAGAGTGATGTCTTCGGCTGTGAACATGTGCATTCCTGGTGTGGATTCGGTGTATTACAAACCTCCAATATAACAAGCATGGCAAAGAGTAGCCGCCAGCCAATCCAGCGCCTAATCTGTGCACGGCAAAAATAATATCCACAAGGCAGGCGCATGAGCACGCATATTGAAATCGCGGTAGAACCCGGAGAAGCTGAGCGTTCAGCCATACTCCGGCCACTGAATGCATACAACGTCGCGCAGGCGGGCGACCCCAAGCCAGAAGCCGTCGCCCTGCTGGTACGCGATGAGAACTCAGGGGAAGTGATTGGCGGCCTGTATGGCAACATTTTCTATCGTTGGCTGTTCATCGAATTGTTGGCGGTGCCTGAGCAAACCAGGGGCCAGGGTACAGGCTCGAAGTTGCTCGAGATGGCCGAAGAGCTGGCACGGGAAAAAGGCTGCGTCGGCATCTGGCTAGACACTTTTGATTTTCAGGCCCCCGCGTTCTATCCGAAGCACGGCTTTACCCGGTTCGGTCAGCTTGATGATTTTCCGCCAGGGCACCAGCGATACTTTTTTCAGAAAAGCCTGGGCCGCCAAGCCGACAAGCACCGCGATGGAGCTGATCAGCCACACCGCTGAAAAGGGGACAGATTGAACTAGCGGATGACTTCTATTTCCACGTGCAGCAAACCATCGGAAGCGTGCCCAATGCTTTCGAAAGCCGCCCGGGACAAGTCTATGACCCGGCCTCTGACAAAGGGGCCGCGGTCGTTTATCCGCACCACAACACTCTTGCCGTTCTTGAGGTTGGTTACGCGAACCAGCGAGCCAAACGGCAGGGTCCGGTGCGCTGCGGTTTCCTCTGCGGACTGGTAAATCTCGCCACTGGCGGTCGGCCTGTCATTGTATCTGTCGGCGTAATACGAGGCTTGGCCGGTTTCGGTATGGCCCACCCTTTTATCGCTCGCAGTGGCCTGACCGGTACTGCAGCCGGCGACTATGAAAAGCAGTAATAAAAGCCAAAACGTTCTGGTTACCCGTTGCATCGCCATCTCCATATTGGTGTCGCCCACGCAGCAATCCATTCGAATACCGCTATTCAGCATACGCTATACAGCCTGAAACGCAGAATGGCGCCGTATTGGCCATGGCTCAGCGCTCGATCAGCCGGGCTCGCTCGGAGCATGCTGGGCAAGTATGGCGGTAAGCAAGCCAGGAAAACGCTCATCCAGCTCAGCCCGGCGCAAGGAATTCATGTGCGTGGTGCCGACGCTCTTGGTGCACACCAGACCGGCGTCGCGCAGCACTCGAAAGTGGTGGGACATACTGGATTTGGGGCGGCCACCGTCCAGCTCTCCGCAGCTGGCCTCGTCAACCACGGCCAGGCGCTGCACGACTTCCAGGCGCACTGGATCACTCAAGGCGTAGAGCACGCGCTCGAGATTGAAGTCATTCACGGGAGGATGTTTGAAAGGTCGCATGGCCCGAATCATACACTGGGCTTTACTTATGATCTATAGTTCGAATATTATCGAACAACTGAACCAAGCCATTATTCTCCATCACCTCACGGAATCCCCCATGTCTGCACTGTTCCAACCCTTCACCCTGAAAGACGTCACCTTACGCAATCGCATTGCGGTTCCGCCCATGTGCCAATACTCGGCCACCGACGGCCTGATCAACGAGTGGCATATGGCCAACTACACTGGCATGGCCCGCGGCGGCGCTGGGCTGGTGATCGTCGAAGCCACGGCAGTGTCGCCAGAAGGTCGCATTACCCCCGGCTGCACTGGCATCTGGAACGACCAGTTGGCCGAGGCATTCGTCCCGGTGGTACGCAGCATCAAGGCCCATGGTGCCGTAGCCGGCATCCAGATTGCCCATGCCGGCCGCAAGGCCAGTGCCAACCGGCCCTGGGAAGGTGACGATCACATCGGCAATGACGATCCGCGCGGCTGGGACACTATTGCTCCGTCCGCCATCCCCTTTGGCGCCCACCTGCCCAAAGTGCCCGACGCCATGACCCTGGATGATATTGCCCGGGTAAAGGCTGACTTTGTTGCCGCCGCCAAGCGCGCCCTGGCCGTGGGATTTGAATGGCTGGAGCTGCACTTTGCCCACGGCTACCTGGCCCAGAGCTTTTTCTCCGCGCACGCCAATCAGCGTACCGACGCCTATGGCGGCAGCGTCGAGAACCGGAGTCGCTTTCTGCTGGAAACCCTGGCCGCCGTGCGCGAGGTCTGGCCGCAGAACCTGCCGCTGACCATCCGTTTTGGCGTGATCGAGTTTGATGGGCGCGACGAGCAGACCCTGAACGAATCTATCGAGCTGACGCGTCAGTTCAAGGCCGCCGGCATGGACATGATGAGTGTCAGCATGGGCTTCGACACCCCCACCGCGAAGATTCCCTGGGCACCCGGCTTCATGGGACCGATTGCCCAGCGCGTGCGTGACGAAGCAGGTGTACCGGTGTCATCCGCCTGGGGCTTTGGCGAGCCGCATATTGCGGAAAAAGCGGTACGCGATGGCCAGCTGGATCTGGTAATGGTCGGTAAAGCCCATCTGGCCAATCCGCACTGGACCTATCAGGCCGCGCGCGAGCTGAAGATCGACAGGCCGTCATGGGCCTTGCCGGCGCCCTACGCCCACTGGCTGGAACGCTACTGATCCAGGCGCCAGCTGGCAACCGCTAGTGTAAGCAGCGCAAGATGAGGTATCAGGCTTACGCTGCTAGAGGCTGGCCAGCCATCCGGGGTCCAACCGATACTGGTCGGTCGAAAGCCCCATCTCAAGCATGGCCTGGCGATGCTTTTCCATCTGCCCGCTGAGATCATCCGCTGCCTGTGGGTGCCCATCCAGCCGGTGCATTTCCGCCTGGCCCAGATGATAGAACCGGAGCAGCTTCATGGCCTCTGGAGACCCCGTTTGCACACCCGCCTCTACCCGGTGCATGACATTGGTGATGCTCATCAGGCTACGCTTGAGGTGCCAGCCATATACCGCAGGCTGCATCCAGCTCTGATGCCAGAAAACCGAGCGCACCAGCACTATGGTGAGGACCGCCCCCAGCAGTACGCCGCCCAGATTCCAGCGAAAATTACTGCCTTGCGGGCTGCCAAACAGGGCGACTGCTAGTGCCGACAACAACATCGCCAACACGGCAAAAATCACCAATACGACTAGCGTGCTCTTGCGCGTCTGCTGACGATAGAGCTGCGGATCAATATGCTGGATTTCAAACATGGACGTTGGCCTCTTTTGCTCTGGCCTTCGACGCCTGCCGCGCCCTTAACCAGGCCCGGGTGTTATCCCCCAATACCAGCATGCAGGGCGTGATAAAGAGGGTGAGAATGGTGGCAATGGTCAAGCCGCCAGCAATGGCGCTGGAGAGCTGGGTCCACCATTGGGTGGAAGGCGCGCCGAAGCCGAGGCTGGGCTCCAGCAGGTTGACGTTGACTGCCAACACCATGGGCATCAGGCCTAGCACGGTGGTGATGGAGGTGAGCAAGACCGGGCGTAACCTCAGACATCCGGTTTCCAGAGCGGCACCATACGCCGAGGCGCCGTCGGCGCGGATATGGTTATAGGTATCGATCAATACGATATTGTTGTTCACCACGATGCCGGAGAGGCCAATGATGCCCATCCCCACCATGACGATGCCGAAGGGCTGACTGTTGACCAGCAGCCCCAGCAGCACACCCGCGGTGGAGAACACGATCGCCGACATGACCAGAATCGCCTGATACCAGCTGTTGAACTGCACCAGCAGAATCAACAGCATCAGGAAGATCGCCACCACAAAGGCGGTACCGAGGAAGCTGGCAGCCTCCTGCTGGTCGGCGCCCTCACCTGCGGTATTGATCCGCACACCGACCGGCAATTCCACGTCACTTTGCAGCAAGGCGTTCAGCCGTTCGCTTACCTGGGCGCCGCCGGCAAGATCGGATTTGATCGTGACCGCGCGATTGCCGTTGATTCGGTTGATCACGCTGGTTTTGGCCGCGGGCTCGACGGTGACGAAGTTGCTGATCGGTACCTGACCACGGGGCGTCTGTACGGTCAGACGCGTGAGCTCCTCGACCGAGCGCCAGTTCTTCGGAAAGCGCACCCGAATATCCACTTCGTCACTGGCGTATTCCGGGCGGTATTTCGCCAGCAGCAAGCCATTGGTCACCATCTGAACCGCGTTACCCACCGTGAGCACATCCGCCCCGAAGCGGGCTGCAGCGGCGCGATCCACGTTGATCCGCCACTCGACGCCTGGCAAGCTGCGGTCATCTTCGATGTCGACAAAACCGCCCAGGCTGTCCATCTGCGCGATCAACATCTCTACGCTCGCATCGATGGCGTCCTGGTCGGGACCGGTGACCTGCAATTCAATCGGCTTGCCCGCCGCTGGACCGCCCTCCTGTTTGCGGAACTCGAGGATTATTCCCGGAACATCCGCGACCAGACCTCGCATTTCGTCAATGATTGCGCTCGCCCGGCGCCGCTCGTGCCAATCGGCAAACTGGAACTGCAGCGTTCCGATGGCGTCCGGAGGCAACTGGCTGTCGGCAGTAGCCAGTGAACGGGCATACAGGGCTTTAACCTCCGACAGACCGAGCAGACGCTGCTCTACCCGCTGCAACAACTGGTCGCGCTCATGGATGGACAAATCGCCCCGCGCGCGCACCAGTACCTGGGCCGATTCCGGTTCGACCTCCGGGAAGAATTCAACACCATGGTTGAAGGCACCGTACGCAATAAAGATAAGTACCAGCACCAGCAGCATGCCTGTAAAGGTTGTTCCGGGCCGGCGCAACAGCCTGGCCAGCAGACGGGCATAGGCCTTGCCCGCGCGGGTGGCCCCCGCTGCGGGTACAGCCGGTCTGTGGCGCTTGAGCGAGCCGAGCACCGGCAGGAATATCAAGGCCATGAGCAGCGAGGCAAGCAGCGCAATAATCACCGTGGCGGGCAGATAGCGCATGAACTGCCCGACGACGCCGGGCCAGAATAGCAGAGGCCCGAAGACCACTATGGTGGTGGCGGTGGATGCAATGATGGGCCAGGCCATCCGCTCGGCGGCGTTGCCCCAGGCCTGTTTCGGTGGCTGGCCTTCGGAGATATTCCGGTCGGCGAGTTCACTGACCACAATCGCGCCATCCACCAGCATACCGGCGACCAGAATCAGCGCAAACAGCACGATGATATTCATCGTGAAACCGATCAGATATAGCACCAGGATTGCTGCCAGGAAGGCGCCGGGAATGGTAATACCCACCAGGATGGCCGAACGCATGCCCATAGTCGCAACAATCAGGATCAGCACCAGTACCACGGCTGTGAGCACGTTGTTCAGCAAGTCCGACAGCATGGTTTCCACCTGGGCGGACTCATCCATGATGTAGTGCACTTCCATGCCGTCGGGGAAGTAGGTACTGGCTTCATCGATCAATGCGCGAGTCTGCTCGGTGGTCGAAAGGATATTCGCACCCGCGCGCTTTTTCACTTCCAGCACCAGCGCCGGCTGACCATTGATCCGCGCGAAGCCCAGGGGATCCTTGAAGCCGCGGTTGATGGTCGCTACGTCGGCAAAGGTGACGACGGTATCCCCGTCCACTTTCACCGGCATGTTCAGCACGTCATCGAGATTCTCGATCACACCGGGGACCTTGATCGACATACGTCCCTCGCCGGTATCCAGACTACCGGCTGCGACCAGGCGGTTGTTGTTGGAGACCAGATTGAACAGCTGCATGTAGTCCAGGCCGTAGCTTTCCAGCGCCTGAGGATCGACGACGATCTCAAGGAGGTCTTCCCGGTCACCGCCAATCTCCACCTCGAGCACTTCCGGGATGGCTTCGATATTTTCCTGCAGCTGGCGCGCAATAAAGACCAGTTCGCTTTCTGACACCGGGCCGGCCAGACCGATCGACATCACCGGAAACAACGCGACATTGATCTCGTTGACGGTGGGCTCGTCGGCTTCGCTGGGCAGTTTGCTGCGGGCAAGGTCAACCTTTTCCCGCACGTCGGTCAGGGCCTTGTCCGCATCAAAACCGGCATCAAACTCCAGCATGACCGAAGCATGACCCTCGCTGGAAACGGAGGTCATTTTCTTGATGCCTTCCAGGGAGCGCAACTCGTGCTCCATCGGCCGCACCAGCAGACGCTCGGCATCCTCCGGGCTGATCCCGTCCAGCCTCATCGAGACGTACATCATCGGAATTGCGACGTCGGGATTAGCTTCTTTGGGGATAGCGTTATAGGCGGCCAGCCCGCCGAGAAGCAGGAGAATCAGCAGCGTAATGACCGCGCGGCTGCGGCCTATTGCGGCATGAATCAACTCGCTCATTCAGCGGCTCCCATAGCGGGCAAGGGCCGGGATTCGATGGCCTCGGACCCGGCATCCGGGTTTTGCACCACTTGCGCATCGACCTGCTGGCCCGGCTCAACAAAACCCGCACCCTGGGTAATGATCTGCACTCTTTCCGGTAGCCCTTCAACCGTGGCACCTGCACCGGTGATGGATACTACCTGGACCGGATAGTTGATTACCGTGTCCTCTCCGTCCACTGCCCGAACCCCGAGTTTGCCGTCCGGGCCAAGCCTGAGCAAAGCGGGTGAAAGCTGATGCGACATCACCGGCGATAGCTGAATGCGCAGGGTGGCGCTGCCTCCGGCGACTCTCCAGAGCTCGGGATTGTCCGCCTCGGCCTCGACGTAAAAGCTGCGGGTTTCCGGATCGGCGGCCAAGCTGACAAAGTGAACTTCACCCTGGAGCTCTCGACCATCAAGCATTTGCAGTTTTACCGACTGCCCCTCTTCAACCCGGCCTGCGTCCTGTTGTGGAATATAAGCGCTGGCTTTCAGCCGCTCTACATTCACCAGGGACATTAGCTGCGCACCGGGTTGGACCAACTCGCCCAGCTCGACAAGGCGGCGATCAACAACCCCGTCAAAGGGCGCTACCGGCTGGTTGTACTGCACCGCAAGTTGCGCGGCGCTGAGATCGGCCTGCGCCTTGGCCACTTCGCCCTCGATGCGGATGATCTCGTTGTCGGTGACGTAGTTGGAGGCTCGCAGCTTTTTCGCGCTGGCCAGCTCCTTCTGCCTGAGTCTATAGATCGCGCGGGCCTGTTCCAGCTCCTGACTGCGCCCCTCATCGGACAGCACCAGCAAGGGCTCGCCAGCAGAGACGCGAGCGCCCTGCTGCTTCAATATCTTCACCACCCGGCCTGTCACCTGGGCACTTACCTGCACCTGCTGCGAGGGCTTGAGCTGTCCCTGGAGCACCTGCTCTCTGGTGATGAATTGAGCCTGGGACCAGCGGGTTTCGACCCGACTCAGGGTCTGCTCTGCTATGACCTGAGCAGCCGGAGCCTCATCGCGGGCACTGCGTTGCTCACCCAGCAGCAACCACACCAGAAGTATCACTGCCAGGATAATGGCTAGCGTTACCGATGAAATCCGGCGGGGGAGGTTGTTCTTGAGAGAAGCGGTCACAGAAATTCCTTACCAAGAGAGCCAAATACTGCTGTGCCGAGCGGAGATGGCTATGATTCATTCGCGCCAGGCAGTATATCTGACTCTGGCATCCCCTGGAGGGACTCAGGTCCAGTAAGACACCCACCCGTGCGGACATATCCTGAGGCTCCGATAGATGGCATCGCGGGTGACGGCCGGCTGACCCGGCGAAGTCGATCTGTTAAGGACTTTGGGAAGGGGTTGGGCGAGACAAACAACGCAAGCGGCAAATGACTGACAACCGGCGCCCCCATTCCCCGCGTGATAATACGGCGTTGTCAGCCCAGTTCGACATCGACCGCGTGCGCCTGCAGATCGTCCACCAAAGGAATCCGGCCGCGCTCGGGACTCGCCTTGCCGGCGCTTTCCAGTGTCTGGCCGTCCAGCACCACCCGGGTGACGTCTCGCGAAGGCTCACCCGTGCGGCGAATGGTGATTTGATACACCGTTTGCCGGTACCGGTAACGTACCTTATAGGACGACCACGCGACAGACAGGCAGGGGGCAATTCGCAGACAATCCCCTTCGAGGTGGAGGCCGAGCAGGGTCTCTATCGTGAGGCGATACATCCAGCCCGAAGCGCCTGTATACCAGGTCCAGCCGCCCCGCCCCGTATGGGGCGGGGCGCCATAGATATCAGCGCACATCACGTAGGGCTCGACCTTGTAAAGGGCGATACCCTCAGGAGTGTGCCCGTGATTGATCGGGTTAAGCATACGGTAGAGCTCCCAAGCTCGCTCTGGGTCTCCGAGCATCGCGAAGGCCATGCTCGTCCAGATCGCGGCATGGCTGTACTGCCCGCCATTTTCTCGTACGCCGGGCACGTAGCCCTTGATGTAGCCAGGCTCCAGCGCTGACCGATCGAATGGTGGATCCAGCAACCGGATCAGCTTTGCATCACGGCAGACCAACCGCTGGTTGACGGCCTCCATGGCTTGACGGGCCCGGACCGGGTCGCCGCCTCCAGAAATGATCGACCAGCTCTGGCTTATGGAATCGATCTGACATTCATCATTGATCCTTGAGCCAAGAGGCGTTCCGTCATCGAACCATGCCCGTCGATACCAGTCACCATCCCAGGCGCTCGCCTCTATATGGTCCCGCAGAGTCTCGGCCTGCAGCCGACACTCACCAGCAAACCTATCATCATCTCGAGCCTGGGCCAGCGCAGCAAAGCCCTGCAGATTGTCGTACAGGAACCATGCGAGCCAGACGCTCTCCCCGCGGCCCGCTGGACCGACCAGATTCATCCCGTCATTCCAGTCGCCACCGCCCATGAGTGGCAAGCCGTGAGGACCAAACTTCAACCCGTACCGCAGAGCGCTCACACAGTGGTCATAAAGACTGGCTGCAGCCGCGGAACGCTGAGGCTGGTCATAGTAGGCCTCCTCATCACCATTAAGCTCACGACCCTCGAGAAAGTGCACCTGATCCTCAAGAATACCGACATCTCCGGTCGCAGCCACATATCGACTAGTGACGTAGGGCAGCCAGAGATAATCGTCGGAAAAATGAGTGCGCACACCCTGCCCTCTCGGTGGATGCCACCAATGCTGTACATCACCCTTCAGGAACTGTCGACCTGCACAACGCAGCAGCTGCTCGCGCACTATCCAGGGAGCGGTGTGCATCAGCGCCAGACTATCCTGTAGCTGATCACGGAACCCAAACGCTCCGCCGGACTGATAATAGCCACTACGACCCCAATACCGGCACGACAGGGTCTGATACACCAGCCAGCCGTTCGCCATGATGTTCAGGGCTGGATCCGGGGTTTCGACCTGCACCGCGCCGAGGGTTCGGTTCCAATATTCGTTTACCGCCTCAAGCGCATCCCCCGCGCCGGCGGAACCACCGAAGCGCCCGATAAAGTCCCTGGCCTCGGCTGCGTTCCCCGCCGCCCCGAACACAAACACGATCTCTGTTGCCTGGCCTGCCATCAGCTCGATACTGGCCTGAATCGCTGCACAGGGATCCAGACCCGAGCCGGTTCTGCCTGATAAATGTGTGCGGCGCATGGCGGCAGGCTGGCGCAGCGTTCCGTTACGTCCGATAAATTCGCCACGACTACCGCAATGCGTTTGATTGCGCGCACTGGCGTGAGCAAAAACCACACGCCCTGCACATCCGCGCCCATAGGCATTACGCGCAAATATCGCACCACTGTGGGAGTCGGTTTCGGTCACAATATGCATCAGGTTGGCGTGTCGCCATTCGCCCATCACCAGCTCCCAATACGCTGACAAAGACAGATGGCGAGGCCGGCTCGACTGATTATCCAACCGAACTACGACAAACTTCACCGGCGCATCCATGGCCACGTAGGTTGTCAGCGCAGAGCTGATTCCGTCTTCATAATGTTCGAACACGCTGTAGCCAAATCCATGTCGGCAGGTGTAACCGGATATGCCTCTAGCTGGCAACGGCGTTGGCGACCAATACGCTCCCGTTTCCTCGTCACGGATATAGAACGCCTCACCACTGGAATCACTCACAGGGTCATTGTGCCAGGTCGTTAACCGGAACTCGTGGGCATTCTCTACCCAGGTATAGGCGCTGCCGCTTTCGCTGACTACCGTGCCAATGAAGGGGCTGGAAATTACGTTGGACCAGGGGGCTGGCGTGGTCTCACCCGGCTCCAGCCTGATGACGTACTCTTTGCCGTCCAGCGTAAAACCACCCAGTCCGTTGTCAAATAACAGCTCGCGAAAGGGCAATGGTTCGATCGTTTCGGGCTGTCGCTTGCGCAAGGGCAGCAGGTTATCCAATACACGCTGGGTGGATGCACGACGCTCCACCTGCTCAATCTGGGTTTCGGTAGTATCACTGAAGACAATGCGAGCGACTGTTTGCAACAACACCCGCTCGTCTTCAGAAAGTTCATCGGAACGACGGACAAAAACCCCGCCCTGCCGTCCCAGAGCATGAGTCTCCAGCCCGCTGTTAACCAGGCCAACAATACAGTCGTGCAGTTCCGCCCGGTACTTGGAGCGATCCTCATTTATAATCACCAGGTCGACGACCAGCCCCTTGAGTCGCCAATAGGCATGGGCCTGTAACACCTGCCTTACCAGATCGATGCGGTTGATGTCCTCAATCTGCAGGAGCACGATCGGCATATCCCCCGATATGCCAAAGCGCCAGAGACTGGATTGTCCTAACTGGTTGCGCGTAATGACGCCCGGCGGTGCACGGCGCAGGGCCGAACCGTAAATTACAGAGTTGGCCAGACGTCCAAATACCTGTATTTCCGCCGCTGTCGCATTGATATGACAAAGCACCTCTTGGCTCTGGAACCATGCCATTTCGAATGCGCGATCTACAAAATGCCAGTCGGAATATTTTTCTATAAGCGCAATCGCTTCCTGCCGGGTACTTGCCACACCTGATATCACTTGCACAACGACGGACTCGTCTGCGGGGAGGCTGACGGCCCTGCGGATAGCGACTATTGGATCTAGCGCCGAGCCCTCACTATTAGAGAGATCGACGCTAGCAGTTGAATCCAGCATCACCGGATTTTCCACTGTTCGGTCGCGGCCAATGAAACGAGCCCGATCAGTTTCGTAGGAGGGTGTGCCTGCCGACTGTTCTGGTGCTGTAAACAAGTGGAACATCCAGGGTACCGATTCGTCCGGAACCCGACGACGCCGCGTGCAAAGAATGGCGCGATGGTCAGGCAGGATCTCAGTCTGCACAAACAGGTTGCTGAAGGCCCGATGAGACAGGTCGGCATTAAGGGGGGCCAGCACCACTTCCGCATAACTGGTCATCTCGATGCGGCGGAATCGGGAGGAGTGATTGGTCAGGGTTATCCGGCGTATCTCCACGTCGTCTTCCGGCGACACGCTGATCTCCGTATGGGTTTCAACACCCTGGTCAGAGCGCCGGTATTCCGCTCGCTCCTGAACAAATATAGCTTCGTAGCGATCAGCCTGTCGCAAAGTGGGCTGGTAGGCATTGGACCAGTACAACCCGGTATCGAGATCTCGCAGGTAGACAAATGTCCCCCAGTTATCCGCAGTAACATCTTCACGCCAACGATTGATGGCAAGGCCTCGCCAGCGACTGTAGCTGCCTCCGCCGTGAGTAACCATCATGTGGTAGGAGCCGTTCGATAACAGCTGGATTTCCGGTAATGGCATGCTCGGGTTGGTAAATACCCGCATGACCCCATCCGCCTCCACCTTCGGTGGCCGGGCCGCTGCGGAAACCTCTGCCGCGTGGGGATGAACGGTTGCCCCGACTTTCGGTACCCGCTCCTGTAACAGCAACTCGGTTGCACGGGCCTGGGGGTCCGACATAAAGCGTCGCTGCATGGGGCGCATCAACAGGGCGTGAGCAAAGGCAAGCAGGCTCATGCCCTGATGATGAGCCATATAAGAGCGCACAATGGCAAAAGTCTTTCCGCGTGGCACCCGCTCAGGCGTGTAATCAACGGCCTCATAAAACCCATACGGGCCCAGAAAACCACTGTCTGCAAGTACCTGCAGATTGCGACTGGCTTCGACTGGCAGAACCGTCAGTGCCAGTGCGCTGGCATAGGGCGCTATAACCAGGTCGTCACCCAGGCCTCGCTTGAAGCCCAGTCCCGGCACACCAAAGGCCTGGTATTGATAGACCTGGTGCAGATCGGTCGCATTGTAGCAAGACTCCGAGATCCCCCATGGCACCCCTCGCTGCGCCCCATACTCAATCTGGCGGACAACTGCCGCCCTACAGGCCTCGTCCAGCAGCGTGCCGGCAAAGGAGGGCAGGATTAGCTGGGGCATCAGGTACTCGAACATGGAACCGCTCCATGAGAGCAGGCTGATATTGGCACCATGACTGGTAAGCAAACGGCCCAGAGAAAACCAGTGCTTTTGCGGGACCTGACCCCGGCCGATCACTAAAAAGCTGGCAAGCCGCGCTTCGGATGCCAGAAGGTCATAGCAGGACTGATCCCGGCGATGCTCACTGACGTCGTAGCCGATGGTCAGCAGCCCACTGACTCGGTCGTAAAGAAAATCAAAGTCCATCCTCGCCATCCGGCCACAACGTTCTACCAGGTCACTGATAGCCGTCAAGCGCTGCAACGCCTCGCTTCGCCCGTCATCCGCTGCTTCAGCCACCTCAGCCAGCGAGGGCATCGTGTCGAAGGAATCATTCTCTGGCAGCAAGCGGTCAAGCTCTTCGGATACACCCTCACATTGATGAACCAGAGCCCGAGCCCAGTAACTGAGCTCTTCATCACTGTCCGGCGGCAAGGCGTCGCGCACGTTATCTGCCAGGGTTGCGATCACGTTTAACGTGTCCCGGATAGCTGCCGGTATGGGCGGCGCCTTATCCTGCGTTGACAGCTCCAGTTTGGCCTGTAGTTGCTGAACTGTGTCAGCCAAAACGGCCGGAATCGTTACTGGCAGGCATTGTACGAGCACCTGCAGGGTGTCCTGCAGGCCCTGAAACGCCAACGCAGATACAACCGGCTGACACCGAAATTCTGTCAGACCTGCCTGTAACGTAAGCAGGCAGCCCATGAGATTACCGCTGTCCACTGATGACACATACTGGGGGCGCAACGGCTCAAGGGTCCGGGTATCGTACCAGTTATAGAAGTGGCCGCGAAAACGCTCAAGCCGCTCCATCGATGAAAGCGTGGCACCCACCCGGCGTAAACATTCTCCTGCCGTGATGTAACCAAAATCACTGGCTGCGAGATCCGCCAGCAGGGACATACCCATATTCGTCGGCGAGGTGCGCGACGCAATCAATGGCTCAGGGTATTCCTGGAAATTATCAGGCGGCAGCCAATTGTCCGCAGGACCCACAAACTGATCAAAAAAACGCCATGTTCGCCGCGCCGAGATCCTTAAAAATGCCTGCTGCTGCGGACTCAACCGGGTCACCGGGAACCCCGACGGCAGACTGATCCACCACACCACCACAGGCGACAGGAGCCACAGCATCAACACCGCTGTCACGAAAGCCCAGTCGACGAATGTCATCACATCGGACACCGCCAGCGCGGTGCAGAGACCTCCGACAAGAACCGGCACAACCCAGAACTCCCTGGCATAGTCTGCCAGTGTCCGACAGCCATTTCGGGTTTTGTAATAAGGCAATTGCCATATCAATAGTCCCTTGCGGGTGAACAGCATCCTGAACGCGGAGCGGGTGATTGCCCCAAGACTGAGCCAGGCCTCGTAGGGCAGCAGTATCAAGCTCAGGGCCGCGATGGCCAGAGGTCGCTGCGCCGACTGGCTGGCCAGCTTCAGATGCACCATCCAGTCCCGCTCAGCCGGCTTACGGGCAAGTTCAATAGCGGCGTGAACAATCGCCGGCAGGTACACCACCATTAAGATCAGCACCAGCCACAGCCAGACAGCGCCTATAGCAAGCATCCATCCTGCCGCGAGCAAGACGATCAACGAAGGGGGTACCAGACTGCGACGCAGGTTATCCAGCAGCTTCCAGCGCGAGAGAGCAGTAAGCGGATTAGCCTGCCACCGGGATGTTTTTTTGCCTGATTGCTCCTCGGCGTCGCCTCTCCCGATGACTGAGGGCCCCGCAGGCACCCAAGGCAAAAGCCAGTAAATCAGCTGCCAGTCGCCTCTGATCCATCGGTGGCGACGACTGGCATCTATTGCATAGGTTGGCGGAAAGTCTTCAATCAAATCCACATCGTTGATCAGTGCCGACCGGGCGTAACCACCCTCGAGCAAGTCATGGCTGAGGATCAGATTTTCCGGAAAGCGCCCATCCACCGCCAAGCGAAAAGCATCCACGTCGTAGATGCCTTTGCCGATAAACGAGCCTTCCGCAAAAATATCCTGATAGACATCAGAGACCTCACGGGTATACGGATCGATACCTGACTCACCCGCATACAGCCGGGCGAAGCGTGAACGCCTGGCACTGCTCAGACTGATCGACGCCCGGGGCTGAAGAATCGCATAGCCTTCGACAATGCGCCCACTGGCAGCATCGTAAACCGGACGATTGAGCGGATGGGCCATATTACCCACCAATGCGTGAGCCGTATCCCTGGGCAGGTGGGTGTCGGTATCGAGCGTGATGACGTAACGAATGGACCGCAGAATCGAGCAGTCTCCTACTATGTAGGAAAAGGCCCCCGCTGCCTGCCCCCTTAGCAGGGCATTGAACTGCTCCAGCTTACCGCGCTTGCGCTCATAGCCCATCCATAACCGATCCACTGGGTTCCATACGCGGGGCCGATGAAACAGATAAAACGGGTCGGAGCCGCTGCCGCGGTAGGCCAGATTGAGTCGCTCTACTTCCGCTCGCGCACGGTTAAGGAGAGCATCGTCGCTGGGCAACACCTCTTTGTCCGCATCAGGAAAGTCCGTCAGCAAAGCGAAAAAAACATTGCCGTCGCGGTTACCGAGATAGCGAATCTCGAGACTTTCCAGGAGGTCATCAATATCACTGGCCTTCGCCAGCAGGGTCGGAACGACCACCATGGTGCGGTGCTCATCGGGGATACCGCCGGAAAAGTCGAGCCTGGGCAGTACGCGTGGCGGCAACAGCAACGTCAACAGCATATTGACCAGAGACACCACCAATGCAGACGAGCCGATGAACAGGGGCAAAATAATCAGTACAACCTTCCAGCCTACCGTCGTTTCCGAGACTGACAGTGCCATCACTCCGCCTGTCGCCGCAGCAGTGAGGGTAAAAATGACGCCCAGGTAAAGCCATAGCCGGAAGCGCCAGACGCCCCGACCGAGTCGTATTCTGAAGGGAAGTTCACAACCGGTCTTTTCCTTCAGCTGCCGCCGCCCAGGGCCTCTGAGGTAATAGCCGACATGGGCATGCCGGTGGCCCTCGCCAAGCTCCGCCGCCGCGGATCGAGCCAGTGTAATCGCCGCCTCGGCCACAGCCACTTCTGAACAGCGGCTACCACGAGCGACATCCTCGACCACGTGTCTGTAGCGGTCGCGCGTAGCAAAATCCTGAAGTGAATAGGTCCGCGCAGGGTCTGTCTTCAGCGTCTGCTCTACCAGACTCAGGGTTTCGACATAGCTATTCCAGTCCATGGACCCGATAAAACGAAGACTGCTGATACTATTGGCAACAGAAATTTGATTGGCGGTAGCCGTCCGGGCAACAAGCTCCGTCAGCTGAGCGGCGGTGACGCCCTGCTCAGACAGTTTGTGATCCAGCCATGTCTGGATAAAGGCCGTGGCTGGTCCCTGAGTTTGCAACCGGGCGAAGAGCTCTTCGACAAATGGCGCCGTCAGAGATACCCCTGCCTGGACGAAGTCGGCCAGAACATGAGCCAGTTTTTCCGGCTCATATTCTGCGGTCGCCAACATCCGATCGGCCCAGAGAGCAGCCACTTCGCGCTCTTCATGCCGCCGCGCTATCTGAACCCCAACCCTGCGCAGATTTTCCAGCAGCGCCAGCCGCAACATGATTGGAAAGGCCCACAGCTCACCCAGCTTAAGTGGCGTGATCGTCTGGTAGGAGGCAAGGAACTGGGTCGCATTGTCACTATCGAGACGTCCATCGCCGCGGCAAATAAGCTCGAACGCCAGATCATAAACCCTGGGGTAGCCGGCAGACAGGCCATTTTTCAAGCGGGGCAGCTGCCGACTGTAACCGCGAGGCAAATGTCCTCTTGCGAGCGCGATCTGCTGTTCAACGAGGTAATAGTTATCAAGCAACCAGGCTTCCGAGGGTAAAAAGCGCTCGGTGGCTGCCGTGGTGGTCATCACATCGTAAGCGGTCAGCAACACTGCTTCGTTGTCTTTCAGCCGAGGCAACAGTTTATCCGGTCCTGGCCGGGAGTCGATTTCATGCTGGCGAGCCAAGAGTAAGGCGTGACGCTTCAGCTGCTCAATGCTGAACAGTTCGGATCGCAACAGTTCGGCATCACTGCTTTGTTGAAGCCCCTGGAATCTCGACATGGCAACTATTCCGTACGGTGCGAGGATGATTCAGACCAAAGAAGCCTGCATGGGACCTGGCACAAGCTGTCCTGGGTGGATTCCAGATTCAATTGACCCTGCCAGCAAGTGTGGGCGATCAGGAGCTTGGGGCGATGGATAAACGCTGCAGGCTGTTTGATTGTGAGGTTGGTAACTGTCTGGAGTTCAAGCAGAATTAGTAGTGCGGCGTTTTACTTTATCACCAGCGGCCTTCTCACCAGGCCTTATGGTTCACTCACC
>NZ_JBFGFI010000049.1:0-21575 GCF_041579695.1 Halopseudomonas sp.
ACTGTGGGCCAGCAATAGCAGGATCGCCGCGCCGGTGGTGCCGAACAACTGCACGGCGAGCAGGCGGTCGGCGCGTGTCGGGCCGCGCACCACCCGCCAGAGTCCTGCGGCGATGCTTAGGAGCAAGATGGCGGCGAGCAGCGTCATACCCGAGCCTCGCCGAGGAGGCGGGACAGGAGTTCTTCCAATCTTGCCACTGTGCCCTGCCAGTCCTGGTGCTGGTCCAGCGCATGTACGTGCAGCGTCTGGCCGGTGTGGTGCGATGACAGGGTGCCCGGGAGCAAGCCGACCATGGCCGACAGCAGCAGGCAGACGCGCGGGTCTCTGCTGCTCAGGGCGAAGGTCTGCCAGTCCGGCGCGATGGGCAGCCGGGGATGCAGTGCACGTCGGGCCACATCCCAGCCGCCGGAGAACAGTTTGCATAGAAAGAAACCGACGAAAGCCGGCAGCAAGCGCAGACGCAAGTTGCCACAACGCAACCGGAGGCGGTAACCGACGAAGGTCGCCATGGCCGCGATAGGCACGCCGAATGCCCAGCCTTGCGCCTGAGTCAGCAGTGCCCACAATGCCAGCCAGGCGCAGAAGGCGGAGGTGGCGCCGAGCAGATTGTTGATTTTGCCAGGATGATTTCCGGCACCGGAGGGCTGCTCTGATCTGCGGGAGGTGATCGCCACTGGTACTCCGAAGGATGGGCTAAACATCCATCTTAGAAGATGCCCGTCCGGCGCTCAAACCCGCTGTGTGAAACGCTGGCGCAAAAGGCTGTCATTTTTGCTTACCGCACCGTGATTGCGAGTCACGCGCGTGCGGATCAGTATCAAAAGAGATTGTTCATGGAGTCCGTGATGACCCTGCCGCCGTCCCGCCCACCCTCAGCTTCCTCTGCCCGCCGCTTGCTGCGTCTGGCCGGCACTGCCACACGGATTGCCGGTGGCGTATTCAGCCAGCGGCTATTGCGCGGGCGCTCCGGGATCGACTGGCAACCGGTAGGCGATCTGCTTGCCGAGGTGCTCGGCGACATGAAAGGGCCGGTTCTCAAGCTCGGCCAGATGGCATCGCAGTGGCATGATGTGTTGCCCGAGCCGATAGCCCGAGCCCTAGTAGCGCTGCAGAATCGGGTGCCGGCGTTGCCCTATGGACCCCTGCAGGCACACCTGCGACAGGTGTATCAGGGCCCACTGACAGACTATTTCGAGTCTATCGAGGAGCAGCCCTTTGCCGCCGCGTCCCTCGGGCAGGTTCACCGGGCCCGCGGGCTGGATGGCGAGGCGCTGGTGCTGAAGATCCAGTACCCGGGGATCGCTGAAATCTGCGCCGCCGACCTGCGCCTGGTGCGCCGGCTGTTGCCACTGGGTCGGCTGTTTCGTGCACCTGCGACGCAGCTCGAGGGCATTTACGCTGAACTGGATAAGACCATTACCGCGGAGCTGGATTACGCCGCCGAAATGCAGCGCCTGAAGCAGTTTCGCGAGTTTTTTGCCGGCTGGTCCGGACTGCTGTTTCCGCGTCCGATCGAGCATCTCTGCCGCCCCGGCGTGTTGGTACTGACTGAAGTGCCAGGCCTGCCGTTTGCCGATGTCAGCCAGGCGACCCTGAATGTCCGGCGCCGGCTGGCACACACGCTGTCGCAATGGCTGGTTGCCCAGGCCTTCGAATTGGGCCAGTTGCACGCTGATCCGCACCCCGGCAACTTTGCCTATACCGCTGAGGGTGACCTGGTGGTCTACGATTTCGGTTGTGTGCAGACGGTCGCCGCTCCGGTGATGGATGCGTATGTAAAAACCTTCCGGGCGCTGCAGTCGGGTAATCCCGAGCAGCTGGAGCGCGGTTTTCAGGCACTGGGCACGCGACAACCGCAGTCAGCACCGCCATGGCCTTTGTATCGCAACCTGACAGCGCTGCTCAAACCTCTTCTGCAGCAGGGTGCTCTGTGGGACTTTACTGCCCAGCCGGTGCACCAGGAGATCCAACGGGTGGTGCCGGATGCGCTGGAGGCGCTGGGAAGCCTGCAACCGGCACCGGGAACGCTATTGATAAACCGGACGCTGGAAGGTCATTACTGGAATCTGACGCGGCTCGGGGTGCCCCTGCCGGTGGCCGATCTGCTGGACCAGCAGATCGAGCGGCAGCGTTAAAGCGGGTCTTACAGCTGGAAGAAACGCACCCTCTCCTTGAGCTGGACAGCCAGGGTCGAGAGCTCCCGGCTGGACGACGCGACCTGGTCAGAGCCTGCGGAGGTTTCCACCGTGGCATCGTGAATCCGGTTGATGTTCTGGTTCACCTCTTCAGCGACCGCGCTCTGCTCTTCTGAGGCGCTGGCGATCTGTGCATTCATTTCGTTGATTGCGCTGACTTCGTGGCTGATCTTGCCCAGCGCGCCCTCGGCCTGGCGGATTTGTGCGACGGTCTTCTGGGCCAGCTCACGGCTGGTCTCCATCACGCCAACGGCGTTGCTTGCACCTTCCTGCAGCGTGCCGATCATGCCGCGGATTTCCCGTGTCGAGTCCTGTGTACGCGTTGCCAGTGAACGGACCTCGTCGGCGACCACCGCAAAACCGCGGCCATGCTCCCCGGCCCTGGCGGCCTCGATGGCGGCATTCAGTGCAAGCAGGTTGGTCTGCTCGGCAATCGCGTTGATCACTTCGGTGATCTTCTCGATGTTGCCGCTGTCATGGGAGACTTTCTTGACTGTCTCGGTGGCGTCTTCCAGGGTATTGGCCAGATCCTGGATGGCGCCTGCAGTGGTGCCAACGATACGGTTACCGGTTATTACTTCCTCATCCGCATTGCGCGTTGCATTGGCGGCTTTGGCCGCGTACCCGGCGACCTCGTTGACAGTCGCCGCCATCTGGTGAATAGCGGTGGCCATCTGCTCCGATTCACGCGATTGCAGACGGATCTGCTGGTTGTTGCTGTCCGAGGTTTCAAGCAGTTGCTCGGCGGATTCACTGAGGTTGACCGAGGCCAGACGCACCTGCTCGATGATGTCGGAAAGTCGCTTCACGGTATCGCGGGCGGCACCCATAACGCTCTTGGGGTAAGCGGTGGTGATCTGCTGGTTCAGCTCGCCATTGGACAGGCGCTGCATTACCTCGGCAACCTCGTAGGGCTCGGCGCCCAGGGTTGAGCGGATCTGCCGGATGATCAGCATCGACACGCCAATGCTGAGCAATACCGCTACGCCGGTGAGGATCAGGATCAGCCACTGGAAGCCGCCGGCAACGCCGCGCACAGTGCCGATCTCTGAGGCAATCAGGTCTTCCTGATGGTCGATGAATGCGTTGATGCGAGCCAACCATTCGCTGTAAGCGGGGGATACTTCATTCAGCAGCATGCCGCGAACGGCCAGGGTGTCGCTGTTGCGGCGCTGGGCGACCAGATCAGCGGTCAGTGGCAGCGTCTGGCTTTCAATCCGCTTGATGGCTGCCAGCAGGCGCTGTTCCTCGGCGCTCGGACTGCCGTTGGCAAACAGCCTGTCCATTGCCCCTGCCGACTCCTGATAGAAAGCGTTCAGCTCCTCGATCTGTTGCAGGGACCGGTTGAATTCGCGTACATCCGGTGCCAGCACTGCGTCGCGTATCGCAATCGCACGGTCGTGAACGCTGCCACGGAAATTGATCGCATACCGCTGCTTTACCGTGGCGTTCTCGTTGACGTAGGTCAAAGTGGAATCAATCACGCTGACGCGGTTTATCCCGATCAGCGCGATGATGATCATCAGGGAGAGTACAACCCCGAAGCCCATGCCGAGACGTTGCGCAATGGTGAGCTGGCGAAACATGGGTGTGTGTCCTTTTTAGTTAGCGATGGCGCTGATCTTATACATATGAATCTATTTGTACAATAAATAATGGCATTTTGACGTCGCTTTCTTGTCTGCGGGCGGGGCTTGCTCACGAGGTATGCGGTGTGAAGGCGGGTTTTGAGCGGATAAGGGTGGCAGATAGCTCAAAAAAACCTGTACAGAATTCTTGTGCAGGTAATCGATTCATTGCAAGGAGGCGCCAGGTCGGGCCGCCTGCATCATCGGCGAGGTCAGGTTCCGGTGGCCCCGGAGATAAACATGCCAGCACGTTCCAGTGCAGTATCGGCGACTTTCAGTACGCCAGCATTAGCCTGGAAAACATGCCAGCAGTCGGGGTAGCGCTCGAGTTGCACACGCACGCCAGCTGCCCGTGCTGTCTTTGCCAGGCGCAGGCTGTCGTTGAGCAGCAATTCGTCTTCGCCGACCTGGATCAACAGCGGTGGCAGACTGGAGAGATCACCATTGATCGGCGACAGCCCCGGTTTCCGGCGATCCATGCCGGGTGGGCAGAACAGATCAGCTGCTTGCTCGATCCAGCTTCGGTTAAGCAGTGGATCGCCAGCGTCAGGGCTATGCAGGTGCTCGCAGGTAAAGTCGACTAGCGGGGAAAGGCACACCAGTGCGCCGGCCGGCGATCAGCTCGCGGCTGCGCTGCACGCCGCCAACGACGGGCATGGTCGCGGTCAGCAGACGCAGGATCGCGCGCTGTATAGAGACGGGGACGCCGGGACGGATCAGGCCGCGAAACAATAGCCGCACCGCGCCGCGGATGATGTTCCGTAATAGTGGCTGCCCGGGTCCGGGATGGGTGTAATCAGCGCGCACATTCATAGTCGTCCAGCTCCGGTTTCCGTGTCAGGCGGCGATAGCTGAAAGTGTAGCCCGGCCAGTTATTGGTCTGCTTGCCATCCGCAGTCTGGTACCAGCTGTTGCAGCCGCGGCTCCAGATGGTGGTGCTGATGGCATCCTGGATCTTCGCGTTGAAAGCGCCTTGCACGTCAGGTTTTACGTCTATGTAGCGCAAGCCACGGTGGGCCAGAGTCTGCAAGCAGGCGACTACATAGTTGAACTGGCTTTCCAGCATATAGATGATCGAGTTGTGTCCCAGGTTGGTATTGGGGCCGTACAGGATGAACAGGTTGGGAAAGCCGCTGACACTGATGCCTTTGTAAGCTTCGGCGCCGGCGCGCCAGGCCTCGTTGAGGTCGATCCCGTCCAGGCCTTTTATACTCATCGGCGCGAGAAAGTCCGTAGCGGCGAAACCGGTGCCAAAAATCAGCACGTCGGCGTCGTGCGCCTTCCCGTCCTTGTCCTTGATGCCAGTGGGCGTGATGGATTCGATGCCGGTGGTAATCAGCTCGACATTGTCACGGTCCACCGCAGGAAAGAAGTCATTGCTGATCAGCATGCGCTTGCAGCCCATCGGATAATCCGGCACCAGTTGGGCGCGCTTGTGCGGATCGGAGACGCCTTTCTCCAGGTGTTTGTGGAACCTGCTCTCCATGGTTTTCATCAGCGACGGGAAGCTGATGAAGGCCAGCGCGCGCATTTCGTGCGTTAGGTAATGGCCGCCGCGACTGACCTTCTGCAGCAGCGGGAAGCGGCGCATCAATGCGTGTTCGCGCTCGCTGTAGCGTCGATCCGGTTTGGCGATCACATAGGGAGCGCTGCGCTGGAACAGTTTGAGCTTGCTGACCTTCGGTGCGATCTGCGGGACGAACTGGATTGCCGAAGCGCCGGTGCCGATTACCGCCACTGCCTTGCCGTCCAGGTCGACATCATGACGCCAGCGGGCCGAGTGAAAGGCCTCACCGGCAAAGCTATCGAGACCGGGAATCGACGGGTAGAGCGGCCGGTTCAATTGACCGCAGGCGGTGACCAGCGCACGTGTCCGGTATTGTCTGCCGTCGGTAGTGGTCACCTGCCAGAGTGCGGCGGCTTCATCGAACTCCGCCTGGCTGATCTCGGTGTCGAATTCGATGCGCGGGTACAGATGGTATTTGCTCGCGCAGTGGCGGATGTAGTCGTGAATTTCGGCTTGTGGCGAGTATCGGCTGGACCACTGCGCACGCGGCTCGAAGGAAAAGGAGTAGAGGTGCGAAGGCACGTCGCAGGCGGCCCCCGGGTAACTGTTGTCACGCCAGGTGCCGCCAACATCAGCGGCTTTCTCCAGGATCAGAAAGTCGCTGACTCCCACCTTGTCCAGGCGGATTGCCAGGCCGACTCCGCCAAAACCGGCGCCGACGATAAGTACGCTCAGTGGCGCGTCCTGCTGCTTCTTGTTGTGCATTATTATCAGCTCCTGCATGGCCGGGGAGCGGCCTGCTTTATCCTATCCGGTATGAGCGAGGCAGGTGACGGCTGAATGGCCAGCAGTAGCGGGATTTCAGTCAGCCGCGCGCAGAGAGCCTGGAAACACAGGTTGCGATAAAATTGGCGTGACTAATGGGTCATTATTCCCACAGTCAAGGAGCGGGCATTGGACGCGCCTCGAGAGTATCTTATGCTGACTGATTGCACATTCACCGATACACGCTGTCGATTCATTGAGGAGACCATCCCGTGACCGATCTGGACGCATTCCGTCAGGAAGTACGTACCTGGCTTGAAGAGAACTGCCCGAAAAGCATGCGTACTCCTTTCTCCGCTGATAACGATCAGTGCTGGGGAGGCCGCGATTTCAAGTTCAAGAGCGAGGAGCAGCGCCAGTGGCTTGAGCGCATGGCGGAAAAGGGCTGGACCGCGCCTGATTGGCCGAAGGAATACGGCGGTGGCGGGCTGAGCCGCGAAGAGCACAAGATCCTGCGCCAGGAGCTGTCGCGGATCCAGGCTCGCCCGGCGCTGTCCAGCTTCGGCGTGTGGATGATCGGGCCGGCTATCCTCAAATACGGCTCCGAAGAACTCAAGCGTCAGCATCTGCCGCCAATCGTGCGCGGTGAAATCCGCTGGTGCCAGGGTTACAGCGAGCCAGGCGCCGGCTCGGATCTGGCCGGTCTGCAGACCAAGGCCGAAGACAAGGGAGATCACTTCATCGTCAATGGCCAGAAGATCTGGACCTCCTACGCCGACAAGGCCGACTGGATGTTCTGTCTGGTGCGCACCAACCCCGATGCGAAGAAGCAGATGGGAATCAGTCTGGTGCTGTTCGATATGCAAACGCCCGGTGTCAGCACCCGCCCGATCAAACTGATCTCCGGCAGCTCCCCATTCTGCGAGACCTTTCTGGATGATGTGCGGGTAGAGAAGAGTCAGGTAGTCGGCGAAATCGATGCCGGCTGGACCTATGCCAAATATTTGCTGACCCACGAGCGCGAGATGATCGGTGGCATGGGACGCACTGCAGCCGGCCAGAAAACCCTACCCCAGTTGGCCGTCGAGCTCCTGGGTCTGGAAAACGGCAAGCTGACAGACGGCTATTTGCGCAGCGACATCACTCGCTGGGAGCTCGATGCCAAGGCGTTCGAGCTGACCTCCGAGCGTGTGCTGGACGAAGCCAAGGCGGGCCAGGGCGTGGGTAACGCCTCGGCGATGCTCAAGTATTACGGTACTGAAGTGAACAAGCGTCGGCAGGAGCTGCTGGTCGCGTTGCACGGCAGCGATGCGATGGTCTGGGAAGGCGAGGCCTGGAACGAGGGTGCGGTTCCGCGCGCCTGGTTGCGTTCCAAGGGCAACTCGATCGAGGGCGGTACCTCGGAAATCCAGCTCAACGTGATTGCCCGCAACATTCTCGGGCTCCAGTAGAACGAATCGAGGACAAGACTAATGGCAGCTTTGGTACTTAATGAAGAACAGCAGATGCTCCGGGATGCCGCACAGGGCTTCCTGAGCGAAAAAGCACCGATCAGCCAGTTGCGCAAGCTGCGCGATGAGCGCGACGAGACCGGGTTTTCCCGTGACCTGTGGCAGGGCATGGTTGAGATGGGCTTTGTCGGCACGCTGGTCGATGAGGACTTTGGGGGCTCGGCCTTCGGCAACGTCGGCATGGGCCAGGTATTCGAATACGCTGGCCGCAACCTCAGCGCCTCGCCGCTGCTGTCGACCGCCGTGCTTGGCGTGTCGGTGCTGCAACTGGCAGGCTCCAAGGCGCAGAAGCAGGAGTTGTTGCCGGCTATCGCCGAAGGTCGTCTGTTGACTGCGTTGGCAATCGACGAGACGCCGCGTCACGCACCTCACCGTGTAACCACCACCGCCCGGCGCCAGGGCGACATGTTCGTGATTGATGGTCAGAAATCCTTCGTGATTGACGGCCATGTGGCGGACAAGCTGATCGTTTCCGTACGCACCAGTGGCGAGCAGAACGACCGCGAGGGCATCAGCCTTTTACTCGTTGATCGCGATACCTCAGGGGTCAGCGTCGAGCGCACCATCATGGTCGACAGCCGCAACGCCGCCATTGTGCGTTTCGACAACGCGCAGGTGAATGCCGACGCACTGCTGGGCGACATCGACCAGGGGTTTGCGACACTGGAAAAGGTGCTGGATATCGCCAATGCGCAACTGGCGGCAGAGCTGCTGGGCGTTTCTCTGCAGGCCTTCGAAATCACCGTCAAGTACCTGCAGGAACGCAAGCAGTTCGGTGTGACGCTGAGTTCTTTTCAGGCTTTGCAGCACCGCTGCGCGCACCTGTTCAGCGAGCTGGAACTGGTCAAATCGGTGGTGCTCAAGGCGCTGGTTGCGCTGGACGAGCAGGATCCAGAAGCGCCGGTTCTGGTCAGCCTGGCCAAGGCCAAGAGCTGCGAGGTCGCCGAGTTGGCAACCAATGAGGCAGTGCAACTGCACGGCGGCATGGGTATGACCGATGAATTCGACGTCGGGCTGTTCATGAAGCGTGCGAGGCCGGTACAGGCATTGTTCGGCGATTACCGCTTCCACGCGGATCGCTTCGCCAGTCTGCGCGGTTACTGATCAACGTCAGCTTGTCGTTGCAGTAACAGGGCCGGTCAACAGACCGGCCCTTGCGTTTGCGGACCATGGTAGGGGTGGTCAGGCCTGCCCGGACCCATTAATCTGCGCACTTCTCTTATGGCCACCCGAGGCTTTGACCATGTTGCTGCGTGGATTGACCTGGCTGATCGTCTTCCAGTTGTTGGGTAGCGGCCTCAGCGTTTTGTTTCTGCCATTTCTGCCCGGCCCGATTATCGGCATGGTATTGCTGGTTCTATTCCTCTGCCTGCGCGGGGGAACTGGCGAATCGCTGGATATGGCAGCCTCCGGTCTGCTCAAATATCTGCCGCTGATACTGGTGCCCCCTGCGGTCGGGGTGATGGCCTACGGCAGGGAGATCGCCGCCGACGCCACCGCTATCATGGTTGCGCTGTTGTTGTCGTTCCTGCTCACGCTGCCGCTGTGTGGTTGGTTGATGCAGACGCTTATCCGGCGTCAGCGCCGTGCGGAGGCCAAGCGGTGAGCGACTCATTGTTGGAAGCATGGCAGGTGGTAACCGGGCACCCGCTGTTTCTTCTCGGCCTGACACTTGGCGCCTACCAGCTAGGGCTGGCCCTCTATGAGCGTACGCGGCTTGCTGTATTCCACCCGGTGCTGGTGTCGGTTGCCATTCTGGTCGGATTACTGTCGATGCTGGGTATCGAGTACGTCATGTATCGCGACGCGGTATGGCCTCTGGTGATTCTGCTCGGCCCGACGACCGTCGCGCTGGCAGTGCCGCTGTATCTCAATCTTCGCCGTATCAGGCTGTATTTCTGGCCGGTCCTGTTGACCATCCTGCTGGGCGGGCTCTTCGCGACGGTTATCACCTTGCTGATAGCCTGGGCGCTCGGCGCCGAGCATATGATCCTGATGACTCTGGCGCCCAAATCGGTCACCTCGCCAATTGCCATGCTGGTCGCCGAGCAACTCGGCGGCATTGCTGCGCTGGCGGCGGTGTTCGTCATGTTCACCGGTGTGCTCGGTCCGCTGTTTGGCCCCTGGCTACTGCGCAAATGCAAGATCACCGAGCCCGCCGCCTGGGGCATGGCCATGGGCATGACCGCCCACGCTGTCGGCACCTCCCGAGCGATCGAGGAAGGCGAGGAGCAGGGCGCTTTCTCAGCATTGGCGATGAGCTTGCTGGGAACCGCGACGGCGCTGCTGCTTCCGCTGGGCGTCACGCTGTGGGTGATGTTGCGCACCGCCAGCTGAGCTTGCTTCACTCGACTTCAGTAATCGGGCCAGAGGCGCGTCCACTGGTCAGCGCGCATCTGGCCGTGAGTGATACTGAGCCGCTGTGCTACCAGGTATCCACGAAAGGCCGTAGACCTTTGGTCAGCGAATTGGCAGGAGCTGAGTTCAGGCCACGCAACAACCACTCACGGGTTTCCAGGGGGTCGATCACCGCGTCGATTTCCAGAAAACTCGCCATGCTCACGCCCTTGCCGCGCTGATACAGCTCGGCGACCAGCTTCTCGTACATCGCGTTACGCTCGTTTTCATCCTTGATTGCCGCCAACTCCTTGGCATACCCCAGGCGTACCGCACCCTCCAGACCCATGGCGCCAAACTCGCTGCTAGGCCAGGCGATGGTAAACAGTGGCGCCTGGAAGCTGCCGGCCGCCATGGCCTGGGCACCCAGGCCATAGCCCTTGCGCAGGACCACGGTCATGAAAGGGATCTGCAGGCTGGCGGCGGTGACGAACATGCGCGAAACATGGCGCACAGTTGCCTGTTGCTCGGCTTCCGGTCCGACCATGAAACCGGGTGTGTCGCACAGCGAGACCATCGGCAGGCCATGGGCCTGGCATAGCTGCATGAAGCGCGCGGCCTTGTCGCCGCCGGCGGCATCAATCGCGCCACCGAGGTACATCGGGTTGTTGGCAATCAGGCCGAACGGACGGCCCTCGATGCGGATAAGCGCGGTAATCATGCCGGGTGCAAACTGACGGCGCAGCTCCAGTACCGAGCCACTGTCAGCCAGCGAGTCGATCACCTGGCGGATGTCATATACGCGCAGGCGATTTTCCGGAATCAGGTGGCGCAGTTCACGCTGGTCGGCGACTTCCCAGCTCTTCATGTCGCCCTGAAAGTACGAAAGATATTGCTTCGCGATACGCGTGGCTTCGGCCTCATCGGCGACAACCACGTCAATCACGCCATTGGCGCTCTGGACGCTGGTTGGCCCGACCTGCTCTGGCGTGTAGCTGCCGAGTCCGCCACCCTCGATCATCGCCGGTCCTGCCATGCCAATGGTCGCGTTTGCGGTGGCGATCACCACGTCGCAGCAGCCCAGCAAGGCGGCATTGCCGGCGAAACAGCGGCCCGAGACCACACCCACCAGCGGCACCTGGCCGCTCAGGCTGGCCATGCGCATGAAAGTCGTGCAGTCCAGGCCGGCAACGCCGACCTTGTCGATATCGCCGGGGCGGCCGCCGCCGCCCTCGGTGAAAAACACCACCGGCAGTTTCCATTTTTCTGCCAGATCCAGCATGCGGTCGGTCTTCTTGTGGTTCATCACGCCCTGGGTGCCGGCGAATACGGTGTAGTCGTAGGACAACGCCATGCAGCGGCTGGCGTGCTCGCCGAACAGATCGGCATTGACCGTGCCGATGCCGTTGACCAGTCCGTCCGCGGGGCTCATGGCCAGTAGTTCCTCATGGGTGCGCCGGCCGCGTTGGGCAGCCAGGGCCATACCACCGTATTCCTTGAAGCTGCCCTCATCGAGCAGGTCCGCCAGGTTCTCACGAGCGGTGCGCTGGCCGGTCTTGCGCCGCTTGGCCACCGCGGCAGGGCGGCGCTCGTCCGTCAGATCGGCCTGGCGCTCAAGTACCTCGGCCAGATCGGCCCGTATGTGGGCGATATCGACCTGCTCTTCGTTATTCTGTTCGCTGACCGCGACCTCGGCCGGCTCTAGAAACAGCAGCGGGCTGCCTTCGAACAGGCTCGCGCCGGGCTCGACCAGCAACTCGCGCACGATGCCGCTTTGTGTCGCCTTGACCTCAAATTCCATTTTCATCGATTCCATCACGGCGACCTGCTGGCCAACGGCAATGGCGTCGCCGGCTTCAACCGACAGTGCTACCAGCACGCCTTGCACTGGCGCATTCAGTGGCGCGGTGCCGGCGGGTGCGGCGATCTGGCTGCCGCTTTGCTGGTCACGCGTGTTTTTCGGTGCAAAAAACAGGCTGGGATGCGCGCTGTTGTCGATCAGCTCGCTGGCATGCTTTTCGATAAACGCGGTGGTGACGTCGTTGGCCTGAACCCGGGGACTGCGAAGCAGGTTCTGCAAGAAGGACAGGTTGCTGCCGACGCCCTCCAGCCGGAACTCGCACAGGGCGCGGTAGGCGCGGCGCAGCACGGCAGGGTAGTCGGCATCAGCCTGGACGATGACCTTGGCCAGCAGGGAGTCGAAACTGGGGCTCGTGGTGTAGCCGCTGTAACCGTAGCCATCAACGCGGATACCCGGGCCACTGGGTGGCTCGTACGCGCAGAGGGTACCACCAGTGGGCCGGGTGCTACCGTCGTCGGCCATGGTTTCCAGGTTTACCCGCAACTGAACCGCGAAGCCGCGCGGAGCTGGTATTTGCGACTGCGTCAGTTGCAGATCGCTCAGTGTTGCCCCCGCAGCCAGACGGATCTGGATTTGCGCCAGATCCAGACCAGTCACTGCCTCGGTAACGGTGTGCTCGACCTGAATGCGCGGATTGGCTTCCATGAACACGAAGTCGCCAGCATCTTCATCAAGCAGGAATTCGAAGGTCCCCAGGCCACGATAGCCGACGGCCTTGGCCAGGGTGAGAGCGGCATCCAGTAATTGATCGCGCAGTGCAGGGGCGAGGCTTGGACTTGGGGCTACTTCCAGCAGTTTCTGGTTGCGCCGCTGCAGGGTGCATTCGCGCTCCCACACATGGCTCACATCGGTTCCGTCGCCGACAATCTGGACTTCGATATGCCGTGCCCGGCGGATCAGGCGTTCGACGTAGAGGTCCCCGGTGCCAAAGGCCGCTCGGGCTTCGGAGCTGCAGCGGGCATAAGCCTCGTCGAGTTCATCCAGGCTGTGTACCGCGCGCATGCCGCGACCACCGCCCCCCGCCAGGGCCTTGAGCATCACCGCACCACCCGGTCCCTGCTTCTGCATGAAGGCTCTGGCCTGCTCGAGGCTGGTTGCTTCGTTGGTACCCTGACCGAGCGGCACGCCGCATTCACTGGCCAGGCGGCGGGCGCTGGCCTTGTCGCCGAAGGTCTCCAGCACCGAGGCATCCGGGCCAATGAAGACGATGCCGGCGGCTACGCAGCGGCGGGCGAAGTCGGCATTCTCGCTGAGAAAACCATAGCCCGGATGGATCGCATCGCAGCCGTGCTCAAGCGCGACGGTAATGATCTGCTCGGCATCCAGATAGGCACTGGCGCCGCGCCCCCGCAAGGCTACGGCCGTTTCAGTCTTGCGTATATGTAGGGATTCGCTGTCATCTTCGGCGTAAATGGCGACCGTGTGGATATCCAGTTCAGCCGCAGCACGGGCTAGTCGGATGGCGATTTCACCGCGGTTGGCAATCAGCAGACTATTGAAGTTCATATCAGATCCATTCCTGCAATTCCTGTTTCTTGACCTTGCCGGTCGCTGTCATCGGTAAGGATTCGACCAACCGGATTTCGGGTATCTTGTAGACCGCCATGGCTTTCTTGCACCACAAGTGCAATTGATCGGCAGTCAGGCCACTGCCGGGTTTGGCGACGATAAATGCCAGCGGCATTTCCCCACGTTGCTCGTCAGCCCGGCCGATGACCGCCGATGCCAGGATGTCGGGATGCTGGCCGAGCATCGCCTCCAGCTCGCTGGGGAATACGCTCATGCCGTTGACCTTGAGCATTTCCTTGCGCCGGCCCAGATAGCGGATGTGTCCCTGTTCGGTGATCAAACCGCTATCGCCGGTATGCAGCCAGCCATCACGCAGCACCTCGGCACTGGCTTCGGGCTTGTTCCAGTAACCCTTGAGTAGGGACGGCGTACGCACGCACAGCTCACCTTCGGCCCCCAGTGGCATCAATTCCCCGGTAGAGAAGTCGCAGACCTTGAACTCTGTACCGGGCACCGGCAGGCCGACGAAGGTGGGTGCGGAACGTAGATCAAAATCGTCGTCCTGCATGCCGGCGGTAAAGGTATCGCAGGTGTGCGTCTCGGTCATGCCGAAACTGGTCTCAAACAGCGTACAGCCGGTCAGCTCGCGCCAGCGGCGACGGTATTCAGGGGTGAGTTTCTTGATAAAGGACACGCAGCTGGTGACTTCGAGGGAGCTGAAATCAAACTCATCCACACGGGGGTGGTCGAGTACTTCCGAAGCGCTGTCGACCAGCAGTCCGGTATGCCCGACCCGGTAATACTGCACAGCACTCATGAACGCAAGCGCATC
Source organism: Halopseudomonas sp. (assembly GCF_041579695.1). Classification (GTDB taxonomy): domain Bacteria; phylum Pseudomonadota; class Gammaproteobacteria; order Pseudomonadales; family Pseudomonadaceae; genus Halopseudomonas. The sequence goes on from NZ_JBFGFI010000049.1 coordinate 14,146, forward strand.
CCAGCGGGCCAGCAGCACCATGGTCGTGCCGGCAAATACCGGAAACAGCAGGCCCGCGTTCTCGCCGGCGATCCAAAACTCGGGCATGAAATTCAGGCTGACCCGGTCGGACTCCAGGCCCAGGGCGACGGGCATGAAGCTGGCGCAGGTATAGAGCATGTCGCGATGGGTATGGATGCAGCCCTTGGGCAGGGCAGTGGTGCCGCCGGTGTAGTTGAGGGCGGCAATGTCATCCAGCGCAATGCTCGGTAGAACTGCCGGGGGCTCGATCTCGGCCAGCGCCGGCAGCATGTCAATACTGTCGGTGACTGGCAGCTTGGGCGCTTGCAGCAGGTCGGGAACCGGCACTGGCGATGTGGCCGGACAGAGTTCGGACAGGCTGGTGCTGATCATCTCGCGCAGGTCGGTTTGCTCGCGAATGTCGCGGACCACAGGTAATAGCTGGTCGAAGCAGATGATCACCGACGCGCCGCTGTCGACCAGTTGATAGCTCAGTTCCATGCCCTTGGCCATCGGGCTCACCGGCGCATGAATCGCGCCTGCCTTGAGAATCCCGAAGAAGGCGATGTGGAACTGGGGGCAGTTGGGCATGAACACGGCGACCCGGTCTCCTGGCTTCACGCCAAGAGAGATCAGTAGCGCAGCGAAGCGGTTGCTTTGCTCGGCAAGCTCGGCATAGCTCAGGTCATGGCCGTAGAAATGTATCGAGGTCTTGTCGCCGCGGGTCGCCGCCCAGTGATCCAGATATTCGTTCAGTGGACGCTGGCCCAGCGGATATTCGGGCTGGGTCGGCTTGCCCGCTGGCCAGGCGCGGTTCTGAAGGTCTTTCAGGCGTTCGAGATAATCGCGTTCCCGCATGATCTGTCCTCTGACATGGTGGCTGGTCGACTAGGCGGACAGCCAGCATAGGATCATCTGGACGGCGATTGAAGGTGCCGGCGGTTTGCCGAATATGCCGTGCATGTTCTCGCTTATGAGCGCCGGGCACCGCACCCGGCGTCTGCTCAGAATAGCTCCAGCGGCGTTACTGCACCCTCGCTGGAATAGCCGCCGGCATCGAGTTCGCTGTAGGACGGCGGCGCGTCTTCTTCCTTGAATACCTCGAACAGTGCATCGTCGCTGCCCGGCCGCGCGGTGCGGCCAGTGTCCGGATCAATGCGCGCATTGACCAGGCCATCGGGCATCGGTTGCGTGCTTTCCGGGCGACCTTCGAGTGCTTCGGCCATGAATTTCATCCAGATCGGCAACGCTGCAGTACCGCCGTACTCGCGACGCCCCAGCGTGGCGGGCTGATCGAAGCCGACCCATACCGTCGCCACCAAATCAGCGTTGTAGCCGGAGAACCAGGCGTCCTTCTGCTCGTTGGTAGTCCCTGTCTTGCCCGCCAGGTCCGGCCGTTCAAGCGCCCTGGCGCGGACAGCCGTCCCGCGACTGATTACATCCTGGAGCATGCTGGTGAGCTGATAGGTTGTGCGTGGGTCAATGACCTGCTCGGCGGCGGGTATCTCGACTTCCGGCAACACAGCCATTGCACCGTAGCGCTTGGCACGCTCGACATGAGCTTCGATCGCACCGGGTGTGGCGGCGGGCCTGGCAAAGTCGATGATTCGGCTCTGATGATCTTCTATCCGCTCGATCAGATAGGGTTTCACCGCATAGCCACCGTTGGCGATAGTGGTATAGCCCTGGGCGATCTGCAGCGGCGTAAGCTCGGGGGTGCCGAGGGCCGCAGACAGGTTGCGTGGCAGTTCGCTGCGACTGAAGCCGAAGCGCTCGATGTAGGTCAGTGCCCGATCGACGCCGATATCCTGCAGCAGGCGTATGGATACCAGATTGCGCGAGCGATATAGCGCCTCACGCAGCCTGATGGGCCCCAAAAAGTCACCCCCGGAATTGCGTGGTCGCCAGGCTTCTTCCATGTGGCCGGCGTTGACCACCAGCGGTGCGTCGTTCACCAGGCTCGCCGGGGTGTAGCCATGGTCCAGCGCCGCGCTGTACAGGAACGGTTTGAAGCTGGAGCCGGGTTGGCGCCGCGCCTGGGTGACGCGATTGTACTTGCTCTGCTCGAAGGCGAACCCGCCTACCAGTGCCTGTATGCTGCCATCTTCGGGCGATAGCACTACGAGCGCACTCTGGGCGTGAGGTATCTGTGACAATCTGTAATTTATGTCTTCCAGGGGGCTTACCCGAATGATATCGCCCACGCTCAGAATGTCGGAGGGGCTGCTCGGATTGGGTCCCAGGCTGTTGGTATTCAGGTGCTTTCGCGCCCAGCGCATGCCTTCCCAGGGAATCTCGCCAAGGCCACCACCGCGCATCTGGATAAGCGCCTTGTCAGCTGTCACTGCGGTGACTATCGCAGGAACCAGTCCGCCCATTTCCCCGTATGGTTTGAGCAGTGACTTCCACTCTGCAGGCGTGCTGTCGGGGTGGCTGGCTTCGGGGCCGCGGTAACCGTGACGCTGGTCATATTCCATCAGACCTTCACGTAATGCGCGATTGGCAGACTCCTGCTGGGCACTGTCGACCGTAGTGTAAACGTGATAACCACTGGTATAGGCTTCATCACCAAAACGCTCGACCATCTCCAGGCGCGCCATTTCGGCGACGTAAGGCGCCTGTAGCTCGGGTTTCGCCTCATGTTTCTTGGGGTTGATCGGCTTGGCGACAGCTTCGTCGTAAGCCTGTTGATCGATATTGCCAAGGCTGAGCATCCGACCCAGAATCCAGTTGCGACGGATCAGTGTTCTTTCCGGGTTCGAGACCGGGTTGTAGCGCGAGGGAGCCTTGGGCAGGCTGGCGATCATGGCCAGGTCGGCCAGATCCAGTTGATCGATCGATTCGCCGAAATAGATCTGGGCCGCAGCTTCGATTCCATAAGCGCGATTGCCCAGGTATATCTTGTTGACGTAGAGTTCGAAGATTTCGCGCTTGTCCAGGCTGCGTTCGATCTGCAAGGCGAGCAGGATCTCGTTGAATTTGCGGGAAAATACCCGCTCGCTGGTGAGGAAATAGTTTTTCGCGACCTGCATGGTGATCGTGCTGCCGCCGGTCTGGATCTGACCGGTCTGTGCCAGTTCGGTTGCGGCTCGCAGCAGACCCATCGGGTCAACACCGCGATGGTTGAGAAAGTTATCATCCTCGGCAGCAAGTAGCGCATTGATGAAATCGGTTGGCACTTGTTCGTAGCGGATCGGGATGCGGCGCATCTCCCCGAATTCAGCAATCAGTTTGTTATCTGTGCTATATATCCGCAAAGGGGTCTGCAATTGCAGGTCGCGCAGAGAGTCAACGTCAGGCAGATCAGGGCTCAGATACAGAGCGACCCCGCTCAAAACTAGGATTGGGGCGCTGATAAAAGCAATAATTGACCAGAATAGAAATTTTAAAAATCGCATAGGGGAGAAGCGAATTCCCTGTCAAATGAAATGGTTAGGGATGGGGCCAGATGAGAACGGGTTAACATACTCCATTATAAGCGTATTTTTTTTGTTTTAGCTATTTGCGCTTGTGCCGGGTCTGTTATTTAATGTAGGAAAACATAAACCGTCCGTAAGTGTCGGATGCTGATAGGAAATTGGCTGTGCTAGGGCTCATAAAGAAAAAAGCGAATACGCTGCTGGGCATCGACATTAGCTCCACTACGGTGAAGCTTCTCGAACTCAGCCGCTCCGGCAACCGTTTCAAGGTCGAGGCCTATGCGGTTGAACCCCTTCCACCAAGTGCTGTCGTCGAGAAGAATATCGTCGAGCTCGAAGGTGTCGGTCAGGCCCTGGAGAAAGTCCTGGCCCGGTCACGCACCTCTTTGAAGCAGGCCGCTGTTGCGGTCGCGGGTTCGGCCGTCATAACCAAGACCATCGAAATGGATGCGGGACTCGATCCAGACGAGATGGAAGAGCAGATCAAGCTCGAAGCCGACCAGTACATTCCCTACCCGCTCGACGAAGTCGCGATTGATTTCGAAGTCCAGGGCGTCTCCCCCCGCAATCCGGATCGCGTCGAGGTGCTGCTCGCGGCCTGTCGCCGGGAGAATGTGGATATTCGCGAGGCAGCGCTGGCTCTGGCCGGACTGAATGCGCGGGTGGTCGAAGTCGAGGCTTACGCGATGGAACGAGCCTGCGAGCTGGTTATCGATCAACTGGACGGCGATCGCGATGATGTCACCGTCGCGGTGATCGATATCGGCGCCACGATGATGACTCTCAGCGTTCTCAGCAAGGGCCGGATCATCTATACCCGCGAGCAACTTTTCGGCGGCAAGCAATTGACCGACGAAATTCAGCGTCGCTACGGCCTTTCCCAGGAAGAAGCCGGACTGGCGAAGAAGCAGGGGGGGCTGCCGGATGATTACGAGACAGAGGTTCTGAGCCCGTTCAAGGATGCGGTAGTGCAGCAGGTATCGCGCTCGTTGCAGTTCTTCTTTGCCGGTGGCCAGTATAACGATGTCGACTACATCCTGCTGGCGGGGGGCACTGCCTCTATTCCGGGGCTCGATCAGCTAATCCAGCAAAAAATAGGCACCACGACGCTGGTGGCCAACCCCTTTGCAAACATGACCCTGTCAAACAAGGTCAACGCCGTCGCGCTCAGCAATGACGCTCCTGCGCTGATGATTGCCTGTGGTCTGGCAATGAGGAGTTTCGACTAATGGCTCGCATTAACCTGTTACCCTGGCGCGAGCAGCTCAGGGAAGAGCGCAAAAAAGAATTCATGACTGTTCTGGTGCTGATCATCATTTTCGCTGGCGGCCTGGTCTTTCTCGGGGATCGCTACCTCAATGGCAAGATCGACCACCAGAATGCCCGTAACGAGTTCCTGCAAAAGGAAATCACTCTACTCGAAGCGCGTATCAAGGAGATTGAACAGTTACAGGCGCGTCGCACGCAGCTGCTAGATCGAATGAAAATCATCCAGGATCTGCAGGGTAATCGCCCGATTATCGTCAGGGTCTTCGACGAATTCGCCAGGACCCTGCCCGATGGCGTCTACTTTGATTCCCTCCAGATGGAGGGGTCGACCATCAACGTTGACGGCCGGGCCGAGTCCAACAGCCGGGTTTCCAATCTGATGCGGCAGATGGATGCGTCTGAGTGGCTTACCTCGCCGAATCTGACCGCAGTGCGCGCCGTTACATCGGGCGGCCTGGATCAGGCCAACATATTCGAGTTGTCGGTCAAGCAGACCGAGCCGGGCGCTGTAAGCGCCGGGGAGGAACAGCAATGAGCCTGTCCAAATCCATTGAAAGCTTCAAGAAAATCGATGTCAACAATATCGACTTCAATAACGTCGGCTCCTGGCCGGGGGCGCTCAAGTTCATCGTCGGGCTGGTGTTACTGATTGCGCTTATGTTCGCCGGGTATCATTTCCACCTCAAGGATCTGCAGGCGGGGCTCGAGCGTAGCGAAGCTCAAGAAGTCACGCTGAGAAAGGATTTCGAAGCGAAATCCTTTCGAGCTGCCAACCTTGAAGCTTATAAGGCTCAACTGGTCGAAATCGAAGAGCGCTTCGGCACCTTGCTCAAGCAGTTGCCGAGCGACACCGAAGTGCCCGGCCTGCTGGAAGACATAACGCAGATGGGCCTCAACAGCGGTCTTGAGTTCGAATCCATTACGCTGCAGCCGGAAACGGCCAAGCAGTTCTATATCGAATTGCCCATCATGATCGTGGTGCAGGGCAGTTATCATGACATGGGTACTTTCGTCAGTAGTGTGGCGAGTTTGCCCCGGATCGTCACCCTTCACGATTTCGATATTTCGCCTGTGGCCGAAGGGAACGGCGATCTCTTGAATATGAGTATCCTCGCCCGGACCTACCGTTATAACGACGAAGGAGGCCAGCAATGATCATGCACAAGCGTGTATGGGCCCTGGCTCTCGCTTCCTCTCTGATTCTGACCGGATGCGGAGACAGCGGCTTCGGCGATCTGCAGGCATTCATGGCAGAGACCCGTGCCAGACCAGCTGGCAATATCGAGCCGCTGCCCCGCTTCAAGACCTATGAAGCATTTACTTATAGTGCAGCTTCGCTGAGAAGCCCTTTTCAGCCGCCTATACGAGTGGATGTAACGCAGCGTCAGCGCGGCTCACAGGACATCAAGCCGGATGAAGACAGAGTCAAACAGTTCCTCGAAGGTTTCAATATCGAGGGGTTCGAGATGGTTGGTACCCTGAGTGACGGAGGCGGTATGCAGGCACTTATCCGTGGTGCTGGCAGTGTCCATCGAGTGCAGGTAGGGGACTATCTGGGCCGGAATCACGGCCGCATTGTCGCAATCGAGGAAGGGCGTGTCGAAGTGATGGAGATCGTCCCCGACGGTGAAGGCGGTTGGTTGGAGCGCCCGCGAACGCTCGGATTGCCTGAGCGCGGATAAGTCAACCAGGGAGAGAAATCATGAACTGTAAACAGTCAAGCGTGGAACGCAATCAAATGCCTCTAACCCGTAAAATTACGCTCGCCGCCGTTATTGCGCTGCTGAGTCCGCTGGCCCTGGCGGCCAATCTGCAGAATCTGGACGTTGCCTCATTGCCGGGTGAACGGGTCGAGCTCAAGCTGACCTTCGATGAGCCAGTGCTGGCGAATCCCAAGGGCTACACCATCGAGCAGCCCGCACGAATTGCGATTGACCTGCCCGGCGTCAAGAGCCAGCTGGATTCCCGTAACCGGGAGTTGGGCATGGGCAATGCCAGAAGCCTCACAGTTGTCGAAGCAAACGACCGCACCCGTCTGATCATCAACCTCGACAGCCTGGTTCCCTATACGACTCGCTTAGATGGCAACGACCTCTATGTGCTGGTCGGGACCGGCAGCGCTCCGGGTTACACTTCAGCTCCCGCGCCTGCTCCAGCGAAAATTGCGGCAGTGCCAGGTAGCTGGCGCTCCTCATCCGAGCCGGTGGTCAGTAGTCCTGCCGCCAGCGGTTCGGCGATCCGCGGCCTGGATTTTCAGCGCGGTGACCAGGGTGAGGGTAACGTGGTAGTCGATCTGTCCGATCCTTCGGTCCGTGTCGATGTGCAGGAGCAGGGCGGGAAGATACGTCTGAATTTCCCCAACACCCAGCTTCCTGACGCGCTCAGAGTCCGACTGGATGTGACCGATTTTGCTACGCCGGTGAACTTCGTCAACGCGTCAAGCAATAATGGGAATGCGGTCATCAGCATCGAGCCGACCGGCTTCTACGAACATCTGGTCTATCAGACCGACGAGCGCCTGATTGTCAGCTTCAAGCCACTCAGCCGCACCGAAGCAGAACAGCGTCGCTCGGAAGTCTTCGCCTACACCGGCGAGAAGCTGTCGCTGAACTTCCAGGACATCGAAGTGCGCTCGGTACTGCAGTTGATTGCCGACTTCACCGACCTGAACCTGGTTGCCAGCGACACTGTTCAGGGTAGCATTACGCTGCGTCTGCAGAATGTGCCATGGGACCAGGCGCT
>NZ_JBFGFI010000050.1:0-21515 GCF_041579695.1 Halopseudomonas sp.
GGACTGACTCTCCGCCAGAAATCAAAGGCTTAGCGCTCTTCGGAGACTAAGCCTTTTTCGTTTGCGGAGCCATTTGGGGGAAATTTGGTGCAATGACCTGCCAAAAGACCTTTGGCGCGCTCCCCCAAAGCAGCGCACTCTTTCCCCCATGACATACATCACCCGGGGCCTTGTCAGTTGCCAATCAGCGTCCTGTCGCATTGCAGTGACCTCTTTGCATCACTGATCGGATATGATCTCCGCTGCTGCGAACAAACTATCTAGTTTCTTTTGTAATTCTTCTGCGACGATGTCTGCGCGAATATTGTCCCGCTCCTGCGCATAGGGCTCTCTGGTCAACTCCCTCTTGTCGATAAGTTGCACTACTTTCCATTTCTCATCTTGATGGATTGGCGAGCCTACGAATTGTTCTATGTTGAGCTCCATCACCTGTCGATTCACTTCAGGATCTATGTCAGTGCCCATTAGCCAGGGTGTCTCGATTCTAGTGATCAGAGGATTTTGCTCGAGAGCCTGATCGCCCGCGCGCAGGAGATCGAGCGTATTGGCTGCGAGTTTCTTGCTACTCGTCTCCCATATCATGAAACGGTAGAGCGTTTGCGGCGGCTGTTGCGCATAGCGTTTGCGAATCTGCGCTTCTTCCACTTCTATACCGGCCATTATTTCTTGCACGGCGATCTGGGCCAGCAGGGTTTGAGAAAACAGTTCAAGTTCCAGTTTGAACTGCGCCGACTTGTCTGCGTCGCCCGCTTTGGCTTTCTGAGCGAGCAGAACAGTCATGATCAGATCTCTTGCGACCTGGCCCCTGAGATCTGGCTGGGCTCGGGGGGCGTTGCCAGTTGCTGTACTTCCGTCGTCGCTCTGTTCTTCGCGTGATGCCAGCAAAAAGTCATACAAGTCCTGAGCAACGGGTTCGTCGTTTACCCTGGCGAAAATGGCGGAATCAGTGCTGTTGAGTGATTGTTGCTTTTCATCAGATGCCGTTACCGAATTAAGGCCAGTGGCCATAATCAGGCAGGCCAAGGAAAGCATTGTCTTTTTGGTTGTCACGTAGGTACCCGGGCATGCTGGACAGCAGAGAGACAGAAGGCGGACCGGTTAGGGGCCGCCTGCTGATGTGAAAAATAAAAGCCGAATCAGGCGTTACAGGTAACGTCTGATGTCGTTGTAAACGCCTTCACTACTCATCAGACCCAAGTGCGAAACGTTGGATGTCTGCCGGCTTTCGCCACATTTCGCGCTGCTGTTGGGAATGATGATTTCATCGCGGTCTGACCAAAGCGACACGTCACAACCACGACCAGCCAGGGATTTCAGGAAATGCGAGTTGTAACGCATTTCAAAACAAGCCGGGCTGAAACAGCCATAGGCCCAGGACGTTCCATGGTGTGGAGTGCCCAGGGTCACTAGCTGGTTGGTGGCAGCGGATCCGCCTTCAAAAACGCGATACCAACGAGATACCAAGCCGCCATTGGAGTGCGCGATGATTTTTGCGCGCCGGTTGTTGTGCGCGGGTCGCAAATTATCGATGTAGGCATCGAGCTTTTGCGCGCTGGTCTTGTTGCTGCTGCCCAGGCTGTTGTAGCCGAACTTGTAAAGCGAGCAGGCAGGATACCCGTCGTTTTGAAAGCGGCTGATCATGGTATCAAATTGGGAGCCCCAGCCAGAATAGCCGTGGACGAAGACAATTGGATCTGCATTGCAGGCGTGAACAGCGCCAGCCAGCGGGAGTGTGGCCAGCAGGGCAAGGGTGGGTAGTACCTTGATGCGCTTCTTCATGATCTTATCCTTCTTGTTCTTATTGGATTTGTTTCACTTGGGCCCAGGGACGGTACTAACTACGAGAACTTTGAATTACGCACTCGCTAAGCCAGCTCAATACTGTCTCGATATAGATTTTTGTCTTCGAATTAGAAAGTGTATCGCCGTCGCGAACCTGTCTCACAATAGGACTGCACTGCTGTCAGCGGTATCACCCATTCGGGTGGTGCATCGCGCTCTCGTCAAACCGTCATCAAACAATGTTTTTCCTGTCATCTTGGATTTCCATCATGTGCTGGTTGATCCTAATAACCTGCTGAGGAAGGCCCGATGTCCACAGAAATGCACAATGATTTGACCGTTATCGATAACGGGGAAGGTGACGAGCCGCTGCGCGAACGTCAGATGAGTCCGATATTCGCGAGTATTCTCGAGGCCCGCCTGGGTCGTCGTCAGATGCTCAAGGGCAGCGCCGGCGCGGCCGCTATCGGGTTCATGGGGCTCGGTCTATCAGGTTGCATGAGCGATTCTGACAGCGATGATGATGGTGCCAGCGAGGCTGCCCCGGCTCCTGCGTTGCTCGGGTTCTCTGCTGTACCTGTCAATAGCAATGACACCATCACCGTGCCGGAAGGCTACAGCTACCAGGTGCTGATACCCTGGGGAACACCTATTACCGGCGACTTCCCCACGTTTTCTGTCAATAGCACCGGTGCAGACCAGGCTTCGCAGATTGGCTCACACCATGATGGCATGCACTTTTTCCCGATCAACGGCAGTTCCGGAGACGGTCTGTTGGTGCTGAACCATGAATATGTGGAGCCGCGGCTAATGCACTCGCGTGCCCAGGGTGTGGCCCTGAGCGGTGGCGCAGTACCGCCGCTGGTCGCCGGCAAGCGTCCGGCCGACGAAGTGCTGAAGGAAATGAATGCGCATGGTGTTTCCATCGTGCGTATCGTCAAGGGCGCCAACAACGAGTGGCAGGTACAGCCCGATGCCATGAACCGCCGCATCACCGCGTTGACGCCGATGGCCCTTCAGGGCCCTGTGCGCGGTAGCGACTTCGTCAGGACTAAGCACAGTCCAGATGGCACCATGACCCGCGGTACCCTGAACAACTGTGGTAACGGTTCGACGCCTTGGGGTACCTATATGGCAGCCGAGGAGAACTGGGCCGGTTATTTCTCCAACAGCGGTGACAACCCCCGTGAGCATTCAGCCTACGGCATTCCTACCGGCAGTAACGGCCGCTATGGCTGGGAGTCTGCAGACTCCGGCGCAGACGAGTACATCCGGTTTGATGCCAGCATCAAGGGTGCCTCGGCGATAGAGGATTACCGCAACGAGCCGCTGTGCTTTGGCTGGATGGTCGAGATTGATCCTTTCGATCCGCAAAGCACACCCGTCAAGCGCACTGCCATGGGCCGCTTTGGCCACGAGGGTGTAGTGTTTGCACCTGCAGTAGAGGGCCGTCCGGTCGTCTGCTACTCCGGCGATGACTCGCGCTTCGAATACATTTACAAGTTCGTAAGCGCCGGTAACTACAATGCGGCCACTGCCTCCGGCACGTTGCTGGACTCCGGTACCCTGTATGTTGCCAAATTCAATGCGGACGGCACTGGTGAGTGGCTGCCGCTGGTCTTTGGCCAGAACGGTCTTACCCCGGCAAACAACTTTGCCAGCCAGGCTGATGTACTGGTAAATACCCGTACTGCTGCGGACTTCCTGGGTGCCACACCGATGGATCGTCCTGAGTGGGGCGCGGTGGATCCTGCCAACGGTGATGTGTATTTCACCCTGACCAACAACAGCCGACGCACCGCGGATCAGACCGATGAGGCGAACCCGCGAGTAGGTAACCCGCACGGTCATATCATCCGCTGGGCGGAAACCGGTGGTGACCATGCTGCGACGACCTTCGACTGGGATATCTTCATGTTCGCCGGCACCAGTGGCGAGTTCGGTACCGATCCGAGCATTGGTCAGGATCCGAAGGGTGATCCATTGACCGCTGACAATATCCTCAGTTCGCCGGATGGCATGTGGATTGACGCGGACAGCCGGGTCTGGATCCAGATGGACAGTGGTGCTACGGATCCTTTCGGTAACTGCGCGATGCTGGCAGCTGATCCGAAGACCGGGGATCTCAAGCGTTTCCTGGTGGGCCCGCTCGGCCAGGAAATCACTGGTGTGATCACCACACCGGACCAGAAGACCATGTTCATCAACGTCCAGCACCCGGGCGGCGATACCACGCCGGCAAACTTTGCTGCGGGCAACTATGCCAGCACCTGGCCCGACAACAATCCTGCGCAGTTCCCGCCACGCTCGGCCACTGTCGTCATCTGGAAGGATGATGGCGGCGTAATCGGTAGCTGATCTGATTGCCGGGGAGCTGATAACCAGCCCCCGGTACCTTTTGCATACTGCGACGCACTCAAGTGCGTCGTCTCTTTTGGAGTACGAATCATGGGTATAGGCGGAGTAAGTATCGGCTCGCTGCTGATTGTTCTGGTCATTGTGATGTTGCTGTTTGGCACCAAGCGCCTGCGCAGTATCGGCGGCGATCTGGGCGGTGCGCTGAGTGGCTTCAAGAAAGCCGTCAGGGATGGTGAGGAATCGCGTGATGCCATGGCAATCAATGTCGAGGCCGAGCGGCACCAGGCTCGCAGCCATCAGGGTGAAAAAGCGGTGTCCTGAACGGAGCAGTTGCAATGTTCGATAACGGCTTGAGTGAATGGACGCTGGTGATGGTGTTAGGGCTGCTCGTACTCGGGCCGCAACGAGCACTGGTGATGGTTAATATGCTGGGCCTAATGCTCGGCAAGGCGAAAGCAGCGATGGCGCAGGTACAGGAGCAGGTCGCCAGGGAATTGCCACGTGAAGAGCTGGAGCTCGTGCAGGAGAAAGTTCAGGAATTGCGCCGTAGTAATGTGAAGCGGAAGGCGGTTGAGTTGCTGGGTTTAGAAGAAGATAAGGCCTGACTCGCGATGCGACTCAGGCCTTTATTCTGAAGCTATTAAGGAGCTACTGGACACGGAGGGAGAAACGCGCGTGGATACTGACCAGGCGCGACGGGTCCGTTCACGGTGTATTCACAACCAAAATCGGAACTTGCAACTGTTGCAGGATCAAGGAAGTCATCGCCGCCGGGCTTAATCCCGTTCTGTTCCCACTGAATCATCGCATCGAGCGTATTCGAGAATTCTGCAACAGTGAAGTCACAGTGACCCGGGGCACGAACAGCGCGCTGTACTACTTGGTCTCCGAAGCCGTTATCAATCATTCGGCGCTTGTAGATCTGTTCCATATTGATGGGGACAAATAGGTCTCCAATGGTATGGACAGTCACTACAGGAATCGCTTTGTAGAGATTACCGTTGACCTTAGGAATGAAACGCAGACCGTCGTCTCGAAGGCCATTGGCCCCCGACACCGGGGTAGCTTGCACAATGGTGTTGTTGAAAGTTTGTTCAGCCTGGGTGAGTGGCTGGCCAGGCTGCGATTCGAATCGATAGGTAATGTCGGTAGTGTCAATTACGCTATCGTTGAGGATGCCCGTTACGGTGCCATCTGCACCAGCAAAGCTCTGGAGCAGGTTTTGGAATAGTTCAAAAGAAACGCTGTAGATTGGTCTGGGTCCTCCGGAAAGATTCTGAAGGGTCGGAAATAGAGGTTCACCTTTAAGAGTTAACTGGCTCTCGTCTTGTGTTGTCGAGACGGCTGGATCGTAGTTATTCCATAGCACATCTCGCGCTGTAGCGACTTTGGCTGTGGCGTCGTCGATCGGGAAACTGGTCGCCGGCACGTCAGCGAATTTGAATAAGGACAAATTGTAAGCGGCGAAATAATCAAACAGATCAGTGTCGCCGAGTACGCCACACATTGGCGCCGCACCGTCGTAGGGAACGAAGTTGTTGGCCGTTTGCTGGGCCTCTAGCTCGATTGCTGCTGCAGTTACATGGCCACCCATGGATACGCCAGTGATGTAGCGTTTGCTCGGAGCCGGCAAAGTGCGGCCGTTCTCAGCTGCAATGTCGTTGAATGCTAAAGCGAGCTTGTTGGTATCCTCAACGCCCGCGCGGACATCGTAGAAGGTAGTGCTGTAAGACGACGCTGCCCAAGCATAGCCGTTATCCAGCAAATACTGACGCATTGGTGGGCTGTCGACATAAAGTCTGGAACCTTCGCCGCGGAACCCGTGGGCGTACATGACTAGCATGCCATTCCAATTTTCCGGCACCTCTACACGATAGCCGGCATTGTCGATAACCCCATGCCAGCGGCTGGTGTTCTCGTAGGCGGGTACGCCTGCGGCAAGCGGGCCGAATGGCAGTTGCGCTTCGTCTACCTCGAAAAATCCATCTGCAATGCGTTGCTGCTGCGGGGTAGGCGTTTCGGGAGGTGGAATGTTGGCACTACTACCACCGTCTCCGCCCAGACAACCCGACAGCGCGACAGCGCTGATAACCATGCCCAGATAGGCGGTTTTCTTCATCATGTTCATTATTTTTATTCTCCTGACAGGCAAGGCCAAAATTGTTTTTGGTGTCCCACTCGAGTGCTGGCATTGCGCGATTAGAGTAAAGCCTCAAACGTATGCAGTAGCAAGCGACTATGGTTACTTATCGCCTGGTTTTGCACCCATGCATGCTGTTTCATTACTGGAATTGATCAGTGTTTCGGGCGTATAACCTATACGGGTGATTGCGATGCATCCTTAAGGATGAAACGTGTGACCGATTCGGTGTCGCACTAGGCAAACCCGGGTTTTAACCCGTTCAGGGGGTTGTCGACGGATGGCAATTTCGTGACAATCTGGTTGTCTGTTCCGCTTGTTTCAGATTTATAACAATAAAATTGCAAAGAAAGGACGGTATAGTCTGCACCGGCCCGGGCGAGTGACCCAGCCCATTGTCTTTGCCTGGAGAACGCATGCCCCTGGACGCCCGATTTCCCCTGGATTCTTCCCTGCGACTTTTGGTTATCGCGCTGGCAGCGATCACTGCTGTGTTGCTGGGACGTTTGACCTGGACGCTGGTCGAGCCGCAGAGCGTCCTGCCCGCGCCTGCGGTGATTCCGCTGTCCATGATCGATGGCCCTGACGCCAGCGCTTCGGGTGGATTTGCCGAGCTCGCTGCGCTGTCGGTTTTCGGTAGTGCAGCGGACGCCCCCCGTAGTGCGGTGCTCAACGCGCCGGACACCTCTCTAAGTTGGGTTCTCAAGGGCGTGCTTACCGATCCTGACCCGCAGCGCAGCGCGGCGATTCTGGCTCCCCAGGGGCAGCCCGAGAAAGCCTATCGCGTGGGCGCGAGCCTGCCGGGTAACGTCCGTCTGGAGCAGGTGCTCGCCGATCGGGTGATCCTGGCTCGTGATGGCAAGCTGGAAACCCTGAGATTGCAGCGTACCTCGCTCGCGGCTTCGAAAACGCCGCCACGGCGGCCCGCAGCAGCTCTGCCTCAGGTAGACGCCAATCTCACCATAGCGGCTGATGGTGGTGTTGCGCGTATTGATCGGGAGGCCTGGATGAGTGATCCGCAGCGGTTCATGGAGGTGGTCAGCGCCACACCTGTGCTGGTCGACGGCGTGATGTATGGTCTTGAAGTCAGTCCCGCGCGCAATGCCCGAGAGTTTGAAGCTGCAGGCCTGCAGGCTGGTGATGTGGTGGTTGCGGTCGAAGGGACGCCTGTTGCGGAGATCAGTGATTACCGTGACATTCTTCAGGGGCTGACAGGCGATACCGTCTCTCTCTATGTAGAAAGAAAAGGTGAGCCTCTAACTTTAACAATAACGATGGATTGAGACACGATGCTGATGTTGTCCCGTTTTGCCCGCCGTGCCGTGCCTCTGGCGCTGAGTCTGAGTCTGCTGAGTGCGGCAGTCCAGGCCCAGACTACCGACTTTGCCGGAGACCCGAACGAAGAGCTGGTGCTCAATCTGCGTGATGCCGAGATCAACGGTCTGATCGAAATTGTCAGCCAGGAAACCGGCGTTAACTTCATTGTCGACCCGCGTGTGCGCGGTCAGGTCAATGTCGTGTCCGGTCAGCCGGTCAAGCGGAGCGAGTTGTATAATCTCTTTCTTGGCGTGCTCAAGACCTACGGTTTTGCTGCTGTCACCGGCGCTGATGGGGTAGTGCGTATTCTGCCGGAGGTGCAGGCCAAGGAAAACGAGGTCTCAAACCTGCAACCTGATAGTCGCGGTGATGAAATCATCACCCACGTGATCAGTGTCAAGCATATCAATGCCGGGCAGCTGGTGCGGATCCTCAGGCCTCTGGTGCCCAAGGGTGGCCATCTGGCCGCAGCAGCGGAGTCCAACAGTCTGGTCATTGCCGATACCGCCGCGAACGTGCGCCGCATCCAGGCTCTGATCGAGCGGATCGACCTGGAATCGATGGAAGACTTTGAAATCGTGGCGCTCGAACATGCGTCGGCCAGTGACGTGGTGCGCGTGCTGCAGACGCTGGATGCGCCAACGCCAGGAGAGGACTTCACCAAGCGCCCTGGCATCATAGCCGACCAACGTACCAATACCGTGATCCTGCGTGGCGACCCGCAAAGCCGGTCCTCGTTGCGCGATATCATCGGGCGGCTGGATATGCCGGCTGAAGATGGTGCGACCCAGGTTCATTACCTGCGTTATGCCAAGGCCGAGCAGGTGGCTGAAGTACTGCGCGGTATTGTCGAGGGGCGGACGGTGGCCGGTGCGGGCGTTGCATCCGGGATCCAGACCAGCGCCGGCGGCACCAGTGGCAGCCCGAACAACCAGCAGTCTGGTATCCGCGTCGAAGCCCACGAAAGCACCAATTCGGTGGTTATCTATGGACCGGCCGAGCTGTCTCGCGAGATGGCCTCGATCATCCGCCAACTGGATATTCGCCGCGCACAGGTACTGGTCGAAGCGGTGATCGCGGAGGTGTCCTATGACCGCGCCAAGGAGCTTGGCGTGCAGTGGGGCATTGGCAGTGAGAACGGCGGCGTCGGGATTATCAATTTCAATCGCGGCGCGAGCGGCGGCATCGTCAATCTTGCTGCGGGTACCAGCGCCTTTCTCGATGGCAGTGTCACCACTCCGCCGTCACTGGGGAATGGACTCAGCCTGGGCGGTTTCGGCAGCATCGGCAGTACCCAGATCGCGCTCCTGGTCAGTGCGCTACAGGGCGACAGTTCAAGTAACATTCTCTCTACCCCCAGCCTGATGACGCTTGACAACGAGGAAGCGGAAATCGTCGTGGGTCAGAACGTTCCGTTCATCGTTGGCCGCTCCATCGAGGAGTCCGGCCAGGCTTTCGACACTATCGAACGTCAGGATGTGGGTATCAAGCTGCGGATCAAGCCGCAGATAAACGAGGGCAGTGCGGTGCGCCTGGAGATCGAGCAGGAAGTATCGCAGATTGCCGCCGGTGCAACCGGTGCGGCTGACATCATTACCAACAAGCGCAGCCTGAAAACCCACGTGATGGTCGACGACAATCAGTTGATCGTCCTTGGTGGCCTGATCGACGATCAGTTGGTCGAGAGCCGCGACAAGGTTCCCGGCCTGGGCGACATTCCCGGACTTGGCCGTTTGTTCCGATACGATACGGCCCGGACGGAGAAGCGCAATCTGATGGTCTTCCTGCGACCTGTGATCATTCGCGACGCCGCCACCGCCGCCGACCTGACCCAGTCCAAATATACTTACATCCGCGATCAACAGATTGACGCGCAGAATCGTCAGGACAGCATGTTGCCGGATGCGCGGCCAATTCTGCCAGACTGGAACTACCTGCTTAGCCTGCCGCCACCGTTCGAGAACGCGATCACCGGTGCTGCTGTCGAGCCGGCCAGAATGAGTATTCCTACCCCACCCGCCAGCCAATAGGGGCGCAGTGATGAGCGATACCGACATTGCCGCCACATTGCCGACCGAGCCGGGGCTCCAGGCGGAAACGGGCTACCGTTTCGCCCGGCGTTTCGGCGTGCTGCCCGGCAACGTGCAGGACGGCCAGCTGGAGGTGTTCGTGCGGGCCGACTGCGATCCACAGGCGTTGCTCGAGCTGCGTCGCCGGGTAGGTCATCCGCTCAAGCCGCAGGTGCTCGATGATGACACCTTTGCTGCACACCTGCGTGACCGCTATGAACGCTCGGCGAATGATGCGATGCAGTTTGTCGAGGGCCTGAGCGAGGATGCCGACCTGATGTCGGTTGCCCAGTCGCTGTCCGAGCCAGAAGACCTGCTGGAATCCCAGGACGAGGCGCCGATCATTCGTTTGATCAATGCGCTGCTCTCTGAGGCGGTGA
Source organism: Halopseudomonas sp. (assembly GCF_041579695.1). Taxonomy (GTDB): domain Bacteria; phylum Pseudomonadota; class Gammaproteobacteria; order Pseudomonadales; family Pseudomonadaceae; genus Halopseudomonas. The sequence goes on from NZ_JBFGFI010000050.1 coordinate 10,047, forward strand.
AGGAAAACGCTTCGGACATCCACATCGAACCCTTTGAGAATCGACTCTCGATCCGTTTGCGCGTCGACGGCGTGCTGCGCGAGATTCTTGAGCCACCGCGGGCGCTGGCGCCGGTGATCGTTTCGCGTATCAAGGTCATGGCCAAGCTCGATATCGCCGAGAAACGCCTGCCGCAGGATGGTCGGATCGGCTTGCGTCTGGTTGGTCGGGCGGTTGATGTGCGTGTCTCGACGCTGCCTTCCGGGCATGGTGAGCGGGTCGTTCTGCGCCTGCTGGACAAGCAGGCCGGCCGTCTCGAGCTGCGGCAACTGGGTATGGGCGCGGATCATTACGCGGCTATGGAACGAATTATCGCCCGGCCCCACGGCATCGTGCTGGTCACCGGCCCCACCGGCTCGGGCAAGACCACGACACTGTATTCGGCGTTGATGCAGCTCAATGATCGCAGCAGGAATATTCTCACCGTCGAGGATCCGATCGAATATTACCTGGATGGCATCGGCCAGACCCAGATCAATACCAAGGTCGACATGACCTTCGCCCGTGGCCTGCGTGCAATCCTGCGCCAGGACCCGGACGTGGTGATGGTCGGCGAAATACGCGATGTGGAAACCGTACAGATCGCGATCCAGGCCAGTCTGACCGGTCACCTGGTGTTCTCGACTCTGCACACCAATACCGCAGCTGGCGCTATTACCCGTCTGCGTGACATGGGCGTGGAGCCGTTCCTGCTGTCGTCCACACTCAACGGCGTACTTGCCCAGCGGTTGGTACGGACGCTGTGCACCAGCTGTCGCCATCCGCATCAAGCCAGTGCCAGCGAGTGTCGGCTGATGGGGATCGACGAAAGCCAAGCGCCGGAAATCTTCAGCGCAGTGGGCTGCGAGGAGTGCAATAACAACGGCTATCGAGGCAGGACCGGTATCTACGAGCTGATCGAAGTAGACGAAACCCTGCGTGGCCTGATTCACGATGGCGCCAGCGAGCAGGCAATGATTCGCCACGCGCGTCTGGCACAGTCGGGCATACGTCATGACGGGCTGCGCCGCGTGCTCGCTGGCCAGACCACGCTGGAAGAAGTCCTCCGCGTCACCCGGGAGGATTGACCGTGCCCGCATTTGATTACGTAGCGGTAGATCCGGCCGGGCGCACGCGCAAGGGCGTGGAGGAGGGCGACTCTTCACGCCAGGTGCGCAGCAGATTGCGCGAGCAGGGCCTGATGCCGATGTCGGTCAATCAGGTTGCCGAACGCAAGTCGGTGATGCGCACGCCGATGTTCCAGCGTGGCGTCAAGCCGCTGGAACTGGCGCTGGCCACCCGGCAAATGGCGACGCTGGCGCGGGCCGGGATGCCGATCGAGGAAGTGCTGGGTACCGTCGCCCGGCAGAGTGAAACCCAGAAGGTCAAATCCACTCTCTCAGCTGTCCGCACGCGAGTAATGGAAGGCTTGCCGCTGGCCCACGCCCTGGGGGAGTTTCCCTCGGTCTTTCCCGCAATTTATCGCACCACGCTAGCGGCTGGCGAGCAGGCGGGCCGACTCGATCTGGTACTCGAACGGCTTGCGGACAACGTCGAAGCGCAGAATGCGATGCGTCAGAAGATTCAGTTGGCGATGTTCTACCCGGCGATCCTGACCATCATGGCACTGCTGGTGACCATGGCGCTGCTTACCTACGTGGTGCCGGAGGTAGTTCAGGTATTTGCCGGGATGAATCAGGAGTTGCCCTGGCTCACCAGGGCCTTGATTGCCACCAGCGACACCCTGCGAAGCTGGGGACTGTTGATGCTGGTCGTATTGATTGGCGCTGTTGTGGCGACCAAACAGCTATTGAAAAAGCCTGCGGCGCGTTATCGCTGGGACGCCTGGCTATTGCGCGTACCGCTCCTCGGGCGCCTGATCAGGGGCCTGAATACTGCCCGTTTCGCACGCACGTTGAATATTCTTGCCGGCAGCGGCGTACCCTTGCTCGACGCACTGAATATGAGCTCAAGCGTGGTGACCAATGTGCCCATGCGCGATGCGGTAAGTGATGCCGCCAAGCGTGTGCGCGAAGGCTCCGGCGTAGGGCATGCACTGGAGCGCAGCGGTTATTTTCCGCCGATGACCCTGAGCCTGATCAAGAGCGGTGAGAGCAGTGGCACACTCGACAAGATGCTTGAGAGGGCGGCTGAAACCCAGGAACGGGAGTTGGAGGCGCGCATCGCGATCGTGATGGGTGTGTTCGAGCCCCTGCTGATTCTGGCCATGGGAGCGGTGGTGCTGATTATCGTGCTCGCCATCCTGTTGCCGATATTTGAACTCAACCAACTGGTGAACTGATTATGACCATGAGCAAGCAACAACCGGCTGGCAAACAGCGCGGCTTTACCCTGATCGAAGTAATGGTAGTGGTCGTGATTCTCGGCATCCTGGCTGCTGTGGTGGTGCCACGGGTCATGGATCGTCCGGATCAGGCGCGGATTACCAAGGTGCAGAATGATGTGCGTGCGCTGGAAAGTGCGCTGAACCTCTACCGGCTCGACAACTTCAACTACCCCACCACTGAGCAAGGCCTGAGCGCATTGGCTATCCAGCCCACCGGCACTGACGCGCCGCGCAACTACCGCTCCGGCGGTTATGTCGATCGGCTGCAGAAGGACCCGTGGGGCAACGACTACCAGTATCTGCGTCCCGGCCGCGATGGCCGTGATTACGACCTTTACAGCCTGGGTGCCGATAGGCGGCCCGGGGGCGAAGGTGCCAATGCGGATATCGGTAACTGGAACCTCGAACAGAATGAGCAACGCTAGACATGTCGCTACTCGCCACAACTGCATGCGTGCGAGCCACGAGGGGATTCACCCTGATCGAGCTGCTGGTTGTGTTGGTTCTGGTGGGTGTTGTAGCCAGTCTTGCCACTCTGTCGATTGGCGATGGCGCGGAGCGTCAACTGCGTATCGAGACGCAGCGGCTGGCGGGTTCGCTGAATCTGGCGCGCGATGAATTGCTGATCACCGGAGCGGGGGAGCGGGCTCTGGGCTTGCGCCCGGACAGCTACAGCTTCCTCGAACTGGTTATCCTCGACGACTCCACCCGTGAATGGCGGCCGCTGGTAGACCAGCAACTGGGCGTCAGGCAACTGGAGTCGGGGGTGCTCGAGCTGGCCTTCGAGCAGGAGGGTGAGCGCATGCCGCTGCCGCAGACAGGAGGCTGGGAGCCTCACGTTCGGCTGGGCAATACCGGCGAGATGACGCCTGGCATCATCTCGCTGAGAGTGCCTGGCAAGCCGTTGCAAAGGCATATCCGCCTTGGTATGGAAGGTAGCGTCGAGGTGCTTGATGCGTTCCCGGAATAAAGGCTTCACGCTACTCGAGGTGCTGGTAGCGATGACCATTCTCGCGGTGGCGCTGGCGGCACTGGTCAAGGGAGGGTCCGACCATTCGCGTAACACGCTGTATTTGCAGGAACGCACGCTGGCCCACTGGGCCGGACAGAACCTGTTGACCGAATATGAAACCGGAATGCGGCCGGTAGCCGAAGGTAATCGTAGCGGCGATACAGTGATGGGGCCGTTCCGCTATGGCTACCGGGTGGAAATTAACGATTATACGCCCCAGGCGCCAATGCCATTGCCCGCAGTAAAGCGTGTGGACATTCGCCTCTGGCTGCTGGAGCAGGGTGAGGACGACCAGCGCGCCTTCGTCAGCGGGTTTGTATTGCCATGAGCAGCCGCGGTCGCAGCCACAGCCTCAGACGCGATGGCGGCTTTACGCTGCTGGAAATGCTCATAGCCATGGCGGTTTTCGCGATCATGAGTGTGGTGGCTTACGGTGGGCTGCGTGCAGTACTGACCGCCGACCAGGTTACCCAGGTGCATGCCCAGAGACTGGCAGACCTGCAGGTCACGCTCAGCGTCCTGGAGCGCGATCTGGCACAGGTTGTACAGCTGGCGGTACGAGATGAATTCGGCGATCGCTTGCCACCATTGCGCCTGCGCGCCGGTGGCGATGCGAAAATGCTGGAACTGGTGCGCGCTGGCGCCGGCGGAGATCAGCGTCTCCGGCGCACTGCCTGGCTGATAACCGACCGGGGCCTGGAGCGTCAGCTCTGGCCGGGGGTCGACATTGTGGATGCGGAAAGTGCGCGGGTGCAGCCCTTCGGTGAGCTGGTCGCCGAAGACCAGTTGCTCGGCATCGACAGCGGTTTTGCGCTGGTAGTGCGCACCGAGGCAGGGCTTGAACGGATTGATTCCTGGCCGCCGGCCGATGTAGATCCGGCCTCGGTGGAGTTGCCGATGGCGGTGGAGATAGTGCTGGACCTGCCCGAATATGGAGTCATCCGCCGGATGATGGCGGTGGGCATGTGAGACAGCCTGTAGCTCGCGCGACAGCCAGAAGACAACAAGGCGTAGCCTTGCTGACGGCGCTGCTGGTGGTTGCCCTTGCGGTGACTGCGGCAGTCGCGATGGCGCTGCGCAGCCAGGTCGATATACGCCGGACCAGCGCGGTGTTCGAGCGCGATCAGTCCCGCCAGATTGCACTCGGTGGCGAGAAGATGGTGCTGCAGTTTCTCGAGCGTATTGAGGGTCCGGACGACCTGCCGTGGGACACCTGCCGCTCACCTACATTGCCGTTTATGGTCGACGAGGTGAGAGTGCAGGCCACGGTCGACAACATGCAGTGCCGGTACAACCTCAATGCACTGTCGGGTGCAGACGAGGTTGAGCAGGGTTTCTTTGCCCGGTTGGTGGACAAAGTGGGTTCCGACAGCGGGGCGGATATGCCGAGCGGGGCGCAGCTGGCGCTGGCAGTGACCGACTGGATGGACCCGGAAACCGATGATCCGGCGTACCGTACAGCCGAGCCGGCCCGGGTCTCGGGTAATCGTGCGATGCTCGTGGCCTCGGAGCTGAACTCGGTGCTGGGGATGAACAGCGAGGCATGGCGGGCATTGGCTCCCTATGTCACCGCCTATCCGGGACAGGACAGCCCGATCGACGCAAAGCGCAGCGCGGAACTGGTCAGGGACATATTTGCGGGTCGTGCTGCTGGCGAGCAGGCACCCTGGTACATGCGACTGGAACTGGTTGCCGAGTTCGGTCAGCGGCGTTTTTATCAATGCTCGCTGATTGATGCGGCAAACGGAAGAGTGGTCCTCAGAGAACAAACGGCCTGCGAGCCATGAAAATAACGGATCGAACATGCTGATAGTGTTATTACCCGAAGATCTCCAGGAAGTGCCTCAGGACACGACGCTGGTGCACTGGTGGCGCCTTGAGCGCGATGGCAGCCTGCAGGGCGAGGGACGCGACACCCTGAATGGTCTGAAAACACGCTTTCCCGCGGAGCGACTCAGGGCCCTGGCGCCAGCGACCGCGGTCAGTCTGTACCGGCTGGACATGCCGGTACGGCGTACGGCTTCAATACGGGCGGCGCTGCCTTTCGCACTCGAAGACCAGTTGAGTCAGGACCTGGAGCTGCTGCACTGCGTGCCCGGGCCGCGGCGCAGGGATGGTCGCCTGGCTGCCGCGGTGGTCGAGATAGAAAGCATGGAGCGTTGGCAACATCTGTTCGCATCGCAGCAATGGCGAGTAGAGGCGCTGATCCCGCTGCCGGCCCTGCATGCCGACGATGCCCCGGAGGAAGGTTTGCTGGTCAGGCCCTCGCCCTGGCCATCGGCGGTACCGCAGGCACTGATCACCGCGCCCGACCAGGAGCCGGCACTGATCGAGACTGGCATGCTCCAGCTATGGCTGAGGCGCCGACTGGGTAGCCTGCCGGAAGCCCAAAGGGTAGTGAGGGCTAGTGGCTTTAGTCGCGAGGCTCTGGGCCTGGAAGACAGTCCTGATGTGGTTTTCAGCCGCGATCCGGGCACGGTTGAGGTGAACCATGCGCTGAAATACTGCCTGCAGCCCAGCCCGCCGCTGACCCTACTGACTGGTTCGTTTGCTACCAGCATGGCAGCGCCGCCGTGGCGCAAGTTGCGCCCGGTCATGGTTGCGGCAGGGGTGCTTGTCGCCGTGATGCTGGCGCAGTTCAGTCTGGAATGGATGATGCTGGCGAGTGAGCGCGACCGATTGGTCGCAGGTATACAAACGGTTTTCGAGAGCAGCCTGCCCAACAGCCGGATGGTTCAACCCGTCACCCAGTTTCGTCAGGTGCTGGACGGCAATGCAGCAGGCAATACAGCTCAGCGCGGTGGCGCGCTGCTGCATGAAGCCCTGGCTGTGGTGGCGCAAACGCCGAACGCCAGCATCACGCAGTTTCGGGCGACGCCCGACGAGGTGGAAATCGAGCTGCAGCTGGCATCCTTTGCCGAGCTGGAAGCATTGCGCGCCGGTCTGGCGGCAAGGCCGGGATTACAGGAAACGCTGCAGGGAGCTGATTCTGCGAGCGAGGGTGTCACTGCCCGTCTGAAAGTGTCCAGGAGAGAGTCATGAATAACTGGTGGGCCGGACTGGCTCCGCGCGAGCGCGTCATTCTGATTGCCGGCATGGCGGTGCTGGGGTTGCTGATCATCTGGTTGCTGATTGTCGAACCCATCGTCAACCAACGCGCCGAACTGCGCCGGGAAGTCATGCAGCTGACGGCCGACCATACCTGGATGCAACAAACAGCACTTCAGGTAAGGCGTCGCGCCGGCATTCAGCGTGACGGCCAGTCAGCTACGGGTGTGCCAGGGGGCTCGGTGCTGACATTGATCGAGGTGTCTGCCAGTGCTGCAGGTATCAAGGACGCGATGGAACGTGTGCAGCCAGAGGGCGATGGGGCGCGGTTATGGTTTGACGCGGTGGCCTTCGACACCCTCGTCCGTTGGCTGGCGGAGCTGGAACAGCGTCAGGGGCTGCTGGTCAGTCAACTGTCAGTAGATGCAGGCGTTGAGCCGGGCATGGTCTCTGCACGTGTTCTGGTGGAGCCACGCTGATGCTGCGACCACTGGACTGGAAGCGAATGATTGCATTGGCGCTTCTGCTTTATCTGATAAGTCTGATCTGGAACCTGCCGGCGAGTTTTGTCTGGGAGCGCGTCAAGGATCAGTTACCTGCCCAGGTGGAGCTGCACGGGCTGACTGGAACGATCTGGTCGGGCCGGGTAAACCGGATCGATGTTGATGGCATTGACCAGGGGGCCCTGAGGTGGTCGTGGCGGCCGGTCGGGCTGCTGACAGCGGCCATAGAGCTGGATCTGGGCTGGACGCCGCGCAAGGGCGACGTACGCGCCACGCTGCAGGTCGGCACCGATACCCTGACATTGGAGAATGTCCGCGGACGGCTGGACGCCGCCGCAATGGCTTCAGTCAACAAGGCCCCGTTCCTGCTTGAAGGCACTTGGCTGCTCGACGTGCCGGTACTGGAGCTGGAGGACATGGAGCACGTTGCCCAGGCGGAGGGACGCCTGGTATGGGAAGCTGCGGCCGGTGGCCTGCCTACCGCTCTCTCTCTGGGCGATCTGGTGGCCGACCTGCAAGAGAATGACGGCTGGTTGCAATTCTCGCTGTCTGACCAGGGTGGCCCCCTGGGGCTGCAAGGAGACGCGCGGTGGCGGCCAGGCCAGGCGATGGAGCTGGATACGCGGCTGCAAGCCAGAGCAACTGCTGAGGCGGGTCTGGCTGGCGGTCTGGCATTGCTTGGCAACCCGGCAGCAGATGGATGGATAAGCTGGCGCGCGCGCTTGCAGTGAGAGCCTTCCCGATCTTATTTGGAGAATATATATGCGTTTGACCCTGTTGCTGATACTGCTCGCGGGCCTGGCGGGCTGCGCCACTGGCCCCGCGTCCAGCAGGTCGCCGGACCCGGAAGCCGTTGATATTCGGGCACGGCTGAGCCTGGGCGGCTGTGAGCCGGAGCTGGCCGATGCGGTGTGGCGTCTTGACCACCCAGGTCTGGAGCAGGAAGTAGCCTTCCAGTGCCTGCAGGAGGGGCAGTTGGATATCGTCGAGCGTCTGCTGGACGGTTACAACGATCGGCACCGCAATGCGCCGAACCCGGACTATTCCGTCTACCTGCTGGCGCTGACTGACTTCGTGCGTTTCCAACTGGCCGAGGGTGATGCCATGCAGCAGCTTATCGCCGGACGGCGCGCCCATGACCAATTGGTCGCTTTTGTGCGGGCGTATCCTGAATCCGCGTACCGGGCTGAAGTCGCGCCGCGACTGGAAGCCCTGCATGAAGGAATGGCCAGGGCCGAATACCGTCTGGCAATGGGTAACCTCGAAAAGGGACGTCGCGAGATGGGCGCTTCAAGATTGCGTTACGTGGTCCGCGAATATCCGCGTAGTGCAGCCGCAACCGACGCCAGGCGCTGGCTGGAACAGCGGCTGATCCCCTGAGCCGGGTAGGGCGTCCTTACACTTGTTTTAGGGGCACTACAATGTCGCGCGACGCCTTCGCCGGGTTGACATTGTGCACAATTTTCGAGCGATGCTCGTAAACGTTATTTAATACTGATGTAACCCCCTGAATTACTGGGCTCATTTGTAAGTTATTGATTTTTAACAATAAACAATTGGTCAAAATTTGATCATTCTAACCCGTGTCCGCATATTACATGGCTCTGGCAGGGTTTGCGGCAAGCTATCCACAGAGTTGTCCACAGATATTGTGGATAGCTTTTGCCCGTGCCATGGGGTCAGATTCCCTGAGGGATTTCTTCTTCACCCAGCGCAGAAGTCAAGGCCGGAATGAATTCTGAAAGGCTCTTGGCCATGATGGTGAAGCTGGCATCCAGTTGGCCAGCCATGTCATCGCCGCCCTGGTCGTCGGCTTCGTCGGTGAGCAGATCCTCGAACCGTAGCCGTTTGACCGAAAGTTTGTCGTCGAGGGTGAAGCCGAGCTTTTCCTGCCACTGCAGAGCGAGCTGACTGACCTGTTTGCCGGCAGTAAGATGCTGCTGGATTTCATCGCTCGCCAGATCCTGGCGCTTGCAGCGAATGACTCCTCCATCTTCGGTGGTATCGCGCAGCTCGCACTCATCTCCGATCACCAGCCCTTCCGGAGCCTCCCCGGTCTTGACCCAATCGGTCATGCAGGCACCGGGGGCAATCTTGACCGTCATCGGGCGCACAGGCAGGCTGCCGGCACACTCGCGCAACAGGCTGAGCAGGTCCTCGGCACGCTTGGCGCTGGAGGTATCAACCGCGATCCAGCCTTCCTGCGGCGCTATACAGGCCAGGGTGGTCTGGGTGCGGGTGAACGCACGCGGCAGCAGGGACATGATGATCTCGTCCTTGAGCGTATCGCGCTCCTTCTTGTAAACCTTGCGGGCGTCACGTGTCTCGATCTCGTCCACCTTCTCGGTCAGGCTTTCCCGGACCACACTGCCGGGCAGGATGCGTTCTTCCTTGCGCAGGGCGATCAACCAATAACCATCGGCTACCTGAACGATATTCTCCGAGTGCTTGCCGAATGGCGTTGTCCAACCCAGCGTGTGGGTTTCCTGACTACCGCATGATCGCGCGGGCTTCTGCTCGAGCGCGCTGATCAACTCGGCTTCATTGAAGGGAATGGTCTGGCTGAAACGATAAAGCAGAAGATTACGAAACCACATGATGCTGTCCTCGCACGTCCGGCGCAAAAGTCAGCAATAGTGCCTGACGCGAGCGCTGGCGGCCAGTCGATCCGGGGGCATAATTAACATATTGAAAAAGGGGAGGATTTTTTTTGAAAAAGGTATTGCCAGCAAGCGAAAAGCTGCCTAGAATGCGCCCCACTTCGAGAGCAAATGGGTGATTAGCTCAGCTGGGAGAGCATCTGCCTTACAAGCAGAGGGTCGGCGGTTCGATCCCGTCATCACCCACCACTCGAGGTAACACGCAGTGGTAGTTCAGTTGGTTAGAATACCGGCCTGTCACGCCGGGGGTCGCGGGTTCGAGTCCCGTCCACTGCGCCATATTGTAAGCTGGAAGCTCCGGCTTCCAGAAACAGAAAAAGCGACCTTGTGTCGCTTTTTTTGTGCCTGGGTATTGGCCGTTAATCGCGCTCGGCATGCGCCTGCGGATGCAGGTCGCGCGCCAGCTCCAGGTGCTCCTCAAGCTCTGCCAGCGCGTTTTGCGCGAAACGGCTGACCTCGCCATCCTCGGTATTGGCCATGCGCTCGTAGAGGTCGATCAGCGCCTGGTGATCGGCAACCTGATTGTTCGCATAGACTTCGAGGAATGAGTCGCCCTCACGCACCTCGAGGACCAACCGCTGAGCGCGATCCATCAGCGCCGCGGAGCCGGAAACTTCCAGCTGTTCCTGGGCAGCCAGCTCGGTCAGTTTGTGATTGAGTCGTCTGTGTTCCTCGATCATCTGTTGGGCGAACTCGCGCACCTGCGGATCCTCGGCTACTCCGCTCTCCTTCTCAAGCGCCAGTTCGGCTGCGTTGATTATCGTGTAATTTTTTTCGCTGGCCTCCTCGATGAAAGTTACAGCGCTCACTCCCTGGGGATAGTTGGGCTCGGTCACCATTCCCGCCCGGCTTGCGCTGCCGCCCTGACCCGTAGTCGCCGGAGTGCCTGTCGGCCCCGGCGTACGTGTGGCGTCACCCATATCCGTACCGGTCATCGTGTCGTCATCGGCCATCGTTGGCACCGCTCCAATGCTGAGCAGACCAGCTATGACTGCACTGGTCAAAGTCTGAATTGTTTTCATGCGTGCCTCACTGCAGTCTGTTTGCCGTTTGCTGATCAAAAAAAAACGAGTAGCTTGAAGCTACCCGTTCTGGGCTTGCCGATTACTGAATTACATGTTCCCTTCAGTCGTCGGCTCAAGACCTACTTCCGGTGTGCCCGGTTCGGCGCGGTCGGTCCCATCAGAACCGGGACGGGCTTCGATGCCCATACCAGTATCGGTGCGCTCGCCCAACTCGCTAGCATCCGGTGCAATGTCTTTCGCTTTTTTCTCATCGTAATGCTCTGACTTCTTGTCATGCTCCATATCGCCATGCATGTCTGCTACCGCGAATGGAGCCGCGAAACCGAGAGCAAGGGTAATTGCTGTGGTGCCGATGATGTTTGAATACTTCATATAAACTACCTCTTTTTTGAACCCGCCTTAACAGGTTCGCTAATGAATCAATAAGTGGAGCAGCTATCCGTTCTTAATCTTTTTTTTAGAAGAGGACAGCATCTGGCGTCATCCTCCGGGAGTGAACTTCATATGTTCGACTTACCCTCAGCCTAGTCGCTACCGGCGAGGTTTGCTGCGACGTCTATAACAAGATATGTAGCACTTACTCAACAAAATCATGTTCACCGGCCACCGGGTCGATGTCCGGATTTTTGCCTGCGTGAGGGGCTCCCGGCACGGCACGGGTTGCTGCGTTTGGATTCGCGCCCATATCAGCTGCCTGCTCTCTCATGATGTCGATATTGTTGGTGTTGAGCTCTGCGTCGTTACCTGTGTCGTCCTTCATTTTGGCATCACCGTCATGCTTGTCAGCCATGGCAGGCGCGGCCTTGGCTTCAGCCTCCTGATTCTCGGCTTCGGTTATTTCGACCTCAAGCCCGCC
>NZ_JBFGFI010000051.1:0-21415 GCF_041579695.1 Halopseudomonas sp.
CGCTATCTTTAGCATGGATAGAGCGCAGGCTGGCGCGAGGGACTGTAACAAATCGAAGGCCCGGCGCATCAATGGTAAACGGCCAGGCTTGGCACACATTATCGACCTGCGATACTGCTTCGAAACAACAGATAAAACAGGCCATGCGGCATGAATGGTGATGAGTGGCTGGTAAGCCATGCACGCAATGCTGGAACATTTTGAGGAGGAAGGCACATGTTGAGTTTCTGGGAAATGTCGGAGATGAGCTCTGACATAATCGACCAGAAACTGAGCTTCAGCTCACGGATGGCGGTGATGATGCATATCGGCATTTGCCGCCTTGCCGGCGTTACGTCCAGCAGCTGAAGGTAACATCAGAGGAGCTCAAGACGCTTTCGTTGCCGGTTCAGCCGCAGGAAATTGCACAAGTACTTGCGCAGCTCCATGATGCCAATAAAGATGACATCGAACAGTGAAAAACCGACAGGAGTAACACGATGAAAAAAGTTCTCGCAATGTCCCTGTTTGCCGGCCTGCTGGCAAGCGGAGTGGGTGTATCTCTCGCCACGGCGGGGGCGCATGACGATTTCCTCACTGAAGGTGAGATTCGCAAGATTGACCAAGAAAAGGGGCGCGTCACGCTGAAACATGGACCGATCAAGAATCTGAACATGCCCGGTATGACCATGATGTTCCAGGCCGTTCCAGCCAGTCAGCTGGAAGACCTGGAAGCAGGTGACAAAGTAAAGTTTCGCGCAGTGAAGGATAATGGTAATTTCGTCGTAACCAATCTTGAGAAAGTCGAGTGATTCTCTACCCGTGAAACTGCTGCGTACCACGCTCACCGCCATTTTCTGTTGTCTGCTGCTGTCGTTCAATACGCTGGCGGCGGCGCTGTTGGCGGTGGATCAGTGCATGCAGGACACCAGCTCGGGTATGCAGCATATGGCTGACATGCCCGAGATGGCCGACATGCCGGCGCACCTCGACTGTGCCGGAGTTGATCAGGGCTGGGTGAGTTCTACTGCGCAGCTGCTGTGTGACCAGGGCGGGGATTGCCAGATGGGCGGCGCGTTGGTGCCAAGCGCTACCGCGCTCACGGCAGCTCCCCCCGAAAGTACGGCGCCGGTCTTTGCCCGGCTAGGCTTCAACCCCACCTATCCGACTACCTTCTGGCGCCCTCCGCGCTACTGATTCCTGAATGATCTGAGTCCCACCTGCGTTTGCCGGTGGCGTCTGCCCGCGTTTGTCCCCTCCGGACGGCGTGGCATCAGCAACAGGAATCATCACCATGGTTATTACCACTTTGTGCCGGCTCGTATTTCGGGTCCTGACGGCATGGCTGACGTTGGGCGTGATTGCGCCGGCGTATGCGCTGACCCTCGACCAGGCACTCACTCTGGCCGAGCGCGAAGCGCCGTCTCTTGCGGCGCAGGCCGCCAATATCCGCGCGGCCCGCAGCGCAGCCATTCCCGCCGGAGAACTCCCCGATCCCCGGCTGACCCTGGGCCTGCAGAACCTTCCACTCGAAGGGGATAACGCCTGGGACATCGATGCAGAGCGTATGACGTCGCAACGTATAGGCGTCATGCAGGAAGTGCCCAGCCGGGCCAAGCGCCAGGCGCGGGTCGAACTGGCTCAGTCAGAAATTGCCCTGGCCGGCGCACAGCAGGCCGTCGAGCTGCTCGATGTGCAGCAGCGCACAGCCGAAGCCTGGATTGCCACTCTGGCTGTCGAGCGCAAGCTGACTGTGTTCGCCGACCTCCATGTGGAAAATCGGCTGTTTGCCAGGGCCGTTGATGCTCGTCTGGCGAGCGGTGCTGCGCTGGCCGCCGACAGCGTGGCGCCCCGTCAGGAAGCGGCAGTACTCGCTGATGCCGAGGACGCCCTGTTGCGCGAGGAAGTAAGCACGCGTGCGCAGCTTTGGCGCTGGGTCGGTAAGCGTGCGGACGAGCCGTTGAGCGGTGGATGGCCGCGCTGGCCGGTGGCAGCTGATGAGTACCGCAATAACCTGCAACGCCATCCACAGATACAGCTCTTCGATCCGCTGACCCGGCAGGCGGAGGCACAGGTCCATGGTGCCCTGGCGGAAAAGAAAGCGGACTGGAGCTGGGGGGTCGACTATCTCCGGCGCAGCCGCGAATTCGGCGACATGGTCAGCCTCAGCGTGACTTTTGATTTGCCCGTGTTTACTGCCTCCAGACAGGATCCGGCAATCGAAGCCGAGCGTGCCGGGCTGGCTCAGGTAGATGCGCAGCGCCAGGACGTGGCACGTCGCTATCAGCTCGAACTGACCGATGAACTCGCCGAATACCAGCGTCTGGAAAGTACGCTGGAGCGTTCGGAGCGGACCCTTGTGCCGTTGGCAGAAGAAAAAGTTGAACTGGCCATGGCCGACTATCGCGCTGGCAAAGGCGAACTCGGCGCAGTGATTCGGGCCCGCGAACAGCTGATTGCCGCCCGCTTGCGTCACATTGATCTCGCCCGGGACCGCTCCTTGAGCAACGCCCGCCTCTACTTTGCCTTTGGAGCTGACCGACCATGAACCACCTATTCAGACGGATTGTCCTGTTGCTGAGCGTGCCGATCATGCTGGCACCCATTTCGCTACCTGCCCAGCAGGCAGATGAGGACCGCGAAGTGCTCTATTGGTACGACCCGATGTATCCCCAGCAACGTTTCGATGAACCCGGGCCTTCACCATTCATGGATATGGATCTGGTGCCCCGCTACGTCGAGCAGGATGCAGAGGGCGATGGCCCAGCGACGATGCGGATCGATCCCGGCATCATGCAGAACCTGGGCATGCGCCTGGCGACCGTCACCCGCGAGCCGGTAAGAATACGCATCGAGGCCACCGGACAGCTGACATTCAACCAGCGTGATGTGGCCATTGTGCAGGCCCGCAGCGGTGGCTTTGTCGAGCGTGTTTACGCTCTTGCGCCGCAGGATATGGTCGAGCAGAACGCGCCGCTCGCCGATCTTCTGGTACCGCAATGGGTGGCGGCGCAGGAGGAATATCTGGCGCTGCGCGGTCTCGGCGAGCCGGAATTGCTGGCCGCCGCGCGCCAGCGGATGCGTCTGGCCGGAATGCCGGAAGAACTGATCCTCCAGCAGGAGACCCGTGGCCAGGTGCAGCTGATCTGGACTCTGAAAAGCCCGATTGCGGGCGTGGTGCAGAGTCTCGATGTGCGCGAGGGCATGACGCTTTCTGCCGGCGCCACGCTGGCGCGTATCAACGGACTGGATACGGTGTGGCTGGTAATCGAAGTGCCCGAGGCCCAGGTTGCCGGTCTGGAGGCGGGGCAGACTATCGATGCGCGTTTGCCGGCGTTCCCGGGCGAAACGCTGGAGGGCACTATTGCGGCAATACTGCCCCAGGCCAGTCTCGACAGCCGGACGGTGCAGGTACGGGTCGAGCTCGATAATCACCGGCAGAAATTGCGGCCGGGTATGACGGCCGAGGTAGCCATGGACCGGCAGGAAGATGAGGCGCTGCTGGTCCCTAGTGAAGCCTTGATTCGCACCGGCAAACGCACGCTGGTGATGGTGGCCGAAGAGGGTGGACGCTACCGGCCGGTCGCGGTGCGCACCGGCCGAGAGACAGCAGACAAGACTGTCGTGCTGGAAGGGCTGGAGGAGGGTCAGCAGGTTGTCGCCTCGGGCCAGTTTCTACTCGATTCCGAAGCCAGTCTGCGCGGTCTGACTGCTGCGCCCGCAGATCCTCTGACACCGCCGGCGTCTGCGCTGCATGAGGCGGAGGGCACCATCGTCGGCATTGAAGACGACATGATCTTCCTCGACCACGGTCCCTTTCCGACTCTGAACATGCCCGGCATGACCATGGGCTTCCCCTTTGCCGATCCGGCATTGCTCGAGGACCTGGAAGAGGACGACCGGGTTCGGGTCGGTGTACGCGAAAGTGAGGAAGGTCTGACGATCGAGCGGATCGATAAGCTGGAGGCTCAGCCATGATTGCTGCAACTATCCGCTGGTCCGTGGCCAACCGATTCCTGGTACTGCTGGCGACGCTGTTTGCGATCGCCTGGGGCGCCTGGTCGGTACAGAAC
Source organism: Halopseudomonas sp. (assembly GCF_041579695.1). Classification (GTDB taxonomy): domain Bacteria; phylum Pseudomonadota; class Gammaproteobacteria; order Pseudomonadales; family Pseudomonadaceae; genus Halopseudomonas. The sequence continues at coordinate 4,053 of NZ_JBFGFI010000051.1, forward strand.
ACACCGATCGATGCGCTGCCGGATCTGTCCGACGTACAGGTGATCATCCGCACGCCTTATGCCGGACAGGCACCGCAGATCGTCGAGAATCAGGTGACCTATCCGCTGGCCACGACGATGCTGTCCGTGCCAGGGGCGAAAACCGTAAGAGGCTATTCGTTTTTCGGCGACAGCTATGTGTACGTGCTGTTTGAAGACGGCACCGATCTGTATTGGGCTCGCTCGCGTGTGCTCGAGTACCTGAGCCAGGTACAAAGCAGCCTCCCCGACGCCGCCAAACCGGCGCTCGGACCGGACGCCACCGGGGTCGGCTGGATCTTCCAGTACGCGCTGGTAGATCGCACCGGCCAGCACGACCTGGCGCAGCTGCGCTCCCTGCAGGACTGGTTCCTGCGCTACGAGTTGAAAACTTTGCCCAATGTGGCAGAGGTCGCGCCCATTGGTGGCATGGTCAAGCAGTATCAGGTCGTACTTGATCCGGTACGCATGGCAAACCAGCGGGTGACCCAGCAGCAAGTCGCCAGTGCGATTGACCAGGCCAACCGAGAGACCGGCGGCAGCGTGCTGGAACTCGCCGAGAGCGAGTTCATGGTGCGCGCCTCCGGCTATCTGCAATCGATTGCCGATTTTCGCAGTATTCCGCTGCGCCTGGGCACCAGCGGCTCACCGATTACCCTCGGTGACGTCGCGCAGATTCGCCTGGGGCCGGAAATGCGCCGGGGGATAGCCGAACTCGATGGCGAGGGGGAGGTCGTCGGTGGCGTGGTCATCCTGCGCAGCGGCAAGAATGCCCGGGAGACCATTGCCGCGGTCAAGACCCGGCTGGAAGAACTGAAGAAAGGCTTGCCGGAGGGCGTAGAGATCGTCACCACCTACGACCGTAGCGAACTGATCGACAGCGCCGTGAAGAACCTCAGTCACAAGCTGATCGAAGAGTTCATCGTGGTGGCTCTGGTATGCCTTCTGTTTCTTTGGCATCTGCGCTCGTCGCTGGTAGCGATCGTGTCGTTGCCGGTGGGTATATTGATCGCGTTCATCATCATGCAGCGCCAGGGCATCAATGCCAACATCATGTCCCTGGGCGGTATCGCGATCGCGATCGGTGCGATGGTGGACGCTGCGATCGTGATGATCGAGAACGCGCACAAGCACATCGAAGCCTGGCACCGGCGCAACCCCGATCAGCAGCTCAAGGGCGAAGCTCACTGGAAAGTGATTACCGATGCTGCTGTCGAGGTCGGGCCGGCGCTGTTTTTCAGTTTGCTGATTATCACCTTGTCGTTCATTCCGGTGTTTACGCTGGAGGCGCAGGAGGGCAGGTTGTTCGGCCCTCTGGCCTTCACCAAGACCTATGCGATGGCCGCCTCTGCCGGTCTGGCGGTCACGCTGGTGCCGGTGCTCATGGGCTACTGGATTCGCGGCAAGATCCCGGCCGAGGATCGCAACCCGGTCAGCCGGGGCTTGATCCGGGTCTACCAACCGGCGCTGGATGCGGTGCTGCGCTGGCCGAAAACGACGATTGCTGTAGCTGTGGCGATCTTTCTCAGCGGCATCTGGCCGGCCAGTCAACTGGGGGGTGAGTTCCTGCCGCCGCTGGATGAGGGCGACCTGCTCTACATGCCCACGGCATTGCCGGGGCTATCTCCACAAAAGGCCTCTGAATTGCTGCAGCGCACCGACCGGATGATCAAGTCGGTGCCGGAAGTCGAACGGGTGTTCGGCAAGGCCGGGCGTGCAGACACCGCGACCGATCCGGCGCCGTTGACCATGTTCGAGACAACGATCCAGTTCAAGCCCCGGGATCAGTGGCGTGAAGGCATGACGCCGGAGAAGCTGGTCGAGGAGCTGGACCAGGCCGTTCAGGTGCCCGGCCTGGCCAATCTGTGGATTCCGCCAATTCGCAATCGGATCGACATGCTGGCTACCGGGATCAAGAGTCCGATTGGCGTCAAGGTATATGGCTCCGAGCTGACGCAGATCGACCGCGTGGCGCAGGAGGTCGAAAAGATCGCCAAGGATGTCCAGGGTGTCAGTTCGGCGATCGCCGAGCGACTTACCGGCGGCCGCTATATCGATGTCGATATTGATCGTGCCGGCGCCGCGCGCTACGGCCTGAATATCGCCGACGTCCAGGCTATCGTCGCCGGGGCGATAGGTGGCGCGACAATAGGCGAAACAGTAGAGGGCCTGGCGCGCTATCCGATCAGCCTGCGTTATCCCCGCGAATGGCGCGACTCGTTGACCGAGCTGCGCCAATTACCGATCTATACACCCCAGGGGAGCCAGATCACGTTGGGCACGGTGGCTGAGATCGGTATCAGCGACGGACCGCCCATGCTCAAGAGTGAAAACGGGCGGCTGACCGGCTGGGTCTATGTCGACGTGCGTGACCGGGACATGGCCGCGGTGGTAGCCGACCTGAAATCGCGTATCGCCAGTGAAGTGGACCTGGCATCGGGCATGAGCATCAGCTATTCCGGCCAGTTCGAGTTCATGGAACGTGCCAACGCCAAACTCAGGCTGGTAGTGCCTGCCACGCTGCTGATTATCTTTGTGCTGCTTTACCTGACCTTCCAGCGCTTCGACGAAGCCCTGCTGATCATGGCCACCCTCCCGTTCGCGCTGACTGGCGGTGTGTGGTTTCTCTACCTGCTGGGCTACAATCTGTCCGTCGCGACCGGTGTGGGCTTTATTGCCCTGGCGGGCGTGGCCGCCGAATTCGGCGTGATCATGCTGCTGTACCTGACCAATGCGAGAAAGGAGCGGCTCGAGGCGGGATTGACCAATGAACGTTCGCTGATCGATGCGATCCGCGAGGGTGCCGTGCAGCGCGTCAGACCCAAGGCAATGACGGTGGCGGTGATTATCGCCGGACTGATGCCGATTCTGCTGGGCAGCGGCACAGGCAGCGAAATAATGCGTCGTATCGCCGCACCGATGGTGGGCGGGATGATCACCGCACCGCTGCTGTCGCTGTTCGTGTTGCCGGTGGCCTACCTAATGATGCGCCGCCCGGCTCAGCCAAACTCACCGCCCTTGGATGGGCCTGGGTAGACCGGGGCGAAGCCGCCGCCGGGTGTGCGGAAATTGGTGGTCTGCCCCTGGTAAAGGCGGGCCGCCACCCACTGTACCTGGCTGTCATAGGTGTAGTTGCGCAGGTCGAATTTCAGTACCTGCGGCGATTCGCCGTCGGACAGCGCACGCTCACCCGGCGCTATCAGGGCCTGGGCGACATAATCGCCGGCGAGAATCTCTTCCCAGACGCGCCGCGTGATCTTGTCGCCGCGATAGGCCGCGCGGCTTCCATAGCCAGCTGCGGGCTTGAAGAACAGGCCCTTGCGCTGAGGCCAGAGGAGGTCCGCCTGATCGCGGTGTACTTTCCGGGTATGCGGTATACCAGCGAGCAGAATCGAGCGGGTCTCGTCCGGTACCCCCAGGCGTTTCAGGTGCTCTTCGCTGCTCAACAGAACCAGATTGCGCTTGTCCGCATAGAGTGCGTGAGCCTGGGGGTGGGGTGTCAGCACGCTGGCATCGGTCAGATGTGCCTGGCGCAGGTGCCCGTTGGCAGGCGCTTCGAGCAGAAAATCGGTCAGCCGGTTGTACACCAGGTCAATCGCCAGATCGCCGTGCCAGAGCTGGCCGCTGCGTAGCTCAAGCTCCGCAGGGTCCGCGATCACTGTCTGAATACCCTGTTTTTCGAACAGCCGACGGAACAGCATGAATTCTGGATACAGATACTGATCCCTGGGCTGGGCATCGACAATTGCAATGCTTTGCAGCGGACGGGTCTTCCCGGACAGCGCCCATTCCTGGCGAAACATCGAGACGATGTCGGCTTCGAACCTTTCCGCCAGCGCGGGTGGCGGTACCAGGCCTGCCACTTCCGGGCAGCAGGCACGCTGGGCGCGCGCCATCAGTGCGTTCAGCATGGCGCCGCCGGCATTGGTGTTGATCTCTATCAGCCCGAAACCGTCCTCGGTGACGTGAAAATCGTAGCCCATGAAGACGCCGCGAGCCCCTGAGGTATGCGTGGCAACGGCTGGAACATCGGCGAGCACTGCCTGGCGGTAGGCGGGCAAGGCGATGACCGACTCGATCGCGGTTATCAGTTCCCGCATCCGCAACATATGCGCGGGCGATACGAACACCGGGCGGGCGGCAAATACCGTCGGGCAGCGCTCCTGAAGCAAGTCGAAAAGATCTGATTGGTCGGTCTGTGACGCTAGCGCCTGACGGAGTGCCTGCTGATCCAGGCTGATACACAGGCATTGGCTATTAAGCCTTTGAATCAGGTTGCTCTGGTCGTTGCCCATATTCTATGCGTGCCCCTGCTAGGATAAGTCGCCCCACAGATACTGGGCGAGCGTAAGTGCTGCGACCGGAGCCGTTTCGGTGCGCAGCACGCGCGGGCCAAAACGCGCGGACTGAAAGCCGCTGGACTGCGCCCGGTCGATTTCTTCAGGGCTCAGACCGCCCTCTGGGCCAATCAGCAGCGCGAGATCGTGCGGACGCTTTAAGGCTTCCAGGCTTTGTTCGGTGCGGTGGTGCAGTACCAGCTTGAGGTCCGCTTGCAGGCTGCTCAGCCAGGCATCCAGCGCAATGGGCGGGTGCACGGTGGGCACCACACTGCGACCACATTGTTCGCAGGCGCTGACCGCGATCTGCTGCCAGTGGGCCTGGCGCTTGTCGGCGCGCTCACCCTGCAGCTTGACCTCGCAGCGTTCGGTAAACAGCGGGGTGATTTCGTTTGCACCCAGTTCCACGGCTTTCTGAATCGCCCAATCCATGCGTTCGCCGCGGGACATTGCCTGCCCCAGGTGCACGCGTAGCGGCGACTCGGCAAGTCCCGCCAGTGGAGCGTCCAGGCGGACCGTCACCTGCCGCTTGGCAACATCGACAATCTCTCCGGGCCATTCCTGCCCGGAGCCATTGAATACCTGTATCGGCGCACCGGGCGCGAGGCGCAGGACCCGGCCTATGTAATGCGCCAGGTCACCGTCGAGTCGATGCTCGCCGATCTCCAGTGGCGTATCGAGGTGGAAGCGTGAGACGCGCACCGTCAGTCCCGCGTGGCCAGTTGGATGCCTTCCCAGGCGACGCTGGCCAGGTGGTCTATCTGATCCGGGGTAATTACATAGGGCGGCATGAAATACACCACGCTGCCCAGCGGACGCAGCAGCGCTTCGTTCTTCAGTGCATGCTCGTACACGCGAATGCCACGCCGCTCCTGCCAAGGGTAGGGTGTGCGGTTGGCCTTGTCCTTGACCATTTCGATAGCCAGGACCATGCCGGTCTGACGGACCTCGGCCACGTTTGGATGGTCGACGAAGTGGGCGGTGGCGCGCGCCATGTGCGCCGACAGGGACTTGTTAGCCTCGATCACGTTGTCCCGCTCGAGCAGGTCCAGGGTCGCCAGCGCTGCAGCGCAGGCCAGTGGGTTGCCGGTATAGCTGTGTGAGTGCAGAAAAGCGCGCATGGTCACGTAGTCGTCGTAAAAAGCCTCGTACATCTTGTCGGTGGTCATACAGACCGCCATCGGCAGATAGCCACCGGTAAGCGCCTTGGACAGACAGAGAAAGTCGGGGCTGATGTCGGCCTGCTCGCAGGCGAAGAGGCTACCGGTGCGACCAAAACCGACGGCGATCTCGTCGTGGATCAGATGCACATCATAGCGGTCACAGGCCTCGCGCAGCAGCTTGAGATACACCGGATGATACATGCGCATGCCGCCAGCACACTGGATCAGCGGCTCGACAATCACGGCGGCTACTTCCTTGTGGTTTTCCTCCAGAGCGCGCTCCATGTGCTCGAACATCATGCGGCTGTGCTCTTCCCAGCTGACGCCTTCTTCGCGCTCATGGCAGTCGGGGGAGGGCACTGTGATCACGCTCATGAGTAGCGGCTCATAAGTCTCTTTGTACAGAGCCACGTCGCCTACAGACAGGGTTGCCAGGGTTTCGCCGTGGTAACTGTTGGATAGCGTGATAAAACGCTTCTTCTCGGGCTTGCCGGTGTTGAGCCAGTAATGAAAGCTCATCTTCAGGGCTACTTCGATACACGACGAGCCGTTATCGGCATAGAAGCAGCGGGTCAGCGGTGCAGGAGTGATATCGACCAGGCGCTCAGACAGCTCAATGATCGGCTGGTGGCTGAAGCCGGCGAGTATCACATGCTCGAGGCTGTCGAGCTGATCCTTGATCCGCTGGTTGATATAGGGGTTGGCGTGGCCGAAGATGTTGACCCACCAGGAGCTGACCGCGTCCAGGTACCGGTTGCCTTCGAAGTCATGCAGCCATACGCCTTCGCCGCGCTGGATCGGAATGACCGGCATGTGCTCGTGATCTTTCATCTGGGTGCATGGGTGCCAGAGTACGGACAGGTCACGCTGCATCCACTGATTGTTCAAGCCCATAGTCGCCTCGCCGAGATTGGAATTAAGGGGCGATTGTACATCAGCGGCTTCCGGGCTGCAGTCTCTCAGCGGGTGTTGAAGACCACCATCGTCTTGCCCTTCACATGGATCAGATCCTGTTCTTCAAGGGTCTTCAGAACGCGGCCGACCATTTCCCGTGAGCAACCGACGATGCGCCCCAGCTCCTGGCGCGTGACCTTGATCTGCATGCCATCGGGGTGAGTCATCGCATCGGGCTGGCGGCACAGGTCGAGCAGGGTGCGGGCGACCCGGCCGGTCACGTCGAGAAAGGCCAGGTCGCCAACCTTGCGGGTGGTGTTGCGTAGCCGGTCGGCCATCTGCCGTCCCACGGCAATGAACAGGTCGGGATCCTGCTGGCTGAGCTCGCGAAATTTGCTGTAGCTGACTTCCGCCACTTCGCACTCGGTTTTTGCGCGAACGCAGGCGCTTCGGTCCTGCTGCGCCCTGCCTTCGTCGAACAGGCCCATCTCGCCAAAAAAATCCCCCTGGTTAAGGTAGGCGATGATCATTTCACGGCCCTGCTCATCTTCGATCAGGATGGTGACGCTGCCCTTGATGATATAGAACAGGCTGTCCGACCGGTCTCCTGCGTGCAGGATAGTGCTGCGGGAGTTGAAGCTGCGCAGGTGACAATGAGCCAGATAGCTGTCGAGATTTTTTATTCGGGGCGTCAGGGCGGTTACGACCATGTAGGTATCCTGTCGAGCGAATCGGTGATGCCGGAGCAATTGTGTAAGCCTCAAATCGAGACCAAACGCGATTATGTCCAGTTTTTACGATGATGACCAGTGCAAGACTCTGCCGTAAAAGCCTGTGGTATTCTTCTGGGCCTCAGAATGTCCTGCCGGAGATGTAGATGAAAGCGCAAATCAAGTGGGTGGACGGCGCCATGTTCCTGGGCGAATCAGGTAGTGGCCATACCATAGTGATGGATGGCCCGCCGGAAGCGGGCGGACGCAACATGGGCGTACGTCCGATGGAGACCGTGCTGATTGGTCTTGGCGGCTGTGCCAGTTATGACGTGGTCAGTATTCTGAAGAAATCCCGCCAGGATATCCGCGATGTACAGGTTTCGCTCGAGGCCGAGCGCGCCGAGAGTGAGCCCAAGGTGTTCACCCGTATCCACGTGCGTTTCGTGGTTAGCGGCAAGCAGCTCAAGGAAGCGCAGGTTAAAAGAGCGGTCGAACTGTCAGCGGAAAAATACTGCTCGGCGTCGATCATGCTCGGCCGAGCTGGCGTCGAGATCACGCACGAGTATGAGATAGTCGAAGTAGACTGATCACGGGCACACCTGTCGCTCCTGGGAGCGGGGCGGCTCAGAGCTTGTAGGTGGCCTTGGTCATGACGCCGGACAGCAGCGTCATTGCTGCCTTGACCGGCTCCGGAAAGATCATGCCGCCAGCTTCCAGCGCCTGGGCGCCGTGCTCTATCTCGTCGATGCGCATCTGCTCCAGAATCGCCCGCGACTTGATGTCCTCCTCGGGCAACTGGGTCAGGTGATCGTCCAGATGCCGCTCGACCAGTTGTTCTGTAGCGGCGACGAACCCCAGACTGATCCTGTCGCTGATCAGTCCTGCCGCCGCGCCCATGCCGAAAGACAGACCGTAGAACAGCGGGTTGAATACACTCGGCTGGCTCTTCAGTTCTTTCAGCCGCTGCTCGCACCACGCCAGGTGGTCGATTTCCTCGGCGGCTGCATGCTCCATCTTGGCCCGCACATCCGGCAACTTGGCGGTCAGCGCCTGACCCTGATACAGCGCCTGGGCGCAGACTTCACCGGTGTGGTTGATGCGCATCAGTCCGGCGATGTGCTGACGCTCTGTCTCGTCTAGCGGCACATTGGGCATGTGCTGGGAGGGCGATGGGCGGTTCGCCTGGGCAGCGCCCGGCACCAGCGTACGCAGAGACTGGTCGGCCTGGGTCAGCAGGCGGTCGAGAAAGCTGTAGCGGCGGGGTGAGTTCATTATGACTCCTGTACGTAGGCTCGGTATCGGGCGCTGCAGGCGCACCGCGTGGCATTGGATCAGCCGGGGGGCCAGGTCATCTGCCGCTTGCCCAGCACATGCAGATGGATATGGTAGACCGTCTGGCCTCCATCTTCATTGCAGTTGAACACGGTGCGGAAGCCTTTTTCGCAGCCCTGTTCGCGGGCCACTTTCTGTGCAGCGAAAACCATGTGACCGACCAGTTCCCGGTCGTCTTCGGTCAGATCGATCAAACTGGCTATGTGTCTCTTCGGAATGACCAGAAAGTGCACCGGGGCCTGGGGATTGATGTCCTCGAAAGCGATGACCTGATCATCTTCATAGATTTTCTTCGCCGGAATCTTGCCCTCGACGATCTTGCAGAATAGACAGTCCACACGCTACTCCTTGGCTGATCTTGAAAGTGCTTCCAGTGTAACCATGTCAGGCTAGAATGGCATCACATCGAACTGCTGCAAAAGGATTCGCGAGTGAAAAACGATATCCATGATCTGGGACTGTTGCTCGACAGCCGGGTAAAACTGATCATCACCGAAAGCTGGGAAGAGCCGCGGGTGCTGGAAACCATGGCCTCGCTGGCGGTCAAGCGCGCCCGCACCTGGTACACCTGGGATCAGGTCGACGGTCTGCGGCGACTCGGATTCGGCGCGGAAATAGACGAAACCGATACCTGTGATCCGGAAAAGGCCCTGCAGTGCGCGCGTGACGACACGCAGCAGTCCATCTATGTATTCTGCGACCTGCACCCGTTCCTGGATAACTTCAAGGTAGTGCGCCTTCTCAAGCTGCTCGCGATGAATACCGATTCCCGGGCGCCAACCGTCATGCTGGTGAGTCACCAGCTCAAGCTTCCGCCGGAGCTCAGCCGCCTGGCCGCTCGCGTTGAGCTGAGCATGCCCTCCGACGAACAGCTGTCGGCCATAATCCGTGAGGAGGCCGCCAGTTGGACTGAACAGAATCAGGGCATCAAGGTGCGTACCGACAGCCGCACGCTGGAGCAGGTGGTGCGCAATCTGCGCGGCACCACGCACGAAGAGGCCCGCCGGCTGGCCCGTAAGCTGATCGCTGATGACGGCGCTATTACCCAGGAGGATGTGCCGGCGCTGAACAAGGCAAAATTCAGTCTGCTCGACATGCAGGGCGTGTTGAGCTTCGAGCAGGATACTGCGCATTTCGCCGAGGTCGGCGGGCTGCTGCATTTCAAGCGCTGGTTGATGGAGCGACAGGCGGCATTTCTCGGCACCGGAACCATCAAGGACGCACCCAGGGGCGTCATGCTGGTCGGTGTTCAGGGCGCTGGCAAGAGTCTGGCCGCCAAAGCGGTCGCTGGTGTCTGGGGACTGCCACTGCTACGGCTGGATTTCGCCGCGCTGTATAACAAATATATTGGCGAAACCGAGAAAAATCTGCGCGAGGCCCTGCAGATGGCGGACTGCATGGAGCCCTGTGTCCTGTGGATCGACGAGATTGAAAAAGGCCTGGCACCCGATGGCAATGACCAGGGCGTATCGCGCCGCCTGCTAGGCACGCTGCTGACCTGGATGTCGGAGCGCCGCAGCCGCGTCTTTCTGGTCGCCACTGCAAACGACGTCAGCCAGCTGCCGCCTGAACTGATCCGCAAAGGCAGGCTTGACGAGATGTTCTTCATCGACCTGCCTGACGGTTCCGTGCGTGAGGAAATTCTGCGTATCCATCTGCACAAGCGCGGTCTGGATGTCGACGGCTTCAATCTTCCCGCGTTGGCTCAGGCCAGTGAAGGTTTCTCCGGAGCGGAGATAGAGCAGGCTGTCGTCGCTGCGGTATATGCCGCCTCTGCCCGACAGCAGAGCGTCACGGGCACCCATTTGCAGGCGGCACTGGCACAGACCTCGCCTCTGTCGGTGGTGATGGCCGAGCGGTTGCAGGCGCTACGCGAGTGGGGCCGGGAGCGGGCAGTAATGGCCGGTTAAAAGGGCTTGACCACGACCAGTATCACTACGGCGACAAGCACCAGCACCGGCGCCTCGTTGAACCAGCGATAGAATACGTGCGAACGGGTATTGCGGTCAGCCGCGAATCCTTTGAGCATCCTTGCGCAGGTGAAGTGATAGACCAGCAGTGCGACTACCAGGCTCAGCTTGGCGTGCATCCAGCCCTGGGTCAGCCAGGCGGGAACGAGGATCAGCAACCAGATACCCAGCGCAATGGCCACAACCATGGACGGCAGCATGATGCCTCGATAGAGTTTGCGTTCCATGGTCTTGAAGCGTTCATTGCTGACGTTGTCCTCGCTCTGCGCGTGGTACACGAACAGGCGGGGCAGATAGAACAGGCCGGCGAACCAGGTCACGACGGCAATGATATGAAATGCCTTGATCCACAGGTACACGCTGCACTCCTTTTGAATAGGGTCTGAGCCTCGTTACGAGGCAGTGAGTGCTGGTAATTTGCGTCAGCGCTTTTATGATAGGGGGTTATCAATTACCAGTCATGCTCAAACGATTCGGGAAGTAAAGATGATCAAGATCGGCATAGTAGGTGGAACCGGCTACACAGGTGTGGAGTTGCTCCGGCTTCTCGCTCAGCATCCGCAGGCCCATGTCGAGGTGATCACCTCCCGCTCGGAAACCGGTATCCGTGTTGTAGACATGTACCCCAACCTGCGCGGTCATTACGACCAGTTGTGCTTCAGCGTGCCGGATACTGAAGCACTCGGAAAGTGTGATGTCGTGTTCTTTGCGACCCCCCACGGGGTCGCGCATGCCATGGCCGCGGAATTACTGGCGACCGGCACACGGATTATCGACCTTTCCGCCGATTTTCGTTTGCGCGACGCGGCCGAGTGGAGTCGCTGGTATGCTCAGCCCCACGGAGCACCGGAGCTGCTTGATCAGGCCGTATACGGGTTGCCCGAAGTCAATCGAGAGACCATCCGCAGCGCCCGGCTGATTGCTGTGCCAGGCTGCTATCCGACCGCGGTCCAGCTGGGCTTGCTGCCCTTGATCGAGGCGGGCCTGACGGATAATGACCGCATCATTGCCGACTGTAAATCCGGGGTCAGTGGTGCCGGACGCGGCGCCAGTGTCGGGTCGCTTTTCTGCGAGGCGACCGAAAGCATGAAGGCATACGGTGTTGCCGGTCACCGTCACCTGCCGGAGATTCGTCAGGGCTTGCAGACCGCTGCCGGAGGTGCAGTCGGACTGACCTTTGTGCCACACCTGACACCTATGACAAGGGGCATACACGCCACCCTGCACGCTACAGTGACGGACCATTCGGTAGATCTTCAGGCACTGTTTGAAAGCCGCTATGCAAGCGAGCCTTTTGTTGACGTGATGCCGGCCGGAAGTCATCCGGAAACACGCAGCGTCCGTGGCGCCAATGTGTGCCGGATAGCGGTTCACCGTCCGCAGGGCGGGGATCAGGTAGTGGTCCTGTCGGTTATCGACAATCTGGTCAAGGGCGCTTCAGGCCAGGCGGTGCAGAACATGAATATTGCGTTTGGATTCGATGAGACAGCAGGACTGTCCCATCCTGCGCTCATGCCCTGATGCTCGGCTTCAAGCGTCGGCGGCCATTGCGCGAACACAGTATCGTGCTCATGCCGCGCAAGTCGAAGCTGCTCGGTTGGTTGAAGATCGTTGGCGTCCTCTCGCTGGTGCTGGCGATTCCCGCGGCCGCCTGGCAGGCCTGGCACGCCGGCCTGAACTCTCAAGCGGGCATCGCGCAGGAGCGTGACAGGCTGCTGTTGCAGCGAGAAGAATTGCTGGTTGAGTTGACTGCGGCGCGTGAGCGCGCTCAACAGCTGGAAGTGGACCTGCTGGTCGCCGTCGAGTCGGTTACCGAAAATCGCGGTATGGTGCAGGAGCTGGAGCAGCAGTTGTTTCATCTCCAGCAGGACATCGCGCAGTATCAGGGAGCCCTGGTGCCGACAGCGGCGTCACCGGGCGTCCGCATCCAGGCTTTTGAGTTGCAGCCGACGGAGGATCCCGATCGCTTTCGCTACAAGATCATGGTGAGCCGGGTAGGTGATGAAGAGGATACCTTCCAGGCGCAATTGCTCATGCAGGTTCATGGGCTGCAAGACGGCACAATGACTAGCTTACCGCTTGCGGATCTTACCGAGGCTGACGACTCGGCAGGCATCGTATTGGATTTTCGCTATTTCCAGGTGGTTCCTGCTGCCGGTGAAGATTCCGAGCTGCTGTTGCCCGAGGGCTTTGAGCCTTTACGGGTAGAATTGCAGGCAGTGCAGAACGGCTCGACTGTAGTCGAGCGATCATTCGAATGGACAGCCACAGGAGCAACACCCTGATGTGGGGAACAGACAAGCACAAGAAAATGGACATCGGCAAATTCAGTGGCAAGACCACTATCATCGCTCAGGATGCGGAGATCAACGGCGATATCATTTTCTCCGGTGTACTGCAGATAGACGGGCGAATTGTCGGCAACATCGATGCCGAGCAGGGCGTAGTGCGGATCAGCGAGCATGGTCGGGTTGAAGGCGTGATCAAGGCGCCTAACGTCCTGATCAATGGGGAAGTGACCGGCGACGTTCATGCCGGCGAGCATCTGGAGCTGGATGCGAAAGCGCGTATCAACGGCAGTCTCTATTACCGGTTCATCGAAATGCTCATGGGCGCGCAAGTTAGCGGCACGCTAAATCTTTTGAGTGAGACGGCGACGGTAACGCCGATTGCGCAAATAGCTGCGCGCGCCAGTCAGGATGAATAGTTGACCAAAAGAGTCGGGAAACGGATAATGCTCGACCTGTTGTGCCGTTGCACCTGTCGCTGGAGGTTATATGTCGACTGCTGAAGTTTTTACTCCCTCCCCGTTATTGTTTACCGATACCGCCGTATCCAAGGTCAAGGCCTTGATCGATGAAGAGGGTAATGAGCGGTTGAGCCTGCGTGTGTTCGTCACTGGCGGCGGCTGCTCCGGTTTCCAGTACGGATTTACCTTTGATGACGAGTTGGCCGAGGACGACACCATTGTCGAGCGCGAAGGTGTGAAGCTGGTGGTCGATCCGATGAGCTTTCAGTACCTTGCCGGCTCTGAAGTGGATTATCAGGAAGGCCTTGAAGGGTCTCGCTTTGTGATCAACAACCCCAATGCAGCAACCACCTGTGGCTGCGGTTCCTCCTTTTCCATCTGACCTGGCCGCTCTGCGAGGGTCAGGCGGGATAATGAGCGCCAAGAATCCGGGCGCCTGAAGCGCCAGTAACGGCTGGTTGGTTGCCCGGTAGTAAATTCAGACAGCGCCATGCCAGCCAGGCAAACGCAATCGCTTCCATCCAGTCAGGATCAACTCCCAGTTGCGAAGTCGTCGCTACGGGCATCGTACCCAGCAGTTCCTGCAGGCGCTCAAGCAGCAGCCTGTTTCTGGCGCCGCCACCACACACAAACACACTATTCGTCGCCGGCGCACTGTTCTGCACGCCAAGGGCTATTGTTCGAGCGGTGAGCTCCAATAACGTGGCCTGAACGTCTTCAGGTGGTAGCGCTGCAGGCAGAAGAGCCAGCTTTTGCTCCAGCCAGGACGAGTGGAAATACTCTCGCCCGGTGCTTTTCGGTCCCCTGCGCTGGAAATACGGGTCGCTGAGCATGAGGTCGAGCAGGCTTGCCGATACCTTGCCGGTGCGGGCCCAGTCTCCGTCGCTGTCATAGGGCCGGGCATGGTGCAGCCGAATCCAGTGATCCATCAGCACGTTCCCGGGCCCGCTGTCGAAACCGAGGACCTGTCGTTCTGGTTCGAGTACGGTCAGGTTGGCAAAGCCACCAATGTTGACCAGGGTTCTTGGCTGGTCTGGCGAGCGCAACAGCCATTCATGGAACGCGGGTACCAATGGCGCCCCTTCACCCCCCGCGGCAAGATCCCTGCTGCGAAAATCGCTAATGACACTGATGCGGGTCAATTCGGCAAGCAGGGCTGGCGCTCCTATCTGGCTGCTGAATCCCAGTTCTGGATGGTGGCGGATGGTTTGTCCGTGACTGCCGATGGCGGTTACCTGCTCCGGTTGCAGCGTGTTCCGCTCCAGAAGTTGGTTGACCCCCTCGGCTGCCAGCTTCGCCCAGCTTTGGCCAGCCACACCCGCGCGCCGGATTTCATCGGCACCTGGGGCGCACAGAGCAAGCAGTTCCTGGTATACAGATTGCGGAAAGGTCATGCAGCAGGCATCGATCAGTCGGGCCTGCTGGGGGGACGAAAGCTCAACCAGTGCTACGTCGATACCATCCAGGCTGGTGCCCGACATGATACCGACATATAGGTTGGCCAATCAGGGCTCCAGCGCTGCCAGCTGGTTGTCGTTCTGCCGATCCAGGCTGGCCATCATCTTGTTGCTGATAGCCATGAATGCAGTGCGCTCTCCCTTGGGAACCGGATCCGATACCGGCAGTTCGATCCCCAGGGGATCGACGTGACGACCGTTGACCTGAAACTCGTAATGCAGGTGAGGGCCGGTAGCCAGTCCGGTCATGCCCACATAGCCGATAATCTGGCCCTGGGTGACGTTGCTGCCTGCCCGTAGACCGCTGGCGTAACGGCTCATATGCGCATACAGAGTTTTATATTTCTGCCCGTGCTGGACGATGATGGTGTTGCCGTAGCCGCCCTTGCGGCCAAAGTGGACGATGCGCCCGTCGCCCGTTGCCTTGATAGGCGTGCCGGTGGACGCCGCATAATCCACGCCGTTATGCGCGCGGATCTTGTTCAGGACCGGATGACGACGATTGGGGTTGAAGCGTGAGCTGATTCGGGCGAACTCTACCGGTGTACGAATGAACGCCTTGCGCAGACTGGTGCCATCAGCGCGGTAGTAGCTGCTGTAGCCGTTCTTGTCGGTATAGCGAACCGCGGTGAACGTTTTTCCCTTGTTGGTGAACCGGGCGGCCAGAATGTTCTTCGTGCCGACCCGCTTGTCGCCGACGTGGAGCTCCTCGAACATCACTTCGAAATTGTCGTCTTTGCGAATGTCGCGGGCAAAATCCACGTCATAGCCGAATATGTTGGCCATTTCCATGGTCAGTCCGTGAGTCATCCCGGCTTCCTGGGCTGCGAGGAAAAGCGAACTGCTTATGTTGCCTCGGGCGAAGCGGCTGCGAACTTCAGGCTCGATCACATTCTTGCTGAAGGTATAGCTGTCATCCTCACGATCGATCTGGATTGTCTCCAGATCGCTTACTTTGGAGCGTAGCGCAAGCAGATCACCGGTGTCGGCGAGTTTGAACTCCAGCACTTGCCCGACCTTGAGCCGGGTAAAGCGTTTGGCATCTTTACTGCTGTTGATGACGGCGTGCAACGTCTGAGCACCGAGTCCAACTTCGCTGAAGATAACGGAAAGCGTATTGCCACTGGCTACGGTCACGGTTTGCCATTCCGGCGGCGTTGGTGACACCGGCGTATCGACGGTAATTACCAGCGGGCTTTCATTATCGATGGCTATATTTTCAGAGATGCCAGCAGTCTTACGCTCAGGACCGCTGGTCGGCACTGAAGAGGAAAATGTGACTGTTTCCTTGATCAGGGCATCCAACTCTGCAGGCACGCTATCACGCTGAGTTGGCTCACCTATCTGTCCTGTCTCCAGGTCCAGGGGAACAAATGTCTTGCGAGCTTCGACATCAGTGGTAGGGATAACGAGCAGAAAGATGCTCAGCGCAGCTGCTATACCGCTTGCAGCCACCAGGTGGCTTTTAGGGTAAAGCGGCGATTTTGTCTTGTGGAAAGCCATAAGCGCTCTTGTCGTGGATTCTATGTATGTGTAATAACTTGCTAAATTATAACTGAAAGTGCTCAGTAGCAAGCTTTCAGCGGCACCGCCTGTCAGTTTTCCAGCGCGGCGTGTGCTCATTTTCTGACAATCATACCTCCTGCAAGCTTGTAATTGGTCATCAATGTTGTATGTTTGGTCCCCTTTTTTGCCCACCCAACAACAGGATTTGTGGATTTATGAAGCCGGTCGACGAGCAGTTGGCGCTTATCAAGCGCGGCGCGGATGAAATTCTGGTCGAAAGCGAGCTGAGAGCCAAGCTCGAGCGTGGTGTGCCGCTGAGAATCAAGGCTGGTTTCGATCCGACTGCTCCGGATCTGCATCTCGGGCACACGGTGCTGATCAATAAGCTGCGTCAGTTCC
Source organism: Halopseudomonas sp. (assembly GCF_041579695.1). Taxonomy (GTDB): domain Bacteria; phylum Pseudomonadota; class Gammaproteobacteria; order Pseudomonadales; family Pseudomonadaceae; genus Halopseudomonas. The sequence continues at coordinate 20,591 of NZ_JBFGFI010000051.1, forward strand.
AGGAACTGGGTCACCAGGTGCTTTTCCTCATTGGTGACTTCACCGGGATGATCGGTGATCCCTCCGGCAAAAATGCGACGCGCCTGCCGCTGACCCGTGAGCAGGTTATGGATAATGCCGAGACCTATAAAGAGCAGGTCTTCAAGATTCTCGACCCTGCGCTCACCCAGGTGATGTTCAACTCTACCTGGATGGACAAGATGTCGTCGGCAGACATGATCCAGCTGGCCGGCAAGTATACTGTCGCGCGGATGCTTGAGCGTGATGATTTCGACAAGCGCTACAAGGGCGGTCAGTCGATTGCGATTCACGAGTTTCTCTATCCCCTGGTGCAGGGTTACGACTCGGTGGCAATGCAGGCGGATGTGGAGCTGGGCGGTACCGATCAGAAGTTCAACCTCCTGATGGGGCGCGAGCTGCAACGTCAATATGAACAGGAGCCGCAGGTCATATTGACGATGCCATTGCTTGAAGGTCTTGATGGCGTCAAGAAGATGTCCAAGTCGCTCGGTAATTACGTGGGCATCAACGATGCGCCGGGGGAAATGTACAGCAAGATCGTTTCGATGCCTGACACCCTGATGTGGCGCTACTTCGAGTTGCTCAGTTTCCGCAGCATGGAAGAAATCGGCCAGCTTCGCGCTGAGGTAGATCAGGGCGGCAACCCTCGGGACGTGAAGATCAAGCTGGCGGAAGAGCTGGTCGCCCGTTTCCATGGTGAGGAGGCAGCAGCCAGTGCGCATCGTTCCGCTGGTAATCGCCTCAAGGATGGAGAGCTGCCTGAGGATCTGCCGGAGGTTTGTCTCGAGTCGGTTGAGGATATGC